>DGQA01000041.1:9220-9464 GCA_002390705.1 Actinobacteria bacterium UBA4426 | reverse complement strand
AAAGAAGGAAAGAAGCGAATGAAAATGGTTGGCCGAGTCGAGGTCCCACAGGAGGCGTTCATCGCTGCTCTGTCGACATCTGATGCACCCCCGAAGAAATGATCGAGACAAGCCACGCACCTTTTTCAATATATGTTCACATTCCCTTTTGCGCTAGCCGCTGCGGCTATTGCGACTTCAACACGTACACCGCCCAAGAACTGGGCGGCGGGGTTTCCCAAGCCAGTTTCCATGAATTATTGAT
>DGQA01000041.1:0-9214 GCA_002390705.1 Actinobacteria bacterium UBA4426 | reverse complement strand
TGCGAGCTGGCACTGGCATCGAGGGAGCTCGGTGCACCTACCGTCTCGAGCGTGTTCGTTGGCGGGGGAACGCCGACACTAATTGGCTCCCACGCCCTGACCCAAATTCTTAGCGGGGTTAAAAAATATTTCCCCCTGTCAGACGGTGTGGAAATCACAACGGAGGCAAACCCGGATTCAGTTGACGCACGGATGCTTGCAGAGTTACGCGAAGGAGGGTTCAACCGAATTTCATTTGGCATGCAAAGTGTGGCTCCGGGCGTACTTGCTACTTTGCAGCGGACTCATACTGCTGGTGCCAGCGAAGAGGCGGCGAAGCTTGCACGCCAGGCTGGTTTTGATCATGTGAATCTCGATTTGATTTATGGTACTCCTGGCGAGACGGATTCTGACGTTCGTGCTTCGGTGAATGCGTGTATTGACGCGGGTGTTGATCACGTTTCCGCGTATTCACTCATTGTTGAACCTGGCACTCCCATGTCACGGGCAGTAAAATCAGGTGTGCTGCCCCCGCCGGACGAGGACGCTTGCGCTGATCGCTACAACATCATTGACGTGATGCTGCAGGGCGCGGACTTCAACTGGTATGAAGTCTCTAATTGGGCGAAGCCTGGTGGCGAATGCGAACACAACCAGGCCTATTGGACCAATGCGAATTGGTGGGGAATTGGACCGGGTGCACACAGTCATCTGGATGGTCGGCGTTGGGTAAACCACAAGCACCCGGCAACGTATGCTCAAGCGTTGTCAGCAGGAGAGAGTGTGCAGGCTGATTTTGAGGAACTGACTCTGGAACAAATCCATGTGGAAACTGTGATGTTGGCCCTGCGGACTCGATCGGGGCTGGACATGAGTGAACTTAATTCTGAGGAAGTCAATCGAGCCAAGGAATTGGCAGGACAAGGACTGATCCGCGCGCAAGGCCTAGAGCAAGGGGTGATTCAGATCACTGATGCAGGAAGATTATTCGCGGATCGGGTGATTCGGGAACTCCTCGGCTGACGGATTCACCGTTTGGGCGTAGACTGGCACTCTGACGGCCAGAGTGCCAGCAGGAACCAAAATGCTCAGGCAAATTGCTTCAAAACCCGTCGAATATGTGGAGGCGCAGATGCTGGAGGAACGCAGGCTTGCGGTGCTTCAAGCGATTGTGTCGGACTACGTTGCCACCCACGAGGCAGTGGGTTCAAAAGCGTTAGTGGATCGGCACCAGCTCGGCGTTTCCCCTGCCACGATTCGCAATGACATGGCGGCTCTGGAAGAAGAGGGGTACATCACGGCCCCGCACACTTCGGCTGGGCGCATTCCCACGGATCTTGGTTACCGCATGTTTGTTGACCAAATCTCACAGGTAAAACCATTAAGTGCTGCTGAGCGCAAAGGAATTGACCGTTTCCTTTCCGACGCGGTGGATCTTGACGACATTATGACTCTAACAGTTCGGCTGCTTGCCCAGCTCACAAAGCAGGTCGCGGTGGTTCAATACCCGTCACTCTCACGCAGCCAGGTGCGCCGGATTGAACTTATTCCCCTCAATGAACACCGACTGATGATCATGTTGATTGTGGACAGTGGTCGGGTGGAACAACGCATTGTGGAGTGCTCGGTTCCGATCGACGAAGTTCTGCTGGCCGACCTTCGAGCCCGACTCTCCGTAGCGATTTCTGATCAACCTTTTTCATCAGTCCCGCAACGCATAGAGGACCTCGAACAATCATTCAATACTGAAAACCGCCCACTTGTGAGGGCGGTAATCGTGGAAATTCTGGAAACCGTTACCGCAAAACTAGACGAACGGGTGGTGTTGGGTGGGGCATCCAATTTAGCCCGCTACAACGAAGATTTCCCCATGACAATTCAACCGGTGCTCGAGGCGCTCGAAGAGCAGGTAGTACTCCTTCGGCTGCTGGGGGAGGTCGGTACCGAAACAAAGCTCTCCGTCCGGATCGGTCACGAAAATCAAGTGGAAGGCTTAAATTCGACGTCAATCGTCACGTCACACTACGCGAAAGAAAGCACGCCGGTGGCTTCACTCGGAGTGATCGGACCAACCAATATGGATTATGTAAACTCAATGAGCACAGTTCAAGCAGTAGCCCAATACGTGAGTCGATTCCTTTCCGACGAGTAAAAAACGAACATGTTTCCCCTAAACCCTGTCCGCCTAAAACGTTAGCGAGTTAAGTGAGCTAGATGAGTACAGCTGCAACTGATTACTACGAACTCCTTGGGGTGGGCCGTACTGCGTCCCCCGAGGAGATTAAAAAGGCTTACCGCAGGCTTGCCCGCGAGTTACACCCCGACGTCAACCCTGACTTGGAACACCAAGAAAAATTCAAAATGGTGACGGCAGCATACGAAGTGTTGAGTGATCCTGAAAAGCGTCAAATGTATGACCTCGGCGGGGATCCACTGAGCAATCGGGGCGGAGCCTCTTCCGGCGGTTTTGATTTCGGTGACGTGATGGATGCATTCTTTGGTGGCCGTGGGCAGCGTCGCGGGCCACGCGGTCGGGCTCGTAGAGGCCAGGATGCGCTGATCAGTATCACCATTGATTTAACGGCCGCAGTTTTTGGTGAGAAAAAAGAAATTGCCGTGGATACTGCAATTTCTTGCGAAAAGTGCACCGGAACCGGTATGACCGCAGGTACCGAGGCCGCGACCTGCGTCATGTGCAAAGGGCACGGCGAGATCCAATCGGTGCAGCAAAGTTTCTTGGGACAAGTCATGACCTCACGCCCATGCCCTACTTGCCAGGGGCACGGAAGTACCATCCCGCACCCATGCGTTGAGTGCTCCGGACAGGGACGGGTTCGCCACCGCCGAAACCTGACAATTGAAATTCCGCCCGGCGTTGACACGGGAACCAGAATTCAATTACAGGGTCAAGGTGAAGCTGGCCCCAACGCGGGCCCGGCTGGCGATCTCTACGTCGAGATTGTGGTGCGCGGCCATGATCTCTTCGAGCGTCAAGGCGATCAGCTGCATTGTGTAGTTACAATCCCGATGACTTCAGCCGCCCTGGGAACATCCATCAATATCGAAACGCTGGATGGTCCCGAAGACATTACGATTGCTGCCAGTACGCAATCTGGTGCGGTGATAACTGTGAAGAATAAAGGAGCAGCCCGGCTTCGAAGCAATACCCGCGGCGACCTTTTTGTCCACATAAATGTTGAGACACCTCGTAAACTCACAACAGAACAGCAGGAACTCCTCGAGAAACTTGCGCAAATCCGTGATGAGAAACCCAACACGGTTGTGACTCGATCTGATTCAACCGGTGTTTTCTCCCGACTCAAAGAGGCGTTCACTAACAAGTGAGCGCACCAGTTTTTTTAGTTGACCCGGAATTCGTGAGTGATGCTGCCCTCGAGTCAATTTTGGAGCTACCCAAGGCGGTGTCCCATCACATGTCGGTCATGCGGATCGAACCTAATGAATTGTGTGAGTTGGTTGACGGTCGAGGAAAACGCATCTCGGGGAACTTAAATATCGAAGGCGAATTCGTCGTGAGAAATATTGCGGTCGAGGCGCTTCCCAGCTTGCGCATCGATGTTGCCCAAGCACTCATCAAAGGCGATCGACTTGAGAACTCACTTGACATGTTGACGCAGGTTGGCGTGATGGGGCTAATTCCGTGGATGGCAGATCACAGCGTGGTCAAGTGGCAGGGAGACAAAGTCGCAAAGCAGTTCACTAAGTGGACTAACATCAGTCGGGCTGCGACCGAACAGTCCCGCAGGTCCTGGACTCCAGAAATCCGCGACCCGGTGACTTCGCCTGAATTGGCGAATCGATTGTCGACGTATGACCATGTCATCGTGCTTGTTGAGGCCAGCGGGGAAAAATATTCCGGGGTCACTTCGGGGTCGGTGTTACTCATTGTCGGTCCCGAAGGTGGCATAAGTGCACGCGAGCGTGAATTATTCGGTGAAGCCGAGTCCCTTACATTAGGGACGAGTGTTTTTCGCTCAGAAACAGCCGGGGTGGTGGGTGCTTCATACCTATTTACCCAGTCAGGGGAGTGGGATAGCCAAAGTGGAGGCACCATGAAAGGATTGAGCAATGCCTGATTGCATCTTTTGTGTGATTGTTTCCGGAGAGATCCCGGCGAATATCGTGCTGCGCACCCCTGAGGTAGTTGCCTTCACCGACTTAGATCCCAAGGCTCCCACCCACATCTTGGTAATTCCGACCGAGCACCACGAAAATGCTGCGTCGCTAGCAGTTGCCAATCCCGTACAAGCGGCTGCTGTTCTTGCAGCGACAGAACAGGTTGCCACGGAGGCAGGCTTGAGCGACTACCGAATCGTCTTTAATACCGGAGCCGAGGCCGGTCAAAGTGTCTTTCATGCGCACGCTCATGTTTTGGGTGGCCGAAACTTGGGGTGGCCCCCCGGATGACCAAAACACTCGTTGAGGTTCCCGCTTCACAATCAATGGTCGCACTACTAGGGGTAGCAGATGAATACCTGCAATTGATCGAGGGCGCATTCCCTGAAGTCGATATTTTGGTACGCGGCAACCAAATCACGCTCGAGGGTGAAGACAAATCCGTTGACACGATCGACACTTTGGTCACTGAAATGCTAGCTATGATTCGTACCGGGCAAGGGCTTAATGCCGATTCCGTTCAACGTTCAATTTCGCTCATGAAATCGGGAACGCGGCCAAGTGAGTTAATGACCGCCAATATTTTGAGTAGCCGCGGTAAAACAATTAGGCCCAAGACATTGAATCAAAAAAAATACGTTGAAGCAATTGACAAAAATACGATTGTTTTTGGAATTGGCCCGGCGGGAACAGGAAAAACGTACCTAGCGGTTGCAAAAGCAATCCAAGCATTGCAAGCAAAGCAGGTGACCCGAATCGTGTTAACACGACCGGCGGTCGAAGCAGGCGAAAAGTTGGGTTTTCTGCCCGGAACGCTGTCGGAAAAAATTGATCCATATTTGCGTCCCCTCTATGACGCCCTGCACGACATGATAGATCCGGACTCAATCCCGCGATTGATTACCAGCGGAACAATTGAAATTGCGCCATTGGCCTACATGCGCGGCAGGACGCTCAACGACGCATTCATTATTCTCGATGAAGCTCAAAATACGTCGGCTGCGCAAATGAAAATGTTCCTTACTCGATTGGGTTTTGGTTCAACTATGGTGGTTACCGGTGACGTCACGCAGGTGGACTTGCCGTCGGGGACCATGAGCGGGTTGCGATTGGTTTCCGAGATTCTCAATAATGTGGGTGACGTTGAGTTTTGTCGGTTGACTGCAAGTGATGTGGTTCGACACCGATTGGTGGGCGAGATCGTGTCTGCCTACGACCAATATGACCAAGTACAACAGAGCAAGGCCTCGGGGGCTCGGTCTACTTCATGAGCACCCAAATGATGGAAATTGATAATGAAACCACGGCGGTAATCGACTTAGCCGCGATCGATCAACTTGTCACGCACCACCTCGACTTTTTAGGAATTCACCCTGATGTGAGAGGCGGCATCACTTTTATTGATCCCGAACGCATGTCCACGCTTCATGAAGATTGGATGCAAGAACCTGGCCCCACGGACGTGCTTTCGTTTCCCATTGATCAAATTACTTTGCCCAAAGCAGGGTCGATAAGCGAGAGTGGTTTCCTGGGCGACATTGTCATTTGCCCAGATTTTCTGCCGCCTCAAATGCGCGAAGCGGGCCGCACACTTCAACAAGAGTGCGAGTATTTGGTTACCCACGGTATTCTGCATTTACTGGGGCTTGATCATCAGGAAGTAGAGGAGCATACTGAAATGTTCGCTCTCACAGATACCCTCTTGCGCGACTGGCACTCACAGTGATCGTCACTCTCGCGATCTCTCTGATCTTGGTAGTGGTGGCAGGACTGCTAATTAGTGCCGAAACCGCAATCAGTCGGATCTCGCGATCGCGAGTGGAGGACCTCGAGGACACCAAAGTGAGCCTGCGACTCTTGAGTGTGCTGGATGACCGCCCGCGCTACGTAAACGTCCTGCTGTTCGTTTCTACTGTCTTGAGCATCACAGCATTTGTTCTGGCGAGTTACCATGGAATGAATTGGCTGGTTGAGGCAACCAACCTTCCGGCTTTGGTTGCGTTTGCGATTGTTGCTTCGGTTTTGGTAGTGATTTCGTATATTGGTCTTGGGGTCGCTCCCAGAACACTCGGCCGAATGCATTCGGAGAAGATCGCACTAGCCAGCGCCGGACCAGCCAAATTCTTGGCTGCAATCCTTGGCCCCATCGCAACCTTGCTGATCCACATCGGTAATGCCCTCACCCCTGGTAAAGGATTTCGACAAGGCCCATTCGATTCCCAAGCCGAATTAAGGGAACTCGTTGACCTGGCGTCGAATGATTCGTTGATCGAAGATGACGAGCGAGCCATGATCCATTCAGTCTTTGAGCTGAGTGACACATTTGCGAGAGAAGTAATGGTCCCGCGCACGGAAATGGTTTTTATCGAGCGCAACAAGTCATTACGCCAGGCCTTGTCGCTCGGTCTGCGCTCATGGTTCTCTCGGATCCCCGTAATCGGCGAGAACGCTGACGACATTGTTGGGGTGATTTATCTCAAGGACATCGTCAAAAGGATTTTTGAATATCGAGATGCTGAGCACACAGAAAAAGTTGAGGACCTCATGCGGGCTCCCTATTTCGTGCCCGATAGCAAGCAAGCCGACGACCTGTTGCGGGATATGCAATCTGCCCGAGTGCATATGGCGATTGTGGTTGACGAGTACGGCGGCACGGCCGGAATTGTCACTATCGAAGATATTCTCGAGGAAATTGTGGGTGAGATCGCCGATGAGTACGATACGGCAGCACCCGAAGTCGAAGAGTTGGAAGAGGGGGGATTTCGGGTCATGGCTCGCATGAATATTGGTGATTTCGCAGAGCTAATCAACATCGATATTGACCCCGAAGAGGAAGGGGTCGACTCAGTTTTAGGCTTGATGGCGAAAAAACTCGGTCGGGTGCCAATTGCCGAGTCACGTATTCACGTGCAGGGATGGAATTTGACCGCCGAGGCGGGCAGCGGTCGTCGTAACCGGATTGGTTTCGTGCAAGCGGTGGCGGCCGAGGCAGTTGAGGAAAGTGTGCCAACAGAGGCAGACTCAGCGCGTGGCACGGATTAGGCCCGATCAAGCAAGGCTCTGATCTGGCTAGCGGCACCATTTCTTGCACTGCCCCTGCTAGCGTGATTGCGTGATGAGAGAACGGATATAGGCGTTACATGACTAACACTGAGTTCACGAGTGGATTCGCAGCAATTGTTGGACGCCCGAATACGGGCAAGTCCACATTGCTCAATGCGGCGATGGGAAGCAAGGTTGCGATCACGTCAGATCGCCCGCAAACAACCCGCCGGGTGATTCGGGCCATTATCACCCGACCGGACGGCCAGTTGATCTTGGTTGACACGCCTGGAATTCATCGCCCACGGACCTTGTTGGGGGAGAGACTCAATGATGAAGTGAAGGACACTTATGGAACAGTCGATGCAGTCGCACTATGTATTCCAGCTAATGAACCGATCGGACCCGGTGATCGATATATTGCAAAGTCGATTGCTGGTTTATCGAAGAGTATTTACTTTGCGTTGGTAACTAAAACAGATCTAGGTAATCCAGAGCAGATTGCGAAGCAGCTTCTGGCAGTTGAGAAACTTGGACAGGAAGTTGGCTTGACCTGGAGCGCGATTATCCCCGTATCCGCCAAATCAGATGATCAGGTTGATGTTGTAGTTAATGAGCTCATGAAGGCGATGCCAACTGGTCCTCAGTTTTTTCCCGCGGACACGGTGACTGACGAGCCTGAAGAGATTTTCATCGCTGAATTGATTCGGGAAGCAGCCCTTAAGGGTGTCCAAGACGAGTTACCGCACTCGATCGCTATCACGATTGAAGATATGTCCTTGCGAGAAGATCGCCCTGAAAATTTTCCCCTCACAGATATTTACGCCAATCTTTTTGTGGAGCGTGACAGCCAAAAAGCAATTGTGATTGGCAAAAGCGGAGCTCGTCTGAAGCGAGTAGGTACGGAGGCGCGGTTGGAGATTGAACAATTCTTGGGCACCGCCGTCTTCTTAGATCTTCGAGTAAAGGTTGCCAAGAACTGGCAGCGAGACCCCAAGCAGCTACGGCGGCTCGGATTCTGATTCGTCACCGGTGAGAAGAGAGAATGACCAGATCACGATGTGCAAGATTAAATCCTCGATCAGGACTAAGAAAATTTACTTCCTCCGCACATCGTGGTTCGAGAGCCATGAACCCGATATTGAGCTTGGGGCGCGCTGTTTTGCCCGGAACTGGTTCATTGTGATCAGACATGCCGCTCTTGTCCGGAAATTTGGTCCGCAAATATCGCGCGTTGGCGATTAGAATGTAGTGTGCCAGTTTATCGCGATGAAGCAGTCGTGCTTCGAGCTCAAAAACTTGGCGAGTCCGATCGAATTGTCACCTTGTTGACGAGAAGCCATGGCCGAGTTCGTGCGGTCGCTCGGGGAGTTCGCAAAACATCCAGTCGAATTGGTGGACGGCTAGAGCCATTTGCCCACGTTGACATCCAGTTGTACACGGGTAAATCGCTTGAAAATATTACGCAGGTGGAAAGTATTTCGGCGATGGGTGGTCAACTCTCATCTGACTACGTTGCGTGGACTTCCGGTACAGCGATGCTTGAAACAGCGGAGCGGCTCACCCCGCACGAAGGGGAACCGGCGGTTCCGCAGTTCGCGCTTTTGGTATCGGGACTGAGATCCATGACTGCACGAGAGCATGACCCAAGGCTGATCTTGGATAGTTACTTACTCCGCTCGCTCGCCGTGGCTGGTTGGTCACCGTCATTCCACGACTGCGCACAGTGCGACAGTCCAGGTCCACACCGAGCTTTTGCCATCGCGGCGGGCGGGATTGTGTGTGATGGGTGTCGTCCCCCTGGTGCAGCTGCTCCGACACCGGAAGCGATCGCCCTATTGGGTGCATTGTTGTCGGGGGAGTGGGATCGGGCAGAATCAAGTGAGTTACGTGCGCGGTCCGAAGCGAGTGGACTTATCGCGGCATTTTTGCAGTGGCACCTTGACCGGGGCCTCAAGTCGCTGCCACTCGTTGACCGCAAAACTGTGGGAGGTGTGGCGTGAAAAAATCATTTCCGCCGCCGCACCCCAGTGGGGCGCAACCGCCCGAGTTGCCG
>DGQA01000013.1 GCA_002390705.1 Actinobacteria bacterium UBA4426 | reverse complement strand
CACCGAGCCCACCACCGAGCCCACCACCGACGAATTGTGTGCAACGCTCAATGATCTGGATTCAAGCGACATGGAGTCAGATGAAGTTGAGTGTGTAGAAGAAGTTCTTGGCGAATCCCCCACCACATTCGATGGCCCTCTCGTTTCATACATCGTGCAACTCAGTAGTGCAGCAAAGATTGCATCCACCCAAAGCGTTGTCGAAACCCTGGGCGGAACCGTAACGCACACTTATACAAATGTGTTCCCTGGAATGGCTGTCCAACTTTCTGACGAAGCCGCGGCCGAACTGAGGAAAAATCCGTCTGTAGTTGATATAGAAGCCGACGGAGTCGTGACCGTGTCAAACCAAGCAAATCCAACGTGGGGCATCGACCGCGTCGACCAGCGCGACCTTCCACTGGACAATTCCTACGATCCTTACGGGACCGGGTCCGGTGTCGTTGTGTACATCGTTGATACAGGAATTCGTGCAAGTCACAACGAATACTCGAGCCGAGTAGCAGCTGGGACCGACACGGTCGATAACGACAGCATCCCCGAAGACTGTCATGGGCATGGCACCCACGTTGCCGGCACGGCGGTCGGGACACAATATGGCGTCGCTAAAGGGGCAACCGTTGTTGGCGTAAGGGTACTGGACTGCTCGGGTTCCGGCTCTTACTCGGGAGTTATCGGCGGTCTTGAATGGATCGCAGCGAATCACGGCACAAATCATCCGGGTAAGCCAGCTGTTGCCAATATGAGTCTCGGGGGCCCAGCTAGCGCCACCATGGACGCAGCAGTGCAATCGTTGAGCAACTCGGGAGTGACTGTTGTCGTGGCAGCCGGTAACTCCTCCGCACCTGCGAGTGGTTATTCACCCGCTCGGGCGACATCCGCAGTGACCGTAGGTTCCACTACCAGCACAGATGGTCGAAGCTATTTCTCCAACTACGGGTCGACCTTGGACATTTTTGCCCCAGGGTCCAACATTTTGTCTGCCTCAGCGTCGTGTGACTCTTGCTCAACAACGATGTCGGGAACATCAATGGCATCCCCGCACGCTGCGGGGGCGGCAGCGGTCTATCTAGGTGCTAACGCATCAGCTAACCCCTCACAAGTTTCTGCCGCATTGGCCGGCCAAGCAACCGCCGGCCTTGTTACCGACCCGAAAAGTGGATCCCCAAACTTGCTGCTGTTCGTGGGCGACCCAACGGGGGCAAGCCGCCCGCAAATAACAGGCATCACACCCAACACTGGTCCGTACTCGGGCGGGCAGTCAGTCACGATCAACGGCACTAACTTCACCGATGCAACATCCGTTGAAATTGGAGGCACAGCCGCCACTGGTGTCACCGTTGTCTCAGATTCGCAGATCACCGCAACAACTCCCACGCTAGGAGCTTCATCTTTTGACAGTGTGTCCGAAACCGGGCCGTCGCCCAAGGAAAGCGACCCGATTGCGCTCGCCGAAGCAAAACTTAAAGAGCACGGAGCAGCTTCGGTTGGCCCCGATTCTGGAAATTTGCCGAAAATTCAGTCAGCCGCAATCGTTGATGCTGCAGGGTGCTCAGCAAATTCATTAGGCCGCACGGATGACTGGGGTTCAAACAGGAACCCGTCGTTGGGTTTTAACGCAAACTGGTTCGGCACCTCCTACAACAAGATTCAAATCAACAACAACGGTGGCGTCGCTTTTGATAACAATAATGGGTCATTTTCTGACTACCGGGGTGTGGTCCTTGGAACCACTACCAGGCCAGTGATTCTTCCACTTTTCACTGACGTTGACACGAGAAACACGTCAACTAGCCCCACGACCCACGGTGCAATCACGTGGGATGGCTCACCCGCCTACTGTGTGAACTGGATCAATGTTGGTGAGCATCCGTCTTCTGGCCCAAAGTTCTCGTTTCAATTGTTAATCGTCGACCGTTCGTCGGTAACTGGGCGTCAAATTGGTGATGTCGATGTCGTTTTCAACTACGCCACGGTGGGCACCCCCACGTACGCCGGTAACGGAAAGTTCGTCATCGGGTATGCCGACCCCAACACAAGAACGAACTCGCGCATTATTGCCACTGCAAGCGACGATCCAGGAAATTGGAAAGACGGGGGAGCGCAAGCGTTGATCTCCAGTTCAACCGGAGTCTCACCAGCTGTGCCTGGGCGGTACCTCTATTCGATCTCCAGTGACGAAGCTGATCGGGCTGTCGACGTGTCCGTGACAACTCCTGCCGGTACCGGGTCAATGGCCGATGGCTACATATACAGCCAGGAGCGGCCAATCGTTACGAGCTTGTCGCGTACTTCCGGACCAACGTCAGGAGCGGTTTCCGTATTAATAAATGGTAGAAACTTTTCTACCGTGTCCGGTACATCATCCGTTACGTTTGGCGGGACCCGCGTGGTGGGTTTGACCGTCCATTCCGATACCAGAATGAGTGTCACTATTCCGGCTCATGCAGCGGGGACAGTGGATGTCGCCATCACGAACGCCAATGGAATGACAATTAAAAGCAACTTTTTCACCTACGGTGAAGCCCCTTCACTGATTGAAATCAGTCCAGTAACTGGCCCCACTAACGGCAACACTGCCGTCGTAATCACAGGAGCAAACCTGTGGGGAGCGACAGCGGTCACTTTCGGAGGGGTAGCTGCAAGTTCATTCGTTGTTGATTCAGAATCGTCCATTACCGCGATTACGCCGGCTGCTTCGGTTGGTGTTGTTAACTTGTCAGTCACAGCCCCTGGCGGAAATGTGACCATGGCCAATGCGTTCACTTACGCTGTTCCCGCCCCGCCAACCTGCTCGGAGGCTTTCGGGACAAGCAGGCGTGTGAAGGAATCTGCTGCGGAGAAGAAAATTGTTGCGGCAAAGCCGGAGAGAAACTCACCTGCCGAAGGAGTCACCGAGTCGTTTATTGTCATGGTCAAAAATGATCGAATACTCAAAAGGGTTCAAGAAAAAGCCGTTTCTATTGGCGGTGATGTTGAAGAAGTGATGAGCCAAGCAGTCAATGCCATTGCCGTTGAATTAACAACAAGAGATGCCCAAGATCTTGCAAATGACCCTGGAGTGCTGTCCGTAGAGGTAGACGCCAAAGTCTCGATTTATTCGGGTACGGAGCAAGTTAATGCGCCTTGGGGCCTTGATCGAGTGGATCAACGATCCCTGCCCTTGAGCACAACTTACCAAGGAGGCGGGGAAGGCTGCGGCGTTATCGTGTACGTAGTTGACACTGGCCTTCGCGCCACGCACGAGGAATTTGCCGGTCGAGTGGCTAGCGGCTACGACGCGGTTGATGACGACGTTAACCCAGATGACTGCCAAGGCCATGGAACACACGTTGCGGGCACGGCAGTCGGGACAAAGTACGGTGTAGCAAAAGAGGCAACAGTTGTTGGTGTGCGGGTCCTGAACTGCTGGGGTTCGGGCTCAATGTCAGATGTCGTCGCTGGATTGGACTGGGTGCGAACAAATCATTCACTCAATTTTCCCACTCGACCAGCGGTGGTCAACATGAGCCTTGGTGGTGGTGGTAACAATACGCTTGATGCCGCGGTGAACAACTTGGTCGCATCTGGGATTTCAGTGGTCGTCGCGGCTGGGAACAGCAACGACGACGCCAAATACTACTCTCCAGCCCGCGCGGGTAACGCGATCACGGTAGCTTCTGCGGCTAGCAATGATTACCGCAGTGGCTTCTCCAATTGGGGAACGGTGGTAGACATTTTTGCTCCTGGTTCTTCCATCGAATCGGCAGCGATCATGTGCGACACGTGCTCCACAACAATGTCGGGAACGTCAATGGCGTCCCCTCACGTCGCAGGAGCCGCGGCAATCTACTTGGGTGCTAACGGATCGGCTACGCCCGCACAGGTGGAAAGCTCTCTGGTTCAGCTTTCGACCAAATCAATCGTGTGCAGTCCTGGTGCAGCAACCACGGCTCACCTTCTTTACATCGGAGCCCTAACCGATACTCCAGCTCAGCCTGCTCCCTGCTCCCTCGCTCCTGCACCCTCACCGCCAGGTGGCGGCGGTGGCGGTGGCGGTGGTGGTGGTGGCAGCGATAACTCAATCTCCCGACTGAGCAGCAGCAGTGGACCCCTGTCAGGTGGGCAGACAATTGCACTGAGCGGAGGAGACTTCACGACAGCGAGAGCTGTGATGTTTGGTGAAACGCCGTCGCCATCATTTATCGTGATCGCCGGCCACCACATTGATGCTGTCGTGCCGCCTTCGGCAGTTGCTGGGATCGTAGACGTACACGTCGTCCTTGGCCCCACAGTTGGACGAGCATCCTTGTGGGGTGGATACACCTACACAGACAGGCCAGCGGCTGAGGCACCATCGGCCCCAACTCCTGCGGAGGTGCTAACGCCTGTTGTTCTATCGGCAACAAATCAATCCACGACGTCGGTAGCGACGAGACTCCCCGTCCCGCGTGCTGCCATGCAACTGATTGGCTCAGGAAAAAGGGCCATGCTGAAGATTGACATGGAAGAACTTCAGCTCGCCAGCGCAAGCAGCGCGGTTGTGAGTGTCACTCTTCAAAAAAGATTCACGGTCAAGGTCAAGTCATCTAGTACTAAGAAACGCACACCTCGCAAGAGTAAAGTTATCTACCGGAAAATCAGCTCCGTTCAATTGGACGGCACCGATGTGGCAGCTTTCACGAAAATCAAGATTAAGTCCGGTTATTACAGACTCGTATTTAATCTCGAAGATTCATCAAAAGTGGTGAGCAAAAGGTTCAGGATTACCAAGAAGCAAATAAGTAAAACAATTCGCTCGAGTCGAGCCTGATGCGGGCGGCAGCTATTGGTCGGGAATCGGGCTTGGCTCTCCCAAGGACCCCTGACCAGCAGGGCCGGCAAGCTCAGTGGCGAGGTTGTAGGCCAGGGGCAGGCAATCCTAACGCTCTTCACTCGCTAGCCCGGCGCTACGCGAGGAAACCTCGTTGTTATCAAGCGACTCGAAGATGCGAACCAACGCCCAATGGCTTTCTTCGTTACGCTCTCATTAACATGTTAGAAAGAGATAAAACAGATTTGGAGCTCCTGCTCGACCACGTGTCAGGAGACGACACAGCTTTTCCGGAAATCGTCCGGCGGACCTCTGGTGCTGCTTGGGCAGTGGTGCTGAAAATCACCGCAAATGAAGAGGACGCAGCTGATGCCTTTCAAGAGACGTACCTTTCGGCTCATCGGGCCGCCGTAAATTTCAGGGGTGATTCGGCGGTCAGCACGTGGCTCCACCGAATCGCGGTTAACGCTGCTCTTGCTTGTGTCAAGAAGCGCCAGAAGAACCTTACTGCCGAGCTAGCCGACCTAGAGGACATCGAAGTGCAGGCAACTACCGCACCAACCTTTGACCGTGTTCATCCCAGTGATGAGCATTTAGATGTTTCTCGATCGCTGGCGCTTTTGTCACATGAGCAACAACAAACGATTCTCTTGGTCGATATGTACGGATACACGCAACTCGATGCTGCGGAAATATTGGGATGTGCTGAAGGAACAATTAAGTCGCGCTTGTCCAGGGCCCGGCGATCACTTGCTGAGGATCTCGGGCACCTTCGACCGTTCACAACCGCGAGAAACTTAGATTCTTTTCGAGAGGGGCCCCAAGATGAATGACACAACTGGCGTGGGAGAGGGCGGGGAAGTAAATCCCACAGTCGCGAGTGATCAGGATTTCTCTCAACTGGTCCTCGCTAATTACAGTGCTTTTCTCGGGCCTGCCACCCACGAGGTGGGTGAAGCTCCAACACGACTTGTGCAGTTAGTTCTCGACCAGATCCCTTCCTCAAAGATGTCCTCCGGTGACGAGGTGCCTTCTTTGGTCGAACGAAGGCTGGAAAAAAAACGAGGACCACGTTTATGGAAAGTTATGGCACTCGCGGCCTCGACCTTGCTGATCGTTGGGGTCGGTGGTTTTGCCGTGCAGACTCTTGGAGAAACGGGTACGCCACGCGAAACTGACATGGCCTCTGGGGCGACAGGTGAAGTCGCGCCCGGCATACGCGGTAACGCTGAAACTGAAAGAATTGAACGTGCTCAAGTGGGTGAGCTTGCGGCCGGGCTCCTGATCCTAGATTTACCGGCAGCCAACTCGGAGGAAACGAGAGACCGAGTAAGTCGGATTTGGGTGCCTGATACGGCCCCAGCGGCGGCGGGCTACTCAATAATTTTCGTCCCAGAGACGCCGAGTGGAACAATTGAGTCTCAAGCTCGAACCTTTTGCTCGACGACAGGTGACTGCATTGTCGCCACGATCCCAACGGATCCGGAAACTGATGGTGCTGCGGGAACGTCGGTGAAAGCGACTATTGACGCAATCACTAATTCATTACAGGGCTTTGAAGGCATCAACCTTGACAGTGATCAGCACTGGCTGGTGGGCGAGGCTGGAGTAGACGTCGTGGAAATGCAAACGGACCTTCCCGGTATCCGCGTTGTCACATCTTTGGAGGACGTGCAATGAGGTCAAGTGGGCAGAAGCGGCACGCGGTTCGCTTTGTTGCGATTGGTGTGCTCCTGTTGGGGGCCACCTCTTGTGCCAGTGACGACGAATCTGCACCCACGGGGGAAGCGTCTGCAAGCGCATCACCGCAAGCGACTGAGATTAGTGTGAACACCGGATTTTTGAGCGACCCGGATGGTTTTTCTTTTGCGAACGCGAAACAGTCTGGGTCCTTAGAAACGGAAAGTTTGATCACGCTATTTGGGCCTGAAAATGTCTGCATTGGTGGCAAGATCAGCGATTGCCAGTTGTTCCCTAGCGCCGTGCAGTGGCTTGACCAAGTTAACTCGGCTCTTACAGCAGGTCGCTGCGAAGGCATGGCCGTTTTATCGCAACAATTTTTCCAGAACATCGCGTCGGTCCAAAGTTTTAATGACTCGGCGCCGTTCGCCTACGCCCTTAATGAAAAAAATGCGGATCTGCAGCGCAGTATCGAGCAGCTTTGGGCAACTCAGTTGCTTTCCAACGCACAGGAGGCCGCAGCGGAATCACGTCGGGCAGGGCCAGTGGCTATCGCAGAAATTTTGCAGTCTGCCCTGGTGGAGGGGGCGATTTACACGATGGGACTTTACGATGAAACCGGAGCGGGACACACGGTCACTCCCGCATCAATAGTCGCCGTGGATTCCGGGTGGGACATCAGCCTGTACGACAATAACGTGCCTGGTGTTCAGCAGCTACTCACTGTCGCAAGCCCCGACGACACATGGGCCTACCAACCACTCGATGCTGCAGGAGCTTCGGTCGGTAGTGCCATCGGTGGGGGCGTTGGCTCTATGGACGTGACTCCGCTTGCCGTTCGTGCTTTGCCACAAGCACCCCCGTTCTCCACCAGCGTTAACGCTACCGGTGTGAGCGCGGGGGCGGTGCGAGCCCACGTGCTTGTCACTTCGCCTGCACGAACAACGAAACTTCTTGTCTCCGCTGAGGTAGAAGGTGAAGCTAAAACAGTCAAACAGCTGACATCTGACGGCGATTCACCCGTGATCTATACCCCACTGCGAACCGGCGATCCGGCGGCGAATGGATTCACTGCGCAATGGAATCCCAGTGATGTTGATCAAGTGAGTTTTAATCTTAATCACCAGCCAGAAAACGCAGAATCTAAAGATCCCGTGAAAGCGTCGCTCGATATTCCTGGTACTCCCCGAGTCCAGGCTGAACTTAGTGGCGATCAAAGTGGTGATCTGCAGTTCACTACAACTGCAAGTGGGGCCGTTTCCATGCGCAGCACTGGTGGTGCGGCAACGCATATCACGCTCACAAATGGACTGGTAACTATCCGATTTGTTGTGGGTCCCGATGTCACGCTCACGGCTGAGCCCGCGGGTCAAGGTGGGGATTCTCAGGTCACCGTAACGAATGAAAAGGGTGCAGTTGTTGTGGCGGAATTTTCGCTTCCTACTGTCATAACTCCTGGCTCGGTTAGCCAAATTGAAGTTGACGCATCAGATCTGACACTCCTGAAGGTTATCAAATCAACCCTCAAGGCTTCGCCACTAGAAAAGTTTTTGTCCTCTAGTGGTTTAGGTTCCAGCATCGAGCAAGATGAGAAACCTGCCCAAAATCAGTCCCCTACCCAGAAGCCAGACGATTCTGGTGAGACGGACACGAGTAAGCCGACAAAAAAGCCGAAGCCAGAGCCGAAGCCAG
>DGQA01000002.1:42610-149790 GCA_002390705.1 Actinobacteria bacterium UBA4426 | reverse complement strand
CATGCGTGGATTGTGATTACTCAGTGTCCATTGTCATGAAGATGGTGCCGGTGTTTTCATGGCACAATCTTGGTTCGTTACCCATCGTCATTAGCACAATCTTGTGTGCAGCTGTTCGGTACGAGCCTGCTTCTCAGCGGCGAGCCGCTCGGCGTGAGCCTCTTTCTCTTTAATTGAATCCGAGTCACATCAAGCCGCATAGACCGTGTCAAGGACCCCGCGGTCGTGACCGACTCCTGCGTTACACGCCAAAAAAAGTCGCCGACCCCAAGTGACGTCGACCTTGATGATGAGGAACTCAAAGGAGCCATTCTACCCACGAGCAAACAGACGCTTGGGGGCTCGATCGGACTCCCCTTTGTTGGCAAGGCAGATAGGACGCAGGTCGCCATCTAACTCATAAACTTGACGCGCAACGATCGTGGATAGTTCAGGTTTTCGGTGTATCCGGTGTCGGTGTTGCAAGCGTGGGAACCTGCCACCCAGTGAGAACTGCACCCAATCGAATAATCAGAACAACGGCCACTCCGACCAAGAACGGGACCCATTCGCTAAAACTTTGGGTGAGCAGAAATGCTACGGAGCCGGCCACCGCAGCGAGAGCGTAAACTTCGCCGTCAAAAACGGAGATTCGTTTCCCAGCGAGCACATCTCTAATTATTCCGCCACCGACCCCGCTAATTACGCCCAAGACGACAGCGGGTCCAACAGAAAAACCTGCATCACGAGCAATTTCTGTTCCCACGATCGTAAATGAGGCAAGGCCTATTGCGTCGGTGAAGACAAAAATGCGTCCCATCCAGGCTCGGTGTCGTTGCCATGGAAATACCCGCACGGCAATCCACACCACAACAACGGTGATCGCGATCAAAATCACGGTAGGCCAAAAATCAATCAACCAACCGGGGGTTGTGCTCATGAGTAAGTCGCGCATGGTTCCGCCACCAATAGCTGTAGCGGCGGCCAATGTGAAGACTCCTAACCAGTCCATGCCGGCTCGCGCAGCTGCGATGGCTCCGGAAGCCGCGAAGCCCACAATGCCTACCATGGTCATGACAAGAAGTGGGAGCGGGAGTTCAAACACAGCCCAAGCCTTTCAGGTTCCTGATGACTTGCAAGGTAAGTTGTGCCTCGGATAGCGAACCGTCAAGTCTGACCGACACAGCGCGATGCCGTCTCTTCAACAGAGGCAGCAGCCAGCTTTGTCTGCACTAATGGTGGATCAACTAGGCAGCTTGCTCAGTGCCAAGCTCTTCTGGCCATTCTTTTGAGGCTTACCCGCCAGATCCCACACATGCGATGCATCACCGTCATAGATAATTTTTGCTGCACCTGTCAAGGCATCAAGTTTCACCACGATCAGCCGCTCCGCTTTTGTTCCTGAGGCTGACAGGGAAATTGAGGATCGCGTTGTGGTCTTGATTTCCACTTTCCGTCCTTGATCATCGACAGCGTCATAACCTGCGTTTGAAGCCCTCTCCAGAGTGAGCCCAAGAACATTTTTGGCATGAATCTCGCCCAAGGATCCCACAAGATGGCCATCCGGTGAGACGCTTCGTCCAGTACGAGTGGAAAGCTCAGCGCAAGCCGTCCCCGTTCATGCGTGCATTCTTTTAATATTTTTTTTGAATTCGTGGATCTTGGCGAGTTCGAGAGCTACGAAATTCTTGGGCACAGGGATCAAGCTCCCATCGTGAAAGCGAGGGGGCGAAACCCAACGTTCAGGGCTGTTGTGATTGACGTCGATCGACTTGCGCCACTTCTCGGCATGCTCCTGCCACTCTTTTTGGTCAACGAACTCTGGATGGTTTACCCACACGTTCCACGTCAAAACGTTACCCTCCTTCAACATGTTGCCACTGTTCATGTTCAAGACCTCCATCAGTAATCGACTGAATTCTTGGACCACGGGGCTGCCCGATTGCTTGATGGCACCGACCTCGGCCTCAAGGTGCCCGACCGACCACGCCTCGTCGGGATGGCGGGCGAATTCGGGCGCATCGAAGCGGGGATTCTCACCTTTCGACAGTTGGAAGATCGGTTGGTCAGGGTATCCTGGCTTGTGGGTGCTGACCACGATTGCTTTGTCTTTGCTGATCGGGAAGTCGTGGCCCAAATCATCGATCATCTTCCAAAGCAACTTGATCACGGTGTTTTCGTGGTGGCCGTGCCCAAACCAGATTCTTACCTCCACTGACATGTCGCAGGCCAGCGCTCGTGTGTCCTCATCGACCCAGCCGCGCTGGCCGGTCACCGTGATTTCCACGTTGATAGTGCCGAGTGAAGGTGACCCGATTCCCTGTTGCGGGCAGATGATCGCGTACACGCGCCCTTGCTCGGTGTAGCCAATACGTGAGATGTCTGGTGCGAACATTTGAAAGCACCGCTTCGGGTCGCCGGCGTCGGGCTGCGTCTGCCAGCTAAACTCCGGCCAGAGGATGGCCTGTTGACGCTGAAGTAAGGCTATGTTGTCCATGTTCTTCAACATGTCCAGCGAACCCAAATCGCGTGTCGGATAAGCGAATCTCTCGTCCGACCCGGCAAAACCACCAATCCATCCCGCAGGAATTCCTAGATTCGCGTCGTTCGTCATGTCATCTCTCCCTTATGTCAGCAATTTGTCGGCCGACGCTCCGGTGGTCGTTTCGTACTCTAAGGGATCGTGTTTCCGAATGCATCCCGACCGAGTCTGGATTACCCCCCACCCTTATTACGAAGCGCGCCTCTAGCCCGTCCTTGACATGGAAGAGGTCACAGGTTCGTGAGCTGACCCAGAACGCCGTTGTCATGGACGACGGCACCGAGGTTCCCGCTGACGTTGTCGTGTACGCAACGGGTTACGGATCAATGAACGGCTGGGCGGCTGATCTGATTAGTCAGGAAGTTGCCGACCAGGTGGGCAAGGTGTGGGGCTTGGGCTCGGACACTCCGATGGATCCGGGACCCTGGGAGGGGGAGGAGCGCAATATGTGGAAACCAACCCAGCAATCCGCTTTGTGGTTCCACGGAGGTAACTTGCATCAGTCACGCTATTACTCGCTGTTTCTCGCATTGCAGTTGAAGGCTCGGTTCGAAGGCTTGGACACTCCGGTGTACCGCCTCGCAGCTAGCCATCACACAAGTTGAGTGAAACCGAGGGGTTTAACTAGCGGCAACAAAAGAACTATCCGAAGTAAATACGAACGCCCGCTGTCCCCGGTAGGACGAACTCCGGTGGACAGTTCCTATAGTTACTGGTTGAGATGCGATCGAGTGTGGGATAGTTAGCGTGAGATAAGGAGTAGTTGATGGATGGGTCCTCTAAGAAGGTCAAGGGTTACGTGATCGAGTCGGGCGCGGACCTTTCTGGCGCGGACCTTTCTGGCGCGGACCTGACCGAAGCGGACCTGGCCCGCGCGAATCTGAGGGGCGCGGACCTGACCCGTGCAGATATGTGGGGCGCGAAACTGTTCGGCGCGGACCTGTCCCGTGCGGACATGTTAGGCACGAAACTGTCCAGCGCAGACCTGTCCGGCGCGAGCCTAGTGGGCGCGTTCCTGACCAATGCGAACCTGTCTCGTGCGGACCTGAGCGACGCGAATCTGTCTCGTGCGGACCTGTCCGGCGCGAACCTGATGGGCGCGAACCTGATCGGCGCGAACCTAGATGACGCCGTGTTTAACAACACCAGGATGCCCGACGGAAGCATTAAGAGCCCCGCAACATAGGAGCCCCACCAACAGGCCAGGAGCAACTGAAGAGTGCGTTCCTTAAAAAGATTTTATAGCCGAAGAAGGTTCATGGTTACGTGATCAAGCCAGGCGTGAACCTCTCCCGCGCGAAACGCGCCGCGAAATCAAGCACGTGCATGATCGCGAAATCGCATATTGTGTTTGTCGGATTACGCAAGAGGCCGCCGCAATTGACCGAGTCTGGTGGCCTCGTCATCGTGAACCGCGGCTTTTTGACACCCCTGCGAGAGGTCTTAGCTGCGGAAAGCAGCGCTGAAAACCAGAAGCCCCAACCCGGCTGCCGTACCCAAGATCAGAATGGTGAAGACCACACCAAAAGCAACGAACCCTTTGAATGTTTTGCCAAAGTCCGTGGACGCCAACTCCGCTGACATGGATGACACCAACGCCTTGATATCAAATACCATTCCCCAGGCCATAAGCAGAGTTAAAAGTGTGACGGCAATAAGAACAATCAGAAGGCCGATCGAAATAATTTGATCGATTCCCGGATTGTCACTCCACCATTTTGACACGGAGACGAACGCAAAAATTGGCGCAAAAATCATGAAGTATGCGATGAACATGGCGAACGTGGGGTAAATCCGATGATTCATCCATCCGAGTAGTTGCCTATCTTCCATTCCAGACTCCTTGCACTAGAAATTGAACATTCACATTTAGAGCCTAGTCTAAGTTGCTAGCAGGTATTGTCAAAATTAGTGAAGCTGGACCGATGAGTCACAATCGGCCTTGGGGAGTGAAGAACCGTCAATGGAGGTCTAGGCACTCTGGCCAGCATGTCAATCCCCCTCATATTGTTAAGTAACATAAGGAGAAAGAAGTGCAAATAACTTCTTAGGCTATTAACGATCAGTTGGTGTGGGTTCGAATCCTTTGGGGCGCACAAATTTTGTGTATCGATCTCAATGAATCTAAAGCCAATGTTGTTGCACCTGTCGCGGTTCAGATACCGCGCGAGCGGCCGCACACCTTTCCGTAGATGATAGCGTCGTGGAAAATACCAACCAAGATAGTTTTAACGACCTGGTGCAACGTGGAAAGGTGATCTACCCTGGCACCCGAATAGGGCGACCAGGTCGCGCCATTACCTATTGGATCACAATCTTCTTCATGCGTCTGTTAAATTTCAAATGGTCGGTGACTGTGACCGGTGCCAAAAATGTGACTCGTGGTCCGGCTATCTTGGTGGGTAACCATGTGGATGCAATGGATCCGGTTGCGATCGTGATGAAGCAATGGTGGCGAGTGACCGCGTTTGCAAAAATTGAAGTTTTTGAGAATCGTGGTGCAATCTTTTTTCGCTGGATGGGGCAGATTCCATTACGCAGGGGTGACGAAGAATCGACCCGATGGGCACTGGACATGGCGGCTCAAGTGCTGGCTGATGGAAGCATGTTGGGTTTATATCCAGAGGGCACCAGGTCGCCGGACAAGCAGTCACTGCATAAACTGCATCGGCGAATTTTGATCCCAATCTTTGAGTCACACCCAGAGGTCCCCGTGCATGCGATCACCACTACCTACGGGGCAAAGAAATTCGGTCGGCAACGTGTCTACGTGCACCTATCGAAGCGGTTGCTCATCGACGTTTCATCCATGAGTGCGGCACATATTGTTGACGTGATCAAGAACGAAATTCTCGAATCGGGTGGGATGGCCTACGTGGATGCTTTTGCTCGTGACATCAAAGCAAGCAATATCTCACGCACAGAATCCTAAGAATTTACGAGGATCCGCACCGCTCGAGGAACAACTTGGATAAGAACAGGCGGTGAGCCGATTCGCTCCCCATCCGCATAAATCATTGAGTCGGGTGATTCAATAGAAATCTCGGCGGCGCGATAAGTGTGAACAAGCGGGTGGTTAATGTGTCGTCCAGAAAAGATTTGCGGAAATATTCGCAGCACGGTTCGTCGAGGCGCAGGGTCCACCCAGGTAATATCGAGAAGACCATCTTTCATGTCTGCCTGCGGGCAAATTCTCATCCCTCCGCCATAGTTACCGCCATTACCAACGGCAATAAGTAAAGCGCAATTACTGTGCTGCACACCGTCCATGTTCACCGTGTAATGGTGTAATTTGAATTCGCGCAATTCAGCGAGTAACGCCAAAATGTAACGAAGGGTTCCGCGAAAGTGACTCATGCGATTTGCGCGTTCATTGACAGCAGAGTCGAATCCAGCCGAAATTACCCCAAGGGACCACACCTGCTCGCCGTCGCAAGTAATTTTTGATGCGTCAATTATTTCACAATATTGATTGTGAATTGAATTTGCCATCTCGTGAAAAAATGAATCACTTATTGTCCGGGTCAGGCCAAGTGATCGGGCGATGTCATTGCCTGTTCCGCAGGGGATGATTCCGATTGTTGTGTTACTTGCGATAGCAGATTGCAGAATATCGTGGAAGGTACCGTCTCCGCCGCAGGCAAGAACGACATCGGGTTGTTCGGCACACGACTGAGCAGAAATTATCTGAAGTTGCTCACGTGAGTCGGGGAAGTGCAAGGTGACATTAATTCCTGCAGATATAAGCGCGCTCTGAGCTTTGATGGCAATTGTGCGTGCTCGCCCGCCGCCCGCATGCGGGTTTGCAATAACCACTGCATTGGGTGTGGCCATGTGTGCAAAGCCCCCTTATGAGCCTTGGTTGAGGAATAAATTTTGCTGCGAGTGATTGTTACCGAACCCTAGTGGATCATTTGTCGCATTTGGGGAAGAAAGTTTTTGAGTGAGCGAATAATGCGTAGTTGGGGGCGAAAGCAGTGTCGAGCACTGGTGGAGCCAGTGAATTTCGCCAGAGTCTGGGGCCACACCCGCTGGTGTATTAAGACATGCCACATGACCCGTATTTTGGGATCAAAAAAAACGGCCGCTTGCGTTCACTCTTTAAGGCACGGCAAAGGTGCGGGTCGGTCGATCACCCCCGATTGTGAGCACCAACTAGCGATGAGAAACATGCCGGTGGCTTGGGCCCGTGCAGTTGCAATCGGTCAGTGCGGTCTCAGGGACGGGGCGTTTGCGGTCAACAAATCACGGCCCAGAATCAGGGATCCCCCAGTGCCATTCACTTAATGGCCTCGCTCATGACGTCTTGCAGTAGCAGTTGATTTAGGACCGGACAAAATGCGTACTTCACCGCGCAATACCCAATGTGAGATTTATGTCCCGCTGGGCGGAAAGACACGTCAAAATAGGAACGCATAGCGGGACAAAGTGGAGAGACTTAACTCATGGAGTTCTTTCAGCACGTAATTAATGGAGTCGAGGTCCCCTCCGTCGATGGTCAGACCATGGCAGACATTGACCCATATACACAGGAGCAGTGGGCTACGGTCGCACTTGGGAGCAAAGCAGACGCTGACAAAGCGGTGGCTGCTGGACGCGAGGCTTTTGACCACGGCCCGTGGCCGCGCATGGGGTATGAAAAGCGCCAACAAATTTTGCACAGGTTCGCTGACCTGATGGACGAGCACTCTCAAGAACTCGCCCTGGCCGACACACTCGATATGGGAAAACCGGTGACCCAGGCCTTGCACGACGTTGCACGGAGCTCGTGGAACGTCCGATTCTTCGCCGATCATGCTCGCTTAAGCATGGCCGACACATACCCAATGGACTCAGGTCATCACGCGTACTCGGTTCATGGTCCCGCCGGTGTAGTGGTCGCTATTTCCCCGTGGAATTTTCCGCTCATGATGAGCACATGGAAGGTCGCTCCGGCATTGGCGTGGGGGAACACGGTGGTGCTCAAGCCCGCCGAGGACAGTCCAGCATCCGCGACGATCTGGGCCAGGCTCGCTCTGGAGGCGGGAATCCCACCTGGCGTGTTGAATGTGGTCCATGGCTTCGGTCCGAACTCCGTCGGCGAGGCTCTCACACACCACCCCGATGTTGATCGGATAACTTTTACCGGGGAGTCAACAACCGGGAAGATCATTGGCGCGGCGGCGGCAGCGAATCTGATTCCGATCAGCCTCGAACTCGGGGGCAAGGGCGCAAATATTGTGTTCGACGATGCCGAAATTGACAATGCGGTCAACTGGGCGGTTCAGGCTATCTTTCGCAATGCAGGGCAAGTGTGTTTGGCCGGTAGCCGGCTCTATGTTCAAAATGGAATATATGACGAATTCTTGCGCCGGTACAAACTGGCCACGGAGTCGATGAAAATTGGCGATCCCAAAGATCCGAGTACGGAGTTTGGCCCCTTGGCTAGTTCAACCCACTACGAAAAAGTCACAAGTTACTTTGCGACGGTGGAAACGGACGGTGGTCGAGTTCTTACTGGCGGGCCCGGCGATGGGCTATTCGTTAATCCAACAATCATTGTCGATGCTCCTGCAACTGCGCGAGTGTGTAGGGAAGAAATTTTTGGTCCAGTTGTGGCGGTGCAAAGATTTGATACTGAAAGTGAAGTTGTCCAGTCAGCTAATGCAACCCCCTATGGTCTCAATGCGATGGTATTTACTGAGAATTTGAGCAAGGCTCATCGAGTAGCCGAAAGTCTTAAAGCTGGCACTGTCTGGGTGAATTGTTTCTTCATTCGAGACCTACGTGCTCCTTTTGGTGGGGCGGGAGAATCAGGAGTCGGTCGTGAAGGTGGAAACTTTAGTCGTGAGTTCTTTACCGAGCCCAAGGCAGTAGTAATGCAGATCAGTCGAAAAGTTGATTAGAGAAGGGTTGAGCGGCAACTCTGGATCAGAGGTAGTTCTAATCCAACTGTAGGTATCGACGTGCTGTGTCAAAAACTTGATTAGGGTTGGTGACTTCTAAATGCAGCGAGATCAGGCCTGCATCGATCCCACCTCGAACGTAGGTGGGGTTGTCGTCGATAAAAACGATGTCACCCGCAGACATTTCCATAGATGAAATCGCTCGTTCGTAGGCCTTTGGGTCAGGTTTACGAATCGCGATCTCCGAGGAATCAATAATCGTGTCGAAAAGAGGAAACCAGTGCTGGCTCTCCACCCAATCGCGGCCCTGGAAGTCCATGAGCTCATTAGTCAAGATTCCTAAGCGGAGTCCGCGCTCCTTCACGTCGCGGACAAGTTCTAAGGCTTGCGGGCGGAGAATGTCCACACCGGGGGTTTGAAACATCGCTCGCAT
Organism: Actinobacteria bacterium UBA4426; assembly: GCA_002390705.1. GTDB lineage: Bacteria > Actinomycetota > Actinomycetes > S36-B12 > S36-B12 > UBA4592. The sequence continues at coordinate 140,951 of DGQA01000002.1, read as the reverse complement.
AACCGTGGGGTGACCGTCCAGAGGAGCCCCATTTGCTTCCGCTTTTGCCGCGAAATCAAGCCAGTATTCACGCTCGGTGGCCTCACCTTGTAAGTAACGAACCCAACGCTCATCAGTTCCAAGGTCGAGGGGACCACGGCCGACAACAGTACCTGGTGGAAGACCGCGGACGTATTCGTATTGGTCTGCGATTTCCCAGGCCGACTTAAAAAAGACCACGCCCACGTCAAGCAAAAGTCCCTTCGGTTGTGGCTCCCCGCCACCTTGCTTCATCGAGCCACGTCTTTACTGACGTCGTCGCCACGGGCGCTGGCCAACAAAATTTCCCGAAGTGACTTTGTCGCAACAGCTTCGGGTAGCTCAACCTCAATCCAGCCTTCATTTTCATGGGTTGGGTACACACTTAAGTGCGTGCGCGAATCGCCTTGCTTCTGTCCGGTGATGAGATCAAAACGCCAAAAGTGTCCAGGGCAAGTGATGCAACCCGCGCGCGATACTCCCTCGCTAAGAAGGAATCCGTTGTGCGGACACACATTCGAGACCGCGTGTGCGACTCCGGAGATCCGTGATAGCAGGACCTGGCGTGCATCAATTATTCTTGCCAAGGACTTTCCCTCGGTGAGTTCGCTAGAAAATATTGCTCGGTGCCAGGTCATCAGACTGATTACACCAACTACGCCGGCCGGAGCTTGGACATGGGTTCTCCGCCTATTCCCCATCCGTCCGCGGAGACCTCATGTATTGCAACGCGAACATTCTGAGGATCGATATCAAGGGCCTCAGCAGATGCGACGGTGAGCTTTTTCAGGAGATCGTGTTTCTGTTCGGTCGTGCGGCCTTCAATTAACGTAACTGAGATAAATGGCATAACAACTCCTTAAATTAAATGCAGGGAATTTCTACGGTACCAATTTGATCAAAGCGTGCGGTAATGCAATCACCGGGTTCAACTGCCACCGCCTCAGTTATGGCTCCCGAGAGAATAATATGACCGGCTTTAAGTCCTTCCCCACGCGTGGCGAGTTTGCGTACAAGCCAAGCAACACTTGATGCCGGGTGGCCCAACACAGCGGCCCCCGAAGCCGTCGCAATTAATTGACCGTTCTTTTCGAACGCGCAACCAAGAGTTCGTAGGTTAAGGCCTTCGGGGTTAATGGCTGTACCCCCCAGGGTAAAGCCAGCGGAAGAAGAGTTGTCTGCGGCGACATCGGGTAGGGTGAATGAGTAGCCGGCGAACCGTGAGTCGAGGACGTCGACCGCAGCGAAAATATACTGCGTTGCTGCGAGAACGTGGACCGCCGAAATGTGTGCGCCATTGAGATCACTGCCTAGTAAAAAGGCAATTTCTGGCTCGCACCGCGGCTGAATGAAATCATTGCAGCGCAACGACGCCTCAGTGTCGATTTGCATATCGCTGGTAAGCCAGCCGTACAGTGGTTCAGAGACATTCATTTGCTTTTGTTTTGCGATACTAGTTAAACCCAGCTTGGCCCCCACAACAACGTGACCTCGATCAAGGCGAGCTTGCACCACTTCGGCTTGAATGTCGTAAGCAGAGGCGACGTTGAGGTTTGGGTCACTGTCCGTGAGCGCGGTGGTTGCCACTCTATTTTCGGCGGCCTCGATGAGTCGTTTAGCCGGTTCTGAATACGTCATTTTTTTGCCTCCGCGTGTTTTTGTGTTAATTCGAGTGCGACGTCAATAATCATGTCTTCCTGGCCGCCGACAACCCGACGTCTGCCCAGTTCCAACAGGATCTCCGCTTGTGAAACGTTGTATCGTTCGGCAGCTCGTTGAGAATGCAATAGAAAAGAGCCGTAGACCCCGGCGTACCCGAGGATCAGACCTGCACGGTCAATAACCTGCTGTCGGGGCATCATCGGTCGGACGATCTCTTCGGCGACATCCATCAGAGCGAGGACATCAACCCCCGTAGTAATTCCGTATTTATCGGAAACTGCGGCCAGGATTTCAGTTGGACAATTTCCTGCACCAGCGCCGAGACCGGCCGAGGTTCCATCAAGATTCTGCGCACCCTCTTCATAGGCTGCGATTGAATTCGCAACCGCCATAGAAAGGTTATTATGGGCGTGTACCCCGACCGGAATGTCAAGTGCACTAACGAGCGCACTGACACGCCGCCGGACATCTTCAGTGGTCATGGCCCCGGCTGAGTCGGCAAAATAGATCGAGTCAGCCCCATAGGACTGCATCTTTAGTGCTTCTTCGACCAACCCTTCGGGACTATTCATGTGGGCGAGCATCATGAAGCCAATAGTTTCCAGGCCCAGAGATTTTGCGGTCTTTATGTGTTGCTCGCTGATATCAGCCTCGGTGCAATGAGTCGCAATCCGGGCCATGCCTACGCCTAATTCGTGGACATCACGGAGGTCGTCCGTAAGTCCGATTCCTGGCAAGAGCAGGCATGCGATTTTTGCGTTAGTCGTCGCCTCGCAGGCTTGGGCAATCAATCCTTTTTCATCGACTTTGGAAAAACCGTAATTAAAACTCGAACCTCCGAGCCCATCGCCGTGTGCAATTTCAATGACTTGAACCCCGGCGCGATCAAGACCTTTTACAATTGCAATCACCTCCTTCGAGTCGTATTGGTGACTTATTGCGTGCGAACCGTCACGCAGCGTGGAATCAATTAATCTAAAATCTGGGGCAGAGGTACTCATGCGTTGGCATCCTTTTCCTTGCGCGAACGGGCAATAGCTTCACCAACACGCATGGCGGCGGCGGTCATAATGTCGAGGTTGCCGGCATAGGCAGGCAAGTAGTCACCAGCCCCTTCAACCTCTAGTAAAACCACGGCGCGGTGGGGAACGATCCCGCCGGGAGTGTGGAATGGCCCCTCTTCGATAACGGGAGGATTTTTCAATCGATAACCGGGAACATACTTGGTAACCTCAGCGACCATCTCGTGAACTGAGTCAATGACTGCCCCATGGTCAGCACCTTCAGGAATACCCGCGAACACGGTGTTACGCATCATGATTGGTGGCTCCGCAGGGTTGAGAACCATAATGGCTTTACTGCGCAGAGCACCACCAATTTCACGCAACGCTGTTGAAGTGGTTTTGGTGAATTCATCAATGTTTTGTCGGGTGCCAGGACCGGCGGATTTAGATGCCACTGTCGAAACCATTTCCGCATAGGGGAGTTCGTCAATTACGCGGCGAATTGCGAAAACCATGGGAGTTGTCGCTTGACCACCACAAGTCACCATGTTGATATTAGGTGCATCGAGATGGTCATAAAGATTTACCGGTGGAATGACTTTTGGCCCACGCGCCGCCGGAGTGAGATCAATCGCGGTGATTCCAGCTTCTGCATATTCCTGGTAATGCCGCACATGAACATAGGCACTGGTTGCATCGAAAATCATGTCAATGTTGCTGGCGTTTTCCAGTATCCACTCGGGCCCGGTGTGTGGTGCTTCCAGCCCCAGGCCCCGTGCGCGGACAAGCCCTTCACTTTCCGGGTCAATGCCCACAAGGGCCACGAGGTCGAGAACATCGCTTCTCAGCATCTTCACCATAAGGTCAGTCCCGATATTCCCTGATCCAATGATTGCGCATCGCATGTGTAGTCCTTTCGGCTGTTCTCGTTAGACGTCTTGTTTGTGTTGCTCGCTCACTCGGATACCCGGAGCGTAATTGGGCCGAGGTGGGCGAACTCTGCTCGGAAAATGTCGCCCGGTGCTATGGGAACCATCGCGTGTAGGGCGCCGGTCATGATCACACTTCCCACTGGCAAAGTAACTCCCAACGGAGCCAGTGTGTTAGCCAGCCAGGCAACGGCAGCGAGTGGATCACCTAGGGCCGCTGCCCCAGCACCGGTTGCAATGACGTGGCCATTCTTGGTAAACACCATCCCGACCAGCCTGGGGTCAAAGGAATCAATAGGAATCAAATTGCTGCTCAGAGCTATCGCACCGTTACTTGCCAAGTCTGCAATAGTGTCCGCGATCTTAATCTGCCAGTCGATTATCCGTGAGTCAACAATTTCAATGGCCGCGAGTAGCCCTGCGGTTGCTTGGTACACCTGGTTGGGAGTGCAGTGCGGTCCCGCCAAGCCCTCCTTGAGAACAACAGCGATCTCGGCCTCAACCCGCGGGGCAATAAAATTTTCCATGGAAAGTGTTGCTCCATCCGGGTAGATGGTTGAGGAAAAAACGGGAGAAAAGTCAGGCTGATCGACCCCTAGTAGCTTCTGCATGGGCAGTGAGGTCAGTCCGAGCTTGTAGCCAGAAACAACTTCGCCTTGAGCGATGAGCAGAGAGACAAGCTCTTGTTGGATCGCGTAGCCGTCATCGACTCCAAGCTCGGGATCACCTTCTGTCAACGGTGGGATCGGGGTGCGGTCGGCGCGCGCGGAAAATAGTGCCTGTGCGAACCCCGACGCTTGATCAGCAGTGATTCTCATTTTTACCTTCCCTTGGGTTTCTCGTGATAGCCAAGACGACGACTAATGGCGACCCCGGCTTCAACGCACGGGCGCGCGAACCTTCTCAGTGAATCACCTGTGAGTCGCTGCACCGGACCTGCAACCGAGACTGCCGCGATTACCTCTCCCATGCCATTGCGCACCGGAGCAGCGACAGAAGCAACACCCATTTCGGACTCATTATTGTTCTCCGCCCAACCATTTTTCCTTACGTCGCTGAGTTCAGCGCGAAGCTTGTCAATTCGGACGATTGTGTGTGGAGTGTGTTGCTTGAGTCGCCAACCACTGAGGGTTGTCTCAAGAACATGGGGTGGCAGGCTGGCTAAAAGGAGTTTTCCGGTGCTTGTGCAATGGGCGTCGTTGCGAAAGCCAACTCGACCAAACAGGCGAAGTGTCTGCGGGCTTTCCCGACGCTCAACGTAAACAACTTCTCGGCCGTCTAAGACCGCGATTTGAACAGTCTCTTTGGTGGCATTGCGCAGATGATCGATAACTGGACTGCAAGCCTCGTGCAAATCAGCGTGCAGAGCAACAGAAGCCCCAAGTTCGTACATAACAAGCCCTAATCGGTATGTGCCAGTATGCGGGTCTTGCTCCAAAATCCCCTCCAAGGCAAGCGTATTTACCAACCGGTGAGCTGTGCTCTTTCCAACTCCCAGTCGACGAGAAAGCTCAGTAACACCGAGATCGCGAGTGCCTTTTGAGTATTCTTTCAATACACGGGCAGCGTTCTGAACGCTCGAGAGAGTCGAGTGAGATCGACGAACAGTTTCATTCACCTTGAGTACCTCGCAGCTCCTTGATCAGAGCTTTGCGAACTGTGTCAAAGTCACATGAATCAATTAAGAGTTTTGGAGTGATTGACTTTGCGAGAAGTGCATGCGCGTTATTCAAGTTGTTGACGTAGGCGGAGTTCATTTCCAGAATGAGTTCGGATTTATTTGGTGCTAAGGCAGCCAAGGTCTCGAAGTCTCGAATTGCCGCTGCGTGTGAATGCGCGAGGCCAGTACCAGCATGCTGCGCGTGGTGGGCGCTCAGCCCGCTGCCCGGGGGAATGCTGAGGTGATACAAAGTTGAGCGCAAACCAAGGCAGTCGTGCACCGCGTTGATCGCGGGGCCTTCCCTTTCATCGATTAATCCCAATCCGGGTACCACGGTTGGGTCATAAAAACGTAGACTCCAGTTCAAGTCCCCAATACTTTCCTCAAGGCAAATTTCGTGACCTTGTGGAGCGGGTAATTCTTCTTGCGTACCCACAATATGGAGATAACTGGTCCCAATTGCGGCGACAGTAAATTTACGCGTCGAGAAAAGTGGTAATCGCAGGCGATCGGCAGGTGCCAACTGCGCGGAGGCTTCCACATAAGCTTGGTGGCTGGCCCGAACATATTCGGCCATGGCGGCGCGCATGTCTTCGGGCGCTGGTTGCAAGGATTTAGGTCCCATGCGAATGGACGTTAGCAGAAAGCGTCCCTCTCCATGGGACAATGTGCTTCCATGCGGGACACAATCGTTCTAACGTCCGCTTCAACACCTGTGAGTTGATCCACACCGGTCGACTCGGATAGTCAAGGAGTGAAGTCGCAATGGGCCTGCAACGCTTGGCGCACGTTGATGTCACGGTCACGGATCTTGATCTAGCGACCGCTTATTACACCGAAGTAATCGGCATGCTTGAAACCGAGCGCGATGAAACTTCGGTGTATTTGAAATGTTGGGACGAACCGAATCATCATTCGCTCCGGCTGATTTACGGACCCCGGGTTGGCTTCGAGCAAATGTCATTCAAAGTCGAACGCGAAGACGATCTCGATGAATTTGAAAACAAAGTCACGAAATACGGATTCCCCGTGCGGCGGGTTACCAAGGGCGATCATGTGGGTCAGGGAGAATCGATTCGATTCGAAACACCCTCGGGACAAGTTATGGAGCTTGTTTACGACATTGACATGGTCGGCCGCGCGACCTCGCTAGTGAATCCGTCACTCATGGTGGAAGGCCTTAAAGGAATTGCACCACCGCGTCTTGACCATCTTTTAGTTACCGCTGAGGAAGTGGGTGATTCGGCAAAGTTTTATCAAGACGTTTTTGGCTTCCGGACTACCGAGCAGCTCCTTGACGGTCAGGGTCACCAATCCGCCGTATGGATGGAGGTTTCTCACAGCCCACACGACTTGGCAATTGTCAGTGGAAAGAATGGCGGCTTGCATCACTTTGCCTGGTGGCTCGACGACTGGGATCACGTCCGGCGTTCAGCAGATGTTCTGGCTTACAACGGAATTCAAATCGATGTCGGTCCAACTAGGCATGGAATAACGCGTGGAAACACGATCTACTTCTTTGACCCGCTCGGCACGCGAAACGAGGTATTCACCGGCGGTTACCGACCGGATCCGGACTTTCCCACGATCACGTGGACTGAAGATCAAATTGGGCGCGCAATTTTCTATTATGAAGGCGAACTCAATCAGCGATTCATGACGGTTCACACCTAGGACAGGACAGTTCTAATGGCAATATTGCGGTTATCCCACGTCGAGATCCGAGTACCAGACTTGGAGCTCGCAACTGCCTATTACAGCGAAGTTGTGGGAATGTTTGAAACTGCCCGCGAGGGTGACCGAGTTTTTCTTAAATGCTGGGATGAGCACCAACACCACTCGGTAATTCTGCAGAGCGCTCCAACCTACGGGTTAGTTCGTATGGGATGGAAACTGCAATTCCTAGAAGACCTTGACTATTACCAGGCGAAACTTCAAGAGGCAGGTGTTTTTGTCAACCGATTGACTCCAGAGCAGGTCGGTCCAGGCGGTGGATATTCCATTCGCTTTAATTTGCCCAGCGGGCATGAAATGGAACTCACCCATGGCATGGACCAGGTAGGAAACCTTTTGCCTCTGACAAACCCACCTCCCAAACCACTTGGCATGGTGGGAATCGCTCCTCCGAGAATTGACCATATTTTTCTTACCTGCGAAGACGTCGGCGAGAACACGGAATTTCTCGAGCGAGTTCTGGACTTTCACATGACCGAACAAGTCCTAGGTGATGACGGTTTCCAGATTGCTGCTTGGTTGGAGCACTCGAATCAATCGCACGATATTGCTCTCGTGACTGGGCAGGACCGAGGACTGCACCACTTTGCGTATTACGTTGAAGACTGGACAGCGATCCGCGATGCCGCGGATATTTTGGCGTATCACGGTGTGAATATTGAGACGAACCCAACACGACACGGTGCCACGCGAGGGCATTGCTTGTATTTCTTTGACCCGGCGGGCAACCGCAATGAAACCTTCACCGGCGGATACTACGTCGATCACGATGAGCCACCGGTGACATGGACGGAAGCTGAAATGGGTCGAGCAATCTTTTACTACGACGGCATGGTGAATCAAAAATTCCTCACGGTTCACAGTTAAGGAAAATCATGACGACTTCAGATTCAGATTCATCGGTCAATGGGCGAGTGACCCGTTCAACACTTCCACGCATGGATCGAACCGACCCCCCCGGTTATCTGCAGCGGTATCGTGAACGTGAGGCGCGAAGCGAGGAAATACCCTCAGCGGAAATGTTAGATCTGGAGCGCACCGAGTCCACTCCGCTGTACCTGCGTCGATTCCGGGACAGGAAAAGTGGAGCGAACGCACTTGAGGAACGCGTCCCGATTTGGGAAGGTCAAGATCTTGGGGTCACTAATGCTTATTCACAAATTACAAAAACAAAAGAAATTGTCCCCGAGTCACCAGAACAAGCTGGTGCCGTGCTCACAACTCAAGTCCACATTATTAGACATGGTGAAACCCAAGGATATTCAACAGAGAGTGGGTTGACCCCGCTCGGTGGTTGGCAGGTCCACCGCCGTGGTTTTGATATTAGCAAAAGTATAAAAAACGATGAACAAATCAGAATAGTTTGTGCCGATACCAACAGAGCCCGCCAAACTGCTGAAGGAATTCGAAGAGGGCTACTCGACGGTTTAACCATGTGGGATCGTACGGCGCAGATTAGCGAAGTCACCCCCTTGGAGGAATTTCGCAACTTCCAGGTGTGGACCCCAGAAGGCCTACGGGACGTCACAGGTGCTTTCCGATTGTACAAAAAAGAAATGGAAAAGTACGAACGGGTTGCCCTGGGTGATCGCCCCACCTGGCTGGTTGAAATGGATCGCTTCTGGAGTACTCAGGCAGGAGGTGCGGACCCGATCACGCTGTGGACCCAGATCCCGATGCTCAATTTCGAGCCACCCTCGGCGACCGTTCGCAGGTTTTGGGCAGGAATCCAACGGATTATGGCCGAACACCCCGGCGATCGAATAATCGCGGCCACCCACTCAGGTCCCATTCGCGTGTTCACCATTAACGCTTTCGGCTACGACGCCGGTGAGCCCTATAACACCGAAGAAGTCATTGTCCGCATGATGTCGAACAACTCGGCTTTTATCGCGTATCGCAATCGCGTTCAAGAAGTGATGGTTCCCAACCTTGAAGAGCTTCCCGATTGGTGGGCAGGCCTAAGTGGTCGCGCCCTCCCACCTTCATTGCGAGCGGAGGGATAGCCCAATGTCAGAATTTGTAGTGTGGTTCGAAAGTTATCGGAAAGGCCTCAAGGGTGAGGTGGGGGGTAAAGGTGCAAGCCTTGGCGAAATGACCGGAGCCGGATTACCAGTACCACCAGGCTTCACACTCACTACTACAGCATTTCGCAAAAGCAAGGAACAAAGCCACGTCGATGAGGACATTGCTCGTTTGCTTTTTGAACTTGACATCACGGATACGGACATGGTGACCGAGCGTTGTAAAGGGATCCGAGAGTCCTTTAGCAAAATGGAAATCGCTGCGCCGGTAGAAGTGGACCTTCGACGGGCGTATCAAGAGTTATGTCGACTTTCTGGAACAATTAACATTCCCGTTGCCGTGCGCTCTTCAGCAACAAGTGAAGACTCGCCCGACGCTTCCTTCGCGGGAGAGCATGACACCTATCTGTGGATTCGAGGGGAAGATGCGGTTGTCGAAGCAGTTCGTCGGTGTTGGGCAAGCTTATTTACCGATCGAGCGACTTGTTACCGAGTCAAGATGGGCTATGAACACCATCTCGTTGAAATGAGTGTTGTCGTCCAGAAGATGGTGCGACCTATTTCAGCGGGTGTTGCGTTTACCCTGAACCCCATCAATGGTGATCGATCGCAAGTGTGTATCGACTCAGCTTGGGGCTTCGGTGAGTCAGTTGTCTCGGGTGAAGTAACGCCAGACAACTACTTAATAGACAAAGTCTTGATGGAAATTAGGCAACGCAAGGTTTCCATCAAGGAAATGGAGTTCAAACTCAGCGACCACGACAGCGTGGAGCGATCTGAGTTGGAAGAAGAACGCGCTAAGTCACCAAGCTTGACCGATGCGCAGATTACAGCGATTGCGAAACTTGCAAAAGCTGCGGAGAAGCATTATGGATGCCCACAAGATATTGAGTGGGCCGTGGACGCTGACATGTCAGAAGAGAACAATATTGTTCTGCTGCAGTCGCGACCAGAAACTGTCTGGAGCAAGAAGACTTCTAGCGCCGAAGGCACCTCTCAATCGTCAGGAGATTTCATGGCAAGCATTGTCTCCACCCTGATGAATCCACTTCACACGAAAAAGTAAATGCACACACACGCGCAACTACTCGAAAGGAAATAAAATGGCTGACCGTTTTCCAAGTCCATTTGACATTGAGACCCCAGAGGGTGCCGAGGGCTGGGAGGAAATGTACGTCTATTCCTCGTTGTTCTCTGAGCATCGACGTAAATCCGAAGACACAACATTTTGGTTCCAAGACGGAGTCCACTGGCCAAATGTGTTGACTCCATGGGATGCAACTTTTTTGGAATACGCACTTGCTTCCCTATCGCAGTACAACTCCCGACACTTGCAGGTGCCACCCGCTGACGGAATTGCTTTCAGAATTTTGAATGGCTACTGCTATCTGAGTCCCGTCGCCGCAGACCCCTCTAAAATCGAGGAGCGGGTTGCAAACTTCACCGACCGCGCGGGTCACTATTTCATGAATTGGGATGATCTCTATTCCAACTGGATGGTAAAAATCCGGGATCTCATTGGTGAATTGGAAGCTGTCCAATTCACGGCACTTCCTGAGATTGAAGACGCTGATCTTGTGGTTAAGTCTGGCGCGGGTGTTGGATCCGGCTATCAGATGCAAGAGAATTACCATAGAATTGTCAGTTTGGGATTGAAATTATGGAATTACCACTTTGAATTCCTCAACCTGGGGTACGCCGCTTATCTTGACTTCTTTATGTTCTGCAAGACCATATTCCCAGGTATCTCCGATCAAGCAATTGCGAAAATGGTAGCCGGCGTCGACGTTGACCTGTTTCGACCAGATGATGAACTGAAAAGATTAGCCCGCAAAGCCCTCGACTCTGGAGTCGCCGAGGCTTTTTCTGCCGGTGACGTTGACGCAACTTGCGAGATTCTTAAAAGTAGCGCGGACGGTCAAGAATGGATCGCTTCATTCGAAGAGTCAGCGGAACCGTGGTTCAATTTTTCAACTGGATCAGGTTTCTACCATCGGGACAAGATCTGGATTGAAAACATCGAGGTCCCTTTTGAGTTCATTAGGAACTACATCGAAAATCTAAAGGAGGGTAAGGACCTGAACCGTCCAGTGGAAGCGATTCGCGCCGAACGGGATCGGGTTGTCAATGAATACGCCGAATTGATTTCGACCGATGAAGATCGTGAAGCATTCCAAGGAAAACTTGGACTTGCCCGGACCGTGTTCCCGTATGTGGAGAACCACAACTTTTATGTTGAGCATTGGGCACACTCCGTAATTTGGCGCAAGATGCGTGAACTCGGTGCGATCATGGTGGATCAGGGATTTTGGGAGAAACCAGATGACATTTTCTACCTCAAGCGTGTCGAAGTTGAAGAGATGCTTTGGGATTATTTCGTGTCATGGGCGACACCTGAAGCCCCAGCTGGACCGGGGTATTGGCCGCCGATCATTGCTGATCGTCGGCGCAAGTGTTCAGCGTTGGCAAATTGGAAGCCAGTCCCTGCCCTCGGTGCACCACCAGAGGTAATCACCGAACCATTCACGGTCATGCTGTGGGGAATCACCTCTGACAGCGTTAATTCTTGGCTGGGGGGCGGAGAACAATTAGAAGGTGAACTACGCGGTATGGCAGCTTCACCTGGTTTGGTGGAAGGTCCCGCACGGGTAATCCTTTCTCCCGAGGATATTGGTCAAATGCAGGAGGGCGAGATTCTCGTGGCACCCCTCACTGCTCCAAGTTGGGCACCAATCTTCGGGCGAATCCAAGCAACGGTCACGGACTCGGGAGGCATGATGAGCCATGCGGCGATCGTCTGCCGGGAATACGGGCTGCCGGCCGTCACGGGCACCGGATTTGCAACGGCCAAAATAGAGACTGGCCAGCGAATTCGAGTCGACGGAACTAACGGAGTGGTCACCATCCTTGACTGATTCGTGGAAATAGTTGATGGGTTCCTTCGGGCGGGACGAAAATCTTGCCGCCCGAAGGAATCGGTCGCATTCTTAGCCTGCGGGAGTCGAACAGCGGTCTGAGACCGATCTACACTAGAGACTTAAGAATGAAGAGTTTGACTCTGAATTAGGAGGAGTAGCCATGTTGACTGTCGAACAAAATGAGGAACTCACCTCGGTAGGCCCAGGCACACCGATGGGAGAGTTACTACGTTGCTACTGGTACCCCATCGCATTCGAAGAAGACTTTGACTCGGTACCAACAAAGACAGTGCGTCTTTTGGGAGAGAATTGGACCCTTTTTAAAACACCTAAAGGCGGCAAGTACGGCATTGTTGCCGAACATTGCCCCCATCGCCGTGCTTCTTTGACCTACGGGGTAGTACACGAAGATGGAATTCGGTGCGGATACCACGGGTGGAAGTTTGATTTCGATGGTCATTGTGTTGAGCAACCAGCCGAGTCTGACAATCAAAATTTCCGAGATCGCGTACAACAAAAGGCCGGAAAAGCACAAACCATGGCGGGCATGGTTTGGGTGTATGTCGGACCAAGTCCCGCACCTGAACTTCCGCGTTTTGACGTTTTCGTTATGGATGGGGTCAAGGACTGCGGCTACACCACCCTGCCATGCAATTGGCTGCAAATCATGGAAAATTCTGTAGATCCCCACCACGTGGAATGGTTACATGGCCACTACTTCGAATTCCTCGGTCAAACTCACGGTTTTGACGCTCCTAAGGCATTTCAGAAAAAACACATGAAGACCGGTTTTGAAGAAATGGAATGGGGAATTTTGAAGCGCCGAGTGTTGGAAGGAGGTACCGAAGAAAATGACGATTGGAAAATTGGGCATCCACTCGTTTTCCCCTATTTCATGCGAGTTGGCGGTGCCGGAATTAATCAAATGCAAATTAGGGTCCCTGTTGACAACACGACTACGTGGACGCTTTTCTTTTCCACTCACTCGCCCAAAGGGGCTGAGCCTCCCAAGCAAGAGCGCCCTACATTTTATGAGTACCTGTGGAAAGACGACCAAGGTCGCTTCATCACCGACTACGTTGAAGGTCAAGACACTATGGCGTGGGTCTCTCAAGGTGCCATTATTGACCGCAGCCAGGAACATCTAGGCCGCTCCGATGCCGGCGTTGCCATGCTTCGGAAAATGTTCAAGGAAAACATGAAAAAGGTGGCCGAAGGCGAAGACCCGATCGGCACCATCCGGGAACCGCATGACCGTATCGATCTACCATGTGAAAAGGACAAATTCGGTGCCGAACGCGAATTTGCTAATGCCTGGATCACGGGAGGCTCGATGCGTTACAGCCCGATTAAGCAGGAGCTTCTTGACCTGCACGAGAACGCGTGGGCTGCTCGCGAAAGCGCGGGGACGAGTGCCTGACCGCTCAGGCCAACCTGTGGCCGACACGCCCATGTCACCCGGAGACCGTAAAGCGGATCTGGCCGCTTTGCCGCCAGACCCGCATCGCCTGCCGCCAAAGGGTTCATGGTTTGGCCCTGATGCCGAACGTCACCTACTTGATCGGCCCAAGTTCTGTCCCATGTGTGCAGCGGATGTCGAGCTAGGGGGTGGGATTTCAACGGAATATTGGGCCGCTGATCTTCGAGTCTTTATGACCTGGTGTGGTGACTGCGGTTGGTTTGGTGAGATTACTCGATTCGACATTGTCACTATCACCGAAGAAGAACATTAAGTTGTAGATCGCACTGATGCAAACTCAAAAGATCGCTGAGTTGATCAAGGTTGCCCGGAAACACGGTACCCCTCTGAGTTCGGCGAAGGTTCACATTTCGGCAGACGCAGCGTATGACATTCAGTGGATCAACACCCTGCAGCGAATTGATGCAGGCGATCAAATTGTGGGATGGAAACTCGGGTATGTCTCCCAGGTCATGCGTGCGGCCATGGGGATCTCGGAACCGAATTACGCGCCTTTATTCGCTAACTCAATTATATCCAGTGGTGCAGATTTGCCGGAACGCGTAATAGCCCCTCGGGTAGAGCCGGAAATTGCAGTGGTGCTCGATCAGGATCTTGTGCCTGCTTCTTACTGGCTCTCTCTTGAAATTGTTGACTCGGTGTGGAAGGACTACGACTTCACATGGGCGCATAACACGGCGGATCACTCTTCGAGCTCTTTCGCTGTTATCGGACCCAAATTAGCTGATGGCATCACGCAGAAGGAGCTTCTCCATTCAATGGACACTTTGGAGTTCGGATTCGCTGACGATGAGCACGAGAGGTGGGACCCGCATTCGTGTGATCTAGATATCCAGTCCAGCATTCATTGGTTGCAGAATGAGTTGAACAACGCCCCACAAAAATTGCGACCTGGCGACATAATATTGACAGGAGGATTATGTGCGCCCGTTCGGTTAGGGCTTGGTGAATCGCTTGAATGTGTGGTTACTATGAAAGATTCCTGGGTCGCGCTAGATTCGAGCTCGCTTCGAGTTAAAATCTCCCGAGAAAGGTGATCCATTGCCTGCTTTAATTTTCGATTTTGGTGGGCCCGTCTTGCTCACCCCATTTGAACTAAGGCACCAAGGCGAAGACCTGCTTGGGCTCAAACGTGGATCATTGTCATGGTCTGGCCCATTTGATCCTGAAGCAGATCCAGATTGGCGAGACTTTCAAAATGAAATAATTAACGAACGTGAATATTGGAAATTGCAAGTTGAACACTTCAGTGAACTCATGGGTAAAAACATGACCATGAAAGAACTCATGGCTGCTCTATATGCAGGTCCGGAGTCGGAACTTGTGAGGCCTATGGCCCGCGAACTTTTACGAGACGCTCAGTCTCACGGAATTCCTGTGGGGATGTTGACCAACGACCTCACTTCGTTTCACGGCACCGAGTGGATTGCTGGGATCACCATTATTAGCGAGTTCGACGCCATGGTGGACGGCCGCCAAGACGGCGTCCTCAAACCCGACCCAGCTGCTTACCGACTCATGTGCGAACGAATGGGTGTCCCCGTTAAAAATACCGTGTTCATTGACGACCAACCCGTAAACTTGAGGGGAGCCGAAGAGCTCGGCATGCTGGCGATTCACTTGGACCCGCGTGCACCCGAGGAAGGTTTCATGCGTGCCCGTGGAGTACTAGGACTTACCAATTAGTCCGATTTAGGAGACTACAAAACTAATAGCCCGCTGGGGGGACAGCGTAACCTCGTTTTTGAGGCTGTCCTTACTTTCATCAGAGAGCATTGTCTCAACCTGGAGGTCTGCGTGACCGAGTTGAAAAATTTTTTCCACCTTGAATAAACTCAGTCATAATGCGCGCACTTACCTGAGTCAATACCGATTGTGATCACGACTGCTCCTCACTGTTGACTCCCCGGGACCTTTAGCTTTTATGTAGGCGATCTCAACGGATCTAGCTGGCGGCATGGGCTTGTGCAGTTGCAATCGGTCAGTGCGGTCTCAGGGACGGGGCGTTTGCGGTACAAGCGGTGAGCCTCTCGAAGTGTATTTGCTCTCGAAGTGTATTTGCTCTCGTAGTTTGTTTTTCTGAATCTTTCCAGTGCTTGTTCGTGGAATTTCTTCAAAGAGAAACTGACGCGGAATTTTATAGGCTGCCAAATAGTTACGACAGTGCTGCGTCAACTCCTCATTCGTGACCGTGTGGTGGGGTGATAGCTCGATAAAAGCACACGGGGTTTCACCCCACTTTTCATGTGGCATCGCGACAACCGCGGCAACTGCTACTGCTGGGTGTTTATATAAGGCATCTTCAATTTCAATCGAAGAGATGTTCTCACCACCGGAAATAATAATGTCTTTAGACCGGTCTTTCAGTTGAAGATAGCCATCTGGATGAATCACGCCGAGGTCGCCAGAGTGGAACCAGCCACCAGCAAATGCTTCTTGTGTTGCTCGTCGATTGCGGAAGTATCCCTTCATCACCACATTGCCGCGGAACATCACTTCTCCCAGGGTTTCACCGTCGTGCGGCACGCTTTTCATTGTTTCTGGATCCATTACGTCAAGTGCTTCAAGTGGGAGGTAGCGAACTCCTTGACGTGCCTTAAAGTGGGTCCGCTCTTCCTGCCCGAGTCCATCCCACTCGGCCTGCCATTCATTAATCACTGCCGGGCCATAGGTCTCTGTGAGTCCATACAGGTGCGTGATGTTAAATCCAGCGGTCTCCATCTCGGTAAGTAGCCGCTCGGGTGGTGGTGCCGCAGCCGTGAAGAATTCGACGGACCCCGCTAACGTCCGCTGCACCTGCGGAGCTGCTGACACAAGCAACGACATTACCGGTGGTGCCCCGCACAGGTGGGTCACCTTGTGCTCTGCGAGGGCCTGCCAGATAGGTTCGACTCTCACCTCACGCAAACACACGTGGGTGCCAAACACCACCGCCATCGTCCATGGAAAGGCCCAGCCGTTGCAGTGAAACATGGGCAATGTCCATAAATAAACTGCGTGACGTGGCAGGTTGGCAACGAGCGCGTTGCCTTGGGCGAGTAAATATGCACCCCGATGATGGGAAACAACCCCTTTTGGATCACCGGTTGTTCCGGACGTGTAACTAATTGAGATGGCATCCCATTCATCCTCGGGCATCAGCCAAGCAAAATCTGGATCACCCTGGGCAACGAATGCAGAGTAGTCCACCGATGAAAGCTTGCCTATTTCTTTGCTGGCGAATTCCGGATCGTTGTAGACGATGAAAAGTGGGGTAACTGCAGTGAGAGCAAGTGCCGCCTCCGCCAAGGGAACAAATGCTCGATCCACAATCAGAATGCGAGCGCTGGCATGATCCAGTTGAAAGGCGATGGTCTGTGCATCTAGCCGAGTGTTGATTGCATGTAGAACGGCCCCGGACATCGGTACGCCATGATGGGCCTCAAGCATGGGTGGGACGTTGGGCATTAACACTGACACGGCATCACCTCGCTCAATCCCTTCGCTCACAAGAGCTGAGGCGAGCTGGCGGGAACGCCGATAAAATTGAGCGTAACTGATGCGTTGTGCTCCATGAATGATCGCTACATGCTCCGGCATTACCGTCGCCGCGCGCTCGAGAAACGTTAATGGGGTTAGTGGTTGGAAATTGGCTGGATTGCGATCCAAGTCAGTATTAAACGGATTGCTCATTGGTCCTGCCATTGCGGCGCACGTTTTTCAATAAAGGCATTGATGCCTTCCGCGGCGTCGTGAGTGAGCATGTTCTCCACCATGATCTGCGAGGTGTATTCGTAGGCCTGCGCGAGTGTCATCTCGCGCTGACGATAGAACGCTTGCTTACCCGTGGTTAATGTCATACTTGATTTACTGGCGATCTTGGCGGCCATACCCATGGCGTATTCACTCAGCGTTTCCTCTGGGACCACCCGATTAATCAGGCCAATAGTTTCAGCGGTTTCTGCGTCGATCAGATCACCGGAAAGGAGCATTTCCATTGCGTTTTTATTGGACACATTGCGTGACAGGGCAACCATCGGGGTTGAGCAAAATAACCCAATGTTGACACCAGGGGTGCCAAACCGCGCGGTGGGCGCCGCGTAGGCGAGGTCACAACTCGCGACCAACTGGCAGCCAGCCGCCGTGGCAACGCCGGTAATCTCGGCAATTACTGGTTTCGGGTGATTCACGACCGTTTGCATCACCCGCGCACAGGTCGCCATGGTTTCTACAAAAAAGTCCTTTCCACCGTCGGGTGTTTCACGCGCCCGAGTCATCTCTTTCAAATCATGGCCGGCACTAAATGCTGGTCCGGTTGCCGCGAGCACGATTACTCGAACCGCCGGATCGCTGCCGGCTTGATCCAGTGCCGCTTGGAGTTGACCGAGCATGTCCATCGACAGGGCATTGCGTCGGGCATTGTCGTTCAACATTAAGCGCAGAATTCCGTGTTCCTGCCTTTCCTGAATCAACTGCATGGCGGTGCCTCCTCCTTTGAGATGGGTCTTGCTGGGGGATAGCAAGTCGGCTATTGGTTCAAATTTTCCCATGATTCTAGTCCAGGAGCGCGCTCACCGCGGTGAAAACCGTGACCTTTGATTGTGCGGAGAATAGGAAATGCGCGATGAGTTCCCCCGCGTCAAAAAATCTAAAAATGCTGCCCGCATTGCTACTGCGGACAACTACACGGTGAGGAAGGCTGAGCGCGGTGGGGCTCACGACAAATTTTGTGGCTAGGAAAGTGACCGAATTCAGGTACCTGTGAGGATGAACCTCTGTTAAGAAGTAATGTCTTTGCGGTCAAACTTGAGTACCGCAATGGTGATCAAGATCATGAAAGAAATAACTGAATACGAAATGCCGCGATTGATATCTGTCCACTCAATATCCTCATTGAGGAATCCGATCCAAGCGTTAGCGAAATTAGTGGGCAGCCATTCACGCAGAGCACCCAATGCCTCAATTGCCCCCAAGATATTGCTCACGATCACCACGACTACCGCTGTGCCAACAGCTGCGAGCGGAATATCGGTGATTACGCTCATCAGAAAGGCGATGCCGGCGGCAAAAAGTAAAGAGAGAAACACGTAGGTCCCAATCGCGAAAATTCGCAGGAACGCTTCGGTCTCGGTAAAGGGTCCAGCGGTGGGGGTGCTCAAAGCCCCAGAACCGAATGCAATCAAGCCGATTAGATAAGACACCACGATAAGAATCAGAATTGAAATTGCCGAGAGGATAAGTGCGACAGTGAGCTTCGAAAATAGTAGGCGACGCCTAGGCACGGGAGAGATCAACAAGTAGCGCAGGGTGGACCAAGATGCCTCACTCGCCACTGTGTCACCGCAAAACATGGCGATCAGAATCAAGAGGAGGAAACCAGAAGCAAAAAACACCATGGTCAGTGCGAAGTTCCATCCGCCCGCTGTGGCTAAACCAACGAGGTCAAGATCCCCATCACCAAAGCCACCACCTCCATCTGAACTTGGCCCAAACTTCACGGCCGCAACAACAATGAGCGGAAGCGCCACAATAAGCAGGAAAGCGACAAGGGTCCGCTTACGAGTGAGTTGTCTGCGAAATTCAACGCGGATGGGTAGCGGATGTCCAAGTTGTTTCATTATTTCCCCACCGTCAGGTCGGTACCGATCATTTCCATGAATAGTTCCTCAAGGCTGCCGTCGCCTCGATCACGCAGTAGTTCGGACACTTCACCGGTAGCAATCAAGTGACCGCGATGCATCACAACAACATGGGAACATGTTTGTTCGACCTCGCTGAGCATGTGACTGGAGACAATTACCGTGCGTCCGGTTGCCGCATAAGCTTTCATCACCGACCGCATTTCCATGATTTGGGGCGGATCGAGTCCGTTCGTTGGTTCATCGAGAACTAACAGGTGTGGTTTGCCCAGCATCGCTTGGGCGATCCCGAGACGTTGGCGCATGCCTTGGCTATATGCCTTGACCTTGCGGTCAAGTGCGCTCCCCAAGTCGGCGATTTCCAGTACTTCCTCAATAAAGGGATCACCGGGGCGACCGGTAGAGCGCCAGTACAATTCCAAGTTCATTTGCCCGGTGAGGTGGGGCAGAAAACCAGGACCCTCAATTAGTGCGCCGACCTGTTGCAAAGCGGGGGCACCAAAAGTGACTTTCTCACCGAAGAGTTCAATTTCACCTTCGGTGGGGGAGATGAGACCCATGATCATGCGCATGGTCGTGGTCTTTCCCGCCCCGTTGGGACCCAGCAGTCCAAGGACTACACCGGCGGGAACATCGAAACTCACATCGTTGACCGCTTGGTAGCCACCCTTGTAGGTCTTGCTTAAGCCGGAAACGTGAAGTGGAATCTGTACAGCAGCATCAGATTGGACGGGTTCGGGTACACCAACTGACCGGCTTCGCGTGATGAACAGAATGAGAAGTACCAGCAGTGCCACCGGGATGAGTACAAAGAGCCACACCACACCGGACTCTTGGCTTTGCACGGAAAGTTCGCTGACCAAGGGAAGGTTGACGGCAGGTGCGGCCATTGAGATTGTGTAGAGACGCTGGTCCGTGGGTAGACGGTAGGACATGTCCGTGCTCGAAATAACCACGCGCAGTGAGTCACCGGCGCTCACTGGGGCAACGATTGTCGGGAGGTCAAGAGTGAGATTCTGCGGGGTGGTTGTGAGTTGATCAATGCGGATTGGTGCGACAAGCGCCTGGGGCAGCGTTGTTCTCCCATTGGCCGACACAACTTGAAGGCTCGCAAAAAGCACAGCGTCTAAGACTTGCCTGTCGCTACTAATTGCAATCGAGATCTGACTCGATCCCACAACCGTCAAGGCTTGCTCCAGCGGTGCGCTTTGGAAAAAGGCACTTTGCCCCGGGAAAGACGTCGTGGCAAAACTGCCCGCGAGACCTGCTAATGCCCCACCGAGGCCAGGAACCGAGGTAATTGTGGCGGGGGTCCCACCTGCGGGCGCAATTATGGTTTGCTCTGGACCGGCCATCACTATTTTCTGTTGGGAAGAACCAAAAAGCCCCGGATAGAAATTGGTGGTTGCGTTCACTGACTGCGGCCTAGCGTTTTGGGTTGAGACACTCCCGCCCGGAATGCTGACGTCAAATGCGGGAAGGGGTGATTCATTTTCCTGCTTAAACAAGTATTGGGTGAACCATTGCGTGATTGCCAGATCAAGGCGCTCACGTTCATTGGTTCCGCCATCATGCCCCATTCCGTGCCACATGACGGCAACCGGCGTTTGTGGGTTCGCAGCCAGAATTTGCTGGGCGTTTGCATTCGTTTGTGCCAATGGGAAGAGCGAGTCAGCTTGCCCGCCGGTGATTAATGCCGGTGCAGTGATTTGGTCCGTGATCGACTGCGGTGAAGATGCGCGCATGAGTTGGGCGTGATCGTAAGTGAGGGTGGCGCTCTGGGCGGATTGAATATACGCATCACACCACGCTGGACTGAAGCGACCACAGTTAGTTACCTGCCCGTCACTGTTGACCAGCCCGCGACTGAAAAAGAACCCGGTCCACAAATCTTTGTAGGCACCCAGTTCCGAGCTCTGGTCAATGCTTTGTCCAAAGAGGGAGCTTTCCAGGTCATTCCACGTGATATCCGAAGCGAGTGCGTCAACGCGATTGTCGTACCCAGCAATCAACAATGAGAGAGCTCCGCCGTAGGAACCACCGGCGAACCCAACTACAGGGTCATTTGGGGAATCAAGTTCGACCTCAGGCCGGGTTGCTAAATAATCGATGATCCGTGCGGCGTCAGCCACCTCAAAGTCGGGTGAATTGACCGATATTAATCCAGTTGACGTGCCAAATCCGCGTGCCGAATAGGCGAGCACAACAAAACCGGCTGAGGTCAGTGCCTCTGCTTGTTCTGCTAATCCGGTTTTATCACCACCAAATCCATGAGCCAAGACAATGGCGGGGGCGGGCATCTGGTTGGGGAGATAAAGGTCTGCATCGAGAGCCACAGGATTGGGGTCAGTTGCTGAGAGTGGGCCGCCGGTAATTGTGACCGCTTCGGGGTTTGCCTCTGCTGAGGCACTAGGACTCATGACCAATCCCAGAAGGACGACCGCTGACCCAACTGCGATTAGGCGTCGAATTGGGTGCACTCACTTATGTTATGTCGGATAAGTTGGGGCTGCTCGTTGTGGTTCTTATGAACTGTAACGACTGATTCGTGGCAGACCTGCGAAGATGGGGTAGTGGACCCAAGAAAGTCAGTGCTCGGCCCGAATGAACGTAAGCGTGCCCTGAGCGAACTCGCTGAATCAGAATTTGATGTGTTGGTGATTGGTGGTGGCGTCACGGGCGCTGGAACCGCGCTTGATGCGGCTTCGCGCGGATTGAGTGTTGCTCTGGTCGAAATGCGAGATTGGGCCTCGGGAACGTCGAGTCGGTCTGGAAAACTTTTTCACGGTGGGCTGCGGTACTTAGAGCAGTTTAATTTTGGTTTGGTCCGCGAGGCTCTGAAAGAGCGCGGCCTGATGTTGGAGAAACTTTGTCCACATTTAGTACATCCCATTGAATTTATTTATCCCATTGAACATCGGGTGTGGGAGCGCGCCTACATGGGTGCCGGACTTTTCCTCTACGACACAATCGGTGGAGCCGGCGCGGTGCCGCGGCATAAACATTTAAGTCGCAAGCAAGTCCATGCACTGGCACCAGGACTTGACCCCAAAAGCTTGGTGGGGGGGATCTCATTTTTTGATGCCCAGGTTGATGACTCCCGCCACACACTCGAACTTGTTCGTACCGCTGCGGCGTATGGTTCGGTGGTTGCGCCAGCATTGAAAGTTGTGCGCCTTTCACATAATGACGTGGGAGCGGTCAACGGCGCTGACGTAAAAGATCTTGAAAGTGGGAATGAGTTCCACATCACGGCTCGGACAGTGATTAATGCGACTGGCGTGTGGACTGATGCGCTACAAGAGATGGCTGGTGGCCATTCAGATTTTTCCGTGCAGGCATCAAAGGGTGTTCATATTTTGGTTCCGCGGGACCGGATAGATTCAGAAGTGTCCGTCTTCGTTCGGGCCGAGGACAGTGTCTTATTTGTTCGCACCTGGGGGGCGCATTGGTTGATTGGTACAACCGACACTCCATGGGATCAAGGACTTGATCACCCGGCGGCCAGTGCCAGTGACATTGAGTACCTTTTGCGAAACGTGAATCGAGTGCTCAATGTTGAGCTCGGGGTTGAAGACATAGACGGCGTATATGCGGGATTACGCCCACTCATCAAGGGAAAGAAAGGTGCCACGAGTGATTTGAGTCGGGAACACGCGGTGGAAAACGCTGTACCGGGGTTCACCACGATTGCCGGTGGGAAATACACCACCTATCGGGTTATGGCCGAAGACGCGGTCAATGCCGCAATCGCCGATTTGCAGGGCCGAGGACTCATTGGGACAGTGCCCAAATCTAATACCGAAAACATCCCCCTAATTGGTGCTATTGGCTTGGCTGAGGCGCAAAACCAGTTGCAAGCCAATGCAAAGAACTTTGGGGTTAGGCCGCAGGAGGTCGATCACTTACTCAAGCGCTATGGGTCGATGGTGGGTGAACTGATGTCTATCCTGAAATACCGGCCTGAACTTGTCACGCCGATTGCTGGTCAAGGTGCAGGTGGGGCCGGGTATTTACGGGTCGAGGCTTTGTATGCGGTAACCCACGAGGGGGCACTCCATATTGATGACATTGTCACCAGACGCACCCACCTGTCCATTGAAACTTCTGACCAAGGGTTAGAGGCCGCGGAGGAAGTAGCGCAAATAATGGGGGCCGAGTTGGGCTGGGACGGGCAGCGGATTAAGCGTGAGCTCACGCACTACCAAGATCGTGTGGCTGCTGAGCGGGATGCGCACACTGCGGTTGATGATTCAGGTGCGATGTTAGCCCGGAATCGGGTGCCAGATATTCGCCTCACTAGGGTGTGACCCTGAAGGAACCTAGAGCAATGAAAGTGGGAATGATGGAAAAAGAGATTGTTGACTCAAATGAAATCGAAGTAGGAGACGACCTCTCGGTTAACATTATTCTCGACGAAAATGATCAAGTCGTTGGCGCAGTTGCAGACGAAGTAATCGTCGCAACGGGGCCACAAGGTTCAGTAGTCGACGAGATTATCGATGTACTTGATGCAGACGGAAAATTGGTAATCGAAGACGAAACTATGACCGTCTACGACGCTGATGCCAACGTAATTTCGCGTGAAGAGGAAATTCGGATCCCACTCGCAGACTAATTTTTTCACCCCCCTCTTGTTATAGTGTGGAACAGGGGGTTCGCTATGTCCAGGTTCGGCACGTTTGGTCGCAGGTCCCGCCTTTGCACTGTACTTATTGGTGTTGTGACGGCTTCATCAACATTTGGATTTGTGCCAGCCGGGTCGGCTGACACCAAGACTGATCCGGTCCGAATTTTGAATTCCCTCCCGGTTTCGGGCGAAGCCACATCCGGTTACAGTCGGTCGCTTTTTAGCCACTGGTCCGATCTTGACTCTGATGGTTGTGACACGCGTGAAGAAGTTTTGATCCAGGAACGGGTCTTTGGTCAAGTGTCTGGATGCAAAGTTGTGAATGGTAAATGGGTTTCCCAGTTCGACGGCGTCAGCACCACCAATGCGAGTAATTTCGATATTGACCATCTTGTTCCTTTGAAGGAAGCGTGGGATTCAGGCGCGTGGCGTTGGGATCGTGGAACTCGCCAACGTTACGCCAATGATTTGGGCTACGCGTCGTCTTTGATTGCAGTGAGCGCGAGCTCCAATCGATCAAAGGGTGCGCGAGATCCAGCCCAATGGTTACCCAACCAGAATCGGTGCCGGTATGCGAAGGACTGGATTGGGGTTAAGTTTCGATGGCGGCTCTCTGTGGATAGCGGAGAGAAGAAGAGTTTGGGAAAAATCTTGGGTAACTGCTCGGCAACTATGAAGATTCCACCGAGAGCGCCGACCAAGACCGCCACACTTACTGTGCCAAGTGGGGGTACTTCCCAATCCGGAGCAGATCCTCGTTTTGGTACTTGTGGTGCGGCGATCAAGGCAGGCTTTGGTCCTTACATAAAAGGAACCGACTCGCAGTATTCGTGGTACATCGATCGTGATCGAGATGGAGTTGTCTGCGAGTAGTTACTACCCTGGAAGGGGCAGAAATTCAATGGAGCCTCCAGCATCAACCGGTGCTGTGACAATTGCGAATCCAGTAGATGCGCTGAGCCCACGCAACATTGCCGATCCGCTGTACAAAGCAGGGACAAATTCCCGATTTTCGATGCTCCCCGGAACGAGACGGCTGTCCGACTTCCCGCCTTTGAGGGACTGCGAGGTGGGAATTGACACCCCGACCGGTAATTGCTGCCCCAGCATTTTACTAATTATTGGTTGAGCCAGAGTAAAGAGAGCAACAATGGCCGCAAGCGGATTACCGGGAAGTCCAATGATCGGGTATTTTCGGTCCTGATTAACTGCCAATTTCATTGGGTGTCCGGGGCGAACGGCAACTCCGTTGATTAACACTTGGCCCTGTGCGAGTTCAATCGCGGCCTGGAAGTGATCTTTTGTACTTGCTGCGGTTCCACCCGTCGTCACAACAATGTCGGCCTTGTTCGTTGATATTGCGCGCGAAATTTGATCGGGGTGGTCCGTGATGTAGAGCACAGGTAACACATGGGCGCCCATGCGCGTCAACCACAAGGGGAGTTGTGGTCCTAGTGAGTCACGCACAAATTTTTGTGTCGGTAGGCCGCTGGTGAGAATTTCGTCACCGGTAATAATTATCTGAACGGAAGGTTTAGTAACAACATTTATTGCATCATGACCGGTGGCGGCCAGCAATCCGATCAACGCTGGATGCAGGGTGGTTCCTTGGCGACATAACAGGTCACCACGAGTGCATTCCTCGCCTGCGCGGCGAATGTCCTGTGCGCTGGCACTCGTGGATTCCAGCCGCATACCGTTGAGAATTCCGTGTTCAGTTCGGACAATCGCTTGTGTTCCTGCGGGAAGGGCTGCGCCAGTCGTGATTGGACTGGCGTGATCCGGTTCGAGGTGATCAGATGCCGTGATAGTCCAAGGGCCAACGCCAGTCACGGCCCAACCATCCATTGAACTTGAATCAACATGCGGCAGATCGGTTAAGGCAACTAGGTCTTCTGCACACACTCGCCGATCACAGAATTCAATTGGAACGGATTCAATTGGAACGGATTCAATAGTGCACATTTCGGCGAGTGAATACGCAAACTCTCGCGCGTCCCCCCACGAGTATTCGGATTGATTATTTGACACGCGGTTAGCTTCTCTTTTCCGCCCAGGATTTTGCGAGGCTTTCAATTGTGCGTGAAATGTCCGCAAGGTCGCCACCTCGGGCAACCGCCATGCCCATGAGGTAGGTGGTGATGGGGGCAGCGGGACGTTCAACTTCATGGGCCGCGTGCCGAGCGACATCAAGGATTGCGGT
This sequence comes from Actinobacteria bacterium UBA4426, assembly GCA_002390705.1. GTDB lineage: Bacteria > Actinomycetota > Actinomycetes > S36-B12 > S36-B12 > UBA4592. The sequence goes on along the minus strand of DGQA01000002.1, from coordinate 115,071 downwards.
GAGGTCGGATTCGCCCAGACTTGGTGCGATTTCCTCAAGCTCGAGTGCCGTGACCACTTCTTGTAACCATTTGTTCATGGACCTACTTTAGGGTGCGGGGGCAGTAACGCCTGTGCGGCAGCCAGATCCTCGGGAGTATCCAGATCCATGAAGTAATCGGCACTCTCAGGGGTGAGGGCGAAGTATTTCGCTTGGGGAAGATGCGTGATGAGTTCACGCATGCTTGTGTTGGTCGGGTCACCGAGTCCGTCGAGTGCCGCTTGTAAGGCCGTGCTGTGGTAAGTCCCGGCCAGATACTGTGGCTTTCCCGTCAGATCTTGTGGAATCAGCGCAGTGTCATTGGGGCTAAGGTGCAGGCGCAGTAGATGTGGCAGGGCGAATGGGGTGTCGACAGCGAGTATTACCACCACGGACGTGCGGGTAAGCGCCAAGCCAGCCGAGACCGCGGCAACAGGCCCGGAGCCGGGTGGATCCTCGCGGGTGAACACCACTTCAGGGTGGGTGGTCACGGCTTCCCCGACCACGATTGTGGGCACACCGGTAGGAATTTGGGCCAGTTGGAAGTCAAGCAAGGTGTCGTTTCCCAATTTCACGGACGCTTTGTCGGTGCCCATCCGCCGGCTAGAGCCGCCCGTAAGCAAAATGACGCTGACCTCGGGGTTATGCACAGGCTCAAGACTAGTTGGGTCGTTTCCATAGCGGCCGTCATTAACGTGACACCTGCGAATTTATCGTGAACAATAGTGGCTATCGCTCGAGTTGCTCGAGTTGATCGAGAGCCCGCGTGACACCCCCCAGTTACGCGGGTTTTCCTATTTCTACTTTCCTTACGCCCGCGACTCAAACATGCCCAGTACCGCGGCGACCCCTAAAACGGAACGGGGGGCATAGGCCGAACTCCAGAGGCCACCATGATTCGCGCCCACGACAAACAGATCCATTGGATTGCTCAAGGTGGTGCTGGGATTGGCAACTGAGAGCGGATTGCGCAAGTCGTGAACAAGGAGTGCGGCCATGAGGGCGGTTGATGTTGCAGGCTCAAAGACTTCGATGCCGAAGCGGCCAGCGCCGGCGTAGGCCGCGGCCAGCGCACGATTCTTGACCACGGACTGGGTCCGGGTTGCCGGTGCCAGGTTGAGTGAGACAGGGACACCGTCGGCGCGAGCAGCAAGGGCGCGCCACCGCTGGATGCGTTTTGCAAGTAAGTAATTGGGACCTTGTTGGGGGACGAGTGAGTCGTTGAGTCCGACTTCCGCCCCGATTTTTGTGCGGTAAGTCCGCGGATAGTTTGGTTCAAATTGACCGAATGCTCGCAGTGGTGTTTGCATAATTCCGGTGAAGCCTCGTGATTCCCAACGGTTACGAGATTCGTTCACACACGATAAGGGCACCATGAATACGTCTGTGGGTGTAGCAAGGAATGCAAGGGTGATGTCCTTGCGTTGGGAATCAAGCTTTCTAAAAATTGCGTCAGCACTCATGCTCAAAGTGGCATGGGTTGCGCCGTCGGCGTAGGTGTAGTTGCCAAGAACAAAGGGATTCGTAATTTCATTAAGCCACTGCGCAATCTCACAGGGCTGTTCAAGTAAGTCAACCCCGGCAGCAGCGGCAACAACCGCGTCATCCTCGGTGTGGACAATTCCGCCGGTGACAAAAGGCATCTCGCCCACGTCGCTTGGACTAATGGGAACCCGAATTGAGCCTGAAGTATTGCGGGCAATATCAATGAGTCGCTGCCAGATATCTGGCCGTGGTAGGTCCAACGCATGGATCCGCGCACCCCACCGCAACAGTGAGCGAGTGGGGGCCATTTCTGCTCCGGCGCCAAGGACAGCAATATCGGTTCCCGAAAGATCAAGCCAGTCCGGGTTATCCATGAGTAAATGAAGTGCAATGCCAAAACTGGGCTCTGCAATTCCGTTAGCGACCCACTGGTCCACTTGCTTGCGCAGGTCGCTGCCAAAAATCCGGCGACCGCGATAAGGAATAGAAAGATCCACTTCACGCGAAGCGCGCCCGGAAACTGTGAGCGACTCAATCGGCCGAGGCCCCTGATCAAGGGCTGCTTCTAGCGCAATGTCCTGACCGGGTTGGGCGAAGACAAAACGCCGATGGGCAGATTCAAGGCCAGCTTGAGAAATTTCAATTGCGGATTCGGGGGTGTGTGAAGCTGCGATCACGATTTCGCGCAGGGGCTCAATGTACCCTTTACGCCAATCTTTTGTGTGCTCAATTCTTGCCGAAAGCGCTGGATCGATCGAGCGGACGGAGTCGGCAAAAATTGCGCGGCCCGTCGCCGTAGTACTGCGCTTATGGTCTCCACCTTGTGGAAAGCTCACACCCATTGGGACAGTATGGTCTAGGCGCTCGCGAGTGCGTTGCTTACTTCCCTGATCACGTCAAATGCCACCTGTACATCCGCATTCGTTGTTCGGAAATTGGTAAAACACGGACGCAACCAGGTGTTGCCGTCAATTTGCGCGGGTGAAATATAGATCCGGCCGTCTGCCACAAGTGCGAGTTGTAAGGCAGCATTGTGTGCATTGATCCGCGAGCTATCCGCGGCGGAAATACTCTGGGGGACATGCCTCAGTGGGACGGTGGACAGTTGTGGAATTGATTCAAGAACATCGAAGTCAGGTGCTGAGTGTGCCAATGTGTACAGCAATTGGGCTTGAGCAAGATTGGCGTCGACCCCATCGCGCATTCCCTGTGCCCCGTGAACTTTGAATGCCAGCCACAGTTTGAGAGCGCGCAGGGGACGGGAGTACTCCAGAGTTACATCAACAGCATTGGTATCGCCGTGCTCGTGGGGAATATAAGCCTCATTATGTGAGAACGCTCGGGCGAGCAGCTCAGGCTTTTTCACGAGCAAGGCACTGCACGCCTTGGGGACAAAGAGCCATTTGTGAGCATCAATGCTCAAGGAGTCAGCCCGATCTAGACCTGCGAAAAGTGATCCGGCACTGTGCGTTGCGGCAGCGGGTAAACCGTAGGCACCATCAACGTGCAGCCAAATATCACCGCAGATGTCGGCGATCTCGCCGATTGGATCGACCGCTCCGGTGAGTGTTGTGCCGGCTGTGGCAACTACCGCCATGGGAATAACTCCTGCGGAACGATCAATTTCAATTGCGCGAGCCAATGCATCGGGCTTAAGTCGGCGTTGAGAATCTATGTCAATTGACCGCACATTGTTTCCGCCGATTCCCAAGATTTCGGCTGCCCGCGTGACCGAGTAATGGGCTTCCGCCGAGCAATACAAGGCGAGGGTGTGCGAACCCATGCCGGTACTTCTACTCTGAGGAAGCGCCTTTTCGCGTGCGGCCGCAAGTGCGGTCAAATTGCTTACCGTTCCACCGGAAGTGAAGAACCCCTGGGCATTGTGATAGCCGAGGAACTCACCTAGCCAAGAAATCGTCTGACGTTCAATATCGGACGCGCTCCCGGCATCGAGAGCGAGATTGGGATCATGTGAGTGGGCGAGTAGATCGCCGAGCGCACCAATTTCTAGGCCACTTGATCCGATGTAGGCCAGGTAGCGTGGCCGGGCTTGGGTCAAACTTGAATCCAAGGCCTCGGCGGCAATGTCAAGAGCTGCAATCGGATCTGATGGATCCTGGGGCAACCCTTCCGCCAGCAGTAGTGCCAGCTCCTCCGAGGTCTCGGGTTGGGTGTCCCGGGCAACATCAAACTCAGCCCACATGCGAGAAACAATGTGTGCGGCATGATCAAGAACCCGGTCGCGATCAGGTCCGAGTGAGAGTGAACCCATTATCTATTTGGCTCCCATGACTTGGCTGCCATGAATTGTGTGCGATAGGGCAGGAGCTCTTTGACGGTGTCGATTCCAATGACGCCGCACAGCACACCTGCTTCATCAAAGTATTCGACAATGCACGCACCATCAAGTGCACCGCTGGCAACCCGGTGACTGGCCCCGGCCCCCGGCAAACCATAAGACTGCAACTGAAACTCGTATTGATCGGACCAAAAGGCGGGAAGGGCAAAGAATTCATCTGCGGGTAGATCTCGTCCAGCAAGTTCGGCTGCGAGGGCAGCGCCGGCGCGCTTTCCCGTTTCAGTGGGCATATTCCAATGCTCAATACGTCTGGTCCGATCCCCGTAAAACTTATTGGGATGATTCGAGATGTCGCCCACGGCATAAATGGGAATCTGCGCTCCGAGTGCACGCATATTGGAATCGACAAGGACCCCATCATCAAGATGGAGGCCATTGTCGTGCAACCATTGCGTATTGGGCACTGAGCCAACTGCTTCAATAACAACACTCGCTGTGATCACCTCGCCGGAGTCTAAAGTCACACTTTCAATGCGGTGATCACCATTAAATTTTTCTACCGTATGACCCAAATGGAAAGTGACGCCCTTTGTCTCATGTCGCTTTCGCATTGCCGCACCAAGGTCAACACCCATGGGAATAACCATTGGTTCGATGTCAAGTGAGACCACGTGAACATTGGCGCCCAATGTGGTGGCGGTTGCGGCAAGCTCACAACCGATAAAGCCACTGCCCAGAATTACTACATTGACCCCTGGCCCGATTGCTGCCTGCAGTGATTGCGCATCGTTGAGAGTGCGCAGAGTGAAAAGGCCTTGTGTCGGGCCAGGTATGGGTAAAAGTCGTGGCCGGATTCCCGTGGAAACCACGAGTGCGTCGAAGGCGCGGCTTGTGCCATCGGCAAGTATTACTTTCTGCTCCGCGAGGTCCAATTTCTCGGCCGCACTACCCAGGACCCAAGATACGTCAGCCACTGAATCGCGTTGCCGGAATTTAAGGTCTTCGTGGGACAACCCCGAGTACAGTGCCTCCTTTGACAGGGGCGGGCGGTTGTATGGCTGGTGGGATTCATCTCCCACAATGACTATCTCACCGGAAAAGCCGTTGGACCGTAACGCCTCGGCGGTTCGCAGACCGCCTAGCCCGGCGCCAACAATCAGAACCTTCATTTCCATCACGCATCAAGTATCGCAGTCCATCGAATTCCTTGCTCGGTCCACATCAATGCCGGTCGTGATCCTTGCCCGCTCTGCAATGAAGACGCCAACAATAATCAGAGTCCCCCCCAAGATCTGGATTGCGGTGAGCGATTCGCCGAGTAGTGCCCAAGCAATGATGGTGGCAAATAACGGTTCGCTAAGGCCGACGGTGGACGCCTGCGAAGCGCGAAGATGTTTCATCGAGGTCAAGACGAGTGAAAATGTAATGACGGTCCCAAATAGGATCATCCAGAAGACGAGGAACCAGATGGGAAATGAGAGGTTGATGCTGCCCTCGAGTTCTGTGGTTCCGGAGAGTGCATCCCACGGGAAAAACCACCAAGGTTGGGTGAGCGCCCACATCAGCGACGCGGCGGCAAACCCCCACATTGTCAAAGAGACAGGATCACGCGGTTTTTCAATCCGCATTTGTCGATCCCCCAAGATGTAGAAGGTTGATAAGGCGAATGCGGCACCGAGTGCGGCGACCACACCCACAGCATTCACAGCAAAACCGAGCCACACTTGGGCAACGAGTGCGAGACCGGTGGTTGCCATGGCAAGGGCGATCCAGACCGTGCGTTTAGTGGGTTCCTTCCAGACGAAACGGAACCACAAGGCGATCATGACCGGTGCGGTGAACTCAATTAGTAGGGCGACACTCACGGGCAGGTAGGTGAGTGCGACAAAGAACAGATACTGCGTCATTGCAACGCCAAGAATCCCATAGGCAAGTAAGATCGGAATTTCTCTCAAAGAAATACGAAGTGCCTGCGGCTGCTTAATCGCGACAAATAGGAGTAAGACCACAAAGGCGCCCGTGACCCTGAGTTGGGAGAGCCGTTCGGGGTCAATTCCGGTAAGCAAAATGGCCTTAGAAACAGACCCACTCAGGGCAAAAAGAAGGGCGGCAGTGAGATATAGGGCGTAGCCGGTGAGTGGGTGCGGGGACTTAGCCAGTGGTACTCCAGGTATTGGTTCAACAATGTCACTCAACGGAGCACCGACCGATATAGATCAATTGTTGACTCGGCGATTGCATCCCAAGCAAAATGGCTCATCGCTCGTGTGCGCCCTTCTATTCCAAATTGATGCTGAAGGTTGGCATCTGCCACGACTCGATTCACCTGCTCAGCAAACCTTTTTTCGAACTCATGCGGTTCATGTTGGTCATAATGCACGAGCACGCCGGTAACCCCATCTGTCACCACTTCAGGGATCCCACCGACGTCACTTGCCACGACGGCTGTCTCACAAGCCATCGCCTCAAGGTTCACAATTCCCTGTGGTTCGTAGATTGATGGGCAGGTGAAAACACTTGCGTGGGTGAGTAATTGGATGAGCTCATCTCGGGGGACTTGCTCTGTGATCCAGATGATATTTTCCGGGCCACGCAATGCCTTCAGTTCGGCCACGAGTTGATAAACTTCCGCCGCAATCTCGGGAGTATCGGGTGCCGACGCACACAACACAACTTGAATGTGCGGGTCAAAGTTTTTTGCGGCCTTGAGTAAATGAGTAAGACCCTTTTGTCGGGTAATTCGACCAACAAAAAGCGAGTATGGTCTTTGCAAATCAATGCTGTATTTTTCCAATGCATCAATTAATGGATCGGGTCGGTAAATATCTGTGTCGATCCCGTTATGAATTACGTGCACATTTTCTGGTAAAACATTCGGATAACAAGTGAGAACATCTGCTTTCATTCCCTGCGAAACGGCAATAATTGCTGCCGCGCCCTCGTAGGCGCTCTTTTCAATCCACGATGAGACACGGTAGCCACCCCCTAGTTGCTCTTCTTTCCACGGACGCATTGGTTCAAGTGAGTGGGCAGTGACAACGAGTGGAATGCCCTGCAACAGGGCTGCACTTTGCCCAGCAAAATTTGAATACCAGGTGTGTGAGTGGATGAGATCTATTTTTGATTGGGAAATGGAGCGCACCATGTCGAGGTTCACCCCGAGGGTTTCTAGCGCAGGATTGGCACCTTCTAGGAATTGGGGTGTGGCGTGAGCGCGAGCATCGGTGTAACTGGTCCCGAAGGCATGCACGTCAACGGTGATCTGCGCGGATAAGGCTGGGACTAAGTATTGAACATGGACTCCGGCACCACCGTAAATCTGCGGTAGCCATTCTTTAGTCAATAAAGCGATTCGCACGGATCAAGCCTAGGGAGGTGAACAGTCAAGGATCAGGGTGGAGTCTTTAGTTGAACTCGTGCGGTAATTACCGGTGAGCCCTTAGGCTCCACTCATGGCACACGACCCGCGAGTTCTCTGCATGGTGCTCGCTGGCGGTGAGGGAAAACGGCTCATGCCACTTACCGCAGACCGAGCAAAGCCTGCCGTTCCATTTGGGGGCTCGTACCGACTGATTGACTTTGTGCTTTCGAACCTCATCAACGCGGGGTTGCGCCGAGTGTGTGTGTTGACCCAGTACAAATCACACTCACTCGATCGTCACATCACCCAAACCTGGCGTATGCCGACACTGCTTGGCGACTACGTGACTCCGGTACCAGCCCAGCAACGCCTTGGTCCTCGATGGTTCACTGGAAGTGCTGATGCGATTTATCAGAGCTTGAATTTGGTTTATGACGAAAATCCAGACTACGTAGTAGTTTTTGGTGCCGACCACGTGTACCGCATGGATCCAATGCAAATGATTGAGGCGCATATTGACAGCGGTGCCGGCGTGACCGTTGCTGGACTGCGTCGCCCTCGCGCTAGCGCCAGTGAGTTCGGTGTAATCGAAGTTGGCCCCGATGGCCATAAAATTGCGAACTTTTTGGAAAAGCCGGCTGACCCACCAAGTATTCCCGGTTCACCCGAAGAAAGTTTTGTGTCAATGGGAAACTACGTTTTTAGCACGGACGTGTTGTTGGAAGCACTGAGAGCTGATGCCGTTGATCCGGGATCCGTTCACGACATGGGGGGAAACATTATTCCTATGCTCACCGAGCAGGGTCACGCTTTTGTGTACGACCTCTCGTTCAACATCGTCCCAGGAGCAACTGACAGAGACTCTGGCTATTGGCGCGATGTGGGTTCCCTCGACAGTTATCATGACGCACACTTGGATCTGGTGTCAGTCCACCCGGTGTTTAATCTTTACAACCGGCGTTGGCCAATCCTCTCAAATATCCCGCCACTACCTCCGGCCAAATTTGTGGAAGGGGGGAATGCTCACGAATCCATGGTGGGTGCGGGCAGCATCATTTCTGGGGGTCACGTGCGGACCTCAGTGATTGCCACAAGCGTAAGTATTGAGTCCGGTGCCTATGTTGAAGGAAGTGTAATCATGCCGGGAGTGCGTATCGGTCGCAATGCGATCGTTCGTAGAGCGATCTTGGACAAAAATGTCGTGATCCCGGAAAATGCCCAAATCGGGGTGGATCTTGAACACGATCGATCCCGATACACGGTGAGCCCGGGTGGAATTGTAGTGCTGGGTAAAGGAATTACTGCCGATTAAGCACGGCCTTCTACCACTTCATTGCTGACTTCCAGGCCATGACAGAGGTACATGAAACGGCGCTCAGAATACTGCCCACACTGGCAAATGAGCCGATCGAAAGCAGGCTTCCCGCGGAGCCAATAGAGCCGATGCTCAAGACACTGTTCTTACTGTAAATCGACAGGAAAGAATTTTGTGAGCCAATTGACCAACGACTGTTATCCACTGCCCCAGCATACCTGCATACTTGGATAGTGGGACGAAAAATCAGAGCACTGATTGCATTCGGGGGCTCACTGGCCCTCGTGATTGGATTGGGGGCTCCGGCCCCAGCCACGACACCGCGAATAGTGGGTGGAGCACCGATCGCAATTGCGCAGGTCCCATGGCAAGTGAACCTGAATATTCGTAATACGTCACTGTGTAGTGCATCAATTATCGGAACCCAGTGGTTGGTGACGGCGGCTCACTGCGTCGCAGGTGCCGCTCCGAGTGAAATCTCAGCATATGTGGGTGTCACCAATCTCGGCGAGCGCTCGAATCAAAATCGTGTCTTTGTATCGAGTGTGGCTATCAATCCGGGTTGGAATGCAAATACGTTCACCGGAGATATGGCATTGTTGCAGTTGAGGGATCCACTAACTTTTTCCCCGACGGTCCAACCGATTTCATTGCCCATAACCCAAGACTCAGGGGTCTGGCCCGCGGCTGGGACGGCTGCTCAAATCTCAGGATGGGGAAGTACCAGTTATGGTGGCGCTGCTAGTGATGTGCTTCTAGCGGCAACAGTTTCGGTTCTCGGTGGTCCTAGTGATACCGCATGCGGATCCTATGGTGGCTCCTTTAGAAACACTGAAAGTATTTGCGCTGGCGTTCCACAAGCAGGCATCGACACGTGCCAAGGGGACAGTGGCGGACCACTTGTAGTTACTACCGATACGGGTTCGGTCTTAGCGGGTGTGACAAGTGTGGGAAATGAGTGTGCGTTGCCGAACTTCCCCGGTATTTATGCGCGCGTGACGTCTTTTCTGCCGTGGATCAATCAATACGTTCCACCCCCAACATCCACGCCGAATGAGCCAGTGAACTTGATTGCCACATCGCAATCTCGGGAGCGAGTGTCGCTCACCTGGGATGCCCCAAACTACGACGGCGGTCTTGTGATCAGTAATTTTGTGGTCTCGCTCGTGGGAGAAACTGGTGAGTTAACGCCGGTATGCACATCACCGGCGTCGCCCTGTGTGGTGACAAACCAAAAAGCTGGATCTGTTCTGGCGATCGTTGTTCAGGCGGTTAATGAACTCGGTGCGGGCACTCGTTCCGCTGCCGTAGGTGCTGTCGTTGTCAACGGGGTGCGGACTCCTCCGGCAAAGGTGACGCATCGACTTGTAGCCAAATGGGCCGGAGTTAAAACAAGATCTGGGGTTAAGCCTCGGGTTCGGATCGCACCTGCGTCACGTGGAATCTGCACGCTTACTAAATCACGAGTGAAGCTTGTGCAAAGTGGTCTATGCGTAATGCGAGTGACTGGTGCCAAGTCGCAAAAAGGATCGGCTTATTTGCTCGGACGGTAGCCTTTTACTGGTTCGGATCTATCGAAAAAGCATCTTCGGGTGTTGACAGATTGATTGGCGAACCGAAGTCTGAGAGTTCGTTGACGCTTACTTTTTCATTTCCCACACAGTCAAAAGATTTTTCGATGTAGCTGATTACGCCGTTTGGATCAAGTCTTATCTCGACAGCCAGTTCCATTTCGCAGATTTTGGCAAGGTTGGCAATTTCCTCATCAGAGAAATTCATGCCTGACTCAATAGTGAGAGCGATCCTTCCCTTCAGGGGGTTTTCCCCTTCGGGAAGAAGGCTCCCAAGTTGCGAAAGTGGGGAGATATTTCCTGAGGTGGGTGTGTTCGTCCCTACTGGGGCAAGAAACCAGGAGTCATCAACGAAAGTGTAGGTGCCATCTGAGTTCAGTAGGTCGATCCAAGACTCATTGGAGTTGTCATTGTTCCAACCGATTTCGCCTAGACTCTTTCCTAGCGCGATACTGCCAGATCCGGATACCTGGTCATCTTGTGAATCGATTGAGATACTGATTCGGGCGGTACCGCGCGCCACTGTTGACTCGATCGCATTGTCAACAATATTTGCTGATGGACTCACACTTGGAGCAATGGCGGTGGGCAAACCTGGGTCTGAACTGCTAGCCGTGGAACAGCCAGCAAGAGCAATAGTGGACGTAAGAATAAGCGCAACTGCTCGCATTTATCCGAATCTACCGGAGATGTAGTCCTCGGTCCTTGGGTCGGTTGGTGAACTGAAGAGTTCGCGGGTACGACCAAACTCAACCAGGCGTCCATGCCGGATCCCATTGTCGTCGAGCTCTGCCGTAAAGAATGCGGTGCGGTCGGACACTCTGGCCGCCTGCTGCATATTGTGGGTGACAATAATAATGGTGTAGTCACTGGCTAATTCGACCATGAGGTCTTCAATCTTTGCGGTCGCTAGTGGGTCAAGGGATGCACATGGCTCATCCATCAGGATCACTTCGGGTTTTACCGCGATACAGCGAGCAATGACCAGGCGTTGTTGCTGCCCGCCAGAAAGTGCGTAGGCACTTTTCTTGAGGTCGTCTTTGACTTCATTCCACAACGCAGCCCTGCTCAAGCACTCCTCAACAAGATCATCAAGATTTCCTTTTGCGCCATTTACTTTTGGCCCGTAGGCCACATTCTCATAAATTGACTTGGGAAAAACATTGGGCTTTTGAAAGACCATCCCGACCTTGCGGCGAACTTCGATTGGGTCGACGTTGGGTCCGTAAATGTCTGTTCCGTGATAGGCCACGGTTCCTGTGAGGTGCGCACCGGGAATAAGGTCATTCATTCGGTTGAAGCTCCGCAGCAAAGTTGATTTCCCGCAGCCACTTGGACCAATAAAAGCGGTGATTTCGTTCCTGCCAATTGGCAAGGTGACATTGCGAATTGCTGAGTAGTCGCCGTAAAGCACACTGACGTTGTCAAGGGTAAACACTGGATCGCTGGTCTCAGGGGGAATTGAAGCGCCACGGGCCGAGAGTGAATGATCAAGGTGCATGGTAATTTCATTTGGCTGGTTCATGTGTGCCTTTCACTGCGTGCGCTACCAGCGCTTCTGGGTTTTGTTACGGATCCAAATCGCCACGAAGTTCATGGCGAGCAAAATCAGGAGTAGGACCACGATTGTGGCCGCAGCAAGGACTTGGAATTCTTCGCGTGAGTCCTTGGTCCAGTTGAAAATCTGAATCGGAAGGGTTGTGTAGTCTGACAGGACGCCATCGGGATTAAAGGTAATGAAGGAAACCGCGCCGAGGAGTAGGAGCGGTGCCGCTTCACCGATTGCCCGAGAAAGCGCCAGGATTGTCCCCGTAGCAATTCCAGGGATTGCCGCGGGCAGGGTTTGCCGGTAGGCCGTTTGCCATTCGGTTGCCCCCAGGGCTAGGGAGCCGTCGCGAATATTTCGGGGCACAGCACGCAGTGCCTCTCTAGTGGAAATAATGATGACGGGCAGAACGAGCAAAGCCAGAGTCAGTGCTGCCGTGATCACGCTTTGACCCAAGGCGAGCGCTCGAGCGAAAACAGCGAGACCCAAAATCCCGTAAACAATTGAGGGGACCGCAGCCAGATTTTGAATATTCACCTCAATGAATCGCTGGGAGCGACTATTGGGTCGGGCAAACTCTTCGAGGTAGAGGGCAGCCATAACCCCGGTGGGCAGAGCGACCAGGGCGGTAAATGAAATTACCCAGAGCGTCCCAGTGATTGCAGACTGAGCACCTGCATTTTCTGGGTCACGGACCGAAGGCATATTTGTGAAAAGTCGAATGTCTAAGCGTGGCCAACCTTTAATGGTTACGTAGGTGAGAAGCACTACGAGCGTGAACACCCCAATGGCGAGCGAGACAAAAAGCAGCCACATGAAAACGCGATCCCGCAAAGGCGTCCCTCTGCCAGCAAGTTGATTAGGTAATTGTATGTGGCTCACTGATAAGCCTGCCTAAATCGGCGGACCAAACGAATACTAAAAATATTCATAATGAAAGTGAGGAGAAACAGCAGCATCCCCACTGCGAAAATTGATTTGTATTCAATAGACCCGGTTGCTAGGTCTCCAGATCCTGCGGCAGCGATATAGGAGGTCATGGTCTGCATCCCCATGAGTGGATTGAAGCTTAGTTGCGGTTGAAGACCAGCTGCAATTGTCACGATCATGGTCTCACCGATCGCCCTGGAGATGCCGAGAACGAATGCCGCCACGATTCCCGATAGAGCCGCGGGCATCACGACTTTCATTGCTGTTTGGCGTTTACTGGAGCCAAGGGCATAGGCACCATCACGCAAACCCGAAGGCACCGCAGCCATTGCGTCTTCAGAGAGTGATGCAATCGTTGGAATGATCATGACTCCCATGATCAGGCCCGCGGAAAGGGCATTAAACACTTCAATCTCGGGAAAAATTTTGATCAGGATGGCTTGGGTGAGGAATTCAAGGGCAAAGAAACCAAACACAACCGTGGGTATGCCCGCGAGAACTTCGAGGGTTGGCTTAAGTACTTTGCGCACCCGGTCTGATGCGTATTCGGATAGGTAAATTGATGCGCCGAGGCCAAGTGGAATGGCGACGGCGATCGCAATCAATGTGATGACAATGGTGCCGCTGAGTAGTGGGATAACCCCGAATTCGCCATTTTTGAACAGTGGCGTCCAGACGGTACCGAAGAGGAAGTCGGTAATGGGTACTTCTAAGAAGAATTCAATTGAAGGAATCAGCAGGGAAACAACGATTCCAAAAGTGGTGAAAATTGAGACAAAAGCAGCAAGAGCCAAGATAGAACGAATTATTTTCTCGCCGTACCGAGGACGAGACTGCCGAAGGGATAACCCTTCGGCAGTCTCGCTCACAGTATTAGTCTCCATAAATTAAATTACTAATTTCCTGCTTGGGTAAGTAAGGCCGCAAAATCAGTCACTAACTGCTCCTGCGCGGCGTCACTGAGCGGAATGTAGAGAGCTGCCTTGGCAATTTCTACATTGTTGTCAATATAGAACTGGAAGAACTCGGAGACGTTTGGGTCGGCTAAAGACTGAACCGATGGGTACACGAACAGGGGGCGTGACAACGGGGTGTAGGAGCCATCTCGTGCCGATTTAGCGCTCGGTGCCACACAACCTGCTCCAGAATCGATTTCAAGTGCTTTGAGCCGATCGGCATTCTCCTCAAAGTAAGTGAACCCGAAGTAGCCAAGGCCGCCCTTGCTGCCCGCAACTCCTTGAACAATCACGTTGTCGTCTTCACTCGGGGTAAAATCAGTTCGACTTACCCCTTCTTCGCCATTGATCACGTCGGTGAAATAGTCAAATGTCCCTGAATCGGTTCCTGGACCAAAAATCGGTAGTGGCTCGTCGGGGAATGAAGGATCAACTTCGTTCCAGTTCGAGATGGTTGAGTCAGGTCCCCAGATTGCAGCCAGTTGCTCAGTGGTCAAGCAGTTTGCAAAATCATTGTCTTTATTAACGACTACGGTTAATGCATCAATTGCGACGGTCAGTTGCGCGTACTCAATTCCGGTATCAGCGCACTCTTGAATTTCCGAATCTTTGATGGGGCGGGAGGCGTCATTAGCGTCAGTTTCACCGCGGCAGAACTTTTCGAACCCACCACCGGTACCCGAAGACCCGACTGTTACTTGGATTCCAGGGTTAGCTACTTGGAAGTCTTCAGCGGCGATTGCGCTGAGGGGATACACGGTTGAGGAGCCGTCAATTCGGATCTGGCCACTGCCACCGTCTTCGCCACCTGAGTTATTGGAACCACCGCAGGCACTCAATGTGAGGGCTGCGAGAAGGACCGGTGATGCTACGAGAAGTGTTCGCTTTAACTGCGACATCAATGAACTCCGATTCGTTTTCTGTTGGTTTACCTTAGCGGTCGTGTTCGACCCTGAAAGGCAAAAGTAGGTCTGCAGTGTGTACACAATGAACCCTCAAAGTGAACGAAAGGTGAACAGTTATCAACATTGAGAAGAAAGAATCAGGATTCCTGATTCCCAGGGACCTCATGATGCTCTATGGCCACAACTTTCACAGTGCCCTCAGCGTCAATATGACGGTGCGCCACAAAAAATGATCCTGGGGAAAGGTTGGTAGACCAAATCTCTTCGATTCGCTCTACCTGGGAGACCCCTCCTGCTGTGGCGACAGTTTTCAGGATTGCGTCAAGTACGGGCCGGTGCGAACACAGGACGGTGGGTGCGGGATTTCCCATGGCCAACTCAATCGCAGGTTGGAGATTTTGGGGGTGTTGTTCGTAGCCCGATTCACTGAGAGCATCGACCAAAATTGGGGTGGTGGATAGTTGTTTCATGAATTTTTTTACTGTTTCTTGACAGCGTTGCATGGGGGAACTGATTACCCGTTCAATTCCGTACCCCTCGAGAGCTTCGGCGATTATTTTTGCTTGGCGCCGCCCACGGCCTGACAGCGGTCGATCGCTGTCGTGTTTCCCAGTGAAGTCGGATCGCTTAACAGCTTTTGCGTGTCGAAGAATGACCAGAGGTGAAGTAGGAGGCAGTACCAGGGCGCTCTGAAGGAACTCCAGGTCTGTGGGGTAGGTCAGGTGAGAGGCTACTCCGTCAACGGGGATCCAAGCGATTTTGTCGACTTCTTCATCGGGGGCAAAACCAAGATCTTCTCGGACGTGTGCCCGCCAGTAGTGAACTTCTTTCCTTCCTTCAGCAATGTCATACCGGTCCACACCAATATGAGGTCCCAGTACGGCAAGAAAGCCAGTTTCCTCATCGCACTCTCGAACTGCTGTGAGCGGAAGCAGTTCAGCTCCGTCTACTTTCCCTTTGGGAAATGACCAGTCGTCGTATCGAGGGCGGTGTACGAGCAGTACTTCATTATTACGAAGGAGAACGACTCCCGCTGCACTAATTATTTTGCTCACGACGCGTCTTCTGCATGAATCGCGGCGCCTAGGGAAACGCCCAAAGTGAAAATCACAGCCGGATCAATTTTTCCTGAAAGGGCAATCGCTCGAAGCATCTCACTTGCATTTACTCGCCCAGTCTTTGTCTGAGAGCAGTGAAGGTTTTTTTTAAGGCGCTTACTTTTCTTCTTAAAGATGGCCCCGAAATGCACTGCAATCGTGAGCCGATCACACGGGTTGCGGGAGATATTTTCCCACAGGTTCCGGGGCTCATAGGCACGTGGAGTCACCGCGGGAACGCAAGCCAAGTTGATCAGATCGCTAAAGAGGTATAGGTAGCGATCACTGCGGCGAGCGGCCTGCAGACTTGATCTGGCTGCCTCAATTTTTCCCGCGAAGTATTGATCAACCGCTGCCGCGGCTTTATCTGGATCGAGTGGGTCCGATAGTGAGTTAACGAGTGCTCGTGCTTGTGCGTGTTGATCTGCCAGTTCAGCTGCGATACTCAATTCACGAATCAGCCACGTGAGGTCTTCCTCGAGAAATTCCTGTTCAGCTTGATTGAGCCAGTCCCGAAGCGCCTTAAGCAGGGCATCAAGTTCGATGAGTTCACGAGTGAGTCCATGCGTGTCGCCGGCCAACCTACTGGTGAGCTCAGCGTAAAAAATCTTGCGAACTTGGCGGGAAAGAGCCCAACGGATCAAGTCACATGGCAGATCGGTTCGATCGGGCGTGGGGAGTCGAGGAACATCAGGTTGCTTTTTCGCGTCTGGCCCAAATGCGCTGGCTGCTTTGCTTACCGAACTAGTGTGGGCTCCCGCATTACGAAGGATCTCACAGATGAGAAGCGCATCGGGCAGCCCCAGCTCGCTGGTGAGTTCAATTTCTATTTCACGAAATTGATCAACGATTACTTCGTTTCGGGTCAGAGTGACGCGGTCGTCGACCAATTCAACTATCTGACCAGATGGGCCAGTAAGAGCCTGGGGATTGCGTTCGGTGCGGACACGAGCAATTGGCAGGACATCGGATCCTTGTAAAACTGTTGACAGCATTTCAAGGAATTCAATTGGAGGAGTTGCACTGGTGGGATCGCGGTGAAGTTCAGTCCGCACACTTGCGCCCTTGGGCTGTTCCCGGGGACGAGTGGGGATTTTCAGGTGCCAGCCATCATCACCGCCTCCGCTGCGCGTGCGCATTGTGATTCCCCACCGTAGAAGGGTCGCATCGGTTGTGTCCCAGTAAATAGCATCCATGTTTCGAGTTGCTTCGGTGGTCCAAGTGCCCAGAGATTGTGGGAAACTGGGCAACTCAAAATTTGCTGGTACCCGAAATTTGAATTCCGTTTCCACATGCTGCTTGGTAGGCGTGGAGTCCATGGTTTTAACTTACCCAGCCAACGCAGGCTAAGAGTCCGCGCCGGTCAAAACCTCGGACTCTAGGGCACTTAAGCGCTTGCTCTTGATCGCAATGAGAAGGTCCTGAATATCGGTCAAACGCTCGCCCGCTTCATTAAATAGCCTTCGGGTCCAGCTGCCGTCAGCCTCCAAATCCCACGTGGCTGTTCCAAGGGCAAACCCCAAACTCAGCAGGTTTTCAATCTCAGCGATTTGCCCGGGATCGGAAATACTCACCAAGGCTTCAACTCGTCGGTCAAGGTTGCGGTGCATCAGATCCGCGGAGCCAATCCACACTGAAGGGTTCCCTCCGTTGACAAAATCGAAAACCCGGCTGTGCTCGAGAAAACGTCCCATCACGCTAATAATCCGGACCGTGTCGCTAAGACCGGGCACGCCTGGGCGCATAGCGCAAATTCCGCGGACCCAAATGTCCACCCGAACCCCAGCCATGGAGGCCCGATAGAGGGCGTCAATGATCGCCTCGTCAACGAGGGAGTTGCACTTAATCCGGACCCCGGAAGGCCGTCCCTCCAATTGGTGGGTGATCTCCCGGTCAATCCGCGCGATCAAGCCAGTGCGTACCGAGTGCGGGGCAACAAGTAGTCGGTTGTAGTCGGTGTTCATGGAGTAACCAGAAAGAACGTTGAACAGGTTCGATACGTCCTCGCCCACTTGAGGATTGCTGGTGAGCAACCCGAAGTCTTCGTACAAGCGGGCTGTCTTGGGGTTGTAGTTACCCGTCCCAATATGGCAGTAGCGGCGGAGCTGATCACCGTCATTGCGCACCACCATGGACAGTTTGCTGTGAGTTTTTAAGCCAACTAATCCGTACACAACGTGCACACCCGCTTGTTCAAGTTTGCGGGCCCAATCAATATTATTTTGCTCGTCAAACCGTGCTTTGATTTCAACGATCGCAAGGACCTGTTTCCCTTCCTCGGCAGCCAGTATCAAAGCGTCAACAATCGGTGAGTTGCCAGAGGTGCGGTACAAGGTTTGCTTAATTGCGAGAACATTCGGGTCGACCGCGGCTTGCTCAAGGAAAAGCTGCACACTGGTTGAAAAGGAGTCGTATGGGTGGTGCAGGAGGACGTCCTTTTCACGAACAATACTCAAAATGTCCGGTGCTTGTGAACTTTCAACATCGGACAACGCACGTGAAGTTTTTGGGACAAACTTGCGCTGCTTCAAGTCATCGCGATCCAGTCCCACAATCGTCCACAGCCCAGTGAGGTCCAGTGGTCCGGGAAGACGAAAAACTTCTAAACTAGTGATATCGAGTTCACTCACGAGTAAGTCAAGGACATAAGGATCAATGTTTTCCTCGACCTCGAGTCGCACGGGAGGCCCAAAGCGCCGGCGCACTAGCTCGCGCTCGAGCGCCTTCAGTAAATTCTCTGCATCGTCTTCCTCGACTTCAACATCTTCATTGCGCGTAACTCGAAACGCGTGGTGCTCACGGATTTCCATGCCAGGAAATAAATCGCTCAAGTGCGCAGCCATGATGTCTTCGAGTGGAACGTAACGGGCGGATCCCACTTCGATAAATCGTGGAAGCAGCGGCGGCACTTTCACACGCGCAAAAAGCCTGTTGCCCGTTGTTGGATTTTGCACAACGACGGCGAGGTTGAGGGAGAGCCCACTGATGTAGGGAAAAGGGTGTGAAGGGTCGACTGCAAGCGGCGTCAAAATCGGGAACACTTTGGAATCAAAGAAAAGATCCATATCGGTTTTCTCATTTGAGGTGAGCTGGTCCCAGCGCAAGACATGAATCCCCGCTTCATTGAGATTGGGTTCAATCGTTGAAAGGAAATAGTCGGCTTGCTGGCGCTGCAAAGCAAAGGCGTGCTCCCAAATATTTTCTAGCACTTCCTTTGGGGTAAGCCCGCTTGCTGTTCGAACCGCAATTCCTGTTGCGATCCGCCGCTTGAGGCCCGCTACGCGCACCATGAAAAATTCATCAAGGTTCCGGGCGAAAATTGCGAGAAATTTTGTGCGATCAAGTAAGGGCAACCCGGGGTCATCTGCTAGATCCAATACCCGCTTATTAAACGCAAGCCAAGAAAGTTCTCGGTCCAAGAAACGACCGGGTGGAAGATCGCTGGCGAAATCTTCCTTGAGAATAATGGCGGCGAGCTCTCCGGTGGGTGGACCGTCAGAGGAGAATTCGGAGATGCTCATGCGGTTATCGTCCCATGCTAGGGGTTCTTGAGGTGAGGCGAAGGTGGTGAATTACTAAAGCGCAGATGTATTAGTCACGTGGGCGACCGAACATGACGTCCGTGTCCCAGTGGACGAACCCTAGGTTTTCGTAGAGGGAAATTGCCCGTTCGTTGGAAAAATCAACGTAAAGCATGGCTTGTCGAAGTCCGAGTTCGCGCAAGTAGGTCAATCCCAAAGTAGTTAATGCGCGACCCAACCCAGGGACTCGATGGGTGGGATCTACCGCTATCACGTAGACCTCACCGATCGCTTCGTGGCTGTGGTCGGAGCCGGGCTGGCCCGAACCGTGAACTTTGGTCCAATGAAATCCGATGATCGCCTCAGTCTGGGAATCCACCGCGATAAAGAATCCATCTGCGTTGAACCAAGACTCATTAAGTCGCAGTGAAATATCTCGCTCATTCCAACTCCCTTGATCAGGCAGATCGGTGAAAGCCCGTGCGTTAATCGCCAGGACACCGGGGATGTCGGTCAAAGGATCGAAAGTTCTGATCTGGACCCCGCGCGGGATTTGGGGCGCAGGCAGTGGGGCAAAGAGCGACCGTCGCATTTCCCACAGCGAGCGGTTGATCCGGAAACCGAGTGAGTCAGCGAGTGATTGCGCTTCGGCGGTTGCATTGTGTGCCCACAATCGCAATCGGCCGTCGGGGGAGAGCTCCAATACACGTTCGACTAATGCGCGCCCTAAGCCCTGGCTTCTCGCGAGAGGGGAAACGACCAATTCGGCACTCGTCCCTTCCACAAGATCAGTCGTGTCCACATGGGCGTAGGCGGAGAATTTATTGTTTAAAAATCCCAGAACGTGTAGCCCACTTTCATTGGAGTCAAGGTGTAACCAGGCGTGCTCGCTTAGTGGGCGTACTCCGTCAAAAGCCGTGGCCTCACCAAGCAGTTGGTTTACCCGCGCCACATCGGCGGAATTAAGTTGCTCGAATACTTCAGTGGATACAGCTGACCCGGAGTTAGTCACGATGGGTCAAGTCTGCAATTGGCTGACACGCTCAGTCTCACGCTCGGGTGACTCAAGCACAAACCGGTAACCCACATTTCGCACGGTACCGATGAGCGCTTCATTTTCGGATCCAAGTTTGGCACGCAGGCGACGGACATGGACGTCAACGGTTCGGGTGCCCCCAAAGTAGTCATAACCCCAGACTTCTTGTAGTAATAGCGCACGGGTGAAAACCCGGCCTGGGTGTTGAGCGAGGTGTTTTAACAACTCGAATTCCTTAAACGTCAGATCAAGTGGCCGGCCGTGTAGCCGGACGGTGTAGCTCACTTCGTCAATGTGCAGTGCCCCCAAGTTGATTTCTTCGGGGCTGCGATTCACGTCAATGCCCATCCGGATGTCGAAGCGTGCAACTACAACCCGCAAACGGGCTTCAAGTTCGGCGGGTGAAGTTGTATTGAGCAGGAAGTCGTCGATCCCCCAGTCACCTTGAACCGCGGCCAGGTTCCCCTCGGTGGTTACTAGCAGGACGGGCGCTCCCGCCCCTGTGTCACGCAATAGGCGCGTAAAGCTCCGAACGGCAGGCAGATCCATCCGTCCGTCCACAAGCAAGACATCGGAGTTATCAACCGCTAGAAGCGAGGCCGGCTCTGCGCCCAAGACTCGAACGGTGTGGTTGAGAAGCCCCAATGCAGGCAGAACTTCAGCCGAAGAATGCATGCCGCGGGTCAGTAGAGCTATTCGCATCTCACCTCCTAAGTCTGATCCAAGAGTACTCATGGGATTTTTGCACTTCAGATAGGTGCCTTCGCAGTCCCCAAGACCAACCGGCAAACTGGGGCTGTGCATTCGGAATTCAGTCTCTATACCCGTGACCAGGTGCGCATTATGGGAACCCATTCCACGTTTGCTCACGCAAAAGAAGATTTGGACCCGCTAGCTTTGGGAATTGTGGTGGCCCATGGGTTTACAGGTAATCGGGAGCAGGATCATGTGAAGAAAGTCGTTATTGCCCTGAGGGAGTACGGCGGGGTATTGGCACTAGACCTTCGTGGCCACGGGGAGTCTGGTGGCGAAAGCACCATGGGCATGGATGAGGTTTTAGATGTTGATGCGGCCGTCGCTCACGCACGCGACTTTGGCTACCGCAAGGTTGCAACCATTGGTTTCTCCATGGGAGGTTCAGTGATTTTGCGACAGGCTGCCTTAGCCCAGGGCGCTCATGCACCTGATCTAGTTGTCAGTGTGAGTGCGCCCGCATTCTGGTTTTACCGTGGGACGCGAATAATGCGCGTGGTTCACCGATTAATTGAAACCCAGTCGGGTCGCTTGGCCCTGCGTGGAAAAGGGGTTCGAGTCCGGAGCGCCCCGTGGCCTGATCCACCCCCAATCTCACCCGAGGTTGCCGTCGAGCGCCTTGCCGACACACCCCTTTTGATCGTGCATGGCGATGTCGACCATTATTTCCCCGTTGAACATGCGTATGCATTGGAAAACGCGATCGAGCGAGCGGGCAATCCGAATGCTCAGGTGATTGTGGTGGAGGGATTCGGGCACGCCGAGACCGCAATTAGTGAAGGGACTTTGGCGCAGATTGGCCAATGGCTCAGGGATCAAGTCCAGCCTGACCTACCTGTTGCGAAGGGGTAGAGTGAACGCATGTTAGAGGTCGTGTACACGTCACTGCTGATTAGTGCCATCGGAGCCGTCGGGTGCTTCTCTTTTTTTGTGGTCGCGAAACTTTGCAAGGGCGGAGTCTAATCCATGGATACACTTCCCAGTGAGGTCATACCAATTTCATGGTTGATGGGAAGTTGGGTGGGGGTTGGGTTAGGAACCTACCCCACCATTGATGACTTTAGATTCGGGCAGGAAGTCGTTTTTTCGTGCGATGGACGACCATTTCTTCACTATGTTTCCCGCAGTTGGCTGCTCGACGAAGCTGGCGAAAGAATTAAGCCTCTCGCATCTGAATCCGGGTATTGGCGACCGCGACCGGACAATAATGTTGAATTAGTTGTGGCTCATCCGACGGGTTTCTCTGAGACCTATATTGGAACGACCGAAGTTCTTGGGCTGGACGATGCGAAAATTACGAGTGCGCGAGCGAGTCTAAAAACGGACGTCGTGGTTCGCACAGAAAGCGCTAAACCATATACCCAAGGCGAACGCCTTTACGGTCTTTTTGATTCCCAACTTATGTGGACTTTTGACATGGCCGCGATGGAGCAGCCGATGCAGAACCACCTCTCGGCAAAGTTACGACCGGCAGTAGAAGATCTTTGATTGTCATGGCATTAATTCCTTGGGAAGACCGGCTTCGTGAACAAGGCTTTCGCATCACCCCGCAGCGGCAATTGGTTTTGGAGTCGGTAAATCACTTGGGGCATGGCACCCCAGAAAAGATATTGTCTTCGGTTCAGGAAACCGCATCGGGTGTGAATCTGTCGACCATTTATCGAACATTAGAAGTACTCGAGAGCGTCGGCCTGATCACGCACACTCATATTGGACACGGCGCGCCCGTTTACCATTCGCAGGATCAGCCTCCGCACATTCACTTGGTCTGTGATGAATGCGCTGAAGTCACAAGTGTTCCAGCGGCGGCGGCAGCGGAATTCTCGCTGGATTTGCAGGACGCTTATGGCTTTAGTGCCCAGATGACCCACATGGCGGTCACCGGTTTATGTCGATCGTGTACCAATGTTTCGGAGGTGAAAGACCATGGGTGAAGTGGGGATCACGCCGATTCCCGCCCCTGAGTCCGATCTTGATTTCGGGGTCGCGTGGCATTTCGGTGACCCACACCGTGAGCAGCGAATCCTGCTTGCGGGGGAGGCCAGTGTTGATCTCTCGCATTGGGGAGTAATCACGGTGACCGGTGTTGATCGGCTTACTTGGTTACACAGTCTCACTACGGCTTATCTTGAAGGGCTTGAGCCGGGCGTCTCCCAAACCGCACTGATCCTGAGCCCACATGGTCACGTTGAACATGAACTGCATGTAGTAGACGACGGCGAGACAACCTGGCTAATCATTCCACCCAATACGTCCGCTGGGCTGGTCGACTATCTGAACTCGATGCGATTCATGATGCGAGTTGAGGTCTCGGAGGTCAGCAAAGATTACGCGGTTGTGTGGGAGCCGGTCCGTCAAGTAGATGAGAGCATTCCGACTTGGCTTACACCAGCAGAATTCGCTGGAATTGAGGCAACCAATTCTGGTACCCATCGGGGTGGAACTGCCGATAAATATATTGTTGCCCGGCCGGAACTGTTCCTGGGTCGCCAGGTGATTGTGCCCAGGGACAGCTTGCAGGAGCGCCTGGACCAATTTCCTCATAGAGCTGGTACGTGGGCTTTTAATGCAATCCGGGTTGCTGCGGGTGTGCCGCAGTGGGCCCATGAAACTGATCACAAGACGTTGCCTCATGAACTCGGTTGGATTGGTTCGGGAGTACACCTGAGCAAAGGCTGTTATCGCGGACAAGAAACGGTCGCGCGGGTTCACAATCTCGGAAAGCCGCCGCGACGACTGGTTTTGCTGCACCTCGACGGAAGCGAAAGTGACTTACCCGTGCACGGTGATGAAGTGCGGACTGCAGCTGGGAAAGTTGTTGGTTCTGTTGGAACTGCCGCTCGACATTATGAGCTTGGCCCAATTGCAACGGCGGTGATTAAGCGGTCGACTCCCACTGATGCAACATTGCATGTTATCCATGACGGTAATGTAATTACTGCTAATCAAGAAGTTGTTATCTCCGCCAGTTGATTAGTCAACATCGATAATTAGCGTCATGGGTCCAGCGTTGGTGAGTGATACCTCCATGTCAGCGCCGAACTTGCCTTGGGAAACGTCTGTTCCTAATTCATTTAATTTTTGTGCCACCGCTTCAACTAGTGGCTCGGCCACTTCACGTGGTGCGGCGAGATCCCACGTCGGGCGTCGACCCTTCTTGGTTGATGCGTAAAGAGTAAATTGGCTGATGACCAACATGGGAAGCCCCAGTTCGCCGGCGCTGAGTTCGCGCGAGGAACCCGGTGGAACGAACAGCTGATCAAATTGGGAAACAAACTCCTGATCGAAAATGCGCAGACCATAGATCTTCTCGGCCAGTGTGTGCGCGACGGATACCGAATCTGTGTGGGTAACGCCCACGAAGATAACTAATCCAGGCCCGGCGAAGGCACCGATTATCTGATGGTTCACCGAGACATTTGCGTCAATGGTTCGCTGCACTATCGCCCTCATCCGCCTAGCGTGTCATGATCTGACCATGCACAGTGAATCGGCACCTGCGGGAGGCAAGCCCCCGAGGGACAACGCACGGCCGCTAGCCGCCTATTCCCGAAATGGTTACACCGAAGGCGTCTTTTATGGCCATGCCGTTGTTATTGACCCTGACGGAAGCATTGTCCGTAGTTGGGGCAGTATTACGCAAGAGTTTTATCCTCGGTCGTCGAACAAAATTTCCCAAGGGGTCGCGATGGCCCAGGCTGGTTTGAACTTGCCCCAACATCTCCAGGCTCTGACGGCGGCTTCGCATTCGGGTGAGCAGTTCCACCTTGATGGTGTGCGGGAAATCTTGGCAACCGTGAACTTAACTCCCGCGGCGCTTCAGACCCCTGAGGACTTCCCACTTGATCCGGTTGAACGCGATGCCTGCGTGGCTCGCGGCGAAAACCGCTCCCCGATTCACATGAATTGCTCGGGTAAGCATGCCGCAATGTTGGCCACCTGCGTGATCAATGGTT
The DNA here is from genome assembly GCA_002390705.1 of Actinobacteria bacterium UBA4426. Lineage (GTDB taxonomy): Bacteria > Actinomycetota > Actinomycetes > S36-B12 > S36-B12 > UBA4592. The sequence continues at coordinate 90,322 of DGQA01000002.1, read as the reverse complement.
GGGAAATTGAAAACTACCTTTCACCTGTTCATCCACTACAAGTGGGCATGAAAGCAAAGCTCGAAGAATTGTCCGGGGAACGTATTGCATTCGAGGGTGTCGACGGGTGTGGCGCACCGGTCCATGCCCTCTCTCTTCCGGCACTCGCTCGTTTGGCCCAGTCAGCAGTGACCGCACAAGATGACACCCCAGAGCGAATAGTGGCTGACGCAATGCGTGCGTACCCTGAATATGTGGGTGGGTCCCGGCGTGATGTCACCCATTTCATGTCTTCGATCCCGGGGTTACTTGCCAAAGATGGTGCCTTTGGGGTGTACACCGGATCTTTTGCGGATGGTCGAGCCATGGCTCTAAAAGTTGAGGGCGGATCGGAGCAGGGGCGAAATGCCGCGATGGCTGGATTACTCATTTACCTGGGTGTTCCAGAGTCGGTTGTCCACACCTACTCAGCACAGCCGGTCCTTGGCGGTGGCAAAGTAGTGGGAAGCATTCACCCCACACTTACGTGACTTGGCTTACGTGAGTGCGCTCAAGCGTGCAATCGGCCTTTTAGGTGCAACTATGGGTGGGCGTGCCTATCTCCTTTGCACGTTTTTCATCCCTGCCGTCCGTGGCGGGTCCGCGCTAGATCCCCATGCGCGCCGGGATCCTGACCAGGGTCTCGGTGTTCGCTTGGACGTTGTTCGGTGGGATCTGCGTCGTGGCATTGGTCGTGGGGTCGCTGATGTTGATTGCAGTGGGTGAGGCGACGTTCATATTGAGCGTGAATCCGCCGTTTCGAGGGGGTTTTGGCCCGGCCGAACCTGACTAAACAGTTGTCTACCCAAACCCCGCTAGCGAAAGCAAGCGCTAGCGTTTGCTTTTGCAAGCACTTGGGTGCATACTGTGCGCATGGCAAAAATAAATGTCAGTGGACTCGGATCTTTTATCCGAGATCAACGCGATCAAGCACAGATGTCCCTTCGCCAGCTTGCAAAAGCCGCCGAAGTCTCGAATCCGTATCTGAGCCAAGTTGAACGCGGATTGCGCAAGCCCAGTGCTGAAATCCTCAATCGAATTGCCCAAGGTCTCCGCATTTCCGCCGAAACACTTTACGTACAAGCCGGATTCCTGAGTGATCGCTCCGGGGACGAAATCGTCACCACAGCGATAGCTTCGGACCGAACTCTTACCGAGCGTCAGCGAACCACGCTGCTGCAGATCTATGCCGCCTTCCAAGCGGAAAACGGCGCAAGCGCGCAGTCGAACACTGGAAATCATACCCAAGAAAACGAGTAGAAATATGAAAGAGGATCACATGTCTGAAGAGAGAAACATATCAAGCAAATTCAACCTCTTTGGGGTCGACCTGCCAAAGATCGATCTACCAAAGATCAGCCTGCCGAAAGTAGACGTGCCCACTTTAAACATGCGCGCTGTACACATGGATGGCGTGAATACTGCGATTGATGCAGTAAAAAGTGCTGCAAAAGATGGCTACACCACGGCCACAGAAGCTGCTACCAAAGTTCGCAACGGTGCCGGTCACACGGTCACTCTGGTACGCGAAGCAATTGGCGTTTAGAGCCGACTTCGGCTGTGTGGCGCGCAACTGCAAAGAGCGGCTCTGAACGGACTTGTGGACACGCCGGCGCGAGAAGAAAATCGTAGAGGGTAAAAGGTTATGGTTCGCCACCACCGCCGATCTTTATCATCTCGGCTGAAACCTTCACGTTTCTGATCAGCAGTACAGCTTGTCTTGGACTGTATGCAAAAGATTCACGGTCATTAGCAAGACAGAAAGTCAAAAAACTGTCTACTATTGAAATGTGCCGCGAAAAATCTCGGATAACGAGTAGTCATGTACTCTCTCGCTGGGAAAACCGCACTGGTAACAGGGGCGCAGGGTGGCCTCGGCGCCGCAATCGCGGATGAACTGCACTTTAGCGGTGCGCGAGTGTTTGGCACGTCGCGTAATCGGGACGACGCAGAACTCATGGCTTCAAAATATGGAACTGCTCCAGTCGTACTGGATGTCTGCGATTCCAAGTCCCTAAAAAGTGGTGTGAAATCTTTGTGGGACAAGGAGGGGCCTATTCACCTTCTGTGCAACAACGCAGGCATTAATGCGCCGCAGGCTGCCTTGGATGTAGATGAAGACTCGTGGCAGCGTGTTATGGACACAAACGTGAATGGGACTTTTTTTGTCACACAAGCACTTGCCCGTTATTGGGTCGCTGAAGGTATTCACGGAAGCGTCGTCAATATTGGCAGTCAGGCAGGCACCGTGGCTATTGAAGAGCGGGTTGCGTACGGCGCCAGTAAGGCGGCCGTCGCGCACATGACTCGTGTCTTGGCGCTTGAATGGGGTCAGTACGGCATTCGCGTGAATGCCGTCGCCCCTACATTCATTTGGACGGACTTGACCGCCGCTACCTTAAGTCGCCCAGGAATGGAAGAGCAACTGACATCGCGCATCCCCTTAGGAAGGTTGGGGCTACCGACCGACGTCGCACCTGCTGTGGCTTTTTTAATGAGTGAGCAGGCTGGCATGATTACCGGGCATGTATTAGCAATCGATGGCGGATACACAATTCATTAAAGGAAGGGTATTGGGTTGAACGTGCACGAAAGGCCGATTAAGAAGATAGTAATCGTTGGCAGTGGTTACATGGGAGGGGGAATGGCTCAGTGCTTCATCCTGGCCGGCTACGAATGTGCGATTGCCGATATCGACAAGGAAACAGCTCACGCGGCTAAAGTGCGTTTAGTCCACGAAGCAAGGGCATATGAGCTGGACGGGCTTTTTGAGTTGGGAAGCGCTGATCTTATCGAGCATCGACTTGTTCCCGCCGATTCAATCGAGGACGCCGTGGCCGATGCGGACTACATTGCCGAAGTTGTGTCAGAGAATTTGGCAGCCAAGGAACAGGTGTTTGGTCGAATTTCAGCAGTAGCACGGGTAGATACCGTCATCACATCAAACACTTCGGCGATTCCCATTAGTGTTCTCGCTGAGTTTGTTGTGAATCCTGAGCGTTTCTTGGGCGCACACTGGATGAACCCTGCCCCGTTCGTCCCATGCGTGGAAGTTATTCCCATAGAACAAACATCGGAATCGGTTACCGCTGGTGTCGAGCATCTGCTCCAGAGCCTTGGCAAGGTCACTACCCGAGTATCTGACGTTGCAGGTTTTGTTGCGAACCGGCTTCAATTTGCTCTCTTCCAGGAATCCATGCGCATGGTTGACGAGGGATCGGCGACGCCTGAATTAATCGATGAAGTTGTCAGAAATTCGTTCGGATTCAGATTGCCTTTCTTCGGTCCCTTTGCGGGTGCCGATATGGCGGGTCTCGACGTCTACGTTGGAGCTTATGAAAGTTTAAGTAAGGCATATGGAGAAAGATATGCGGTTCCTGCGTCTTTGGTTGAGCGGGTTAAGAGTGGAAATCTTGGGCTGAAGTCAGGTGGCGGATTTACCGGCATGGATACGTTGCAACGAGAAGAAATTGCTCTTTATCGAAACCGAGCTTACGCGGCTTTAGCCAAGTTGCGTGAAGAAATCGGCCCACCACCGGGTCGAGATTAGGGTCGTGTGTAGTGAACAGCGTGAAGTGGAAAAACCGATCGAGGAGAAGAACACATGACTAGCCACCAAGATTCCCATCAAGGTGCGTCGTATCGAACTTTGATCTCCGCTGAGGATCTTCACTCGATAATCCACCGACGAGGGCTTGTGATTTTAGATGCAAGATTTGACATCGATTCCGAAGACCAAGCGCTGGTTAACTTTGGTCAGGGACATCTTCCGGGCGCCCGGCAGGCTGATGTCGCGGTGCACATGGCAGGTGCAATTATCCCTGGCGTGACCGGACGGCGACCATTGCCGGAGAAGTCGACATTTGCGCAAACCATTCGCGACTGGGGCATCGACGAATTATCGCAGGTTGTTATTTATGATGACATGAATGGAATCATGGCGGCTTCGCGTTTGTGGACCATGCTCAGATGGGCGGGGTTGGAGTCGGTCGCGTTGCTCGACGGTGGATATCAAGCGTGGGTGGCAGCAGGATTCCCGCTGGACGCGGAGACGTCTCAGGTTGCTCGCACGGCCTACGATCCAAATTTTCTCGATCATGTGTATATTCACCTCCCCGAGATTGAAGAGAAAAGCGAGAGTGGGGAACTCCTCATTTTTGATTCTCGCTCGCTGAGTGACGGAGTCCCCTCGCACGATGCGATCAAGGGTCACATTCCCGGGTCTCAGGCGGCAGACAGAGCATTAAATAGTGCACCAGATGGCATGAGTTGGCGGTCCAGTGAAGAATTGCGAGCTCACTTTCAAGCGCTCATTGGTGAGAGAAATCCGAGTGACGTGGTGTTTTACTGCGGATCTGGTATTACCGCTGCTCAAAATGTGCTCGGAATGGCGCACGCTGGATTTGATGGGGCCCGAATGTATGTAGGTTCGTGGAGCGAATGGATTACTGATACGAGCAGAGCTATTGACGATTCTTGGGAAATTGGAGAGTCTGGCCCGGTGGCTGAAGTGTAAAAAGTTAATCAATATCTAAGGAGAAGTTAATGGTAAACACCGTTGTCAAAAAAGTTTATATCCTCGACGGGGGTGAACTAGAACTTGATGCAAGCGTCATGGTTTCTGGGGATCGTCCTGGGCAAAGAATCCGAATTCCGGTCCAGTATTTCTTGCTCGAGACAACACGAGGATTTGTCCTCATTGACACGGGCAACGACCCTGACGTTATTGATGACCCCGAAGGAACTTGGGGGATCCCGCTCGCTAGCGCTGCGACCCCGATCATGGAGAAACGCAATCACCCCCTGGAGCAAATCAAGCTTCTCGGACTGAACGCTTCTGATATCAAAATGGTGGTCTACACGCACCTACACCATGATCATTGTGGCGGTGCACGATTTTTTCCAGAGGCTCTGCATGTTGTTCAAAAGGCTGAATACCGTTGGGTCTCGGCTCCAGATGGTTTTTCCACGTTCCCCTATCAGAAGAGCGACTATGACCACCCGAATTTTAATTGGAACCTGGCCGAGGGGGATTGGTGCATCCTTCCTGGGGTTCATTTGATCTCAACGCCCGGCCATACGCCCGGCCACCAATCTATTGCCTTGTGGGATGTTCCAGATGTGGGATCGGTGATTCTCGCGGGAGATGCGGTGAATTGCCAGAACAACGTCGCATGGGACACTCCTGGAGGAATCACGAGCGACGCGACCTCCGCTGCCATGTCAATGCATCGCTTGACTGCCCTGGCAAACGTTATGGACGCAAATATGTTGGTGAGCCATGACATGGGATTTTTTGAAACGTTGCCGAAGGCTCCCGACGCCCTCACTCGGTTCAGTGCTGAGCAGAAGGCCTTTTGGAAGCATGGCGTTCAGACTGTCTACCGGGGAATTTCTGATCCCGCAAATCTTATTTAGGACTCTTTTATGCCCAAGCGGATTCTGATAATTGGGGGCGGAGCCATCGGTGGCGTCACGGCTGCTCGCTTAGCAAGAAGTGGCCACGACGTCACCGTTCTTGACGCAGACCGCGAACACGTCCAACGAATGCGCGACCCGGGCTTGGAAGTTGATCTTGTGGGTGAAAGCCACACTGTGCCTCTCATCGCCGTGAGTGATGTAAGCGAATTGAGTGGAACCTATGAGTTTGGCCTAGTTACACTAAAAGCTCCGCATATTCGCACCGCACTTAAACCACTCGTCGAAATGCAATGTGTCGATCTCTTCGTTTCATTGGGAAACGGGCTGGTTCAAAATCGTATTCAAGAAGTCATTGGGTCGGACCGCTTGCTCGTGGGAACTGTCTCTTGGGGCGCTACAAACCTGGGGCCAGGGCATGTGGCTCAGACAACGATCGCGCCATTCGCGTTAGGAGAGCTCAACGGAGCGATGTCTGAGCGTCTCGAATCTTTAGGTCAGGTGCTCTCCGACGTAGCTGAAGTTCATTTCACTGACAACATCCAAGGTCAAGTTTGGTCGAAGTTGCTACTGAACAGCTCTTTCTCTGGGCTAGGGGTCGTTACTGGGTTGGTATATGGAGACGTGATCGCTCAGCCGCATGGCATAGACGTGGCGATAGCTCTGTGGACAGAAGGTTACCGGGTTGCGGAGGCCATGAATATCAATCTTGATGTTGTCGCCGGGATCAAGCCGCGCGATATTGCAGTGCTCGATCCCAAGGACCAACCCCGATCGATGGAGTCGATTAAAGTTCTTATGTCAACGCTGGGACCAACTAAGGCGTCCATGTTGCAAGATATTGAAAAAAACTCGGTCACGGAGGTTGACGTCATCAACGGTGGTGTCTCCGCCGAAGGCAGAAAGGTCGGTATCCCAACTCCGCTCAATGATGCGGTTGTGGCCATTGTTCACCGGTACGAAGAATCTCACGGGCGGCCTCACCCCGATCAGTTATTGGGCCTTGCCAGTATGCCTGAGGCCGAATGACCCTTCAAGGGAATTCAATCAATTTTGTCATGAGTAAAGAGCTTGTAAAATGACAACAGTTGTATGGAGCCCGGACTCATCCACGCTCCCCCAGACTGCGATGGCTAAATTTGTTGAATTCGTTAATAAAAGGCACACACTCGGGCTGACAGTCCAAGATTACGGATCATTGCACCGTTGGTCAGTTCAGGATGTTGGCCGATTTTGGGCGGGTCTTGCCGACCACATTGGTCTTAACCTCACCGTCGAGTCAGATGCAGCGCTCGAGGGAGAAAACTTGGAGTCGGCACGTTGGTTTCCCGGGTCGAGATTAAATTACGCTGAAGTGGCGCTAAGGGAAACCCGTTCGCGGCCTGCAGAGGCACTCGTTGTAATCCATGTCAGCGAAGACGGGCGGCGCACAACGCTAACTCTCGCGGAGTTGACAGACCTCGTTGCGAGAGCGAGGTCAGGGATGCGTCGAATCGGGGTCGCAAAGGGGGATGTTGTCGCTGCAGTGCTGCCAAACTCGATTGAGGCGCTTGTTGGATTTCTCGCGAGTGCTTCACTTGGAGCTATTTGGTCGGCTTGTTCTCCTGATTTCGGGGGACAAGCGATACTTGATCGATTCCGCCAATTAAAACCGACGCTCCTCATTGCAGTCAATAGTTACTCTTATGGCGGAAAGCTTTTTGATATCTCCTCGACCGTCGCAACCCTCGTAGGGTCCTTACCAACGTTAAGGGATGCTGTCGTTGCGGGCCCTGAAATGACTTCGCCGTCTCGCCACTCAACTCGCTGGGACGAATTCGTGTCGGAGTATGAGCCGCTCAAATTTGAGCAGGTTGATTTCTCGCACCCACTGTGGGTTCTATTCTCTTCAGGGACAACCGGTTTACCCAAAGGAATTGTGCACGGACACGGAGGCATAGTTCTAGAGCATTGGAAGAACCTACGTTTACATCACGACCTAGGGCCAACTTCGCGATTTTTTTGGTTTACGACGACAGGCTGGATGATGTGGAATTATCTGGTATCAGGCTTACTCGTGGAATCAACGATCATCCTCTTTGACGGAAACCCCGGGTGGCCAGATGTGAACCGACTTTGGCAATTAGCGTCGGATGAGCAGGTCGAACTCTTTGGGGTTTCCGCATCTTTTATTCATGCTTCGATGAAAGCAGGTGCGCGTCCATCGACTGTCGGAGCTATGCCCAAACTCAAATCGATTGGTTCGACAGGATCCCCGCTCTCCCCCGAGGCGTTTGGGTGGATTTCAGAGTCGCTGGGTACTCATATTCAAGTTTGCTCCACATCCGGTGGGACAGATATGTGTACTGCATTTCTCATATCAGCACCAAATCTTCCAGTCTGGAAGGGTGAGCTGTCCGGAGCCGGGTTGGGGGTTGACGCCCGGTCTTTAAATGAAAACGGTCAATCAGTGCTCGAAGAGGTCGGCGAACTCGTCTTGATCCAGGCACTGCCAAGCATGCCGGTTGGGCTGTGGGGTGATATCGATGGATCTCGCTACCGGGATACGTACTTTGCCTTTTACCCCGGTATCTGGCGCCACGGAGATTGGTGCACGCATACCTCACGCGGCTCATTTGTTGTTGTGGGACGTAGCGACGCAACACTAAATCGGGGCGGGATTCGCAGCGGGACCGCAGACTTTTATCGTGTTGTGGAAAAGATCGAGGGAATCGTAGAGACTCTTGTAGTAGATGTGGTGCAACCCGGCTCGACTGATGACGGAATCATGTGGCTATTTGTAGTCAAGAGTGATGAGGCAGATGAGCAAGAGATTATTGAACAGGTTCGTTGCGTGGTTAAATCTAAATTGTCTCCGCGCCATGTCCCAGATGAAGTTCGATTCATTTCATCTATCCCAAAAACGCTTAATGGCAAGAAATGTGAAGTTCCGGTCAAGAGGATTCTCCAGGGTGCCCGCCCACAAGAAGTCATAAACATTGACTCCCTGCAGGACGCATCAGCTCTTGATATCTTTATCCAACTAACGAACAACTAAGAGAGGAAATAATTATGGTTGAGGAAATTGCATTCATTGAAGTGCAGGAAGGTAAGCAAGATGCATTTGAAGAAGCGGTGAGAATAGCTAGCAAAGACATATTCCCCCGTTCACAGGGCTTTGTGTCACTATCGCTTGGTCGCGGCATTGAACGACCCAACACTTTCGCCCTCAAAATCAAATGGGAGAGCGTAGAAGATCACACAATAGGGTTTGTGCAGTCTGAGCTGTTTGGTGCTTGGAGCGTACTTGTGACTGATCTTCTTGGTGAGGCACCAATAGTGGAACATTGGCTACCCGTCGACTTAGTGTAGTCTTCTTATGGAACCTTTACTTGACGCCAAGACCTGCATTGTGACAGGGGGAGCTCAAGGTATCGGGCTCGCCACAGCAGAGATGATGTGGAAACACGGAGCCAATATTGTTGTCGCAGACGTAAGTGAAGTACGCCCGGACTCAACCACACAATTCTCTGATCGATTTTTGCATGTTGCATGTGATGTCACTGAAATTACGTCCATGGAGAGACTCTTTGATCGAGCCGTTGACAAGTTTGGCGCGGTTAATGTTCTCGTTAACAATGCAGGCATCACTCGAGATGCAACTTTGTCGAAAATGACCGAGCAACAGTTTGATGAGGTCATTAATGTCAACCTCAAGGGAGTTTGGGTTGGCACGAAAACCGCTGCCTCGTACATGAAGGGATCTGGCGGAGGCGCAATTGTCAATCTGTCCTCAATCAGCGGGAAAGTCGGCTTCTTTGGGCAGACCAACTATTCGGCAGCCAAGGCTGGCGTAGTCGGTCTTACTAAAGCTGCCGCTAAAGAGGTTGCGCGGTATGGAATCCGAGTGAATGCGGTTCAACCGGGCTTAATTGAAACTCCCATGACGGCATCTCTTTCGAAAGAGATACTCCAAGAGAAGATACGTGAGATTCCACTAGGAAGGCCGGGCGCGGCAGACGAGGTGGCGAACGCAGTCCTCTTTTTTGCTTCCGAACTATCAAGTTACGTAACTGGCGCCGTGCTCGAGGTCACGGGCGGTCGGTTTATGTAGAAGCTGGGATTAGCGCGTCTCTTCCTCAAGAGCGCGAGGGCGGCCATGGGTGGATCGCAGTGTGAGTAAAGGTTGCATTGTCACCCGCTGCACCTCCCGTTCAGTATCTTCCATTCGGCGTGTCAGCAATCCAACTGCGGTCATTGCCATTTCTTCAAGTGATACACCAATAGTAGTAAGCCCAAATATGTTCCAACTCGACATGGGAATGTTATCGAAGCCAACGAGGGTTACGTCTTTTGGGATCCTCACCCCGAGAGCAGCTGCTTCACTAAGGGCCCCGAGAGCGATAACGTCATTGGCGCAGAAAATAGCGGTCGGCTTTGCCTTCCAGAGATACTGAAATCCCTGAGACCCAGTTGTTGAAGAGAAGGGGCCACTAAAAGTGAGTGAGTTAGGAAGACTTGCCCCAAGCCGTTCAAGGGCTCGAGCAAAGCCAGTGCGCCTTTCGAGGCCGGTGCTCGCGGTATCCGGCCCAAAAATAGCTCCGATTCGTTGATGATCCAGCCCAAGGAGAAGCTTTGCCACATCCCAAACGCCAACGGTGTTGTTCACCACACATGCGTCATATTCTTGCTGGAGGGTGTCTCGGTTGAGGAGCACAAAGGGGACTCCTCTGCGGCGCAATTCGTAGGGAAGCTGGCTATCCAAGTCGGTCGTTGTTAGAATTACGCCGTCCAACGATCCATCGATTATGGGTTCCAATTCAACAGGTTCGTGACCGCGGTCGGTTACAAGAATGGTGCGAAATCCAAGGCGAGCAAGTTCATCATGCACAGGTTCAATGATCGCCGGATAAAACGGGTTCGAAAGTTCGGCGCTGACAATTCCAATGCGCCCAGATGTCTGCGTAGAAAGTGTCCGGCCGGCTTGAATCGGAACGTAGCCAAGGGTGCGAGCAGCTTCGCGTACCTTGCGGCGAGTTGAGGCAGAGACCCCCCACTGGTCGCGCAAGGCGCGCGAGACTGTGGGCTGTGAGACTCCTGCGAGCCTCGCAACATCGTGACTGGTGATCGCCATTTTCTCTCATTTCTGACGGTATTGTTCGATACTGCTTGACATGCATAAGTATGCGAAGAATAGTAGTTTTAAAACTACGAGGCAAGGGAACTGATATGGCGAAAGTACTCAAGGCACCGGTGGACAAAGAGATTGCTACTGCAGCCCAAATGGAGGTTCGAGGCGTTGTTGCAGAAGTTATCGCAGACATCCGCTTGCGCGGCGATGAAGCCGTACGCGAGTATTCAGAGAAATTCGACAAATGGTCGCCGGAGAACTTTAAGCTTAATCAAGAAGAGATTGAGCGCATCATAAGTGACGTCCCAGCACAATCCATTGACGACATTAAAGCAGTGCAGGCTAATGTGCGGGCGTTCGCTCAACTCCAGAAGGAATCTTTGAAAGATTTCGAAGTAGAGACGATGCCTGGAGTGTTCCTTGGGCAAAAAAATATCCCTGTTAACGCTTCGGGAGCCTACGTCCCCGGTGGCCGTTACCCGCTTGTCGCATCAGCCCATATGACAGTTGTTACCGCGAAAGTTGCGGGCGTTCAAAATGTTGCAGCATGCACTCCGCCCATTCGTGGTGAGATCCCCGCGGCCACTATTGCGGCCATGCATCTTGCAGGTGCAGATGACATTTATTTGCTTGGCGGAGTCCAGGCGGTAGCTGCGATGTCATTGGGCACCGAAACCATCAATAAAGTCAATATTCTCGCCGGCCCAGGCAACGCATACGTAGCTGAAGCCAAACGACAACTGTTTGGAGAGGTCGGCATCGATCTGTTCGCCGGACCGACCGAGATTCTGGTGGTTGCAGATGAATATGCAGACCCATTTATCGTTGCCGTTGATCTTTTAAGTCAGGCTGAGCACGGCCCAGATTCTCCCGCAATTCTAATTTCAACGTCGGAGGTGGTCGCCCGTAAAGCGATGGGACACATTGACCGCATTCTGCCCGAGATGCCTACGAATGACATGGCCGGGCCGGCATGGCGGGATCATGGCGAAGTGATCGTCGTTGGCAATAGAGATGAAGCATTCGCTCTTGCCGATGAACTCGCGAGTGAGCACGTGCAAATTCTGATGGAGAATCCTCGGGAGGCACTCGAAAAAATGACAGACTATGGCGCACTTTTCTTAGGAGAAGGAACCTGTGTCTCTTATGGCGACAAGGTCATTGGCACTAATCACACCCTCCCTACCCGTAAAAGTGCCCGGTACACCGGCGGACTTTGGGTTGGTAAGTACCTCAAGACGGTCACCTATCAAGAGGTAGTGAACGAGGAATCAAGCACCGAACTTGGCCGCATGTGCGGTCGAGCGAGTCGTGTTGAGCTGTTCGAAGGCCATGCCCGATCCGGTGACGTGCGGGCGACAAAGTACGCAGGGGATCCCTTGCCATGGGCAGAATGGGCTTTGCAGCCACAAAAATAATGAGCATATTCTTCCGCAAAAGCGCATCGGAGAGCTGGTGACAAGCGAAAGTAAGTCAGACGATGCCGGCCGTGAAGGCGGGACCGACTCTGGCGATCTCTGTCAACTTGTAGAACGCACCCACGGAATTACCGTTGTCGCAGCGCGCTCACTGGGAGGGGAACTCGATACAAATGTTTGGATTCGCGATTCCCAGGATCGTGAATACACAATCAAGAGATCCACATGCGGTGACCCCCAAGAGATCCGATGGCAGTACTTGGTGCTTGAGCATCTCAATAAAAGGCTCGCTGGGATCCAGGTTCCCACTCTCGTCCCTACCCTTGAAGGCGATTGGGACGTTGTTTGCGGGCACGGTTCAACCTGGGTCGTGGTCCGACTCGCCAATTGGGTCCCTGGTCGGGTGGTCGCAAGCCACCACCAGCCGCCCCCCAGATTGCTCAGAGAATGGGGGCTTTTAGCGGCGAACACAGTTCTTGCGCTGTCAGATTTTGATCCTGGCTCTGTCCCTTCCACTCATTATTGGGATCTGCGAGATTCCCTAGTGGCCGTCGAATCCTGTCTAGAGTTTGTTGAGGACCGAGAAAATCGTCTGGCCGTTGAGCGGTTGATGGAAGGTAGCGACGCGGTTATCGAAAAATTTGAACAACTTCCACAACAGGTTATCCACCAAGATCTAAATGATTTTAACGTCCTGATCAGCGAAGTATCGACAGAAGCGCGAGTTACTGGCCTTCTGGATGTCGGTGACACACTCTTCGCTCCGCGACTTTCAGAACTCATTGTCGCATCCGCGTACGCCATGCTGCGCCAACCACAGCCATTGTCAGCCGTCGATCGAGTGATTGACGGATACGCAGAAATATTGCCGCTGCCCGATGCTGAATATGACATCGTGAGACAGTTGTCAGGGCTGCGCCTGTGTGTCAATGCGACGACATGGACAAAGCGAGCATCGCTGGAAGGAACAATGTACGGACAAAGAAGAATGGCCGAAACGTGGCCAACAATACGCGCGCTCGCAAAAGCAATTGGTTAGATTATTGATTGTTAAAGACGTTTCGCTGCCAAATGCGTAAACTCAAGCCATACCTAGGAGGTGAAGTGGATATGTCTTTTTGGACAAAAGTCCTACCTCAGGGGTACACCATTGTGTCCATCGACCTCTCACCTGGAAGTGATGCCTACGATGAGGCGCTTTGGTCCGACCCATTAAGCACAAGTGCTTATATTGACGGCCTCTTAGGCGATAGAAAAACGACAGCTGGAATTATTTTAGCGGGTAGCGTGATCATGGCGTGGGCTAATGACTCGCAGCGATCCAGTGATTTGGCCACTACCGCTCAACATGCGTTAGTTATTACTCAAACAGGGACTCAGGTCAGATGGCCAGGGATGCCGGCCATCGTTCACTTGGTTGAACCGAATCGAGTTCTCGTCCAGGAATTAGATTCTGGTTTCGCTTATGCGTTCAATGGAATCGAACCGGCCCTGGTGATGGGTCAAACGATTTCTGCGGGTGATGCATTAGGTGCATCAACATCTTTAATCCACGATTCGGTTATCGGAGATTATTTTTCTATTCAATTCGTGCCCGATCACAAAAACTCCGATTCACAACTTGGACTCCTGACGACGCAGGAACTTTTTAAAGCTCGACGAGCTGTAATAGAAGGCGGATTCGACTCACTTGGTCTGAAGAAAACTTCGGGACCACTATCTTCCAGCGAGATAGTTGCTTTGCGGGACAAGAGATTGGCTCGATCGCAGCGGGCTTACTATCGCGTTCCGCCAGCACTAGTGCGGGCTAAAGGCGTCTGGATGTACGACGAAAACGGTGGCGCATACCTTGACACAATAAATAATGTCACCCACGTGGGTCATAGCAATTCACGAATAACAAGGGCTGCCAGTCGGCAACTGGCCAAGCTCAATACAAATTCTCGATTTGTCTACGAGGGTCTCGCCCAGTATGCGGATCGTCTGGTTGCAACGCTCCCAGATCCACTTGAAGTTGTTTTCTTCGTCTGTACGGGGAGTGAGGCTAACGATCTTGCGCTTCGAATATCCAGACAATTCACTAGCCGTCGCGATGTCGTGATCTTGGATGGTGCTTACCACGGGAACACAACGGCAGTGATGGAGATAAGCCCCAATCGTTATAAGGGTCCGGGGGGGCGAGGCAAGCCCGAGACAACGCACGAACTTGAAACCCCGAACCTCTATCGTGGCTCATATCGTTACGGAGACACATCTGCAGGAGCCCACTACGCGGCAGATGCATCGTTGGTATTTGAAGAGCTCTCGCAAACCAACAGCCAACCGGCGGCTTTCATGGCTGAATCTCTCATGGGGACTGCGGGCAATGTTGTATTGCCAGATGGCTATCTTGAACAGGTATTTGCTACGGCCCGAAGCCACGGTGCACTGTGTGTATCTGACGAAGTACAGGTGGGGGTGGGCCGGTTCGGAAATCACTGTTGGGGATTTGAAGACCAAGGTGTGGTTCCTGACATTGTGACGATGGGGAAGCCGATAGGCAACGGGCATCCAATGGCGGCCGTGGTCACGACTCGTGAAATTGCCCAGGCTTTCGACGACGGTGTTAAGTACTTCAATACTTTTGCGGGGAATCCTGTGTCCTGTGCAATTGGAATGGAGGTCCTCCAAATTATTGACGATGAAAATTTACAAGATAATGCCAAGAATGTTGGCACCTACCTGTTGGCCTCATTGACTGAGCTCAAGGCCAGGCATGAACTTATCGGCGATGTCAGAGGAAAAGGCCTATATTTGGGTGTCGAATTAGTCCGGGACCGTGAAAATCAAGAACCAGCGAAAAAAGAGGCCGCCTGGATCAGTGAGGAATTGCTCAAGCTCGGTGTAATTTCCTATCCAACAGGGGTTTATGACAATGTCTTAAAAGTGAAGCCCCCGATGGTGTTTGACAAGTCGAACGCAGACTTCTTTATCGAAGGATTGGATCAGGTTTTCGCTTCGCCCCGACCACTTTTTTAATCCTAACCCTCGAACAGGAGATCTCATGAACCCTATTGTTGATATTAATGCTGATGCAGGCGAGAGTTTCGGACGATGGATTCTCGGAAATGACGCAGAACTTCTCCCGCTTGTAAATACCGTGAACATCGCATGTGGATTCCACGCAGGTGACCCGGGAAACATGCGAGCTTCAGTGCTCTTGTGTAAGCGGCACTCGCTTAATGCTGGCGCTCACCCCGGATACCCCGATCTTTTGGGTTTTGGTCGAAGGGCGATGCAATTTTCAGACCAAGATGTCATTGACTACATCGTTTACCAGGTGGGAGCACTCTGGGGAATAGCCATGGCCGAAGATGTCAGGCTCACTCACGTGAAGCCACATGGCGCCCTGTATGGATACCTTGCACGGAACCCAGAGTTGGCTTGTCGCCTCGTGGAACAGCTCTTGCGCCTGGATCCGCAGTTGGCTTTTCTGATTTCCCCTGGACCGAGTGGGCTAACATTGCGCCAAGAAGGTTTCCCTGTAATTTTTGACGCACCATCAGATCTGGACTACAACGACGATGGTTCTCAACGAATTGAGCCAATACCTCAGGCTAAAGACCCCGACGAAGTGGGCCGTCGTGCCGTTGAACTCGCGCATGGGAGTGTGACGACCATTTCAGGTAAGACGATTGATATGCCTACCGAATCTATTTGTGTTCACGGTGATCGGCCAAATGCGGTAGAGGTAGCCAAGGGCGTGCGACTGCATTTGATTAATGCCGGTGTTGAAATCCGGGCGATGGAAAACCACGGCTGGATGGCCGGCAGCTAATGGATACCTACACCGAGTTTGTGGATGGGGCGCAAGCAAGTTTTGGAGGGGACGAATTCATCTTTGTTGAGGTGGCGACCGACATGGACCTTGAAGCTACCCTTCGAGTCATTGCTCTTACCGATTCGGTGGCAGCCGCTGAAATTTCCGGTGTGACAGATATTTGTCCGGCGCATGTTTCCTACATGCTGCGCGTTGACCCCGGTATCAGAGACCCTCGTGACTTACTCCCCATTCTTGCAAAAATACACAAGCAAAAAGCGAAGGATTCGAAACTCAAGATTGAAAGTCGAATAATCGAAATGCCGATTCTCTACCAGGACCCTTGGTCACATGAGGTTCTCATGCGTTTCAGGGACAGACACCAGGATCCAACTTTGACTGATCTGGATTATTGCTCCCGCATAAATGGTTTCTCGTCCGCACCGGAATTCATTCACGCGCATTCATCCCGACTGCACATCGCAACATTCGTGGGTTTCATGCCTGGCAATGCTGAATGCTACCAACTTGTGCCATCGGAAATGCAACTACAGGCGCCTAAGTATGTCCGACCCAGAACAGACACTCCGGATCGCGCACTTGGTTTCGGGGGAGCTTTTAGCACTATTTACCCAGTGCAAGGGGCCGGTGGGTTTCAGCTTCTCGGACGTTGCGCTGCACCGGTTTATGAAACAAAAAAACCATTTGGTCCTTTCGAACACAGCACAGTCTTGCCGAAGGGTGGAGATATATTTCAATACCGGTCAATTGAGATGGCGGAATATGAAGATATTCGAAGCCGAGTGAAAGCGGGAACGTACCAATATCGAATCGGCACACTCGAATTTGACTTATCACAGTTCCGCGAAGATCCAACTGGGTACCCGCTCACGCTAGCTGAGGCGCTACCATGATTACGGTAATTCAACCTGGCTTATACACAACGGTTCAAGATCAAGGGCGGTTTGGGTTTTATGGCGTTGGATTTCCTCCGTCTGGATCGATGGATCTGTATTCCAGCGCTGTCGCCAATATTTTAGTTGGCAACCCAGCGCATGCTGCGGTCTTGGAGACAACATTCGTTGGGCCGACCCTTGAGTTCGAACGCAATGGGCGCATCGCTGTTACTGGTGCGACAGCAGATATCACGATTGACGGAGTTTCGATTCAGCCGTGGACAAGCATTGAGATTAAGAAAGGTCAAGTACTCGCATTTGGTGGAATCTCTGCGGGAGTTCGCAACTACCTCGCCATCTCGGGCGGTATTGGTGTTCAGCCAGTGATGGGAAGTAGGTCGACATACGTTGCATCCAATCTTGGTGGTGTTGAGGGAAGAGCTCTGCTGCCGGGTGACCGTCTGGAAGTACTTGCCGACAGCGAATCTCACACGAACAGAAACCGTTTTGAAACTCCGGAATACCTACGAGTATCCCCACTTCAACATCATGTGATTCGCATTGTGCCGGGGCTGTGCAACTACCTATTAGACTCGAAATCCCAACAGTTGCTTACAGCTGAGACATTCACGGTTTCGACAGAGGCTAATCGCACCGGCTACCGTCTTACCGGACACCAACTGAATTTTATTGAACGAGAGCAACCGTTTGGAGCGGGATCCGATCCCAGCAACGTTGTGAATCTCGGCTACCCAGTGGGCTCGCTTCAGGCTCCCAGTGGTACCGAACTCATTTGCCTCATGCGTGATGCTGTCACCGGTGGAGGCTACGCCACATTAGCGACTGTGATTTCCGTCGACTTAGACATTCTCGCCCAGATGAAATTTCCAGAGACAGTTTCGTTCGAGGCAATCAGCATGGAGGCTGCTCTGCAATTGCGTGCGCAGAGAGGAAAGCGCCTTCAAAGCCTCGTCGAATTGATTGATGCAGTTACGTAACGACCATCTAAAGTGGAGGAACTATGCCTGAAATTTCCGAAATTGCAGCCCCATTTCCTGGGGTATTCTACCGACGTGCAAACCCAGATTCGGCGCCCTTGGCAGAGCCTGGACAGGTGATAGCTGTAGGTCGTGTGATCGCACTTATTGAAGTTATGAAGATGTTTCACGAAGTCCAATCGGCAGTTGCAGGCAAGATTACAGAATTCTGCGCTGAAGATGGCGATGCTGTTGCTATGGGGCAGATAATCGCCAAAATAGAGCGCCAATCATGACATTGACGAGAGTGCTTATTGCGAATCGAGGTGAAATCGCTTCGCGGATAATTCGGGCCTGTCAAGAACTTGGCCATGAAACCGTTGCTGCATTTTCCGAAGCGGATCGAAATGCCCGTTGGGTTCGGGAGGCAGATTTGGCCGTGTGTATTGGACCCCCACCAGCGGCAAAGAGTTACCTGAATCGCAAGGCTGTAGTTCAGGCCGCTCTTGACTGCGGTGCGACTTCGGTCCATCCTGGATATGGATTCCTCGCCGAGAATGAAGTATTCGCTCAGGCAGTTTTAGATGCGGGGCTGATTTGGATTGGACCGCCGCCACAGTGCATCGGATTGATGGGTGATAAGTCTTCTGCATTAAGGGTGGCTACCGGAGCCGGTGTCCCAACGTTACCCAGATCTGGCGTGCTGGTCTCACTTGATGAAGCACTGATAGAGGCAGAGGTGCTCGGTTATCCTTTGCTGCTTAAGGCAAATGCCGGTGGTGGGGGCAGAGGTATTCGTCCGATCGTGAGTCCTGATGCGTTGGCGGTGAGTTTTGATCAGGCGCGGGCCGAAGTGGGAGCAGCATTTGGCGACGCAAGCCTGTATCTGGAAAAACTCTTGACAGGTGCCCGACATGTCGAAGTGCAAATTATTTGTGATAGTTCGGGCAACAGTATTCATCTCTATGAACGTGATTGCTCTTTACAACGCCGCCGACAAAAAGTGGTAGAGGAAGCCCCATCGTCATTTATTAACGCGGTGACCCGTGCCGAATTGGCTGAAGCCGCTCTTCGCTTAGCGGGAGTTGTCGATTACATTTCGGTGGGCACCGTTGAGTTCCTTGTCGCCCAAGATCAAACCTTCTACTTTATTGAAATGAATACACGAGTTCAAGTAGAACACGGTGTGACCGAATTGGTCACGGGAGTGGACATTGTCCGCGAACAAATCAGGATTGCTCACGGCCAGCCACTGTCGCTGCAACAGAATGATGTCGCACTTCGAGGCGCAGCGATTGAAGTTCGAGTCAACGCTGAAGATCCTGAGATGAGTTTTATGGGCAGTCCGGGTACGATCACGGTGTTTGAAGCGCCCTTGGGGCCTGGGATTCGTGTTGATTCAGGGTTTGGTTCCGGCGACATGGTTCAGCCATTTTACGACTCACTTGTGTGCAAGATTCTGGCGCACGATGTTGATCGCAAGGCTGTGATTCGAAGACTGAAAATGGCATTGACGCAAACAGACATCCAAGGAGTGACTACGAATCTCTCATTTCTAGGTAAAGCCTTGAAATTATCGTCATTTCAAGAAGGAAGTCATCACACCCAAACCCTCGAATCTGAAATAGCGAGTGCGGGTTAAAAAAAGTGGGAGGCCCAAGAAAATTGAGCCCCCCACCTGCACAAATTTGCGGTTTAGCTACCGAGAGACAGTGGCGTATTAGAACTTTCCACCAGTTCAACGGTGCTGAACACTAGCTCGGTGTCGCCAACATTTTCCAAATCGTGTAGTAGCGATTCACCAGGACCAAAAGTGAAGAATCTGGTGTCCCCTGGCACATACGATACCTCGCGAGTAGCGCCATCAAATGTTCGTTGACGACTTCGCCCGGGTGTGATGGCGGTCCAAAAATAGTCAAGGGAATGGCAGTGTGCATGCCAACGCTGACCTGGTTGAAGCCGAATTTCCCACACCCGAACCCGATGGTTTTCAAAGAGTAACTGTGACCCTACGTGGCCGTCTAATGCAAGTTCTTCAAACTCTTTCTTCACAGCATCGGACCAGCCCTCGAAGTGTTCGCCGACGAGGTTGCCAGCAATTGGGAGTTTATTGAGATGATCTGTCATGCAATCAGCACCACCTTTAGTGCGTTTGTTGTCGCCGCGTTTTTGAATACTTCATACCCCTCTACCGTTTCTGCGAGCGGCATTCGGTGACTGATCATTGTGGTTCCGTCTAGCGTTCCTGACTCGATGGCTTTCATTAATTGGGGAACACTCAAAGCGGAGGGGATACCGGTCGTAATGGTCACTTGCTTAGCCCACAGTTTCTCAAGGTGCAAGGTTGCGGGCTCTTCGTGAACACCGATATTGGCGATACGTCCGCCAGAGCGAACAAGATCAGCGGCTAATTCGAATGGGGCAGGGAATCCAGCGGCTTCAATTGTCACGTCAGCGCCCAGCCCATCGGTGAGGGTATTCACGATGTCGTGCGCCTTATCCGGCGTGACCGCGTGGGTTGCCCCAAGTTCAAGGGCCTTCTGCAGTCGCGATTCCACGAGGTCCACGACCACAATATTGGTAGGTGCGAACAGCTGCGCAGTCAATACTGTTGCAAGCCCAACGGGACCAACTCCAACTATGACGATGGTGTCACCAGGTGCCACTTGTCCCATCAACACGCCAACTTCATATCCAGTTGCCAAGATATCGGTGAGGAAGACCACCTGTTCGTCGGAAAGCGCGTCAGGGATCTTGTAGGTGGAGTTCTGGGCAAATGGAATTCGCGCGAAGTCCGCCTGCACCCCATCTATTAAATGACCGAGTGCCCAGCCACCGTTGAGGCATTGACCGTATTGCTGCGAAGTGCAGAAACGACAATATCCGCATGCGGTCACGCACGTCGCCAAAATCCGGTCCCCGGGCTTAACGCTTTTAACAGCTGACCCAACTTCTTCAACAACTCCGACACCTTCGTGTCCCAATATCGTGCCATGTGGGGTATCGGGAACGCCGCCTTTGATGATGTGCGTGTCGGAACCACAAATAGTAGTTGTGGTTACCCGCATGATTATGTCCGTGTCAGCTTGCATTTTGGGATCGGGCCGATCGGTCCAAGTAATTGAGCCGGGTCCGTTGTAAACAAGTCCCTTCATCGTTCCTCCTATGGCAATTGTTGTTGGTATGGAATATTTCTGCTGAGTTTGGTGCACCAAATTAATACTGCGGTTGAAGGAGGCCTCCTTTCAACCCAAAGCGCAACTCCTGGTCGGCTGGAACCCAATTGTGTTCGAATTGTGCCCGCCTGCCCATGAGTGTTACTCGATCGATGAGCTTATTGCCGACTTCTAAACGATGTGTTTCCCACTGTGACAGTATCGTCGCAATATCTGCATCAGATTCGTTGAATTCGTCGAACAGGGCCCAAGCATCGTCTGCTGCCTTCGCGCTACCTGCTGCCGCATGAGGTCGAGCGACAAAGGCTGCATCGCCTAACAAGGCTATTCGACCGGTCACCATGCGGGCCACGCGGACATCAAAGATCACTTGAATGTACGGCTGGGCAGTCTTTGTAACTAATTCGGCTGTCGCTGGAGGAAGTGTTTCTGTCGCATGTTTCTTCATCTCACGTATGTACTTTTCTTGCACCCGACCTGGTGGCACAGAAACGATGCCTCTGATGCCGTCAATATCTGTCATCATGGCATCAAGTTCGGCACCGTGAGCAACGTTTTGGTAATAGACGTAATTCATAAGACGCGAGCCAGCCGTGATTTCCCCGTTAGGACCAGGGATGGGATACATGCAAATGTGGCCATCGTCGACGAAGGCGTAGCCAAGGGCATCCCCCATGAGTTTCATGGACTCTGGGCTTAATTCATTCTCCGGAACAGTGCCTCGCCACCCCACGTAGCCCGAGTACTCGGGCACAGCCTCGGGGAAGACGAGTTGTCTTCCCGTTGAAGTAATTCCGTCAGCAAAGATCACGAAGTCGAATGCCGCCGAGTCGCCATTTTCGAAAAACAATGTTGCACAATCGAGGTCTTGTTGAACATTTGCAACGCTATGGTCGAGAAAGTAACGATCCGGTCTAAAGTCGGCGAGCAGTGCACGATACAGCGTGCTCCACGAACTAAACCGCCATTGAACTGGCTCTTCGTAGGTGACGGAGTTTTCGGGACCTAAATAACGAAGCGCACTCGATCGAATGGATAGTTTGGAGGGGTTTTGTTTGCTGATTTCTTTGAACCATCGCAGCATCTCTGGTTGTAAGACGATCCCGCCTCCTCTGCCGTCTAATTCCCTGGAGCTTCGTTCATAGACTGTGACGTCAAATCCGACGTGATCCAGTAGCAACGCGGTAGTGAGTCCTCCGATAGAACCACCAACTACCGCGGCAGATACTTGCCTCTTCACTGTGAGCGCTCCTCAAAATTAGACACGAGCCTTAAAAGTTGACGAGATCGTCAGACGCATTGATTAATTTTATGGCCGTATTCTACCGAAACCGGTTGATAACTACAAGGGTCGGTACTACTATCTGAGAAAAATTAATGACGGCATTTTTTAAGGAGTTACCAATGGAATTCGGAATTGGATTGTGGGGCATGCAGAGCACGCGGAACGCGCCCCTGTCGCATCCCACGTTGTATCGGAGACTGGCCGAAGATGCACAATTCGCCGAGCACGTAGGTTTTGAATCCTTATGGCTTACTGAGCACCGTTTTTGGTACGACGGTTACCTGCCATCTCTTCTCACAGCTGGGGGCTACATTGCCGGGGCGACCACTCGCCTACGAATCGGCACCGGTTGCTTACTGCTGCCTCAGCATGACCCGATCCGTGTCGCTCAGGGCGTAAACACACTTGACCAGATATCCCATGGCCGACTGGATTTCGGCGTGGCCCTTGGATACCGTGATATTGAGTACGATGCCCTCGGTATTTCACGGAAAAAACGCGCAAGTCGCATGGAAAATGCGCTCGACATCTTGTCCGCAGCCTCCCGTGGAGCCTCTTTTGGTGAATGCAAAGCGTATTCACCCGAAAGGGGGGAAGCAGCACAAGTCATTACTCCTTCGCCCGTTCAGCAACCTGTGCCAATATGGGTCGCAGCAGTTGGGGAGAAAGCTGTCGAAAGAGCCGCACGCCGAGGTCTGAACCTCCTTCTTTCAGACGCACATGATGATCGGCGGGCGGGTGAACTCATCGAGTTGTATCACCGGACAGCTCAATCCGCCGGAGTCGATAGCAGTAATATTAAATTCGGCATTTTGAGGTACGTCTGGGTTGACGAGTCGGCTGCTCGAGCAGAAGCCGTTACCATCCCGAGGCTCCGCGCGTTCCTATTGGAGCAACTTGGTGGTTGGCGATATCTGTCTGACGAAAACGGAAACTCACTGGGCTTTGATCAACCGGTGGCATTGCGTAAAGCTGCAGAAGGAGTGATCCGTAATAATGCGGCGATCGGTACCCCCGACACCGTGATTAGACGGCTTAAGAACCTTGAATCTGTTGGAGTTAACTTTATTGTGGCGCGGACACACATGGTTTCGGAGTCACCTGAGGACAGGCATCGCGCCATGGAGTTGTTGGCGGGCGAAGTTGCGCCAGCGTTAAGCACAGTAGGGAGGGCATGACATGCGTTTTGGATTAGGGCCTTTTGCCGCCGAGCAAGCAGGCAACATCTCATGGATGGAAGCGTACGAAATTGTCGGTGAAGCTGCACGCCAGGCTGATTCCACGGGATTTGATTCCGTGTGGGTTGCGGAGCGACAATTTTCAGCCGATGGGTACTGCCCACAGCCTTTTATTGCAGCTGCGAATATTGCGGCCAAAACTGAGTCTGTCAAGATCGGTGTACTTCCTATTGCTGGGCTAACGCACCCCCTGTATCTCGCCGAAGATGCTGTCGTCCTTGACAATCTCTCAGGGGGGCGGGCAATCGTGGTGCCCATCAACGCCGCCTCGCACGAGAGGTTGGCCTACGGAATTACCGAAGACGATTATCAGGAGCGATACCGAGAGACTATTGAAGTGCTCCTAAAGGCCTGGGCTCCAAAAGCATTTCGGCATGAAGGCAAACATTGGACAATCCCTGCTGGTCTACCTGAACATACACCGATTCCATCGGGCACTGTTTTGGTGCAGCCGCAACCGGCCCAGTTCGAACTCCCCCTCTTGATCGGTGGTTTTTGGGCTTATGGAAGATCTCTGGCAGCAGAAATGGGATTACCTATGGTTCTTGGTGCTATTTCAGATAATGATGCGTTGAATTCTTTGTGGTCTGATTACGATGCAGTGGCGCCCGCGGCTGCGCGTCGCCCGAAGATGCTAATTCGCGACGTGTACGTATCAGCAAATGACGATCCCCTGTCTGAAGTCGCTGACATGGCTTCTTACCAATTTAAGCGGTATTCGGAGTGGGGAATGTGGCAGGGTGATCCAGCCGATGTTACGGGATTGAGCAAGTCCTCATTGATTGTTGGCAATCCAGAACAAGTAATTGAACAGATCGCCGCACTAGATTCAGTGAACGGCCTAGACCACCTCATCTGCCGCATGCATTTTCCTGGCATGCCGCTTCATCAGTTGTTGGCTTCGATGTCCCTGTTCAGTCGAGAGGTTATTCCTGAGTTCCGTATGCCAGATTTACCAAAGCAGATTCGCAGAGGTATCTAAATTGCTTCCAATTTTGCATCACTTTTGAGTCTCAGGAATTCTCGTGCAAAGTGGTATTTATTCTATCGGTGGTTTTCGTACTCCTTTGTGCGAGCATCGCGCTGGCTTCTCCGGGATGCGGCGCGATGACGCCGCGGCCCCGAATATAGAGAGAATAATCGTGGTGGGCGGGGCGACAGGTGAAATTTTTATCGGTCATAGTTATCGGGTCGGCCCCACTGCAACCGGGAATCTCTTCGGGGCATCCGGTACTCGGTTGGTTTCCACCCTGGCACGAGGATTATGTGAAAATAATGGTAAGAATTCACGGATCACGAGGCGCTTTGGTGGAGACCAAAGTACATATTGCTTGCTGGAGCGGTAATGACGAATCACGCGAGTCCACTTGCAGGTATAAAGGTCCTAGAAATGGGCGCACTCGTGGCGGCGCCTTTTTGCGGAATGCTACTCGCGGACATGGGTGCCGAAGTTATTAAACTTGAACCGCCAGAAGGAGATATGGCCAGACAATTTGCCCCCTTTGTGTCCGGGGAAAGCGCGTTCTTCATGGCGGTTAATCGTGGCAAGCGAGGATTGATTCTCAACTTGAAAGATCCACAGGACCTCGCCAGCGCTCGGGAGATCGCTTCGCACGTCGATGTTGTGATTCACAACTATCGAACAGGGGTTGCCGATCGTCTCGGGCTTGCTTATCCGGATCTTCACGCTCTTCATCCGGGGCTTGTTTACTGCGCTGTTTCAGGTTACGGACCTTCCGGTCCGATGGCGAGTAGACCGGGGGTCGATCTCCTATTTCAAGCAGAATCTGGAATGCTTGCAGTAACTGGAAGCCCTAATGGTCTTCCGGTCAAGGTGGGCACAAACGCCGCGGATGTTTACGCTGCAACTACCGCCGCATTCGCGATAACTGCCGCTTTGTTGCAGCGCGAGCGGACAGGAAAAGGTTCAGAGGTGCACGTCGCGTTGCGTGATGCATTTGTAGCGTTGCAAGCGTGTTGGGTGAGTTCGTATCTGGCAACAGGGGAACAGCCTCAGCGACTCGGATCAGGGTCACCATTCACTGCTCCCACAGATATATATAGAGCTCAAGATGGAGACCTTGTACTTGCGGTTGTCAACGACATGCACTGGCAAATACTGTGTAAGGCTCTCGGGCTTGCAGATTTAATTTCCGATCCTCGGCTAGCAACCAACGATTCACGCGTGCAGCATGCCGAGTATTTAAGAACCCGAGTAAATGAGGCTTTGGCTCACCGTAATGTTCAAGAATGGATCAACCTTCTTGACGTTGCAGGAGTTCCAGTGGGTCGAGTATTGGATTATGGGATGGTGTGCGACGATCCACAAATTCAGCACAACGAAATGGTTCTCGAACTCAATCACAGTCTTGCCGGAACGATTAAGGTGCAAGGATCTCCGATTTGGATGGATAGCGAAAAATGCGTGACGAAGTTTCCACCACCTGCTCTAGGTGAGCACTCCCAAGAAATTCTTCACGAGTATGGCTGCATTATGGGAGCGGAACAGATAAGTGACCCACATGGACACCTGTAATCGTGGGGCAGGAGATGTGCTAGCTGGCGTCTTCGTTTCGCAAAATTTTCGCAGCCAACGAATGGCTTACGGCCGCATCAATTGCCACCGAGTCGATAGAAGCGTCAGTCATGACCAAGTCTTGGTTGACGTTGGTGAGCAATTCAAGTCCGGCACCAAAGGTTTCCATCAGCTCAGGACCGAATCGTGCGTAAATTTTCTGGACGTAAATGTCGTGCCGAATGTAGGTGCGCACCAAGCCCACGACTCTGCGGTCCCGTGCCAGCAAACCTGTCCAACCAACATCATCAACATAAGTCGCCCAAAGAACGGTGTTGCCGTCCGCGACAAGAGCGAAATGTCGGTTTTGATGATGATGGTAGAGGGTTTTCAAGGTAGACCCATGGCGGTAAAAATGCCCGTTCGGCTCGTGCACTTGGCCCTGGCCAAATCCCAATGTGACGAAGAAAACTCCATTATTAGATGCTCGGTTGATTTGGGGTTCGAGTTCGGAAAGCTCGGGGACCCAGGCCGACAGGTAGACCTTATCGGTTGCCTCAGCCAAGAGCTGACTTGCCGCGGCCATGATCGTGGCTTTTCCAGAAAGCTCGGTCATCACTTTAGGCGCTTGGGTGAGTGGCTTGTTTTCCGAAACAGCGACGGTAACTGCATGGTCCGCGCTATTCATGCGGGATTCAAATTCAACCCGCAAACTCGTGAGGATTTCTTGCGGAGGAGTGGCCGCGAACTTCTGGGGGTCGGTAGAGACAAGAACTGCCGCACCTCGTGCTTCCAATTTTCTCAGAACTTCATAAACTTTCGGCTGCGGGACTCCGGTGACTTTGGAGAGTCCATACGCGGTTTGACTGTAATTTTCCAGGAGACCTGTGTACGTTCTCGCTTCGTAGGTCGTGAAGCCAAGCGCACACAGCGCATCAATCAACTGCGTTTGATGCGACATTGCCAAGCCTTCTTTCCGCGTGCGTATGCCACACCTTATCCACCCAAAGTTACCAAAGCCACCTCAGGGTTTAAAACCTGGGTCTGGCGAAACAAGGAGGAATGAATCATGCAAAGGGAACTGAAAGATGTCACCTATGTCGTGGACCGGGGGTTGGCATGGATCACTATCAACCGACCTGAACGGCTCAATGCATTCTCAGCCAACACCATTGACGAATTGATCCATGCCTTCAAGGTCGCTTGGGGAGACTCGACAGTTGGGGTAGTAGCGCTTACCGGTGCTGGCGATAAGGCTTTTTGCGTGGGTGGAGATCAGAAGCAGCGCCAACAAACCGGTGATTACGGACCAAGTGAGTACGGCGTGTTCCAGGACGAATACCTACAGCGGGTAATCCGGGACATTCCTAAACCTGTCATTGCGGCGATCAATGGTTACGCAATAGGCGGAGGGCAAGTTTTGCATGTTGTCTGTGACCTATCGATTGCTGCAGAGCATGCCGAATTCGGTCAAGCCGGCCCCAGAGTCGGTTCCTTTGATGCAGGATTTGGAACCGCCTACCTCGCCCGAATTGTTGGAGCACGCCGAGCACGTGAAATTTGGTTTTTGTGCCGCCGCTATTCAGCGCAACAGATGATGGACTGGGGGCTGGTTAACGTAGTTGTGCCGTTCGAGCGGTTACATGAGGAAGTACGAGCGTGGGCTGATGAAATGTTGGCGTTGAGTCCAACCGCGCTACGCATTGTGAAGCATTCGTTCAATGCGGACAGTGAGTCAATTGCGGGGATTTCCACGATGGCCTTTGATGCCCTGGGTGTTTTCACGGGGACTCCTGAATCGAAAGAAGGAGTAGACGCATTTGTAGAGAAACGTTCTCCGAACTTCGAGGGCTACCGTTGAGCCAACGTATCGTTGTTCTTGGCGGAGGGACGATGGGAGCAGGTATCGCGTATGTTTTTGGCTTAGCGAAGTTTGAAGTTGATGTAGTTGACCCGGCAGAAGCAACCCGAGAATCATGTCTTCGACTCGTGCAGCATGTTGCTGACCGTGCGGTAAAACGTGGAGTGTTGGGGAGCGCTGACAGTAATTTACTCACGCAACGGGTTTCCACACACTCTTCACTAGGAGCAATTTCACCAAAGCCGCTACTTCTCGTTGAAGCGGTGCCAGAAGACTTTGATCTGAAGACTGTCGCATTGTTGGGTGCGGAAACTTTGCATCCCACCATGCTGGCTTCCAACACGAGTAGCATTTCAATCAGTTCACTTGCGGCAAAACTTACCCGCCCTGAGTCATTTATCGGGATGCATTTTTTCAACCCCGCATGGTCGAATCCTTTGGTTGAAATCGTGGTCGGAGAAAAAACTTCGACTCAGACTGCTGCATCGGCCCAGCAATTAGTTAACATTATTGGCAAGGACGCCATTACAGTGGAAGATAGCCCCGGATTTGCAACGAGTCGACTCGGAATCGCACTTGGCCTCGAGGCGATTCGCATGGTGAGTGATGGTGTTGCTTCGGTGGCCGATATTGACCGGGCAATGGAATTGGGTTATCGGCACCCAATGGGACCGTTGCGCTTGACGGACTTAGTCGGCCTAGATGTTCGATTAGGCATTGCTCGTAATCTGGCCCAAGCATTGGGGTCTCGTTTTGAGCCACCTCAGCTTCTGATCGACATGGTTGCGAACGGGGATCTTGGAAAAAAATCGGGTAAAGGATTTTTTGATTGGTGAAAGTGCTTGCTGAAGGGGTGATTTGACCCTAGAGTTTGCTTAGTACCTACCGGAGTTAGTACTAGGGAGCGTGGTCATGGGTAAAGTTGAAGTCGGCGTCGGTATTTGGAGTATGCAGTCCACAAAGCAGGGTCCGCGACACTTTTCGTATCTTTACAAAGAGCTGATGGAGGATGCCCAGTTCTGCGATGAATTGCAAACAATTAAGACGATCTGGCAAACGGAGCATCACTTCTGGTACGACGGTTACTCACCAGCCCTACTTACGGTGGCTGGCGGCATTGCCGCGGCAACTAGGCACATCAAAATTGGGCAATCCACCATGCTGTTCAGCCAGCATGAGGCGCTTCGCGTTGCGACGCAAGCAGCGGTCGTTGACCAACTCTCGGGCGGCAGACTTGAACTTGGTTTAGGTTTGGGCTATCGAGATAACGAATTCGACGGATTCAACATCGATAGGCGCAATCGCAGGATTCGTTTTGAAGAAGGCATCGAGGTTTTGCGGCGTTCCTGGAGTAGCGATCCAGTGAATTTTCACGGCAAGCAATTTGACGTGCCTGACATCTCAGTGAGCCCCAAACCATTCCAATCAGAGGTGCCGATCTGGGTGGCAGCAGTGGGACCGGAACCCATCAAGCGTGCGGCGAAATTGGGAGTATCCATTATTCTCTCCGACGCGCTAACCCTTGACCAGTTGAGTGAACACATCGAGCTTTATCACAAAACTGCACAGGAATATGACGTAGACGTCTCCAAAGCAAAGATGGGAGTGCTGCGCCGAGGATGGGTTGCTGAAACAGATGATGATGCTTACCAAAATGCGCTGAAGTCCCTACGGTTCTTGTTGCGCGATCAACTTGGCGGCTGGCGGTATCTCAAAGACGAAAATGGTGCGTCTGTCGGTTTTGATACGCCTGACAAACTGGACGCAGCGGCGGCGAAGCTCGTGACCGTACACGAGCGCACTATTGGCCGGCCCGAAAAAGTCACACGGGGTTTGAGGGAAATCGCCGCAACAGGTTGCGATCACATTATTTTTGGTACCCGATTTGACTCGCTTCCACGCCAGAAGTACTTGCGCTCACTTGAATTGCTCGCGACCGAAGTTATCCCGAATATCTAACATGTTCAATTGGTGATTGGAGAAAATTATGCGATTCGGACTGGGACCCATGACATTGGAATCGGTGCAGGGTTGGCGCTGTGCTGGCTGCCGTAAGCCAGCTGGTGGTTGTTGCGGCCGCAAACAAGTAGATATTTATGAGGAAGTTTTAGAACATGCAGTGACAGCGGAGTGGTGGGGGTTTGACTCCGTTTGGGTTGATGAACGGCACTTCACGCCGGACTCCTTCAATTCGTCAGCGTCGGTCGTGGCGGCTGGCCTTTCACAAAGAACAGAATTTGTGCGAGTGGGAATGATGCCGGTCCTGGGCTTGGTAAATTCGATTTACGTCGCCGAGGAAGTCGCTTGCATTGACAACATCAACGCGGGCAGAACAATCGTTGCAGGTCAAGTGCCAAATGATGAGACTGTTCGCGGCTGGGCTGGCTCGGGAGCTTCAAACTCTGCCGATCGTATCGTAGATGACATCGCAGTCCTGCGAAAAGCATGGGGGCCAAACCCGTTCTCGCACCACTCAGAGTTTCACAACATCCCCATGAATAATGAAGAGATTCATGTTGAGGCAAGGGGCCTAGATCGCATTTCGGTGCAGCCCAAGCCCGCTCAATTAGATATGCCGCTCTGGATGTGTGGTGGAACTGAGGCAGCTGAGGTTGCTCGGCGCACGGGTGTTCCGTACATGGCCCCCGGCCATTTGACTCTAGAGCAAATGCGTCCGTTGTACGAAGGATTAAATCCAACTTTTGAACGAGTCGTCCCTTTAATTCGTGATGTTTTCATTGCGCCAACAACGGACGAGGCGCAGCGCCTGGCCGGAGCTGCCATTCGTGATTTGTACAACGCACAAATGCGTGCGGGCCTAGAACTGTCATCATCGGACTTTGACAAACTTGTCATGGACACGATCATTATCGGGGATCCAGACACATGTATTGAGCGGTTGTACGCCTACGAACGAGAGTTGGGCGTGAATTATGTAGTTGCACGCTTGGCGTACCACAATATGCACCCGGGCGACACGGCCCGCGCAATTCAATTATTCGGCCAGGGCGTCGTTCCAGAGTTTCGGATGTTCGGTCTTCCCGACGAAATCCGGAAGGTGGTATAGGATGACAGAAACTTTCGATGAGTTAGAAGTTCTACCATGGTCTGAGATCTCAGAATTGCATGAAGACTTGTTTCAAAAGCAATTGGATTATGTTTTAAGCCAATCGGATTTCTATCAACAGAAGTATTCAGGTATTTCACGGACTTCAATCACATCGCTGAAGGAACTACCCAACTTACCTCTTACAACGAAAGACGAGCTTCGCGAAAGCCTGTTGGCTCGTCCACCGCTCGGATTACACGCCGCGGCCTCGTTGGCTGACATCGTCCAGATTCAATCATCTTCAGGAACAACCGGAATGCCAACTTTCGTAGCTGCCACTGGGCAAGATATTGAAACGTGGAATTCAATGGGTGCCCGGGTTTTTTATGCCAATGGATTTCGTCCACGAGACTGGGTAATGCATGCATACGCCATGGGAAGGGGTTTTGTCGGTGGTCTCGTTAACATTGAGCACCTACAGCATCTGGGCTGCTGCGTCATTCCGTTAGGCGCCGAGTCGGGAACCGAGCGACTATTGCAGGCTATAGACCACCTAAAACCTGTTGCCATGTGTGCCACACCCTCAATGGTGAACCACTTAGGGAGTGTCGCTCAGGAAGTGCTGGGCAAAAGTGCTTCTGATCTTTCGATTCGCAAAATCTCGGTCGGAGGTGAACCTGGAGGAGGCGTTCCAGCTATCCGTCAAAAAATGGAAGAGCTATGGAGCGCAGATGTGCGCGACATGATGGGAGGTGCAGACTTTGGAAGTACTTACTGGGCTGAATGCGACGTCAAGGACGGAATGCATCTGTGCAGCCAAGCCGCTTTACACGTTGAGTTAATCGATCCCGACACCCTTGAATCAGTGCCGATTGAAGAAGGTGCAACAGGCGAATTGGTGTACACCACATTGCGTCGTCAGGCAACACCCTTAATCCGCTACCGAATGGGCGATATCGTAACGGTATCAGACATGAGTTGCTCGTGCGGCAGGACCGGTTATCGGATCAAAGCCCACGGTCGGGCAGATGACATGCTTATTGTTCGCGGCGTAAATGTTTTCCCCGCTGCGGTGAAGGACGTTGTCACGCAGTTGGCGCCTGACACAACCGGTTATTTAAAAATCGATTTAGACTTCGAAGGGCATAGCACTTATGAGCCCCTCAAGATACGCGTTGAGCAAAGCGAACGTTCAACTTTAAACCCCAGTGAACTGACGAGGATGGTTGAAGACGAGGTCCGCACCAGACTGACCGTTCGCGTGGTTGTCTCAATAGTACCGGAGGGAGCGATTGAGCGTCCTGGAGCGCAAAAAGAGAAACTTTTGGAAAGAATTAAGGTTTCATAACGGTCCAAGAATTACTTGCATAAACTAAATTTTTGGTGCTTGGAAGGGTAATGTGCAATCAATTGACTTAGCTTTTATACGTTGAAGGGGTTCGTGTGAACATATTGGAAGTCTCAAACCTCAGCAAGCATTACGGTGACGCGACCGCCTTAAACGGTGCCACCTTGACGATGGAAGCTGGAGAAATCCACGCAATCGTGGGAGAAAATGGTGCGGGAAAATCCACGTTAGTAAAGGTGCTATCGGGAATCGTGGTCCCTGACAAGGGATCGGTGAAGATCGCCGACCAAGAATTAGAGTTCGGCAATCCGCGAAAGTCAGGATCCTTAGGGGTGAGTACGGCTTTTCAAGAACTCTCGCTTATTTCTAATCTCAGCGTGGCGGAGAACGTATTAATCTCTGATTTGCCAACGCGCTTCGGAATTGTAACTCGAACGGGAGTTGAATCACAGGCGCGTGAGATCCTGCATCGGTGGGGTGTGAACGATATTAATGTGCGTAGTACGGTCGCGTCCTTGTCACTGAGTGCAAAGCAGCGAATTGAAATTGTGTGCGCACTGAATAGCAAGCCGAAAATCCTGATTCTCGATGAGCCTTCAGCGGCCCTTTCAGATACATCGTGGCTTTTTGAGCACGTTCAACAAATGCGTGATGCGGGTACATGCGTCATTTACATTTCCCACAAGCTCGCAGAGATTAAAGAGATTTGTGATAAGGGAACCATTATGCGAAATGGCGCAATAGTCGGGGAATTCCTCAAGGCAGACTTTAATCATGAGCAAATCATCTCCACGATGATTGGGCGGTCAATTTCCTTGGCATTTCCTCCCAGAGAGAGTCCCTTACGAGACGATGCCGCAACGCTAATGGAAGTCAAAAACTTGGCAGTTGGAAGACAAGTCTCGGGTGTGAGTCTGGATGTTCGCGCAGGAGAAATTGTTGGTATTGCGGGGCTAGAGGGACAGGGTCAGCGCGAGTTGTTCTACGCACTCGGTGGAGCAATCCGGGCAAGGTCAGGGGAAGTGCGAGTAGAGGGCGAAGTTGCGAAGTTGCGCACACCGCGCACCGCATCCCGTTCGGGGCCGGGAATAGCTCTCGTTCCAGAGGAGAGGAAGCGAGAAGGTATTTTTGCGGATATGTCGTCAATCAAAAATATTTCGGTGCCAGTTTTCTCGAAGGTCTCGACGGCAGGAATTATTCGAAATCGTTCTGAACGGAGTATGTCGCGTAAAGCAGGCATTGAGAGCCACCTTGCTGAGGATTTTTTGACAAGAAATGTTGGCCAGTTGTCAGGAGGGAATCAACAGAAGACTGTTTTGGCTCGTACGGCACTTTCAGGAGCGCAAATCTTGTTGATGTTTGATCCGACACGCGGGATTGACCCATCTGCGAAATTGGAGGTGTACAGCAGCTTGCGCAAATCCTCAGGAGAAGGCGTGGGAGTTTTGCTGTACTCAACCGAGATCCCCGAACTCCTGGGCCTTTGCGATCGAATACTCGTCATGTACGACGGCAAAATCGTCGCGTCCATGACGGGAAGCGACGCGACAGAAGAAAAAGTAATGGCAGCTGCCGTTGGTCGGCATTCTAGCGCCCAGTCAACGGGAGCTACTCAATGAGCTCGGTGGGTTCGGTCGTTCGCCGCATCGCCAGCGATGGCTCGACACGAGCGGCACTCATCCTCTTGGTGTTCTTTCTAATTTGGGCAATAAACGCGCGAAACCCTCTTGAGAGCAAGGATATAACAGACTGGCTCGTGCTCGCATTACCTTTAGCAGTTGCCTCAATTGGTGTCACCTTGGTCATTATCACTAAGCAGTTTGACCTGTCGGCCGCCGGAGTTATTACTCTAACAAGCGTCATGATGGCAACAAGTTTTAAGGAGACAAACGTCTGGATAGTGGTCATCTTGGTGCTTGCCGTAGGAGCATTAATTGGCCTGCTCAACGGAGTGTTTGTTGTGTTTGCAAAGCTTCCAGCTATCGCCGTTACCCTCGCAACACTCATCATCTTGCAGGGCGTTTCCCTCATCCTCTTGGTGCGCCCAGGGGGCTCAGTCGACGAGAACCTCATATCCTTCGTCACTGGCTCTTCTGAATCATCGTCGTCCGCGTTCTTCCCCCGACCGGCACTTATCTTGTTGGTGCTAGTCGTAGCTTGGCTCTTATTCAAGCGGACAAAGCTCGGGATTTACATGTATGCAGTGGGGCGCGATGAAGAGGCCGTCCAGCTGTCCGGTGTCTCCGTTCGCAAAGTTCGCTTGTCCATCTTCACCATAGCGGGCATTTTGTACGCGCTGGCAGGAGTTTTCTTGGCGGCAGCTATTAAATCCGGCGATGCGACGATTGGTGAATCGTATGTTTTGTCAACTTTCGCAGCAATCGCAATTGGCGGCACTGCTTTTATAGGCGGCAGTGGATCGGCGATTGGAACGATTTTCGGCGCCCTAACCCTAATGGTTATGCCGAAGATGCTGTTCGTTATTGGAATTAGCGGCTGGAGCGCACGAGTATTCACAGGTGTACTCATTATTTTAGCTGTCCTGGCCGGCGCTGTCAGCGCAATGCGCCAGGGCGCAAAACTTAAGGAAACCACTGGTGAAATAGATCAAACGGACGCAGATCAATGGGTGGAAAGGAATGGTCATTAGTCATGAGTATCGAAATTGCTTTGTTCATCTGTCTTGCAGTATCTGCGATAACCGTGTTTACAGCCGCTTCGTCGGAAGGCGGTCGCAATCTGCTCAGGTCACCGGGATTTATCCGACCAATAATTCTGGTGAACCTCGCCATCGGAGTGCTCTTCCTCGGTCGCTTCTACAGCGATGGGCTTCCTTCGTACTTGTCGGTGGGAACAATCCTTACTCAGAGCCTGTTCGTGGCTGTGATCGCTTTCGGTCAAGGCTTGGTCATGTTGATTGGTGGGCTGGATCTTTCCATCCCTGGCGTGATTGCTGTCTCTGCGACCATCGTGGCCGTGGCGACCAGCGTGTGGGAGTGGCCAGTCCTAATGGCGGTCGTTGTGGCGCTAATCGCGTCGGCACTATTCGGATTGATCAGCGGCTTCATTATTGCAAAATTCCAGATTCCTGCATTCATTATTACACTTGCCATGGGCACAATTTTGGCTGGAATTTCGATGGGAATGACCTTCGGCCGCAAAGCTCCGGCTGGGCCAGATGCAGTCATCAACCTGTTCAGTGGCATTGGAAAGATCTATGGAATTGGTATCCCTATATTTATCTTCCTCCTCGTAGGGGTGTTGGGTTACATCATTCAGGCTAAAAGCGTTTTCGGTCGGCAGGCCTATCTCTTTGGAAGCTCCCCAGGCACAGCTCGTATTGCAGGTCAACCGGTATTGCGTATTGAAATTTTGGTGTATGTGGTGGGTGCGCTGGCATCCGGCATAGCTGGGATCATGCTGCTTGGTTATTCAGGCAACGCGCAGTTAAGCCTAGGCGACGAATGGTTGATACCTGCAATCACTGCGGTACTTGTTGGAGGAACAGTCATTGGAAGTGGGTTGGGATTCTGGCAAAGCACTTTCACTGCGACGGTACTTCTGACAACAATTATCGTTGTGATTCAGGCAACTGGGTATCCAGAAGGGTACAAGTCCGTGCTCTACGGAGTGGTGATCCTCCTCGCCTTGATTGTTACCCGTCCGGACCGTAAATGGAATTTAGTTAAATCGAATCCTCGCCAACAAGTGTTGGTGAAAAAATAGCAATGGTGAAGAAAGGAAATCCGAAATGATAAGACAAGCAAACATGAAGCGCAGCCTGGTCCTAAAGGCTGTGGCGGTGCTAGGAGCTGCATCGCTGGCACTCGCTGCCTGTAGCAGCGATTCCACTGACGGTGCCAACGCAGGTGACGAGGTTGCAGCGGATGTAGAAGCAGAAAGCGTCGATTCCGCCGGTGATTGCGCTATCTTGGGACCAGGAGCTGTGCCTCCACGTTCAGGCGGGGATAAGTACACGGTCTATATGACCTCCCTCAATATTGGGAACTCGTGGCAAGAAGAGGCTCAAAACACGGGTATGGGAATCGGCCAGATGGCTCCTTACAGCGACTGTGTTGACGTGATTGGAGTTCGCGACGAGGCAGATCCACAGGCACAGATTTCGCAGGTTCAGTCCATGGTGGCCGATGGTGCCGATGCGATTATCAGTTATGCTCTTTCCCCAACAGCCATCAACGATGCGTACAAGGAAGCTTGTGACGCGGGCGTGACAGTTATCGTTTACGACGCAACTGCAACAGAACCGTGCGTCTATAATGTGTCCTACATCACATCAGTGCCCTTTGGCACGGATGGTCAACTTGTTGAAAATCCGTTCATGGGCTACAACGCTATGGATCAGTTGCTGACGTTGATGGGCGGACCGGGTGAGATATTCGTTTCGCACGGGATTGTGGGAACATCTACAGACATTGTTCACTATGGTTCAGCACTAGCAGCAATGGAGAATTACCCAGGAACCGAAATTATGACCGAGTACGAAGGTAGATGGGACAGTGCGCAGCAGCAGAAAGAGACAGCTAAAGCGCTAGGTTCCTTCCCGAATGTTCAAGGTATCTTTGGCGGCTACGGTGAATCTGGTGTAGTCAAGGCATTGGATGCTGCAGGGAAAGAGATTCCGGTTACCGGCGAGACTTCCAACTACTTCCGGTTGCGGATGAAGGAAGGCTACCCCGGTGCATCTATCGGCTCCCCACCATCACAGGGTGCTATTGGAATGAAGGTCGCTCTGGCAGTTGTTCTCAACGGACCAGAAGGCATTCCTCACGACATTGAGGTTCCCTACACGATCGTTACGGCGGAAAACGTAACGGAATGCATGCAAGCCAATGATGAGCCCGCCACGGAGTACTGCAATGTATTCCCTGAAGGTGTTGTCGGTGACGAAAACACCGCGGACATTTTCAACATCATGGCCCCAGGGGTCTCGTTGAACATGGCTCAGACAGGTGAACCCACGCCAGGTATTGAAGCGACTCCATTCACTGCCGAATACCTGCAAGGGTACGAGCAAGATGAGTCACGTCGCTACATCACCCGTGAAACGTGCCCAGAAGGCTGGACACAGGGAATGTTGCCACAAAACGTTGAGGGTTGTGTTCAGTCCTAACGTCCAAGAATAACCACGAGAAATGATCCTGACCCCAGCCGCCGATACAGGTCGCTGGGGTCAGGCTTTCTTTTTTGCACTCTCGTAAATAATTATTGGAGGTAGTTATGAGTGAAGTTCATGTGGCGATGATGAATTTGCTGTGGCCACGTAGTGGGATAGCAAGGCAGTGGTTTTACGACTATTGGTCCGGTGCGCATACTCAGATTTCTTCGCGTCTTCCGGGAATCCATCAGTATTTTGAACATCACCTTGATCCTGACCTTGGCGAAGGAATGCCAGGAATTGACGCGTGGACTCAGAGTGACACTAACGGTTTTTTCGGTGATGCTGAAATTACTTTCGCAAACGAGCGGGACCTTATGGAATTCGCTGCCAATCTTAATCCATTGATGCAAGATGAGCAGAATGTTTTTGACAAAACGGTTAG
Organism: Actinobacteria bacterium UBA4426; assembly: GCA_002390705.1. GTDB lineage: Bacteria > Actinomycetota > Actinomycetes > S36-B12 > S36-B12 > UBA4592. Next base: position 52,653 of record DGQA01000002.1, on the reverse strand, counting down.
TTACCAAGCGCCGGGAGGCTTTACAAGATCTTTGAAAGACGAGACACTTAATCAGTCGCCAAATGGCAATCTAGGCGATCAGCTGAAGTTCATGATCTACGTTCAGTCTGCAGACGGAATTTCACGAGAGGATTGGCGCAACGCGTTCATTAAGCGGTTCGCGCAACCTTTACGCGAGAGCGAACACATTTCCAAGGTGCGGTATCGCCTGGTTAATTTTTATGATAACGATGCAGTCACGCTCCTTGCTCCAAATGTAAGCAATTTTGAAGCCCCTGAGAATCAGTTTGACGGTTGTTTGGAAGTAGTCTTTCCGGACGCGATGGCTCGCCATCGATTTGTCGGAACATCGCAACATGGGCAAAGTAGAGCAGCGCTGGCTGAACTTACGCGAGGGGTTACCTGCCATCGCGCGATCCGCACTTTCACGGTGTATAACCACGGCGAGATAACTCTTGCTGGGTTGAGGACCCCTCAAATGGCAGCCCAAATTGAGGCTCTGGGAGCTCGTAACCAGGTTGGTGAGGAGAATTATCGACTAATGCTAGGCGAACACACCTTTTTTCCAAGGTATCACCCGTAATACGCTTCGCTGGTCGAGCACGACCTCGGTGCCCAAAAGACGCTTCTGTGGGCCTCAAAGTGTTGAGCCACCTGGGGATTTGGTGCGTAAGGCTACTTTTTTACGTCCACGTCCGCCGTCAATAGCGCGGTTGCAGACAAGGGTGAATCCCGCCGTGAAAGCGGCGGGATTCTGCAATTGGGGGAAGCGTCAGTTAACATCATGGTATGGGATTTGAAATACTCGTTATTTACGCACTGTGGGCCATACTGCTGGCTGTAAAGGTATTTGCCTTATTTGACGCAATTCGCCGTCCCGCCGACTACTTCCCGATTCTTGGACGCCAAACCAAATTGCTGTGGGTTGCTCTTACCGGTGTTTCTGTACTCGCGGGATTGGCCCCGTCCCTGGCACTTTCTATCTTCGGGATAGCAGGTACCGTCATTGCCTTGATTTATCTCTTTGATATCCGTCCGAAGATGATCGAGATCACCGGTCGTAAGTACTAGCTCGCGGTAGCACTACTTTTTCTTCCCCTGGGCGGCGACGGCTGCTGCTGCTGCAATCGCAGCATCGGGGTCCAGATACTCGCCACCAGAGATGATCGGCTTGAGATTCTTGTCCAGTCTGTAGACGAGTGGAATTCCGGTGGGAATATTGAGGGCAGCGATGTCCTGATCGGAAATACCGTCCAGATGCTTCACTAGGGCGCGCAAGGAGTTTCCATGGGCAACAATGAGAATTGTTTCGTTGCGGCGAAGATGTTCGGCCACAATCACATCCTCCCAAAAAGGAATAAGGCGGCCAACAACGTCGGCTAAGCATTCAGTGCTGGGCACCGTTTCTTGCGGAAGCGCCGCATATCGCTGATCAGAGTTTTGGGCGAATTCGCTGTTCGGAGCAATAGGTGGGGGAGGTACGTCATATGAGCGACGCCACAGCAAGAACTGGTCCGCACCGAATTCCGCCAACGTTTGGGCTTTGTCTTTGCCTTGTAGCGCACCGTAGTGGCGCTCATTAAGCCGCCAGTTACGAACCACGGGGATCCATAACCGGCCACAGGCGTTTAAGGCAATCTGAGACGTCTTTATGGCCCGCTTAAGCAAGGATGTAAAAACCACATCCGGGTAGAGGCCAGACTCGGCAATAAGCTCACCGCCTTTTTGGGCTTCGCCCCGACCTTTTTCAGTGAGGTCAACATCAACCCAGCCGGTAAATAGATTTTTGGCATTCCATTCCGATTCGCCGTGGCGTAGCAGGATTAACGTGTATTCCGTTTTGCTCATGGGCGTATCCTGCCCGATCAGGGTTGGGGCTTTGCCAGATGGGCAAAAGCATCAAGGTTCGCGGTTGATTCGCCGCGACTGACGCGCCATTCCCATTCCTTTTTAATTGCGGTTGCAAATCCAAGCTCCAAGATCGTGTTGAAAGCAGTGTCTGAATATTCGGCGACGCATCCGACCAGCCGATCAATTTCAGTTTCATCTATGGAGTCGAGGGGGACACGACCTGCAAGATAAATATCACCATGTGTGTCAACAGCGAAAGCAACCCCATACATTTTGAGGTTTCGCTCAAGCAGCCAGCGATACACCGCCTCATGGTTTTCATCTGGCTTGCGAGCGACAAAGGCATTGATAGTGAGCGCCGATGTCCCAACACTCAGAGAGCAAGTGGTGCTCAACTTTCGAACCCCTGCAATGGTGACAATAAAAACGTTTTCGGTCTGGGTGAAGACAAGCTGGGCATCGGTGAGAAATTTTTTTATCTCCCGAGTCGCGCCACTCATGGCGCTACTCGGGATTGGCTTAATGCCCGTTCGTAGGAATCGGTGAGTCCAGAAGTCGTTTTTTCCCAGCCAAAAGCGGCCGCATGTATTCGTGCACCTTTGACTAACTCATCCATGGAATGTGGATTGTTGAATAATTGGTTGAACACGTGGGAGTAGGCAATCGGGTTGTGACCATCGACCAGCCGCCCACTGACATTGTCGGCGACTGCGGTCTTTAAACCTCCGACGGCGGACGCAACAACCGGGGTTCCGCACGCTTGAGACTCGATCGCCACTAGCCCGAAAGATTCAGAATAAGAAGGGACGACAGTCAGATCGGCCGCTCGGTACCAAGAAACCAGTTTCTCTCGACTACTTGGTGGCTCAAATCGAATCAGATCAACAATTCCCAGTTCAGTCGCGAGATCACGCAAGGCATCGGGTTTATCAAGCCCAGAGCCGGACACTCCACCACAAATAACGACAACCAGTGAACTTCGCAGCTCTGGTCGCATCGCCACGAGTTCGGCGGCCGCACGAATCAAAATATCTGGCGCTTTCAGAGGTTGAATCCGGCCGACAAACAGCAACAGGCTGGCGTCGAGGGGGATGTTGAGTTCCTTGCGAGCAGCACTCTGGGATCCGGGTGAAAACAGCTCAAGGTCAACTCCGGGATTCACAACGTCGATCTTGGATGGGTCGGCGGAGTAAAAACTCGCGAGTTCAGTAGCTTCAATCTGGGTGTTTGCAATCAGGCGTTTAGCTACGTCAACAACTTGTTGTTCGCCGATCAGTCGCATGTCGGGTTCAGGCGCATCACCTGCGGCCAAATTAAGATTTTTTACTCGCCCCAAGGTGTGCATTGTGTGAACTAAGGGGACTGCCCAACGCTCGGAAGCAAGCCAACCCACCTGACCTGAGAGCCAATAGTGAGAGTGGATCAGATCGTAGTGGCCCTCGGATTTGGACGCCTCCGTGCGCAACACGCCAGCGGTCACGGCGCAAAGCTGACCAGGGAGGTCGCTCTTGCGTAGCCCTTCGAATGGCCCTGCCGTGACATGAACCACTTGAACACCGGGCGCGATGTCGACCGTGGGGGCCAGGCGTGAGGCAGTTGCGCGAGTGAAGATATCAATCTCCATACCGCTTTGCGCGAGACGTTTGGCGGTCTCCACCACATAGACGTTCATGCCACCGGCATCGCCGGTACCTGGTTGGTCAAGGGGTGAAGTATGAATGGACAGGAGTGCGACGCGCATAGATAAAAACCTAGTTGGTGAGTGAGACAGCTACATATGGTTCACCGGTGACAATAGTGACCACGCGCTTGGACACGGACACGGCGTGATCGGCGTATCGTTCATAGAAGCGAGAAAGAAGTGTTACGTCAATTGCCTCCTCGACCCCGTACTTCCAGGACGAAGAAAGCACGATGGTGAAGAGTTCACGGTGTAGGCGATCCATTTCTTCGTCGTGTCGAGCGATGTCCACACAAAGGCTGACATCTTTTGTTGCAATGACAGATCCAGTTTTGGACACAATTGCTTCAGCTAGTCCGCCCATTTCGGCGAATGTCCCGCGCACCTCCTGGGGAACTGAAACCTTGGGGTGACGCATCCGAGCCTGTTTGGCGACGTGTTCTGCCAAATCACCCATGCGCTCAAGTGAACTCGAAATTCGCATAGCACCAAGAAGTACTCGAAGGTCGGTAGCAACGGGTGCCTGCAAGGCAATGAGTTCAAAGCAGCGCTCGTCGATGCTGGCGGTGAGGAGGTCAACCTTGGCATCGAAATCAATTACTGCTTCGGCCAACTGCAGATCCGCATCTAGCAGTGCCTGGGTCGCTCGGTTCATGGCCGAGCCGACCAGTCGAGTTACTTCAACTAGATCGGCATTGATGTTTTCAACCTGCTCGTAGTATGCCTCGCGCATGTGGCCTCATTTCTTCTCAGGTTCCCTAGCCTACGCCCATAAACGCCCTTCGCGAACGCGGTAAGTGAATGGCGAGCAAACACGCGGTAAATTTTAGGCTCACTTGGCCAAACCTTGTCCAAACTTTCACACGTTGGGTCACTTTTTGGGAAATGTTGTTCACTCAAGCCCCTATTGTTGGAGACGTGGCACTGCGAAAAAGAGGCGAGTTGGAGGGCGAGAGCCCTCGTTCGGCTGCCAGCTATCCGGCTGTCTCCGAAGAAATCGTGCGAATCCTTTCAATAATTCCCTCCGCGTCGCTCGTCGTCGCACCCGATGGAACGGTCCTGCGGGCTAGTTCGCGCTCCTTGACCCTTGGGATCGTAAACCGAAGCATGATTGCGGTCCCCGATATTGCCGAGATCGTGTTGAAGGTCGCCAATGACGGTTCGCCCCGTGAACAGGTATTGCGCGTGCGCCGACCACCACTGGGCCGAGAACTACTTGAAGTGCAGGTTCGAATTGCGCCACTAAGTTCCGGTGCAATCTTGGTTCTGATTGATGACCTGGCTGAAGAGCGCCGGGTTGATGCCGTGCGACGTGATTTTGTTGCAAACGTGAGTCACGAGCTAAAGACCCCGGTGGGAGCCCTTTCTCTCCTGGCCGAAGCGGTTTTAGCCGCGGCCAATGACAAGAAGCAAGTAGAACACTTCGCGGAAAAGATGCAGGCCGAAGCCACACGGCTAGGAAACCTCATTCAAGACGTAATCGATCTCTCACGGCTTCAAAGTGATGACCCGATGAATCGCCCAGAGCTGCTAGAAACAGAGTTTCTCATCAATCGAGCTGTTGAAGAGGTCAAGACCCTTGCCGGTGGTTTGGGTGTTGAGATCATCCGGGGAGAGCCGGAAGCTTCAGTAATTCTGGGTGATCAAGGACAATTACTCACAGCACTTCGCAATCTACTCACAAATGCGATTAGTTACTCGGCCGAGAACACGCGAGTTTCGGTCACCGCGCGTGAGATTGATGGAATCGTCGAAATCTCGGTCAAGGACGCTGGCCTGGGAATCCCATCACACGATCTCGATCGAATTTTTGAACGTTTCTATCGGGTTGACCCAGCACGTTCACGTGGAACCGGCGGGACGGGACTGGGATTGGCCATCGTCAAACATGTGTGTCAAAACCACGGTGGCGAAGTAACCGTGTGGTCTGAAATTGGGACCGGTTCAACATTTACGTTACGAATCCCGTCTTACGCCCCAATGCTAGACGATTCGCTCGCATCCCGCGAATTTACGGTCGATACTCTGACTGTAGTGAAAGGTAAAAACTCTTGACACGTGTACTCGTTGTTGAAGACGAAGACTCATTCTCAGACGCGCTCTCATTCATGTTGCGGCGCGAAGGATATGAAGTATTCGTGGCCTCCGATGGTAATGCCGCCGTAAGTGAATTTGATAAGCATGGTCCCGATCTCGTGCTACTAGATTTAATGTTGCCGGGCATTTCCGGCACCGAAGTGTGTCGAATCATTCGTGGGAAGTCCTCGGTGCCAATCATCATGCTTACCGCCAAAGATGGTGAGGTTGACAAGGTGGTGGGTCTTGAACTTGGAGCCGATGACTATGTCACCAAGCCTTTCTCATCACGGGAGCTATTGGCCAGAGTGCGCGCGGTCCTTCGTCGACATGGTGATGTTGAAGAGTTACTCCCTGCAACCATTGAAGCCGGCTCAGTCCGGATTGATATTGAGCGACATGTCGTCTCTGTTCGTGGAGAAAACATCACTATGCCGCTCAAGGAATTCGATCTCTTAGAGCTTCTGGTTCGAAATTCAGGCCGGGTTCTCACCAGGAACCAGCTAATTGATCGAGTGTGGGGTGCGGACTACGTCGGAGACACAAAAACGCTTGACGTGCATATCAAGCGTCTTCGGGCAAAAATCGAAATTGATCCGTCCACTCCCATTCATATTAATACAGTTCGTGGCTTGGGATACAAATTCGAGATCTAGTTTGGTAATCTCCGCTCCGTGAACTCACCGTGGTAGGTCTAGGGACGATTATCAATGTTTCCGCAATTGTGGTTGGCGCACTGATTGGTGTTGGCTTAGGCCACCGACTCCCTGAGCGAACCCGCGCGGTCGTTACCGACTCACTCGGCATGCTCGTGCTCGTTATCGCAGCGTTGAACATTGTCGCTCTGCGGAATCAAGATTGGGTTGATGAAGTGGGCGGCTCTGCGACCCTTCTCATTGTTTTAGGTTCATTGATCATCGGCGGAATAATCGGATCTTTCCTGCGGATCGAGTCACGCCTTGAATCTGTTGGCGGCTGGCTGCAAACCAAGTTTTCACGCGGACAAGGTTCCGCAGGCCGCGCACGCTTTATTGAAGGTTTCGTAGATGCCAGTCTGATTTTTTGTATTGGACCGTTGGCGATTCTTGGCGCGCTCTCTGACGGATTAGGAACAGGAATTGATCAGCTAGCCTTAAAAGCGTCCCTTGATGGTTTCGCCTCAATCGCATTTGCCGCATCGATGGGTTGGGGTGTGATTGCGTCCGCCATTTCAGTGGGAGTTGTTCAAGGATTTTTCACAATCGTCGCGGTGTTCGCTGGCCCCTTCCTGTCGAGCGCGATGATCGCGTCGATCACGGCAACCGGTGGTGTGCTGCTCATCGGGGTGGCGCTTCGCGTTTTGCGGATAAAGTCCGTGTCCGTGGGTGATTTATTGCCGGCACTCATAGTGGCACCAATTCTCACTCTGATTGTCGCGAGCTACGTGTAATTTGAGCGTTTAGTTTTGTGTAATTCCCGCATACATTCCCACTGGGGGCACGATCATGATGTTGGTGCTAGTTATCCCAGCATTTAAGAATTGAAGGCCAAATTGGACATAGGAACTCATGGGCGCATTGAGCCCATCCACACTTACGTAATTAGTCGATTCCCAAGCGAATGAGATCGATTGACCGGGCCCGATGTCAATTGAATTAGGGGTGATGGTTGCGGGGACATTGGCGAGAACTGCGGCGATCAATGTATCAGCCTTATCGCCTTGATTTGTGATTCGCATCAGTACGGTTGCATTTCCAGCCTCATCTTGGACTGCAGTGGCGTTATCGACCACAATTTGGCCAGCTTTCAGAACATTTCCATTGCCCGAAGGTTGGGTCGCTTGAACGTTGGTTGTCGCTTCTTGGCCGTTATAGCAACCGGTGAGCCCCAGGCTCACAAGGGACAAGGCGGCTGCGGCCAGGGCAACGTGTCGGCGACGGGTGGGGCGAAGGATTGGGGTAGGACTCATCACAGGTGCAGGATACAAGGATCGCGTTGGCGCCCTCCATGCGCGCTAGGGATTCCCTCGTGGGATGACAGTCGTTACTCACTGCCGAATCTTGGCGAGGAGCGCCGTGGTAAAGTCGGGTCTGCGAAAGGGGCTCATCCATATGGCTTTTAAGGTCGGAGAAACAGTTGTCTACCCCCATCACGGGGCCGCACTCATTGAGGCGGTTGAGATGCGAAAGATCAAGGGCGAAGACCGGGAATATCTGGTCCTGCGGGTTGCGCAAGGGGATTTAACCGTCCGCGTGCCTTCGGAAAACGTTGATCTGGTGGGGGTTCGAGACGTTGTCGATGCGGAAGGACTGGAACGAGTATTCGGCGTTCTGCGCCAGCCCTACACGGAAGAACCCACCAACTGGAGCCGCCGTTACAAGGCGAACTTGGAAAAGCTTTCCTCGGGCGACGTGATCAAGGTTGCGGAAGTCGTTCGCGACCTGTGGCGCCGTGAACAAGATCGTGGGCTCTCAGCGGGTGAAAAGCGAATGCTTGCCAAGGCGCGCCAAATATTAGTGAGCGAACTTGCCCTTGCCGAAAAAACCGACGAGATCAAGGCTGAAGAAATACTCGATGAGGTCTTAGCTTCCTAAGAAAGTTGGGAAAGTGAATCGCACCGCGGCACTGGTCCCGGCAGCTGGTCGTGGCGAGCGATTAGGCCCGGGAGAGCCAAAGGCATTGCGCGAGATCGCCGGTGTCCCCATCCTTATTTATGCGGTGAGTGCCTTGGCATCTGCTCGAAGTATTGACCTCGTTGTTGTCGCTGCTCCGCAAAGCGATGTGGAATCGGTGACGGCCCTGTTATCCCAACAAAGTTTTTCAGACAAAGTCAGTGTTGTTGCCGGTGGTGACACCCGACAAGAATCTGTTGCTCGCGCACTCATCGCCTTGCCGACTGATGTTGATGTTGTCCTTGTTCATGATGCCGCTCGACCACTTGTCCCAATTGAATTGATAAGTGCCGTCGTAGGTTCAGTTCGTGCGGGGAATCCAGCAGTTGTGCCCGGACTTTGTGTCACTGACACCATCAAGGAAGTTAATGAGCACGGAGATGTTCTGGCAACGATAGATCGCGACCCATTGCGTGCGATCCAAACACCCCAAGGATTTGACCGAGAGCTTTTGCAGCGTGCACACGCCGAGCTTGATGAATCACAAGGAATCTTTACGGACGACGCGGGTTTAATTGAAGAGATGGGCGTCCCGGTAAAGGTAATTGAAGGTCACGTGGAAGCAATGAAAATCACTCGACCATTTGATCTGGCAATTGCTGAGGCCATTATTGCGAAAAGAAGGGCCAGTGGTGTCATTACCTAATCACCCTTTGGTGGGAATTGGAACCGATGTGCACGCTTTCGCGGCTGAGCGTCCGTTGTGGATAGCGGGTTTGTTGTGGCCAGGTGAAGTGGGTCTTGAGGGGCACTCAGATGCTGATGTCGCGGCCCATGCAATCTGTGACGCACTACTTTCAGCAGTAGGCCTTGGTGATCTGGGTGCAGTATTTGGAACGGGTGACTCGGCTTGGGCCGATGCTTCCGGAGTGAGTTTGCTGTCCCACGTAGGACAGCTGGTCAAGTCACATAAATTCGAGATTATTAACTCGTCCGTGCAGGTAATTGGTAACTCACCGAAAATAGCCACCCGGCGCCAAGAAGCGCAAGATGTCCTTTCGGCTGCGATTGGTGCACCCGTCCGAGTCTCTGGGACCACTTCAGATGGGCTCGGACTAACTGGGCGTGGTGAGGGAATTGCCGCAATTGCCATCGCCAGTGTGGTCGGACGCTAAAGCAACGCAGGCACACTGTGATCTCACTAGTAATGTTCGCAACGTGACTTTACAGATTTATGACACATCGACGCGTTCGTTGCGGCAGTTCATTCCCCGGGAGAGCGGCAAAGTGGGTCTTTATCTATGCGGGGCGACCGTGCAGGCCCCACCGCATGTCGGACATATTCGTAGCGGAGTGGCGTTCGATGTGGCGCGTCGCTGGTTAAGTGCACAGGGGTACGACGTGACCTTTGTTCGAAATGTTACCGATATTGACGACAAAATAATCCACAATGCCGGCCACGATGATGTCCCCTATTGGGTAGTTGCTTTTAAGAACGAGCGAGCTTTCACACAAGCTTATGCCGCACTCGGTTGTCTGGCTCCAACGGCGGAACCAAGAGCTACCGGCCACATCCCTGAAATGATCGAGATGATGCAAGAAATTATTGATGCGGATCACGGATATGCGCAGGCCGGTGACGTTTACTTTGATGTCCGCTCGGATGCTTCCTATGGATCTTTGAGTGGTCAAAAGATTGATGACATGTTGGCGGCCAGTGACGCTGTCGCGCAGGGAAAGCGTGATCCGCGTGATTTCGCCATGTGGAAAGCAGCAAAACCCGATGAACCTCATTGGGATACGCCTTGGGGCCCGGGCCGGCCTGGTTGGCATATTGAATGCTC
>DGQA01000002.1:9670-42554 GCA_002390705.1 Actinobacteria bacterium UBA4426 | reverse complement strand
CATGAAAATGAAATTGCTCAATCCCGAGCCGCTGGTGATTCATTTGCGCAGTATTGGATGCATAACGCTTGGGTGACTACCGCCGGTGAAAAAATGAGTAAGTCACTGGGCAACTCGCTGCTAGTGAGTGAAGTATTGAAAAGAATCCCACCGATTCATTTGCGCTACTACTTGGCTGGCTCGCATTACCGTTCTATGTTGGAATTTTCGGACGCAGCGGTTCATGAAGCCGGGATCGGTTTTGAGCGCATGAGTGGATTCATTACTCGTGCAATGGAAGTCTTGAAAATATCGACGGTTGAAATTGATGGTGATTCCCGCGCCGAGAAGTTTGATGCGGAAATGAACAATGATTTTGGGGTCCCCAACGCCATTGCTGTTATCCATGAAGTTGTGAGGGCCGCGAACTCTAAGCTTGCGGAGGACGACACCAAAGCGGTTCGTGCTGCTCTGGTCTCGGTGGTCAGCATGCTCGATGTGCTTGGCATGAACCCACTTGATGCGCAATGGGAACAAGAGCAGTCCAGTAGTCAGGACATCATTGGACAACTTGTTCAGGTGGCAATAGACCAAAGAGCAGACGCGCGCTCACGGAAAGATTTTGAAGCAGCAGATGCAATTCGTAATGAACTTGATCGAATCGGGATCGCACTGGAAGATACAAAAGAAGGTGTGCGATTTAGTATTCGCTCCCCACAATCTAAGGAATCACGCTAATGGCAGGTAACTCCCAGCGACGTGGTGCTATGCGAAACCCTGGTTCCAAAAAGGGTGCGAGCACTGGGTCCGGCGGTAACCGCAAAGACAAATTGGACGGTCGTGGACCAACTCCTAAAGCGGTTGATCGCCCGCATCACCCCAAAGCCAAGCAAAAGAAAGCCGCCGAACGGCGGGCAGCAACCTCGCCTGCGGGCACCGGCGGCCGCAGGGTGGAACGCACAAAAGCTCGGGTCGCTGGACTCCTGATGGGACGCAACTCGGTCGTGGAAGCTTTGAGAGCAAAAGTGCCAGCGAATGCACTGTATGTTCAGTCGAAAGCAGATACGGATGACCGCTTTCGCGAAGCACTGAAAACTGCATTGGCCGCGGGCATCCCATTGATGGAGGTTCCTCGCCCTGAACTTGATCGCATGACTGAAGGCGGCGTACATCAGGGTCTAGTTCTTACAGTTCCCGACTACAAATATGCAGACCTCAAATCAATTGAAACCACTCGCTGCATCATTGCGTGTGATGGATTAACTGACCCGCGCAACCTGGGAGCGATATCCAGATCCGCTGCCGCTTTTGGTGCCGAGGCAATTCTTCTTCCTGAGCGACGCAGTGTGGGAGTAACCGCGACTGCATGGAAGTCATCAGCTGGTGCGTTGACAAGAATTAAGGTCGCACAGGTGACAAATTTGAGCCGCTCGCTCATCGCACTACAAAAATCGGGCTTCATCGTGATCGGACTTGCAGCCGAAGGATCAACGCCCCTGCAGGAAATCAGGGCTGACATTTGGCGGGACCCTGTCGTGATTGTGATTGGGGCTGAAGGCGCTGGCCTATCTCGACTGGTCAAAGAAAACTGCGATTGGTTGGTCAATATTCCTATGGCTAAGGGCAATGAGTCCCTTAATGCCTCAGTTGCAGCATCAATCGTGTTGCACGACATGTTCCGGGCGAGAAGCTAACGACACACCAGCGCGATGTTGTCAAAGGCATGTGATTTTTCTGACCGGGCTCAACCTTTTCCGCTGAATACCCCAATTATGATTCTGGGCACAACCCCCCAACGAAGTGGAGGGTTAACGTATGGGCCCCCTTGCGGATTCGAACCGCAGACTTCCTCATTACAAGTGAGGCACTCTGGCCAGCTGAGTTAAGGGGGCGTGGAGCGGCCTCAACGTACCGTATTGGTTTTATCCCCTTACGTTTAGCCATAACTCTCCGCCATCCCGTTGCTTTTTTTGTTGGATACTCCTTCCCACCGGCCTGACTGAACCTGGTCAAGAATTTCGTCTCTCACTGTTTCGGTTGGTTCCCGCTCCCTCGCTTTTGGCCCCATGCTTGCGCGTGGTGCTTACACGAATCGCAGTGCTGCATGGTTGGCTAAGGAGGTGACTGCGAGTAGACCAGCTTCTGTGACACGGCAACGTCCACTTCCCGCAATGCTCATTGCCGGGGTTGTCAGTCTAGTAGTGGGTTATGCAGTTCTTGAGTTGGTAAATGTCGGAATCGGATTCGTGTGGGAAACCATTCCGGGCACGTGGGCGCAGACCCCAGCGTGGTACGTGATTGGGGTCTTGTTAATTGCCGCGGTGCTTGTCTATTTAGTGCGTCGGTTTGTCGGGGACAGTGGCCACTCCCCCATGGGTGGGATCAAGGTCAGCGGCCTAACGCCCAAGGAGTATCTCGGAGCGATCCTGGCAATTTTTGCGTCGCTGTGGGGTGGTGTGGTACTTGGACCGGAGGTCGCTTTGGTGGCGACGGGTTCAGTGATTGGTGGAATCGCAGCGAAGTGGATGCGAATCACCGAATCAAAGATGGTGACAAAAGTAGTCGGTGTGGGAGCGCTGGGCGGGATTCTTGCCCTCTTTGTTGAACCCATCATGAGCGGGAGCATGAAGTTGGGCAGCACCCCCACCGCAATCGAAGTCGATCAACTCGGGTGGGCGGTTCTGGTGGCGCTCATAGCAACACTGGCGGTCACAATTTCCCGACTTGTCGCCGCTTTAATCGCTCGAGCTTCACATGCTGGCCCCCAGTTACCTATCTTGGTAGGCGCGGCTCTGATCATTGCTGCTGCGGCACTACTCATGCAAGCCTGGACCGGTCAATCGATTATCTATATCACTACATCTGGCGAGGATTTGATTACTGATCTTCCGACTCTCACATCAGCCTCGACAGTTGCCGCCATCATTGCCTTGAAAACAATTGCATACGCAGTGTCCCTTGGCGCAGGTTTCCGTGGTGGTCCGTTTTTCCCGGCAATGTTTGTGGGTGCAGCTTCGGGACTGCTCATTGCTTTAGTAATTGATGGTGGCCCGTCCGTACCGGCCGCAATAGTTGTGGGAGTCATCGCTGCAGTTATTGCAACGGCTCCCATGAAATGGCCAATCGCAATTTCCTTGGGTGTGGTACTTGGTTTCCTTATGGGGACGTGGAGCCTTGTTCCGGCTGCACTTGTCGGCGCGATCGTGGCGCGGGCTATCCCTCGATTGGGTGACCGGATTTCTCCACCAGCTCATTACGGCTAGCAAGAATCGATAATGTTTGCTGGCAGCGAGACGTGATGCCCATCTCTGCGATTAAATAGCACCATGCGAGCCGCGCGATATGAGCAATTTGGAACGGCACGTGAGGTCCTTAATGTCGATGAATGCGCGGTGCCAACACCAGGCCCTGGCGAGGTACTGGTGCAGCTCGCATTTTCGGGGATCAACCCAACGGATGTTAAGGCGCGCAGCGGTAGGGTGCCGAGGGTAATTGATGAATTCCAGATCCCCCATCATGATGGCAGCGGAATAATCAAATCGGTGGGTGAGGGTGTTGATTCTGGCCGGGTAGGAGAGCGGGTCTGGGTAATGCTCGCCGCGAGCGGCAATCGTTATGGCACGGCGGCTCAGTACTGCGTTGTGATTAATGATTTTGCGCAGCCATTGCCAGACTCGGTGACATTGGAACTTGGCGCAACTTTAGGTGTCCCGGCGGTCACCGCCGCTTATTGTTTGTTTGCCGATGCCCCGATTGCTGGCGAAACAGTCTTGGTGAGCGGAGGAGCGGGTGCCGTGGGCCGCGCAGCGGTGCAGTTAGCGAAGTGGGGAGGCGCTCGCGTCTGTACAACGGTGAGCAGTGACGAAAAAATGAGAATTGCAACCGAGGCTGGGGCGAACACTGTTGTAAATTACACAGAAGGTGGCGCAGTGGATCAACTAAAGGATCAAGGGATCTCTCGGATCGTGGAAGTTAATCTTACGGCAAATTTGGAACTTGATCTGGCGATTTCTCAACCGGGCATGAAGATCCTCTCCTATGCCGCGGATGGTGAAGACCCGGTATTTCCTCGCCGAGCGCTCATGAATTCCTGTATCACTATTGAATTCATGATCCTATTCAATGTGCAGAAGGAAAAATTTTGGGCCGCTGTCGAAAGTGTGAATCGGGCTTTACGTGATGGCGGGTTAAGTATGCCCCCGGTTTCGTATGTTTCATTGGACGAAATTGCGGCAGCACATGAAAACGTTGAAGCCGGTTCAACTGAGCGATCGCTATTGCGCATCTAGTTCGAGAAACAATGCGGTGATTGCCCGCCACACATCATGAAAGGTGTTGTACATGGGAATCGGTGCAAGCCGGATTATGTCCGGGTTTCGGGCATCACCGAGTACGCCATAGTTTTGGTACATACGTTCAATGAGCGCGAAGGGTTCAATTGGTACCCGGATGGAAAGTTGTGCGCCGTGACGGTCGGGGTCACTTGGCGTAATCACGTGCACCCGGTTCTGGGTGTCGAGTGCGGAAATGAGTTGGCGCATGTAGTGGGTGAGCTGTAAGCAACGAGCATGAATCGCGGGCATGCCAACATCAGAAAAAACTTCAAGGGCGCTGAGGGCGGGAGCCATAATGAGGACTGGCGGATTGGAGACCGCCCAGGCATCAGCGGTCTCCAGGGGGTCAACCACAGGGTTCATCACAAATCGAGTTTCAGGTTTGTTTGTCCACCAACCTTCAAGGCGCGGTAGCGTGCCGGCATGATGCCGTTCATGGATGAACGCTCCGGCAACTGAACCCGGGCCGGCATTGAGGTATTTGTAGGAGCACCAAGCGGCGAAGTCAACGTTCCAATCGTGCAGGTTCATGGGGAGGTTTCCCGCCGCATGGGCAAGGTCCCACCCCGCGAAGGCACCCACGTCGTGGGCGGCAGCGGTGATGGCTGGGATGTCCATGTATTCACCCGAGTAGTAGTTGACGGCGCCAAATAAGATCGTGGAGATTTCTTCACCGCGCTGGTGCAAGACGGTGATAACGTCTTGGGTGCGCAGACTGTCTTCACCCTCACGTGGTTTGAGGCGAATAATATCTTCGTCGGGGTCCCCGCCACGAAATGCAACGTGTGAGCGAATCGCGTAGGAATCTGAAGAGAACGCATAATCTTCCATAACAATTTTTCGACGTTGATCGCGTGGTTGATAAAAACTGGCAAGCAACATGTGCAAGTTAATTGTCAAACTGTTCATCATGACGATTTCGTGCGGCTTAGCCCCGACTATTGCGGCGGAGGGTTCTGCGAGGAGCGACGGAAATGCCATCCAGGGGTGTGCCCCATGTGAATGTCCGCGGACGGCAAGTGTTGCCCATGAATCGAGTTCCTGATCGAGCGCAGCCCGGGTTGATTTTGGTTGCAACCCCAATGAGTTACCAGCCAAGTAGGCGATGGGGATGCCTAATGAATCTGTCGGTAGCAAGTATTTATCTCGAGCAAGCGGAGGATCAAGGTTGAGATCCCGGTCAAGGGCGTATTCCTCGTTGGCGAACTCTGCTGGCGCATCCATGTTCTTAGTCTCTCGTAGATTCTAGGTTCTGCGCCATCGGACGTAGACTCAAGCCTGTGATGAGAGTCTCTCGATGGCAAGTGTTGCTGTGGATTTAGTTTTCCCTGGAGCGATCTACCCGGTTCAGGTTGGGGGCTTGCCGTGGTGGCCCCTGTTGCTGGTTGGCGTAGCCCTGATCGGGCTCAACATCGTGAACAACCGGATTGCCCCACAGACGCATTACTTGCTGTGGGCTTTTGTTGGATCGGTAGTTTTGCTCGCAATTGGGCTCCTTGATGGCAATGACTTCACCGATATGGGCCTGGGTTTTACTTACGTGCTCCCTGGATTGGTGTGGGCGTCGGTTTCGATCGTGGCGGTCACCTTGATTTACCTGATTGGGTCCGCGTTTAAAAAAACGCGAGAAGCTTTTGCCGACCAGCGAATTGGGACTTTGTCGGGAGGGAGGGTGCTTTTTCAATCACTGGTCGAAGTGCCGCTCGGCACGGTCTTGTTAGAGGAGATCGCTTTTCGGGCAGTGTTATTTTCGATGCTCGCCCGGCGCTTTGACCTCACGACCTCAATTGTAGTTTCAGCAATTGCGTTTGGGCTGTGGCATATTTTGCCCAGCATCGGCACGCATGAGGAGAATCCAGCCTTGGGAAGTGTGGTGGGCTCGGGTCGTCGCGGAAGTATCCTCGCGGTGGTTGCGAGCGTGGTCACCACCACCTTTGCTGGTGTTTTGTTCACGTTAATGAGAATTTTTTCGGGAAGTGTCATCGCTCCGATGGGCTTTCACTGGGCCACTAACGGGTTGGGTTACGCTTTTTCGTGGATTCTCTTGCGGTTTCGAAGGCGCAGTTAGGGTGATCGTGCAAGGTATCCGTGAAATATTGGCCCAATGTGTGGGGGTGAATGACAAGCGTGTCATTTGATGAATACGATAGGGACCCCGAAGAGGAGATCCTTGAGGGTTTTGGGTCGTTGGAGGAAGAATTAATGTACGAGTCCACAAGCGTTAGCTCGAATCCAGAGACTTCTGGCCATGGGCTTTCCGAGCGCGATCGGGCGGTTCTTGGCTTTGAGCGCCAATGGTGGAAGTACTCCGGCGCCAAGGAAGCCGCTATCCGTGAGCTTTTTGACATGAGTGCAACGCGCTACTACCAGTTGATAAATTCGTTGATCGACACCCCAGAAGCTTTGGAATTTGATCCCATGATGGTGAAGAGGCTGCGCCGGATGCGCTCAAGTCGGCAGGCCTCCCGCAGCGCAAATCGTTCAAATATCCGCTAATTCCCCGTGATTCACTGATGTGTGAATTCGGGCGTAACACGCGCACGTTGCTTGAGCATTTTGTTTATCCGTGAATCCGTTTTACTCTAGTGGTGCAGGCCGTTTAATTTTCGTGTGGACAGGAGAGAATCTTCGTGCAGCAGCAACCCCGTTGGTTGACTAAGGGACTTTCCTCAGTCACGCTTGTCGCCGCACTCATTGCTGCGCCGCTGCTAGTTGCCCCCGTGCAGGCGGCACCACGGGCGATTGTGGTGTGGGTGAGCGCCGAGTATCAAGTGGCAGCTCAGGCTCTGTTCGCAAAGGGTTACAAAAAGCGTGCAATTGATGTCCAGACCCACGACATGTCAACCATTACGGCTGATCTTCAAAACGCTGATCCAGCCAACGCGCCCGACATCGTCTTGATTGATGGAGGCCGGGTGGGGGAGCTGGCCGCCAACGCGCTCATTGCCCCCATTGAAATTTCGTTGGAAACCACACGGAATCAATCTAAGATCGCAATTAGTACTTTCCGAGTGGCTGATTCTCTCTTTGGAATGCCGATGCAGCGCCAGAACTTGGCGCTTGTCACGAATGCCGATTTGATTCCCAATGCACCCAAAACCTTCGAGAAGCTTTCCACTTTGGCCCTGAAGACTGTTGCCGAGGGTAAAGCAGATATTGCCTTCGCAGTCCCTCAGGGGATTGAGGGCGATGCCTACTCAACCTACCCGCTCTTTGCCGGACTGGGTGGATTCGCCTTTGGGACCACGGATTATGGCAGTTACAACCCAAAAAAGATCGGGATTAATAACAAGAGGTTCGTGAAAAATCAAGGTCAAATCAATCGGTGGAATAAGAGCGGATTGATCAATTCAAGTGTGACTGCCGAACAAGCACGCAGCGCATTCACGAGCGGCCGTGCCCCTTTTTGGCTTGCAGGACCTGAAGAAATTGCAACCCTGAGGACAATGAATTTCCGGTATCGCATCACTCAAGTGCCAGCGATTGTCAAAGGAATTTATGCGGCGCCGATGATGAAGTCCATTGGGTTCGCAGTCACGAGTTTTGCTCAGGTGCATAAAGTGTTACCTGCATCGCGGGACATCGTTACCAACAAGATCACCACCACCAAAGCCCAAAAGACCTTTTATGAAAATTCGCCTTATGTCGGGTTGCCCGCCAACTCTCGCGCGGCAGCAGCATCTCCAGACCGAGTGCTCCTTGCATTTGGCTCGGCGGCTCTGGGAGCATCGGCGTACCCCAATATTCCCGAGTGGGGCCAGGTATCCCTGGCGCTTTCCGGGGCGTGGCGCGACAGTACGCGTGGCGGGGACGCCATCCGATCCCGCAAGTCATTCGCCGCGGCCCGGGCCCAGGCAGTGGCCGCGCTGACACCACCCCCGGTTGACACGCCGGCCCCGGTTGAAGCACCGATAATTCCCTAGCTGGTCAAATATCCATCAAGTAGCTCACCGGTAATTAGAGCCTATTCCGACCCCCATTCAGCTGGCCAAATGGCCAGAACTGTGACGGGCGGCCCGTCACAGTTCGCTTTTTAGAGCAGATCTAGGCCGCAATGCCCCCATGGATTTGCACTCTCACCCCGAGAGTGCTAACTTTCGAGTTAGCACTCTCCCCATGAGAGTGACAACTCAGAGAACCTAATTACGGCAGTTTCCGAAAGGGATACCCTCATGGCAAAAATGATTTCATTCGACGAGGAAGCCCGTCGGGCACTTGAGCGCGGAATGAACGTGCTCGCTGACGCAGTCAAAGTGACCCTTGGCCCCAAAGGACGCAACGTTGTTTTGGAGAAGAAGTGGGGAGCCCCCACGATCACCAATGACGGCGTGTCCATTGCTAAAGAAATTGATCTTGAAGATCCATATGAAAAAATCGGCGCAGAGCTGGTCAAGGAAGTCGCTAAGAAGACAGACGATGTCGCGGGCGACGGAACTACCACGGCGACGGTCCTCGCGCAGGCACTCGTGCGTGAAGGTCTACGCAACGTAGCCGCTGGCGCTAACCCCATGGGTTTGAAAAAAGGCATTGAGCGCGCAGTCGGAATCGTGAGCGACGAACTGCTCTTGATGGCAAAGGACGTGGAGACCAAGGAGCAGATCGCGTCAACAGCAGCGATCTCGGCTGGTGGCGACATGGAAGTGGGTGACCTTATTGCTGAGGCAATGGACAAGGTCGGCAAAGAAGGCGTAATCACCGTTGAGGAAAGCCAAACATTCGGTCTCGAACTAGAACTGACCGAGGGTATGCGCTTTGACAAAGGTTACATTTCCCCGTACTTCGTCACCGACACGGAGCGTATGGAAACAGTGCTCGATGATCCCTACATCCTGATTGCAAACTCCAAGATTTCAGCAGTGAAAGATGTACTGCCAATTCTTGAAAAAGTAATGCAAAGCGGCAAGCCACTCATGATTATCGCAGAAGATGTTGAAGGCGAAGCGCTGGCAACTCTCGTTGTGAACAAGATCCGTGGCACTTTTAAGAGCGTCTCGGTTAAGGCCCCAGGCTTTGGCGATCGCCGCAAAGCAATGCTTCAGGACATCGCAATCCTCACTGGTGGCCAAGTTATCAGTGAAGAAGTTGGCCTCAAGCTCGACACCACCACTTTGGATCTTCTTGGCACCGCTCGCAAGGTCGTAGTGACAAAGGATGAAACCACAGTCATTGAGGGTGGCGGGGATGCTGACCAGATTCAGGGTCGCGTAAACCAAATTCGTGCCGAAATCGAAAAGAGTGACAGCGACTACGACCGAGAGAAGTTGCAAGAGCGTTTGGCGAAACTAGCTGGCGGCGTTGCAGTCATCAAGGTCGGCGCAGCCACCGAAGTTGAGCTCAAAGAGCGCAAGCATCGCATCGAGGATGCAGTTCGGAACGCGAAGGCTGCTGTCGAAGAGGGCATTGTGCCTGGAGGTGGAGTTGCGCTTATTCAGGCAATGAAGCTCGCGGGCAGCAAAATCGACGCATTGGGCCTCACCGAAGAGCAAGCAGTCGGTGCAAACATTGTTCGCGTTGCTGTGAGCGCTCCGCTCAAGCAGATCGCTGAGAACGCTGGACTCGAAGGTGGAGTTGTCGTGGAGAAAGTCCGCGATCTACCTGCAGGCCAGGGCCTCGACGCTGCAACCGGTGAATATGTCGACATGATCGCGGCTGGAATCATTGATCCTGCCAAGGTCACCCGCTCAGCACTGCAAAACGCTGCCTCAATTGCAGCGCTCTTCCTCACCACGGAAGTTGTTATTGCTGACAAGCCAGAAAAGTCTGCACCAGCTATGCCAGGTGGAGATATGGGCGGCATGGGCGGCATGGACTTCTAAATAAGCCCCAGTAAACATGGACTGTGATAAGTCCACCGAAAACCCGGTAGGGGAGCAGCTCGGATTCCGAGCTGCTCCCCTATTTTTTGCCTAAATCGTGCGCTGGCCCACGTCCATTAGCTCAGTTGGTGGGAATTGATAACGAATCGTTGAATGCGGGTGGACGATTCATCCGTTACCCGCATCACCCAGAAACCTGTTGAGGCTCCAGTCGCAGCCGCCCACCATTGCCGATTCACTGCAGGTTGCCAACTGCGGGAATATACTCCAAACTAAGGACTCAGTTAGTGATCAAAGTTCTCAGAAGGGGACATCTTGAAGGTCAATCAAATAGCAGCCCTTCGGCGCGATCACTTTCCAGTTTTTGAGGGCAGAGCATATTTAAACTCGTGCTCACAAGGAGCACTGGCCACTGAAGTGAGAGCAGCTTACGATCTTTATCTTGATCAGCTGGAAGAGTTTGGTTCCTTGTGGGAAACGTGGGTTGGCATCCAAGAAGACGTGCGAGATCAGCTTGCCCAAGTTTTCACGACTCAGACAGACCAAGTCGCAATCACAACTAGTGCCTCGGCAGCGGTCAATGCGATAGCGAGTTGCTTTGATTTTCGAAAAGGTCCGAGAAAAGTTCTGACAACTTCACTCGAGTTCCCTACCATCGGTCAGATTTGGCATGCCCAGGAAAGGAACGGCGCCGAAGTCGTACATATTGCCGCGGATCCAGATAATCGTTTGCCTGCTGAGCGAATCGCAGCAGCGATTGATGGCAACACGGCAATCGTTTCAGTCACGCACGGCTGCTATCGAAATGGCGCCATGAACGACATCAAGGCGATTGTTAAGGCTGCGCATGACCAAGGCGTCCCAGTTCTCATTGATGCTTATCAAACTTCTGGTGCAGTGCCAATTAACTTTGAAGAGCTCGGTGCAGATTTCTTGGTGGGCGGAGTGCTGAAATACATGTTGAGTAGCCCTGGAGTTGGTTTTGCGCTAGTTAACAACCGGACAGTTTCTGAGTTTGTCCCGACTACCACTGGCTGGTTTGCGGCGCGCGACATTCACTCCATGGAAATTGATAGATTTGATCCGGCAAAAGACGCTCGACGATTTGAGGCGGGAACGCCCACCGTGCCTAGTTTGTACGCAGCTCAGGCTGGCTTAAAGCTCTTACTCGAGGTCGGTGTGGAAAATGCTTGGGCTGTATCAAGTCAATTACACGATCAACTTCGTGCAGGTGTGAGTGAGTTGGGTGGAATCTGCGCAACGCCAGATGGTCCGGGAGAGCATGGCCCGATGTTGGCGGTCGTATCAACAGATGAGCCCGCACTCGTTTATGCCATGGAGCAAGATAATGTTGTGGTATCTGGCCGTGACGGAAACGTGCGCATAAGCCCGCACTTTTACAATAACTCTGATGACATCGAGGCAGCACTGGCCTCTATGTCGAAGAACAGAATCCTGCTCGCGACTTCATAAATAATAACTCGTTGCCCAAATGAGAGGCGCTTGGCTGACCGGTAGGTTACGAAGATGGAATTGCAGGGCTCATTCACGTTCTTGGCAATTGATGGTGCAGATGTGCGCCTTAAAAGCGGTGGCTCAAGTTTAACTAAGGTGGAGATCAAGGCCCCGGTTCGATCGGGGAAACTACATATTGTCGATTCCATTGCAACTATTAATTTGGTGTTGGCTTTGGACAAACTGAAGACCGGTAATTTTTTCACCGAAGCTGCGGCTCGAACTTTTATCGGTGGCTACAACGCCCATGACTTGGTTTTTCAGGGCTCCGGAACGCATAATGGTAACGATTATGACGTCTCCGGGAACGCACAAGCAGGGGAACTGGACGTCGAGATTTCACTCACGATTACCGCTGTTGCGAATTCTCCTGAGCCCGAAGTTGAACTGGTGGGTTCTGCTGCTTTTGGCAGGGTTCATATCCCGTTGCCCGGTATCGGTACGGTTGAAAATCTGATTATCGATATTGATGCGAGGTTAACCGTCAGCGAAGTCTGATCGGGAAAGCCAAATTGGTGCGGCGTATCGACAGACCCCTTATTGATGACATTTCGACACGGCCAACCACCATTACTTACCAACCTTCGAGCGAAAGCGAATAAACCGTTCAGCGCTAGTTACCGGTTGACAGATTTGCGGAGTCAATAATCCGGTAAGAGTATCCCTGCTCGGCTAAGAATCGTTGCCTGTGTTGCGCGAAGTCAGCATCTAAAGTGTCGCGGGTAACCACCGAATAGAAGTGTGCCGTTCGACCGTCAAATTTTGGTCGCAAGATACGGCCCAGTCGCTGTGCTTCTTCTTGGCGTGACCCAAATGATCCACTTACCTGAATTGCAACGGTTGCTTCCGGGAGGTCGATGGAGAAATTTGCGACTTTGCTGACCACAAGGAGATTAATTTCTCCGATTCGAAATTGTTGGTAGAGCCGTTCACGCTCCTTCACGCTAGTTGCGCCAGTGATTACTGGAGCACCAAGGTGTTCACCAAGTTCCGCCAACTGATCAAGGAATTGACCGATCACCAAAATTTGTTCACCTTCATGCGTGTGCACGATTTGCTCGACGATCTCAATCTTTTCGGCCGCACTCGCAGCCAGGCGGTACTTGTCTTCTTGCTCGGCAACGGCATACGCCATCCGGTCCGGCTCGGGCATGGTGACCCGAACCTCAACACAGTCCGCCGGCGCGATGTAACCCTGATTTTCAATTTCTTTCCAGGGTGCGTCATAACGCTTTGGTCCAATGAGCGAAAAGACATCAGATTCGCGTCCATCTTCGCGCACTAGCGTTGCAGTTAATCCAAGACGCCGTCGAGATTGAATATCTGCGGTGAACCTAAAGATTGGAGCGGGAAGTAGATGAACTTCATCATAAATTATTAAGCCCCAATCGCGAGAATCAAAAACTTCTAAATGCGTGTAGATTCCTTCACGTTTTGTGGTCATCACTTGGTAGGTCGCAATTGTTACTGGGCGAATTTCTTTTTTCGCGCCCGAATACTCACCGATTTCGTCGGCCGTGAGATTGGTACGCTTGAGTAGTTCGTCTCTCCATTGACGGGCACTCACTGTGTTTGTCACCAAGATCAGCGTGGTTGCCTGAGCCCGGTACATGGCTAGCGCACCAACGAGCGTTTTCCCGGCACCGCAGGGAAGAACGACGACGCCGGATCCACCATGCCAAAAACCGTCAGCCGCTTGAATTTGGTATTCACGTGCATTCCAGTCCGTCTTAAGTGAAATCGCATGGCGTTCACCGTCCACATACCCGGCGACGTCTTCGGCGGGCCAACCCAGTTTTACCAACGCTTGTTTAAGGTGGCCTCGTTCGCTGGGGTGAACGGCAACAGTGTTTTCGTCGATCCGTGTTCCAAGGAGCGGGGCCACTTTTTTACTTTTGAGAACCTCTTCAAGAACAGCAACGTCAATGGCCTGAAGGATCAATCCATTGGCTGGATCGGTATTAATTTGCAGGCGTCCGTAGCGAGACATGGTCTCCGCCACGTCGATCAGGAGGGCATTTGGTACGGGGTAGCGCGAGAAGCGAATTAACGTATCAACCACGCTCTCGGCGTCGTGACCGGCAGCACGCGCATTCCACAAGCCGAGCGGGGTGAGTCGGTAGGTGTGAATGTGCTCGGGCGCACGCTCCAACTCAGCAAATGGAGCGATCGCTTTTCGGCAGGCGACTGAATCGGGATGGTCGACCTCAAGGAGCATGGTTTTGTCGCTTTGAACGATTAAGGGTCCGTCGGTCATATCCTGCTCTCAGATTGGTATTGAACAACAGGCGAGTTTAACGCGGTGGGACTTCAGAGGCGGCTGCGGGACCCGTCTTTTCAGAATTCGACCACGATTGGGCCGAATTGCGTTTTTGGCAGGACTAATAATTCTCAGCTATCAGTTCAATCAACATCTTTTCAAGGAGTTCGGCGCGGTGGGGCATCGCACTTGCTGACGCCCACTCGAAGTCTGCATGGGCACCGTCGCCTGCAGCCCCCATGCCGTCAATTGTGAGAATGCCTGCGGCGGCGGTCAGATTTCCGTCGCTGGCACCACCCACGGCGCATTCGGTGAGGTCGGGGTAACCCAGTTTGCGATTGAGGTGTTGGGCGAGAGTGAAAAGTTCGGCGCTCATAGCTGCTTCCATTGCCGGGCGGTCGATTCCGCCAATAATTTCAATTTCGACCGGCAACGTTGAAGTGAACCCGCGGACCACCTGATCAATGCGTTCCTGTTCTGTGCGATCCCAGGCACGAACATCAACGTGGACTTCGGCAAGATCGGGGACCGTGTTGGTTGTCGTTCCTGACTTACTGACTGTAGGCGTAACTGAGGTTTCAAGCTCTTTGCTACCCCACTGCTGAGTCGCCAAAATGAACTCGGCTGCAGCCATCAGTGAATTGACACCTCGATCCGGATCAAGACCAGCATGTGATGCAACACCATGGAAACGCATGAAGTAGTTCGACGTGCCCTTTCGACGGGTTTTGAGTGCGCCATTGAGTGAAGGCTCGAGCACTATCACAGCTTTGGCATTCGTAATTGCCTGCGAGATGACCTCGCGAGATGCGTGTGACCCGGTTTCCTCGTCGGTTGTGAGCAACATGCCGACACCACTTGCATCTGTGATCCCAGATTCCTTTATTGCAGCCCAGCCTTGAACCACGCCAGCTTTCATGTCAAAAACTCCGGGACCGGTCAGGTGATCACCGTTGATTGCGAAAGGAATTGATTCCAAAGTTCCGATTGGCCACACCGTATCGAGGTGACCCAACAGCAGGATTTCAGGTTGATGGGGGCCCCAGCGCCAGACCGGGCGACCCCCGTGCACTTCAATACGTGACTCACCGGGCAGCCAGCCTGAACTAAGTTCCTTGGCTAAAGCGGTCACGGTATACGCAGACTCCAAATCACTTGTGGGTGATTCACATTCCACAAGTGCCTGAAGGGTGTGTAACATGACCGAAAGGCCAGATTGCTTTGCCATGGACTCTCCTTGATCATCAACTTGGCTGCGGTAGGTACGGTTGTCAGGTGATTGAGCATATTGCCCCTGAGATCCGTGTTGAGGCAGCGATCACATGGCAAGGGGGGTGCTCCCCTGCGGGCATCGAAATTCGTTCACTTAACCTGGCTTCAGAAATTCGCGATGCCCAGGAAATATTTGATCGTGTGTGGCCACCGCTCGGGGGCGGAACCCAGGTCACACCGAACTTGTTGCGTGCGATCACACATTCGGGTGGGTACTGCTCAGCAGCCTATATAGATGATAAACCGGTTGCAGCAGCCCTTGCAATCGTTGGTCTACATGCAACTGACTCGGGTCAACATCTGCATTTGCATTCGCATATGGCGGGAGTACTGGAGGAATATCGCAATCGTCGGATCGGCACCATGATTAAGGCTCATCAACGTTGGTGGGCGATGAGCAAAGGGATCAACACGATTGTGTGGACGTTTGATCCCCTCGTTGCGCGTAATGCGAAACTCAATTTGGTGAATCTTGGGGTTAGTGTTCGGGGCTACGAGCCGAATTTTTATGGCGCGATGACAGATGCAATCAATGTGGGTGAGGAATCTGATCGGGTTTTTGCTTGGTGGGATCTGAGCGGTGAGAGAGCGCGTGCCGCTGCCAGAGGAGAATTGGGAGTAATCACTGAACTGAGTGAAAGTCAGACTGTGGTGGAAGCACCCGAGGACATTGTCGCTTTACGCCGCGCCGACCCAGGTGCTGCCCGAAAGTGGCGCTTCGTATTGCGTGAAAACCTGATGCGAGAGTTTGCTGCTGGGCGAGAAATTATTGGTGTTACCGAAAACGGTGACTACGTGTTGGATTTATTGGAAAGGTGAACCCATGAGTATTTCGTTTGTAATTCATAGCCTCGAGATCCCTTTGGTACGTCCTTTTCGCACGAGTTTCGGTTCACAGAGTGTTCGAGACGTCGTTCTCGTTGAAGCGGTCGGAGATTGGGGGGCCAGTGGCTGGGGCGAATGCGTCACCATGGCGTGGCCGGGTTACAGCGCGGAATACACGCGCGGCGCAATTAACGTAATGCGTGAGTTTTTGATCCCCACTCTTGGACCGCTGATTGATTCGAGCGCACTTAACTCAACGCCGGCACCTGATTCAGTTCGCGCGGCCCTGTCGGTGATGCAAGGAAACCCAATGGCGAAAAGTGCAATTGAGACAGCGTTACTTGATTTGTGGCTAAAAGAGCGCAACCTCTCGCTAGGGGAGTTTCTGGGTGTTGTCCGGGATCGCGTTGATTGCGGTGTCAGCGTGGGAATCCCAAATTCACTTGAGGAATTAATCACTGAAGTGGGGCAATACATTGACGAGGGATATCGCCGAATCAAATTGAAAGTTGAGCCTGGTTGGGATTTGGAAGCATTGCGGGCAGTTCGCAATGAGTGGCCAAAAATTTTGTTACAGGTTGATGCAAATCAGGCGTATCGCAGAAGTGACGCCGAACACTTGGCAAAGTTCGACGAATTTAATTTGCTGTTGATTGAACAACCATTGCCAGAAGACGACATCCTCGGCCACAAACTGATTTCCTCAGTGGTCTCAACACCAATTTGTTTGGACGAATCAATTCTATCGGTGGAATCTGCCGAGGGAGCTATCGAGTTTGGCGCTACCACGATCATCAACATTAAGCCTGGGCGTGTGGGTGGATTTCTCAATGCTCGCGACATTCATGATCTGTGCGTTGAAAAAAGTATCCCTGTGTGGTGCGGTGGAATGCTGGAAACCGGCATTGGGCGAGCTGCAAATATTGCTTTAGCAGCTTTGCCGGGTTTCACGCTTCCAGGCGATACCAGTGCATCCAGTCGTTACTACAAAGAGGACGTCACGCAACCATTCGTACTCGATAATGGGCAACTACATGTGCCAACAGGCCCAGGAATTGGTGTCGAGCCTATTGCTGAAAACCTTGCGCAGATGTCTTCTGCGACGCAGCAGATAAAACTTTAGTTGTTAATTTCATTCATTTGGGCAGGAGCTATCCCGCTGATTCGCGAGATAGCAAATGTGCGCACATTTGCGCTGCCATGATCAAATGCCGTCATAGTTCCGTCACCCATCCGGATTGGTTCAACAATTTGAGTGCTTGTGCTGCCATCGGCTTCTGCGTAACCGATCCAGACCCCGGTGTGGTGCTCTTGGGCACTCTTGAGAAGGGCAATCAGGGCGGAAGTATTCAGTGAAAACACTTCTTCTGGTTCGGTAGATGTCACTTCGGTAACCTCGCCTTTAAGCAAGGCGCTGGCAATGCGTTGTGCCTCACGTTCGGTAATGCGACGAGAATGACGACCAAGGCGGGCGGCGGTTGCTGTCCGAGGTGCCGCCTCTGACTCGGCTAATTCAACCTCCTTTGCGTTATCAATTAGGTACGTTAAGGGTTGCGGAATGTCCCCTTTTAACCACTGTCTAAAAAATTCTGCGAAGTCCGCGGCCTTCCAGCCGGCCTGCATTCCGCGCTCAACCGTGTCCACGCTAAATCGATACACGCTTGCAGCCCCCCGAGACTCAATGTCGGCAATTGCGTGGAGTCTTTCGCCGACCTCGAGTGGAAGTGGTCCCGAGGCGATGACGGTTAAGTCTCCTTGAATGAGGAATTGCGAGACTTCAATGGGAAGCTTGAGGCTCGATCCTGCGAACGGGGCGTCATCTGCAGTAATTCCTATGCCTGCTTCGCAGAGGATTTCACCGTGAGCAATCCCGATCCATTCGGCTTCTCTCAAGGTGACCTTAGCGACTTCCTCGCGACGAGAGCCCCTTCGTCGAGGGTGAAAATGGTCCAGAGCTTTGACAAAAATCTTCCAGTGCTTTGTGGGTGGCGTGTCGGTGTTTTCATTCCACCATCGGAGCGTGCACAGGGTCTGCCAGCGCATGACACCGACAGTGGGGGACTCGCCCGTTCCGGAAAGTGGCTTGTTCCCCTCACTCCCCATAAGGGGCAGGTCCAGCCACGACTGCGCAAGTGCAACCCATTGTGACTCTTTGGATTTCTTGCGCCAGGCTTCATATTTAGTAGTCACTTCCCACTGCAAGGAAGTTGTTAAAGCTATGAGTCCGGCGTGGTACAAAACTTCAATGAGGAGACAAGTTTCATTGAGGGGTACCGCCAAAAATTCAGCCAAATGATCAATATCTTTGGTCGCGATACCACCGGACCGAAGTGCGGTAAGGGGAGTGGTTCGGAAAATGTAGAGAGCGTCATGCGCCAAGGACATAAACGTGTGGGCGGCAAGACCGGATTGCATTTGCAAATCCTGTTTCGGGGTCGTGCCCGTCGACTCTGGCAGGTGGGGAACAACAAGAGCATCCGAGTAGCCCTCGGTGAGGGTGTCTCGGACGGAAGTCACGGCACTGAGTGAGTCGGATAAACCCCACACCAGTCCCAATTTGAGCAGCACCGATATTTGGGCATCAAGACAGACGGCTACTTGGGGATCCACCGATTCGGCGAGCTCGGAGCTACTCATTGAGTTCTCGCGTAGAGTAAAAAGGACGTGTAGTTGGGGGGCAGACAAAATATCGAGGGTTCGGCTGACGGATGGAGTCGCAGTTGCCCGTCTCGCCAAACTGGAAATATCGGCAGGAGCAGGGTGGGCCAGGTCAGGGCGGCCCAAAAAAAGTTCCGTAAGCTCAACTTCACTTCTTCCCCGCAATGAATCGGCGAGGCTTCGTGGACGGCTAGTATTCATGCTCTCCTCGACCTTGCTGACATGGTGAGATGCCCCGTGAAACCAGTGAGCGTCGTGAGCGCTACGCGCCGGGTGAGTTCCGTGAGAAGCGCAACTGCAGTTGTGAAAATCCCTTGGAGTGTTGAGACCGTACCTAGTGCAATTACGTGCGGTGCTCGGGCAACAGTGACGCTCTCTAGGGTTTCGGGCACAGGGCTAGCCTATGGCCTCCTGGCTTGACTACCAGATCCGGAACCGAACCGGGCTTGCGCTAACCTTCTGCGCTAACCTAGGGCGCACTCCAGACGGGGTGGCAATTACACATTGGTTGGGCAAGAAATAGAGAGTGAGGGGCGAGCCGTGCCAACAGGAACAGTTAAATGGTACGACGCTGAAAAGGGTTTCGGTTTTATTTCAAGCGATGAAGGCGAAGACGTCTTTGTGCACGTCTCTACGCTCCCAAGTGGCGTTACTGCGTTAAAGCCAGGTACGAAACTTGATTTTGGAATTGTCGATGGACGCCGCGGAAAGCAAGCACTGACCGTCACCATTGTGAGCGAGCCTGCCTCTGTTGTAAAGGGCCACCGTAAGAAGGCAGATGATCTGGCCGTCATCATGGAAGACCTGATTAAGCTGTTGGATGGCGTGAGTAATCAACTTCGCAAAGGCAAGTACCCGGCCGATGCAATGGCGCAAAAAACTGCTTCCGTGTTGCGGGCAGTCGCTGACGATCTAGATATTTGATACTAGTGCTCGGTGTACGGTCATAAACCAATCAATTACGGGAGTCGCTGTGCGATGCGAACTGTTGGATGCAGAGATAGCACCCCTGCTTGCGAAATAGTGATGTGAGGGCGGTCGCATTACCCGCTGTTCCTCACCGCGCGCCTCATGGGAGATAATCAAGGGGTGAGCACGCAAAAATCCGCCCTAGCCCTTGCCTCGCAGGTCCCCGATCTTAAAGCGGACCCTAAATTGGTCAAGGCACTTGATCAAGCGAAGGCTGCCGCAGTCCTTGAGGCGGGTAACTCTGAGTTCATTGGCGAACACTTGGGACTGATCATGGAGGCCGAAAAGCTGGCAACTCACCTTTTTAGTTGCACTAACCCTGCCTATCTCGGATGGCAATGGGCCGTCACTTTGGCTACTACCCCGCAAAGCAAGTCCACGGTTACGGTCACCGACGTAGTTCTACTACCAAGTCCTGATTCACTGGTCGCCCCAGCGTGGGTCCCATGGAGTGAGCGAATTCAACCCGGTGACCTCAGCCCAGGAGACGTGCTTCCGGTCAACGCAAATGACGAACGGCTCACAGCGGGATTCACCGAATTTTTAGCAAGTGAAGTCGATGAAGACTTCGAATATATTGAGGATTACCGAGGAATTATGTCCGGTTGGGAACTGGGACTTGGACGCGCCCGCGTTCTTTCTGTTGTGGGTCGGGAACAGGCTGCCGAACGTTGGGCTGAAAGTGAGTTTGGCCCAGTGACGGAGATGGCTCGGCTTGCTCCGGCCACGTGCAGTAGTTGCGGTTTTCACAACTCTTTGGCCGGTGCGCTGGGTCAAGCATTCGCGGTATGTACCAATGCGCTCTCACCGGCAGACGGGCGTGTAGTTGCTGTGAGTTATGGCTGTGGTGCACACTCTGACACGGTTGACCCGGGTCTCACTCCCGTAGAGCGCGCAGGTTCGGTAAGTATCGACTAGGCCCTGATTCACAGAGTGCGTGCGCGTCGTTGTAAAAACAGTAATCCCAATCCGCCGCTTATGCTTGCAATCAATGCGGCGCCGAACCACCACACTTCACTGTTTGTCAATTCACTCGGCGAGATTGGTCCAATGACCCCCGCGATCACCATTGCAACAATCGCGAGTCCGGTACCAATTCGTACCGGGAGAATCGCGTTCGAATCAGATGCAGTCATAGGAGAAGATTAGCCACCTGCATTCCCAGCGTCTTACATTGCTTTAAGGTAGTGATATGACCCCGAGATTCCGTCGAATTGTCACCATTGTGGTATTGGTAGCCCTCGTGGGCAGTGTTTTTGTGGCAGCGATTGGGTCACTCTGATTTTCAGAATTTTGGGTCCCGTAATTATTGCGGTATCTGTGCTCGTGCTTCCCACTTCGGCAATTAAGGCGTCTTCACCAGAAGTAATTTGTGAATTGACAGATCCGCGCTTAACCGAAATCAGTGGGATGGCGCCCTCACAATTGCATTCTGGTGTTATGTGGGTTCACAACGACTCGGGCGACAAAGGCAGGCTTTATGCCCTGCAACTTTCTAATTGTGCCGTTGTCGGCGAACTCACATTGCGAGATGTCTCCGCTCGTGATTTCGAAGGTTTGGCCGCAGGTGTTGATGCCCGAGGGAGACCTGTGTTGTGGGTGGGTGACATTGGTGACAATCGAGACTCGTGGAGTGATGTCTCTATTTATCGAATCCGGGAGCCAAAAAAACTTGGTAAGACGAGTGCACAAGCGCAGCGGTATCGGTTTACCTATGAAGACCGTCCGCATAATGCGGAGACAATTTTGGCCGATCCCAACTCCCAACAGTTGTGGATTGTGACCAAGCAAATGGCCAGTGGATCGATCTATGCGTTACCCAAAAAACTGAGAAAGTCTGGGATTAATATTGCGAGGAAGATAAGTTCGTCTACCGGGCTCATCACCGATGGTGCAATAAGGCCCGACGGGACCACATTTGTTCTTCGTGACTATTTCCAAGCACAGTTTTTTCGTGGCCTCCCAGTCGGGTTGGTCGACGAAATAGTTGACCTACCAGGTCAGCCTCAAGGTGAAGCGATCGCGTGGCTGCCGGGCGAAAATGCGATTGCGATTGCAAGTGAAAATGACGACCGAGTGATTCGGATTGACCTACCTGAAGTGGCTGCCGCAGCAGCGGCGGAAGATCTCATTGAAAGCACTGATCCCACTGAAAGTCCTGATCCCACCCAAGTGGTGCGGGTCCAGGACTTCAATTACGCCTCGCGATTTCCCGTGATCGTCGGAGTGATCGCTGGAGTGATCGCCCTGGTGACGGGTTTGATTCTGATGAGGAAAAGACCGGAAAGCAAAAAGACGGGGAGTAACAAAAAGGCGGTGTGAACTCCCACTAAGTCTGCCAGTGCGCCAAGAATGAATGGGCCAATGCCACCTGCGATTGCCCCAGCAACAGCAGAAAGTGCTGAGGCACGGTCACTTTGACCGCCGGACGCCATAACCACACGGCTAATTCCCAGCGGCCAAAACAGCGCCGCACCGATTCCTGTGATCACAAGCCCGAGGAGAATTATGCCAGCGGCGGAGGAAAACCACACGACAAGCCATCCGCCCAAAGCAATGAGTACAACCAGGGTCAGGATCCGATCAACGGGGAAGTATTCGGCAAAGCGTGAACCTAAAACTCGACCAATGAAGAGTCCACCGGTGACGGCTGCGACGGACGCCGCCGCAGCACCCGCTTCGAACCCTGCCCTATCACGGAGTAGGTCAGCACTCCACAAGGTGAGGGTGAATTCAGTGCTTAGCAATAGAAAAAGGGTAGTAAGTGCCCACCAGAATCTGCGCGGGAAATGAGCCCGGCTCGCCTCGCGAATATGTTCATCAATGGGAACCTGGAAAACATGTGGACTTTTACGCATGAGCAGAAGGCTTATGGCAAATCCAATAAATAACACCCACAATCCAAACCGCCAGCCGAAGAAAAATACGGCACCGAATCCAACGGCGAGAGGCGATAAAATACCGCCGAGAGCTGCAAGTGCATTTGCTTCAGTGACAGCTGCGGGGCCGGCTTGTTTTTGATGGTCGAAGAGAAAAGCACTTGCTCCCACAATAATTGCAGAGCCAAATAATGAGGCGACAAATGCGCCGATGAGAGTGACCGCAACTCCACCTGGGACCGTGTAGATCAAGACGCCAAATGTTGCCCCACCAACGGCGACCTTGAGGAACTTTCCGCGGCCGAGAGCCAGAATCAAACGTGCTGCAATGAGCCCGGCCACAATCCCACCCAATGAGAATAAGACTGCATGCAAACTCGACACGGTGCGCGAAGTTCCCTGCTCGTC
Organism: Actinobacteria bacterium UBA4426; assembly: GCA_002390705.1. Taxonomy (GTDB): domain Bacteria; phylum Actinomycetota; class Actinomycetes; order S36-B12; family S36-B12; genus UBA4592. Next base: position 19,639 of record DGQA01000002.1, on the reverse strand, counting down.
TCTTATCAACGCCTGAGTTGCGCTCAAACCGAAGATGAACCATGAGTAAGAGGTAATGAGCAGGTAGGAAGCCCAAGTCGGACTGTCACGTGTGGGTACCGCCGCCGCCAGTTTGCTCATGCAAGCTGCGCAATGACAAAATCAATCGAGGCAATCAGGGCGTGAACATCTTGTGGATCAACGGCGGGAAACACTGCGATGCGTAGCTGATTGCGTCCAAGTTTGCGGTAGGGCTCGGTGTCAACAATTCCGTGCAGGCGCAGTGCCTTCGTGATTGAGGTTGCATCGATTGAGTCATCAACATCAATTGTTGCAACCACCCCCGAACGCAAAGCCGGGTCCGACACAAAAGGGCTCAGTAAGCTATGTGATTGGGCCCATGAGTAGAGCAAGTCAGAGGACTCCTTAGTGCGCGCAGTGGTCCATGCCAGTCCACCATTGGAATTAAACCAATCTACTTGCTCAGCCATCATGTAAATCGTGGCAAGTGCGGGAGTGTTATATGTCTGTTGTAATCGTGAGTTGTCAATCGCGGTCATTAGATCTAGGGAGTCAGGAATCCAGCGACCTAACTGCTTGATTTGCGTGGCCCGAGCGATTGCCGTCGGAGACATCAGTGCGAACCATAAACCACCATCGGAGCCAAAACTTTTTTGTGGCGCGAAGTAGTAGGTGTCACACTCGGTAATATCGACATACAAGCCACCCGCACCGGAAGTTGCATCAATAACCATAAGTGATTCTGGGTCGGCTCCGGCGACACGCTGCGGAGTCACTGCGACTCCAGTTGAGGTTTCGTTGTGGGGCGTGCAGTAAGCGTCAATGCCTTCGAGCGCTTCAAAAATTGGAGCGCTCCCTGGATCAGATTTACGAATATCAGGCTCACCTAGGTGCGGTGCTTTCTGTGCACCGGATGCGAACTTTGCACCGAATTCACCAAAAGAAAGGAACTGAGCCCGATCGTGGATCAATCCAAATGAAGCAATATCCCAAAATGCGGTTGAGCCGCCATTGCCCAAAACTACTTCGTAGCCTTCGGGGAGATCAAACAGGCTCGCCAGCCCTTCGCGTAATCGCTGCACTTGTGCGCGCACTGGTGCTTGACGATGTGAGGTTCCTAGGTAGGACTCCCAGACACCGGCTAGCGCATCAGTTTGTTCCTTGCGCACTTTAGAGGGACCGCTGCCGAATCGTCCATCAACTGGGAGAAGTTCGGCCGGGATCACAATGTTGCTCACGTTTGCTCCTTGGTTTAAGACGGTTCACATTGGGTGTGAGGTATTGACCTGCTAGCGACAGCCCAAGCCGAGGTCGAATTCAGGCTGGGCCTCACCGAGGTTCACCTGAGTTTATTGCGTTCCGGTGGAACCGGCACCAGTGGATTGGGCCGGGGGTGCCAAAGGTTTCATTTCGGGCAGGAATGTGGCAGTGGTGTGGGGACATTTAAAAACACTGAGCTGCTGAACTGGTGGGATCGGCTCATACGTGGTGAGATCAGTCATGGTAAAAATCCCTCAGGTTCCCGTGAGTGAGCTCAGGATTTCCTATGACCTTGGGGTTTTAGACCAGGAGATGATGGCGGTCGACCCCGTTGAGCAATTTGGTCGCTGGTTCGAGCACGCGCGGGATTCCCCAATTCTTGAGCCAAATGCAATGGTGGTGAGCACCGTAGGGCTAGATCCACAGGGAAATGCGCGTCCGGGTTCTCGAACGGTCCTTCTCAAGGACTTTTCAGATTCGGGGTTTAGTTTCTACACGAACCTTGGGTCAGTTAAGAGTTCAGATCTTGTGGCCAATCCGAACGTTACGTTGCTGTTTCCCTGGTACGAACTACACCAGCAGGTGATTATTTCGGGCAAAGCGAAACTGGTTCCTAGAGAAATGGTGGAAGAGTATTTCCACTCCCGTCCACGCCAGTCGCAGATTGGGGCATGGTCGAGTAAGCAATCCACAGTGTTGGAAGGCAGAGAAGTTCTTGACTCGAGTTTCGCGCACTACGAAGAGCGTTTCCTAGACCTTGAGCGAATCCCGGTGCCAGACTTCTGGGGAGGATGGCAAGTGCTCCCATATCGCATCGAGTTTTGGCAAGGCCGTGAATCTCGCCTTCACGATCGGCTCGTATATGTGTTACATGAAGACGCAAGCTGGACCATTGAACGATTAAGTCCGTAGCGAGCCACCTAACTCACGGGTGTCGCTCAGTACTCGTTTAAGCGCAAAGCGATGAGTTCATTGACTGAGATGCCTTTAGCTCTTGCATCAGATTTTAGTTTCTTGCGAAGTGATTTGGGAATCGCGATTGAGACTTCGACTAGTTTTTCACGACGTGGGCGTGTGACCGAGTCGCTTACATTGCCGAAACTGGTTGCGTCTTGACCCATTCGCTTGGGTCCGGAAGACTTAGCCTCCGATACGGGGTGAACACTTGAATCCCCAGCTTTGCGCAAAGATGGCCTTGGAGTTGCATCGAATTCTGGTTTAGCCATGACTAGCCCCACAACCTTTTCCTTGGTGACATGATTGCTATTACTTGATCAAAGACCGCGGCAAGTTCACGTCCTGCTGGTGAGTCCCACGCGTGAATTGGCATCCCGGCGGCCTCTGCTTGGGTGATTGCATTTCGTTCTGGAACTTCAACCTCAAGAACAACAGGACCAAAAGCTTCGCGCAGCTCAGCGGCGCGGTTACGGTGCTCGGCGACAGTTGGGCGAACCCGATTGAGCAGGATTTGTGCCGGATTGAGCATTGGGTTGGATGCCAAGCGGATAACGTCAACGGCTTCAACCGCTTGCTCGGCTCCAGCCAAAGCAAAGTAGGCGGGCTCGGTAACAACTAGCGCATCAGTTGCGCTGTGTAGGGCATTGCGCGTCATTTCACCCAGAGAGGGTGGGCAGTCAATGAGCACTAGGTCGTACTGCCGGGGGAGATTACCCAAAGCGATTCGCAGACGTTGGGAAGAAAGTGGACCTTCAATTGTATTGCGGTGCTCAAGGGAACGATCTGCGCAAAGAACTTGAACTCGATTGCCCCAGGCGGAGTCAACGATCGCATCGGCTGCAATTCCAGGTTGTGGATCGGCAAGGACGTCATTCATGGTGAACTCAGGATTGGTCACGCCCAGACCCATGGTGGCATTGCCTTGGGGATCAAGATCGATAACGAGAACCCGCTCACCTCGGTGCCAGGCGGCACTTGCCAAACCGAGAGCGACAGTAGTTTTACCCACACCGCCCTTCATGGAGAGCACGGCCAAGGTTTGCATGCACTAAGCCTATGAGACCGAGTTCGCAGAGTTTTCTTTGGCAGCGGCATAGTTGGCTAGGGCGACCTCACGCTCCACTTTGTGGTCGACAACGGGTCTCGGATAGTGATGTGAGTACCCAGCGGGTGTATTCCATGGTTCATGGGCACCGGCGCCGGATAAGTGGGCAAGTTCGGGAACGTAACGTCTGATGTAGTCCCCGTGGGGATCGAACTTGATGCCCTGAGTGATCGGGTTGAAGACCCGGTAGAAAGGTGATGCATCGGTTCCACATCCGGCGGTCCACTGCCAACCGTGGGTATTGCTGGCGATATCACCATCGCGTAGCCACTGCATGAACCACGGCGCACCCACCTGCCAAGGGATATGCAGGTCTTTGATCAAAAAACTGGCAACGACCATGCGAACCCGGTTGTGGATCCAGCCTTCGGCACGTAGTTGGCGCATCCCCGCGTCGACAAACGGGAATCCTGTCTGACCTTGTTTCCAGGCATTCACGTGTTCCTTAGCGGTAGCACCGCTTGCCCAGGGCATGTTGACGTCGAACTTCTCGTTGAGAGAAAGGTGCGTGCTCTGGGGCGTATTGAAAAGCACATCGGCGTAGAACTCACGCCAGCAAATTTCCTTTCGAAATACTTCATCTCCGTCACCAAGCCCAGACAGCACACTGCGTGGATGGATTTCACCGTATTTTAAGTGGTGTGAGAGTGAACTGGTTCCTGCTAGGTCGGGGCGGTTGCGATCATCCGCGTAGTGTGCGAGTGCATTTTCCTTAAACTCACTCCAGAACTTCCAGGCTGCTTCCTCGCCAGCTGGGGGAAGGGCTAGCCCAGGAATTAAATTGGGTTGGGGGAGTTGCTCAGTGGGGGCGGATTGAAACACAAAATTTTCGGGAATCGAATCAGCTGGTGTACGCCACCCATGGGTCATCCAGACCTTATAAAAGGGTGTGAACACTCGATAGGGAGTGTCATCACTTTTTCGGACGCGACCGGGTGCAACAGCGTAGGCCGAACCGACACGAACTAAGTCAACCCCAAGATCTGTGAGCGCACTGTTAACAGCGTTATCGCGTTTTTGTCCGTAGGGTCCAAAGTCAGCAGCAATGTGGACGGTTCCCGCTGAAACCTCACGTGCGAAATTGGGAACGATTACTGAAGGCGAGCCAGATCGAATCACCAGTCGCCCTGCTAGTTGAGTGTTGAGTTTCGAGAGTGAATCAATCAGGTAGTTCGTGCGCACCGAACCGGGCTGCCCCCACAGAACCGGGTCGAGAACGAAAAGGGCAAAGGCGTGGGGGTCAGAAGCAATCGCGTCAAGCAGTGCCGGATTGTCCTTGAGTCGCAAATCCCGCCGAAACCACATCACCGAACTCATGACAACAGCCTAGGGGCCTTAGCCGCTCAGCGCCCGATTGCTCCAGAGCGTGATAACGCTGAACGGATTCATCGGGCTGCGGCAGATTTTTCCGGAGGAGGCCTCGGTCGGGTACGCTGGTGACATGAACGACCTTATTGACACTACTGAAATGTATTTGCGGACCATTTTCGAGTTAGAAGAAGAAGGTATCCCGCCCATGCGTGCTCGAATTGCTGAGCGGCTTGGGCAAAGTGGTCCAACTGTCTCGCAAACTGTTGCGCGCATGGAACGCGATGGACTTGTTCACGTTGATAAAGAACGCCACCTCAGACTCACTTCGGAAGGTCGCGAGCATGCCACACAAGTGATGCGTAAACATCGGCTTGCTGAGTGCATGTTGGTTGACGTGTTGAAAATTCCTTGGGAGGAAGTCCATGCCGAGGCTTGTCGCTGGGAACATGTTATGAGCACGGCGGTTGAAGTCCGTTTACTCGAGTTGCTGTCGCATCCCACGGTGTCACCCTTTGGTAACCCGATCCCGGGGTTGGAAGAGATTGATCCGACCTACATCAAACCCGGTGAGGCAGATTCTAAAGTTGTAAATATTGTTGAGGTTGTTGAGAGTAATCCTCGACAGGTCACCATTCGTCGGTTAGCCGAGACAATTCAACTCGATGAATTGGTGATGGCGCGGCTGCGTCGTGTCGGCGCCTTACCGGGTGCTCGTGTTAACGCTTATCGTTCAGAGACTGGGGTGTTTATTGGCAGTGCCGGTGAATACACGGAGGTTCCCCTAGACGAAGCTGTTCATATTTATGTCGGTTCCTGATTAGCTAAAAACAGCCCGAAGTGGCATGCCTGATTTGCCGCGAGGTCCAAGTTTGACACCGAGCATCTGGTGTAGCTGGATTGTGTTCAGTTCAAATCCCATCCGAGATGCAGCCATGTATAAGCGCCAGACGCGCGCGGTACCTAGCCCTGCCTCAGCGACTGCCTCTTCCCAGTGGTCCTCCAAGTTTTGGCACCAATGCTTAAGTGTGAGTGCATAATGCTCACGCAGGTTCTCTTCGTGGCGGATTTCAAATCCTGAGTCATTAAATGCGTGCATAATTACGCCGGGTGCGGAAAGTTCTCCATCGGGAAACACGTAACGATTGATAAAAGATTTGCGGTAGTGGGTGGGCTCGGTGTCGTCGGGTCGAGTAATAGTGTGGTTGAGCATGCGGCCTTCGGGCTTGAGCTTGTCATTGAGGAAGCTAAAGTAGGAGGGGTAGTTTGCGCGGCCGATATGTTCGGTGAGACCGATTGAGGAAATCGCGTCAAAGTCGGTTTCGGTCACATCGCGGTAGTCACAGAAGCGGATCTGGGCTGACCCCTCTAAGCGTGCTGCCTTGATTGCATCCTGTCCCCAGGTTGCTTGCTCCGCAGAGAGAGTGACACCGATTGCCTGGACGCCGTAATTCTTTACCGCGTGCAGAACCATGCCGCCCCAGCCGCAGCCAACGTCTAGAAGTGTCATGCCGGGTTTAAGGTCTAATTTTCGAGCAACCAAATCGAATTTTTCTTCTTGAGCAGTTTCAAGACTTGCATCCTGTGTGGGAAATACGGCGCAGGTGTAGGCCATGGACGGACCAAGGACCCAACGATAAAAACGATTGGACACGTCATAGTGGTGCTGGATGGCTTCTGCGTCTCGGCGCTTTGAGTGACGCGTGCCAGCAAGCACCCGCTCTTGGGCGGGTGGTTTTGGCCGTTTTAAGGCAAAGGGTGCAAATTTTTTCAACAGAGTGATTTTGTCGCTGAGTGTTAAGTGGTGGGTATCCATGGGGTAAAGGCGCGAGAGCGTTGTGTAAGCGTCTCCCACAATCTCAAGATCGCCATTGACGTAAGCGCGGGCAATGCCCAATTGACTCGGTGCAGATGCCAGGTATTGGACGGCTCGCGGAGTCGTTATTTCCAGAATTGCATCATGGTCTTGTGGGCCAAAAGTTGAACCGTCATAGGCTCGAAAACTCACATTGCGTTCAGGCCCGACAACCATGTTAAATGCATCGGCTAGTTTCACTGTTGTTCAACCACCTTCTCGTATAAACCGAGGAAGCGCCCCTGGGGGTCGTACTTCTTCTTAATTTGTTCGTAGTCAAGGCCGCCATATATCGACCAAAATTCGTCTTTGTTGTAGAACGCCGTTGAGTATAGGGATTTGCGACCATCCATTTTGGTAACTTCGTGCTCAATTTCCCGATTTTTTACGCCCTGTTCAGGCCTTTCCCCATTTGTGAGCGGAACAGTTGACCAAAAACCCACATTTACATAGAGCCGATCGGGGTCGAATTCATAGAGTGGCCAACGCACTCCCGGATCACGCTGCTGCAGTGGGCATAGCCAGATGGGTTCTATTCCGATTCGGGAGTGAAAGAAGTCGAGAAATTGGGGTAGTCGGTCAACTGGGATTTCGATATCTTGCACAATGGGCTCACGGGGAGGCTTGCGCTTGAGGGTGTCAAGCTTTTCGGCACACTTGAGTTTACGGTTGATGGCAATTATTTTCCAGTAGACGTCACTGCGCAGTCGTGATTTTGGCCAGAGGGATCGCACGATTCGATGTTGCGCTCCGAAGGCACGCGAGCACCAAAACCAGTCGGTGTCCCAACGCCATAGGTAGTCGTGAATGGTGAGGTAGTCCTCAGCGAGACTCTGGATGGACCGGTAATAAATCGACATACCGGTGTAGTCGCTGGTATTTTTCCCTGCGGGCAAAGCACTAACCATGGTGCCGACCGTGAGATATTGTTCTGTGGGTGAAAAAACCGTGCCGTCGAGAAAATGAATCGGTGATTCGTTAAATATCGCTGACGCCGATAGCTCCTTTATTGCGACAGTTAGTGCTGTGGCCGATTCGAATCGGAGATGTGTAATGTGCACGAATGGCTTAGTCGGCTCAAGTTCTATTTTGAGTCTGAGAGCATAGCCGAGTGATCCATAGGAATTAGGAAATGTAAAGAACAAGTCCCGATGCGGATCATTCTCGTGGCTACTTACTGTGATGACGTCGCCGGTGCCCGTCAAAATATCCATTTCCAGTACGGACTCATGTGGGGTTCCGTTTCGAAAACTTGCGCTTTCAATTCCGAGTCCAGTCACCGCGCCACCGAGGGTGATCGTGCGCAGTTGTGGAACACAGAGCGGCATCAGGCCGTAGGGGAGGGTGGCGGCGACAAGGTCTTCGTAGGTGGTCATGCCGCCCACTTCAGCGGTGTGATTGACCGGATCTACTTCGAAAACTGAGCTAAATGAGCTCACATCTAGTCCATTTGCTTGGGTGGCCGCCCGGTCTCGGAAGAGATTGCTGGTTTTCTTTGCTAAGCGAATGGGGAAATTTTCTGGAGCATGGGTGAGCTGGGAACGTACTCGATTAAGGGCTGCTTGATACCCGATTTGCCAAGAGTTGGCGGTATTTGGGGTAAAAGTCACCCCATAAACTTAGCGGATCCCCCTCGGATGTGGGAGCCAGACTGCCAATAGGTGAGAATGCAGGAGTGAAGCGCAACACTTGGATCCCGCTGGTAGCTGGCGCAGTTGCCTTTCTGATTACATTAGGCATTGGCGGGGCGGTGGGTACGGACTGGTTAACCCGTAATATTGAAATGGATCGATTGGTGACTGCGATCGTGGAGTCTGAGGCGAGCATGGGTGTCGTGCAGGAGCGAACTGCCGCGGTATTTGACCAGCTTGAGGCTGAAGGTCTTGAGGGCACATTGGCCGATGCGCAATCGGAGGCTGCCACGGCAGAGCTTGCCAGGATCGCAGTTGATGGCGCAGATTCAATTGGTGCAGCCGGTCGAGAAATCGCCGCAATCAATATATTGCCATGGCATACTAAAATTAAGGCGGCACAGGAAGCGTATTTACTTCACAACTATGCGTGGCAGGCATACATGCAGGCCGCAGCCGAAGACCCGGTTGCTTTCACGGTTGATCAGCCATTAGTGAATCGGACTTTTCAAGATGCTCAAGAGCCGCTCGAAGACGCAATTTCCATAGTTGGCCTCTTTGATGTGGAAGCCCGCGTTGCCAATATTTTCATTGACGGTGCTCCCCAGTCCAGCGGGGAAATTATTTGAAGACCGTGGGTGACGACTAATTGAAGACATCCTTTTTTGATAACGAGCTGGGCCACCACACCTTTTTGCCAATGTCGTAGGCGAGCGCGGGGACAAGAGTGGTCCGAACGATAAATGCGTCGATGAGAACTCCAAGCGCCACAGCGAATCCAATTTGGCGCAGGGAAACAAGAGGAAGTACAGCCAAGACAAGGAAAGTTGCGGCAAGCACAATGCCGGCGCTCGTAATTACCCCTCCGGTCACCGTCAAACCTTTCAATATCCCTTGACGAGTACCAAGGAGCAGGGCTTCTTCACGTACTCGGGTCAAGAGGAAGATGTTGTAATCAACACCGAGGGCAACGAGGAACACAAAGGCGAATAATGGGAAGGACGGGTCTGCTCCAGGGAAGTCAAAAATATAATTAAATGCGATAGCGCATGCTCCCAAAGTGGCAAAGTAAGAAAGCAAAACGGTCCCAACTAAAATGATTGGCGCGTTAAACGCTCGAAGCAAAATAATTAAAATTATGAGAATCACAATGAGTACGGTGGGAATAATTACGTTGCGGTCGCGCAGATTTGCTTCGTTGATATCGAAGGCAACTGCGGTTGGGCCACCCACGCGTGCTTGAGCATCTGGAATTGATTCAAAGCTGGTTCTTAAGTTTCCGATCACAGCTTCGGCTTGTGCGGAGTCAGATGGTGATTGCAGCGTCACTGAGAACAGCACTCGGCCATCAACCGTGGTGGGGTCTCCTGTAGAAGGGTTTACGTAGGGAACGGTATCTGCCACCCCAGGAGTTGCTGCAATTTTTGATAAGACTTGATCGCTACTGCCTTGATTTGCTGTAACGATTGTCTCGCTGCCCAAACCACCGGGGAAGTGGTCGACGAGAACTTTTTGGCCAATTACTGAATCAACTTCTTCTCCGTTAGTGAATGATTCTGAAGTTGCCACGCCGTTTGCATTTAAAGTGGTACTAAAGCCGGCAAATACGAGTAAGACCAACGCGGTGGAAACCCACGTCACACGTGGTTTGCGCCCCACTAGTCCAGAAAGTTTGGACCACACGCCGGTAAGTTTGTTATCTGGCTCACCGAGTCGGGGAACTTTGGGCCAAAAAGCCCATCGTCCGGCGGGGAAGCGCTCGCGGCTGAACGGGCCGCCAGATTCTGAGTAAACACGAATCACACCAAAAACAATCCACATGATTACAGTGGTCAGGGCCGCGATGCCTCCAA
>DGQA01000002.1:0-9618 GCA_002390705.1 Actinobacteria bacterium UBA4426 | reverse complement strand
ATGGGGAGGGTGAAACTTGGGAAAGTGAGTAGTGCGGGCAAGAAAGTCAGCATGATCAACATGGCTGCGATTACTCCCACAGCAGACACCGGGCCGGTTGACTTATTTGAGTTGAGTTCACTTAAAAGTAAGCACATGAGACCGATTGAAGTTGTGGCAGAAGAAGCAATAATTGGTGCGCGGACTCCCTTTATTGCTGCCCCAATCGCATCCGTGTGAATTGAATATTTATGTAACTCTTCTCGGTACCTGCTGACCAGCAGCAGCGAATAGTCGGTTCCCGCTCCGAAGACCAAGACGGTCAAGATTCCTTGGCTCTGCCCGTTGAGTACGAGAACACCGTTGTCTGCCAGGACGTAGACAATTCCGCTGGCAACCGCGAGAGCGAATCCGGCCGAAATTAATGGGATTAACCACAGCACTGGGCTGCGGTACACAAAGATCAAGATTATTGCTACTACGACTGCGGTGGCCAGGAGTAACGCGCCATCGATAGCTCCGAATACCTTGATTAGGTCAGCAAGAAAACCGCCGGGGCCGGTGACGTTGATTTGAAGTGTGTCGAACGAGACCGCGTAGTCACGGATTGTGTTTGTGATTTCGGCGAAGGCAAACTCACCATCTTCGATTCGTTCTGCACCACGGTCGCTATTGACAGAGATGTTGACGAGCAGGGCTTTGCCGTCCTCGGAGGGGAGTGGGAACAATTGTTCCGATTCCAAATATTCACCAACCCGCGATCCGTCAGCAAGGCTTAGTTTCGGGACCTCGGCCAAAAATTCGGTGATGGCTCCTTGATCGGCTGCGGTGAGCGGTGAGCGGTCAGGGTGTGTGATTACTGCCAAAATCGGGATTGCCGAGTTTGTTGCGAAAAATTCTTGTTCCTCACTGACTATTGTGGATTCAGCAGAAGATGGAAGAAATGTGGCGTTGTCATTTTCTTGGACGTCTGAGAGGCTTCCGGCCAAGGGCCCGGCCCAGCTCCCGACCATAAGCCACATAACTGCGGCGCCAACGGCCAGCCATAGGGCGCGCCGCCCACTTTTGGTGGTGTTTCTCGCCGGTGTGGATTGCTTGCCCTCGGACTTGGCCATGGCTTGAGCGTCCCCTATTTGAGCCGACCGTGCAAATTCCCGCTGATATCGAGTTCTTGTGGAGCAGCAGGAAGGTTCAGACATTAGGGTCGTGGCGTGTCTAGCGCTTTTACTACCCTCGCAATCTCGGGGGTGGTGGCTGTTGTAATCGCGGCATTTCTGCGTCAGCGGGGTTGGTCGATGTCATTGCCGCTAATTGGGGCAGGTTTCTTGCTGGGCATTGCGCCATTTGGTCCCAATGAAGTCCCCGACCCGGAAATTATTTTGGTCGCTGTGTTGGCACCGCTTGTATTTGGTGAAGCGCTTGGGTCTTCGTATCTGGATTTGCGTAAAGTGGCTCGGCCCGTGTTTGTTCTTGCGATTGGCCTTGTTGTTTTCTCAACTTTTGCGGTGGGGTTTGTTGGTTACTGGGTCGCCGCACTGCCCATTGCGGTTGCCATGGCGCTGGGGGCAGTCTTGGCACCCACGGATGCTGTTTCTGTAGGAACGATTGCTAAAAGAGCGTCGTTGCCTCGACGGCTTGTGTCAATTCTCGAGGGTGAAAGTTTAGTTAACGACGGAACTGGCTTGACTGCGCTGAAAGTGGCAATTGTTGCTGCGATTGCCGGATCAATCACTATGGGCGAAGTTGCCGTTGATTTTTCACTTGCCGTGTTCGTGGGTGTTGGTATTGGACTTTTCAGTGGGTGGATTATGGGACGGCTCCTGAGAACTAGCCATGATCTGGTCCCCGCGAATTCACTGATCATTGTTGCGCCGTTTCTTGTGTATATAACGGCAGAAGCTGCCCAAGGGTCGGGTATTTTGGCAATAGTCGTGGCAGGGCTTTTTGTTGCACATCGGCAAAACTCTGAACCTGGGGCTGCGGGCCGCGTGCAAAGCGCCGTGGTGTGGCGGCATCTCACTTTCATTCTTCAGGCGTTAGCTTTTTTCTTGATTGGTTTGCAACTCCCTGAAGTACTGGGCCGGCTTAAGACCTCAGAAGTACACACGGCCTTAATTCTCACCGGCGCTGTTGTCCTAACGTTGATCATTACCCGAGCAGTCTTTGTGTTCGCAATGGTTGGTGTGACTCGTCTTGCCAAGTCACCGGTGTCTCGTCATGCAACGTTTGGTCGCGAGGCCGCGGTCATGGCTTGGGCTGGCGCTCGAGGACCGATTTCAGGTTTGGCCGCTTTTTCAATCCCGTTAGTTACGATGGTGGGTGACCCATTCCCAAACCGGGACCTTATTCTCGCGGTGAGTTTCCTCGTTATCGTGATTACTCTGATTTTGGCTGAGACCCTTGGTCCGATGGCCCGGATGCTCAAAATTCCGGCCGACGATGACACAGCAGAGATCGCTCGGGTGCAGGGGATGCTTGCGAAAGCTGCCTTAATCCGTCTTGACACCGCGCTTGAGGAATTCACCCAAGCTGGGACACCGCTGAGCCCTGAGGACGTTGAATCATTGCGTCGCGATCGGGAGATGCGACTGTTGAGAAGTTCGTCAGCTCAAGAGTCTGTGCAGCCAGTGACCGCCGAACTAGAGATTTCCCAAATGCTTAACCTTGCGGTTTCCATGGTGCACGCCGAGCAGGAGGAACTGATCCGCTTGCGGGACAGCGATGGTTTGCCTGACTCAATAGCCCGGCCACTCTTACGAGAGTTGGATTCGCGCGAGCAAGCTTTGGTGCGGCAAATCCGATAGTAAATGAGATAGTCCTCATGTAATGCGCTCATTCATAACGATCTGCGCATGTTTACACGCCAATCGTGTCCTAATTATGTCGCGAACTTGTCACACCGACGTAATTGGCCATAAGTTGTGATCTAGCAAGATTGGATCTGAATGGATCAGATCGCCGTTTACCTATGATGAGTGGAGTACGAAATATGAAGTCGTTAACTAAAAAGTTGGTGGTCGTGATGGCCGCCTCGGCGCTGGCACTATCAGCGTGTTCGAGTGATTCGGACTCGAGCGGAAGCGAGCAAGGCGACACCGTTGCAGGGGCAAACAGCCTTGATGGGATTTCCGTAACGGTGGGATCCAAGGATTTTGATGAGCAGCTTCTGCTCGGTCAAATCTTGGTTCAAGCGTTCGGTGCCGCGGGCGCTGAAATCACCGACAAGGTCAACCTCGGCGGTACGAGCGTTGCCCGGGCTGCTCTACTTTCTGGTGAAATTGATGTCTACCCCGAGTACAACGGAACCGGCTATGCGGTTCACCTTGAGCAGGAAAATCCAAGCTTTGACGCTGCGGAACTCACGGGTAAAGTGAAGGAAATGGACCTAAAGGAAAACAGCATCGCCTGGATTGGTCGCTCTCCGTTCAACAACACTTATGGTTTCGTGTCAAGTCCAGAAACGACTGAAGCTAACGGCGGGCCGTTCACGACTCAAACATTCATGGAGTATGTGCGCGACAACCCAGATGCAGTCGTCTGTATGGAGACCGAATTCCCAGATCGCCCAGATGGCCTAATCTTGACTGAAACGGCAACAGGAATTGAATTGCCAGAAGAACAACGCAACATTCTGGATACGGGCGTTATCTACACCGAGACTGCAGACAACAACTGCACATTCGGTGAGGTGTACACCACTGACGGTCGGATTCCGGCACTTGGCTTGACGCTGGTTGAAGATCCAGGCATAAATATTCTCTACAACGTTTCAGCAGCAATGCGTGCCGAGACCTACGACCAAGCGCCAGATCAGTTCGAAGCCATTGTCGCCGCCATTTTGGCGCCATTGGACAACAACAAGATGGCCGAACTCAATAAGCGAGTTTCAGCCGATGGCGAAGAAGCCTCAGCAGTCGCTGCCGACTTCCTGGTAACAGAAGGAATCATCGCGGGTTAGTCAATAAAAGGACATGGAGGCAGGAACCCTGCCTCCATGTCCTTTTACGTTGATCCACCACATTACCTAAGAGGGGGTTTGCATGGACGGCATTTCGAGTTGGTTTGAGTACCTCTCAACGCGTGGAGATCTAGTCATCGAGACGCTTGCGCAAACACTGACCTACGTCGTCCTGGTTACAATCTCAGCAAGCATCGTCGCCATCGTCTTAGGCGTTGCAACGAGACACAATCCGTTTGCAAAAGAACTCTCACTTTCTATCGCAAGTGTGTTTTTGACAATACCAAGTTTGGCTTTGTTCACGATTTTTATACCGATCGTTGGTCTCGGATTTGCACCTAGTTTTATTGCACTTTTCCTCTATGCGCTCCTACCAATTATGCGAAACACGGTCGCTGGGCTAGATTCAGTCGACTCCAGCATCCTCGAGTCGGCCAAGGGCATGGGCCTCACCTCGGGTCAAATCTTGCTCAAGGTCCAGTTGCCATTGGCATGGCCGATCATGCTTGCCGGCATTCGAGTGAGTGCTCTTCTCACCGTTGGCATTTCCGCTATTGCAACCCTGGTGGCAGGTGGTGGCCTGGGAGATTTTATTAAAAGCGGCCTGGCCCGACTCCCGCTGCCAAACTCACTTGAAGCGATCTGGACCGGAGTAATCTTGTCTTTGGCTCTTGCACTAGTAGTTGACTTTATCCTGCGCACAGTTGGACGTTTTACCAATCCGAGTGGAGTGCGCTCATGAACTTTGACAATAAGGAGATCAAGATGACGACCCCCACAATTGCACTTGAAAGCGTGACAAAAAAGTACTCGGGAGTTGATAAACCGGCCGTGGACAGGTTGAGTCTTGAAGTCGCGGCGGGAGAGATTCTTGTATTGGTTGGGCCGTCAGGCTGCGGCAAGAGCACAACACTTCGTCTGATTAACAGAATGATTGAACCCACTTCAGGGCGGATCATCTATGAAGGCGAAGATGTAACAGAGGGTGATCCAAATGAATTACGTCGCCGCATGGGATACGTGATTCAGCAAGTCGGACTATTCCCGCACCGCACTATCGCGGAAAACATTGCAACTGTCCCCAAGCTACTCAAGTGGCCAAAAAATAAGATCAACGATCGGGTTGACGAGTTACTCGAATTGACTGGCATGGACCCCAGCGTGTACCGAGATCGCTATCCCAAAGAACTTTCCGGTGGACAGGCACAGCGCGTCGGTGTTGCCCGAGCACTCGGTGCCGATCCTGATGTACTGCTCATGGACGAACCATTTGGGGCCATCGATCCGATCACCCGCGACCGCCTGCAAAACGAATTCCTTAGGCTGCAAGCCGAATTGAAGAAGACGATTGTGTTCGTCACTCATGACATTGACGAAGCAGTCAAAATGGGCGACCGAATTGCGATCCTGCGTGATCAGTCTGAGATTGCTCAACTAGATGCACCTGAAGTGATCCTTACCGATCCTGCGGACTCGTTTGTTGAAAACTTTTTGGGATCCGGAGCGATTCTCAAAACATTGACATTGCGGCGTCTGCGTGACATCGAGCTTTCGCACCCATTAGAAATTAGTCGTTCTACTAACCGCACCGATGCGCTCGCACAACTGCACGATTCGCACTTCCCGTACGCCGTTCTCCTTGATGACTCGCGTCACCCGGTCGCTTGGGTTGATGAGCGCGCCCTGAACCGTTCCGAGTCGCTGGACACCGCGGCGGCGCGGATCACGGTGCAGTTACAACCAGAGGACACTCTGCAAGACGCGCTGAGTTCCATGCTTCAAAGTTCGGCAGGAATGTCAGCTGTAGTGGACAGTCGAGGAAACTACTTGGGCACCTGCACCATTGAGAGTTTGGCATCAATGTTGATTAGCCAGCCCAGTAATGGTGACCATTAATGAGTACCACGGCCAGCACTCAATTATCAGCTGGGATCTTGCCATCGCGGCGCAACCAAATCGTTGGTCAGCTTGACTTGATTGTGACTCCGATCTTTTTTGCGCTGTTGTCGGTCTTACTGGTGGCGGTGTGGGTCTACTCGGACTTTGATAAAACCACCACGAGCATTTTGGAACCGAGTCGCCTTTGGACACAATTCCAGCAACAGATCTCTTTAGCCTTGTGGTCTACTGCTCTGGTGATCGTGCTTGCGATCCCGCTAGGAATCGTGGTGACCCGCGAGGGAGCCCCACGGTTGAAGAACAACTTAGTGACCGGGCTTGGACTTGGCCAGGCAATTCCAGCTTATGGGCTGATAGTCCTTTTCTTCGTGGCCTTTGGTCAAGGTTCCGTTACCGTTGTTTTGGCGTTGGCAACATTCGCGTTGCTCCCTGTGCTTCGAAATACGATCGTTGGACTCGAGCAAGTCGATCAATCCGTGATCGAAGCCGGCAAGGGCATGGGTCTGAACGGGCTGCAGCGCCTCAGGCAAATTGAGTTACCGCTTGCCGTTCCGGTCATCATGGGTGGGATTCGTACTGCGACAGTCATTAACGTGGGTATGGCAACTCTGGCCTATCTCATCGGTGGAGGCGGGCTTGGTGAGACCATTGCTGGTGGCCTTAAAAACGGTCGACCGACGGCAATTTTTGTTGGCGCAGTACTTGTGGCACTCATTGCGTTGGCACTTGATTTCTTTGGCGGTCTGGCCCAGCGATATCTCAAACCTAAGGGTCTTGCCTGAGGGTAGGCTCCACGCCCGTGTCTGAGTTGCTTAGTGGCGTGCCGATGCAAGTTCATCTAATGCGTGTCGCGGTTGTCCTGATTCCGCTTTCCGCGATTGGCGCGGCCCTTATCGCCGCCCGCCCTAAGGCGCTGCATCTCTTCGGCGGGAAGACAGTAATTGCCGCCGCTGTTGGTGTTGTAGCTGGCGTAATCTCAGGAATGTTAAGGAAAGGATTAGGTCAGGACGCTACCTGGTCAGGAAACTATGTGGAATACAGAAATATTTTCCCGATTGCCGCATTGGTGTTCCTGTTCTTGCTCACAATTTTTTGGTTGATTGCCCGTGGAGTCCCACTGAACCGCAATCGACCTTTATGGCTCAAAGTAATTGGCGCGACTTTGATCTGGGCCGGAATCGGAATTTCCTACCTGACCGTTGCTGCTACCTACTTGGATTAAAAAGCATCTAATTACAGGAATCGAGTTTCACCATTGCATGAGTCCCTTAACGCGCCATTTGGGGGCAGTCCATTGCTTGATGTGCGGGGCTCTTTTTCTCTATCAGGGAACGGGTAACACGCGCTCGGCTCGGCGGTGTACTACCCAAAATCCCCACTGTGACGGGGTTTTAAACCTTATTGGGGGCTGTCAAACATCTCGTTAGAGCTGTGTCAAATGTGTGTCACGATCCTCTTGCTCCCTGACATAAGAAAATCACGCAACTTGGCTCTGTCCCAGCATGGATGAAGCCCCAACAAGGGGGCGCCGCTGCTACGAACTGGGCTAACCTCTCACGATTCCCGATGCGGATGGGGGCAGCGAGAATGGATGTAGCGGGCGCGCGAACCACACTACGATCACTTGCGCTCACCATCAGTGAAGACGGGCCCTGCATCAAAAGAGTCGGCCCTTGGGGGTTTGCCGACACGCTCATCACCGATACGCAGCCGACACCTACTGTCGACGGCTGGTACCCGGACCCCCGATCCTTCGTTTCGCCATACCCAGAGCAGATGGCTTGGGTGTTTCAGAAGTCGTTTCAGCCACGAGGAACCTGCCTAAGTACGGGCTCTGGAAGGAGGAGCTCTTTGGGAGAATGGGTTCGCGGTTCCGCAGTTGGTTCCGGTGAGAGGCCCGGCGCACCTACGGCTTGTTTCCCACGGCTCCCTTGAAATCACTGCCTTTAACTTTTGCGCCCTCCCATGACGCACCTCGCAACTTCGTTGCCCGCATATCTGTATTCAAGATAGACGCGCCTTCGAACTCACTCTTGTAGAAGTTGGACGAACTGAAATCACCCATATACACGTACGCCTCTGTCCACTTACTTCGCAAGAATGAGGTACCAGTCGCTTTCGGATTCCTGAGCCGCACTCGAGAGAAGTTCGCACCCGCCAGAGACCGCGCACCGAGTTTTGTTTTTATGCCCTGCGCGTCAGAGAAATCAGCGCCCTTCATATATGCATCCGTGAAGTTCGCGCCAGACAGGTTCGCGCCAGACAGGTTCGCATTCTTCATGTAGGCACCCGTAAAGTCCATATTGGCAAGGTTTGCTCCGTTGAGGTTCACATCCTTGAGGTTGTCTCCCGCGCATGATGTTCCTGGACGAATGAAACAGGACTTGAACACCGGGATGACATAGTCATTATTGCGCGAGAGAAACAACGGACTGCTGACGGAATTGAATCGCTGCTCGCTCGGTCCCCTGGCCCTCAGGGAGTCCCAGGTGGCGCTGAGTTGGTTGCCTCCAGCGTCACTCCATTGAACACCGAGCAGCGAGTAGTCCGAGGCCGTGTATTGGTACCAGAAGGTAGCCGTGATTCCCAACAGCCGGGAGTCTGCGTAGGTGAAATCCATGAGTTCATTGCCATATCCGGTCGACCAATCAACTCCCGGGCGAATCCCCGGACCCTTGAGCCCGTAGTTCACCTCCGTGTCGTAGATTCCAATGCTCAGAGCCGGCGAATCCGGGCCGAGCGCGTCCACCAGGGCGTTTTGCCACGAGATAATGTCATCAGCTCGTTGGGTCGCTGCCATGCGCGGGAAATTTTGACCCGTATCGAAATCGCGACCCGCGTCTCCATTCGGGTAGGAATGAATGGTCCACGTGTCGAACGGGGTCGACCCACTGCTCGCCACCTCGCCGGCGAAAGCGGAAGTGAAGCGCGCTGCTGATCCCCGCAGACGCGTAGTAATCGACGGTGCGGCGACCACGGCACCCGGATTCGTCGCCTTGATGATGCCGTAGGCGCTTTGCGCCATGGCAAACAGTTCGCTGGCCGACCCTTGCCAGAAGGTGGTCAGGTTGGCTTCGTTCCACAATTCGTAACCAGCAATGCGACCGCCGTACCGATTGACTACCCCCCGCACGTAGGTGTTCCAGTCTTCGATATTCGCCGGCGGGCTCGAACTCCCCGCGCCCCAACGCGGGTCACCGGCCCCCGGGTTCTGCGCCGCCCACTGGGGTGTCAGGCCGAGTACAAGAAACGGCCTGCCTCCCCATGACTCAACGAGGGCGATACGCCTATCGAGGATCGACCAATCGAATACACCAGGTTGGGGATTCACGTATCTCCACGCAACATCCATGTCCCACAGTCGATACATGGCCGCCGGTGGCGGTCGAAGACTTTCCAACCCAGCGTTCCACCCCACCTGGGGCGCGACCGACAAGGAGAACTCGTTCGCCGAAGGGGCTGCGCTCTGCAACGTCGTCAAACTCTGTTCCTTCGCCTGGTAAGAGGCCAAATAGCTTGCGTGCGCCGGCGACACAGGTCCCATCGCACTAACAGCTAGCAAGAGAGACACGGACGCAACGGATGAGAGGGCACGGTTCATAGACAGGACTTTACGCGCTGACGTAGAGACGGTGCAATACTCATGAGTCATTCACGCTCCATTGGTGCTCGTGCTAACCGGGGAAATTGTCTCCGGAGTCCGTCTCCTGTTCTTCCGGAGGCGGTCCTGGATCTTCAGGCTCCTCGGGAATCTCTTCCGGCTCTGGCTTCGGCTCTGGCTT
>DGQA01000024.1 GCA_002390705.1 Actinobacteria bacterium UBA4426 | reverse complement strand
GGCCCCCAAATAACGGCGTGGGCGCTCAGGCTTGTGTACCAGTAGTCGTGGATAAAAGTGGAAAGTGTCCCGGTGAAGAGTGCGAATCCGGGCAGAATTGGCGCCCACCACAGGCGTGAGAGTGTGTACGCGATCAGACCCAAAACTGCAATGGCAATGCCAATTGCGGCAAGACCCAGGACCTGCCAGAGCAGGCTGACCGGGACCCCGGTGAGGTTGCTGACCAAGCCAAGAAAGTGATACCAACCGCTGGGATAGAAACTCACTCCAGTTCCAGTGAGTGGCTCTGCGGTCGATCCGAAGTTTTGTGAGCTATTTACCGCTATCGCTGCGTAGGAGAGTTGATCATTATTGAAATATGCACGGAACCCCTTCGTCCAGTCTGCATTACTGACCGGCCCCAGCAGCGCCCACAGCGACAGAGCTTGGGCAGTGAGGAAACTGCCCCCAACTGCACTGCGTCGCGCCCCTGTTGTCATTGGGAGAGAGTCTAAGACTTTGGCCGAAAGCAGCAGGCGAGCGCTTACTCGACTGTGTGGAAATTAGCGAACCTGCAGCACAATTTTTCCGGTTGCTTCACTGGCTTCGAGGATTTTATGGGCGTCGCCGGCCCCCTCGATTGGCACGATACGGTCAATCACCTGCTTGATTGTCCCGTCGGTGATCCAAGGCCACACAATTTTTTCGACTTCGCGGCAGATCATGGACTTCTCTGGTTCAGGGCGACCGCGCAGGGAAGTGGCCGTGATTGTCCCATTCTTGCGCAGTAATTGGTCAATCTGAAAATCACCTTTTGTGCCACCCTGCATTCCAATAATTGCCAGGTGCCCATTGCGTTTGAGTGCTTCGACATTTTTGGACAGGTAGCTTGCGCCCATGTTGTCCAGAATCGTGTCGGTTCCGCCCCACGTATCGCGAATGACGTCAACGAAGTCTTGTTCCTTGTAATTAATAAGTACGTCTGCACCAAGGGATGCGCACGTATTGAGTTTTTCTTGGCTGCCCGCCGTGACCGCAACTTTGGCTCCGAGGACTTTGGCAACCTGAATCGCGAAAGTTCCAATTCCTGAGCCCCCACCATGAATTAAAATTGTGCTTCCTTCGCGTAACTGCAGAACCTTGGTGAGATTGCTCCAGACCGTGCAGGCAACTTCTGGCAGTGCTCCCGCATCAAGGATGCTCACCCCTTCGGGGACGCTCATGACTTGACCAAGGGGAATAGCAACTTTTTGGGCGTAACCGCCACCGTTAAGTAGTGCGGTCACGCGCTCGCCGATTCGATCCATGGTGAGTGCCGCGCCCACAGAGACAATTGTGCCCGCACATTCAAGTCCCAGAATGTCGGTAGCTCCGGTGGGAGGCGGGTAGTTCCCCTCGCGTTGCAAGAGGTCTGCCCGGTTGACCGCGGTCGAGGTGATGTCGATAATCACTTCACCTGGTTCGGGTCGCGGGTCAGCAACCTTGTCCCACACGAGTGTTTCAGGTCCACCAAAGTCCTTTTGGGTGATCGCGAACATGATTAGGCCTCTTCTCTGTTGTATTTAATGACAACGAGCCGGTCACTCTTTTCGAGGAATCGGATGCTTTCAGTGTAGAAGCGGTGAGTGATTCCATTACGAATTACGGCGAGAACTATTTGACCTTTCTCGTTGAGATCCTCGGGTGACATGCTGAGTTCTTCCTTTGTTACAGCGCGCTCGGTCACTTCGAGTCCGCGTGATGAATCAAGGAGGTCTTCCATGAGGGCGCCGGCCTCTGAACTAATCACCGAAAGGCCCATGAGACGCCCGGCCGATTCAGCCGTGGGGATCACACTGTTGGCACCTGACTGGCGGAGTACATCAGCGTTCTGGGATTCACGGACCGCAGCGATGATCCGTGCGTGAGCTGGTGCCAGGCGCCGAGCCGTGAGGGTTACCAGCACGGAGGTGTCGTCTTCGTTGGTGGCAACAATTATTTGGCCGGCACCATCAATTGATACATCTTTAAGCACTTCTTCTTGTCGGCCATCGCCGACAAATGCAACGAGACCATCGCGGGTTGCCAGATCACAGGACTCTCGATCTGGGGAAACAACAACAATTGTGTTTGGGTCGTAGCCAGCGTCGAGTAGGGCTTTGCCAGCGCTACGGCCTTTAACTCCGTAACCAATGATGATTGTGTGGTCTTCCACTTTCTTCCTCCATCGCCGGGACCGGATTTCAGTTCGAGTTTTCTTGGTAAGTACTTCAATGGTTGTTCCTACAAGCACGATCAAGAAAAGGAAACGCAGTGGAGTAATGACCAGTACGTTGACAGCGCGGGAGGATTCACAGATCGGAACAATGTCACCGTAGCCGGTCGTCGAAAGGCTTACGGTTGCGTAATAAAAGGAATCGATCCAGGTGAGTTCACCGACAACCCCAGCGTCTGCGTAGCAAGCCCGCTCAAAGTACACAACCATTGCCGTGAGCACGAGTGTGGCGGCCGCCACCCCAATGCGAAGGATTACATTCTTGATTGGACTGAGTTTGCGTCCCCGAAAGAGTAAAGAACGGGCAGACTCTTCTGTGCCGTCACCCTCGAGACCATCAGGTGATCGCTTGTATCGGCGAGCGAGAGCTTCATCCATTACAACCCACTTCGCCTCGCACGCGCTTAATCATGCCAGCAATCCCGCATTGTGTGGCCGGTAGGCGCATATCGGGCCCTGGATTCTTGCCGAGGAGGCCGGGAAAGCGCGGCCCGTTACTCACTTTTGTTTCACGCACCAAATGGGGAAATTGTGAGCACAACATCACCGGGTGACCCCATCTCTGGTGAAACGATGGCGAAATCAGTTGCACCGGCTACGCCGCTAAGACCAGCTGGGCCATCAGAATCGAGGATCTGCGCCGTCCGTCCAGCTGGGCTTGTGCTGACTCGAACGGGAACAATGGTGGTGTCTTCTGCGTAGTCGGGAAGTGGGGTCTCGCCCATCAACACCGCAGTGTGGGTGCTCTCAACCCACGCGGCGCCCCTCAGCCCAGCAATCAACGGTGGCGCGATAGTCATTAACGCGGCCAACGCACTTCGCGGATCACCGGGAAGCCCAAGAAGTAATTTTCCATCGGGTAGTCGAGCGAGTAGGACCTGTGCACCCGGTGTCATGGTCACTCCATCAATCAACCAATGGGCGGCGAGGTCGCGCAATACGGTACGCAGCAGGTTTTCACCACCCGGAGCGGTTGAACCGGTTGTGATCAGTAGGTCTGCGTGTGAATCTTCAATCTCTTCGAGAAGTAAATCCCTTGTTTCAGATGCTCGAACATGTGGGTTTCCTCTCGCGCCCAAGGCGCCCACAAATGCCGGAATGCTGATTCCTAAGGCATCGCGTGCTCGGTCGCTTCGTGGTGGTCCTTGATCAAGTAGGGACTCGCCAATAATGAGAGTACTGACAACGGGTGGCCGACAAATCCGCAGATGGTCGTACCCTGCCGCTGCAGCGAGTGAAATTACGTGCGGGGTAACGAGCGAGTCTGCGGGGACAAGTTCGCGTCCGGCACCTGCTATTGCCGCTTGGCGAATAATTCCAGAGCCAAAGTCAGGACGCGCATTCTCATCAGGGGTCCCGTTGAGTGAATCGTAGGCAATGACTTGATGCTCGTCCGCTTGAATCTCGACGAGTTGTCCTTGTGAAAAAGGCAGAACCGCGTCGGTGTGTGGTGGGACGGGTTCGAATGCACGCAGTTTGGTGGCGTAGCGCTGGGGAAGGGCAACCTCGGGGGACAGGTCAATGAGGGTCCATGGCCCGCCCGCGCACACGGCGTAGCCGTCGAATTGGGCAACATCAACACTAGGTTCATCGGCGAGGGTGACTAATGCTTCACCGAGTAGTGAGCCATGCGACTCATCGAGTCGAGCCGTGGCAAGTTGAAGCGGTTTTCCGGCGGCATGGGAGACCAAACGCGCTTGGGTCCAAGTGAGCAGTCCGTCCATGCCAAGTGCAGCGTCGCTCATGAGATTAGAGCTCGAGTTGCGCCATGAGTTCACGGATACCTTCGACGCTGAGCCACAGATCATTGGTATTGGAGGAGTAAGAGAATCCGTCCGGAACTTGTTCACCTTCAGGGTCAGTGAAACCCCATTCGGCGAGGGTTGGCAAAACCACGTAGCGGCCTTCTTGCATGATGGTTCGGCGAGAGTCTTCGGTGGAAATCATTTCTTCATGCAGTTTTTCACCCGGTCGAACACCAATTTCAATCATGTCGGCGCCGGGTGCAATTGCTTCAGCGAGGTCAGTGACTTTCATGCTGGGAATCCGTGGGACATAGAGCTCCCCGCCGGTCATATCGGTGAAACTTTGAATAACAAAGTCGACTGCTTGAGGCAGAGTGATCCAGAATCGGGTCATGCGTAAATCTGTGATCGGGAGTGGCTCACCTTTGGCGGCAATCGCGCGGAAAAAGGGAATAACTGAACCGCGGCTACCCATGACGTTTCCGTAGCGAACTACCGAGAAAGTTGTTCCCCGCGATTTGCCGTAGTTGTTGCTGGAGATAAAGAGTTTGTCGGCAGTGAGTTTGGTCGCGCCGTAAAGATTGACGGGTGAAGACGCTTTGTCAGTGGAGAGTGCGACAACTTTTTTCACGCCTGCTTCAACTGACATGCGGATCACGTTTTCCGAGCCAAGTACGTTGGTCTTGATGTACTCCATTGGGTTGTACTCGGCGGTATCGACCTGTTTGAGCGCTGCTGCGTGAACGACGAAGTCAACACCGTGCAGGGCTAGTTTGAGTCGATCAGCATCACGAATGTCGCCGAGGAAGAAACGAACCCGATCGTCGTCGCCCCAGATTTGTCGCATTTCGTACTGCTTGAGTTCGTCGCGAGAAAAAATCACCACGCGGCGAGGGGAATGCTGGGTAAGTACTGTGTGTAGGAACTCTTTGCCGAATGACCCGGTGCCGCCGGTGACCAAGATGTTGAGGTCCTTGAGGGGGGACTCAATCGACATGTACTTCCTCCTGATGGCGGGCTGCTGACAGCGGCTAGTTCAGCGAGTCCACTCTATCGGATTGCGGTGTTACCTCTGCCGGTTTGGGGTTGGGAGCTTATGCGAGTGAGGTGGCGAATCCCACGCGATCTCACATAGTGATCCCAGTGGTCTCGAGGTTATTGTTTCGCTCCCACCGATTGGGTGAACTATCCTGAGGCCATGGTCCGCAATTGTCACCTGCTCGACCACGTGAGTGGGGCACAACCCGAACCGGTTCTGGCCGCAGAGATTGATCAGCATTTGGGGGATACCGGGTGAAACGTTCAGCCGATTTAGTAGTCATAGGTGCCGGTGTGGTCGGGTTGGCCTTGGCCAATCGCTGGCTAGAAGTGCACCCGGGCAATTCGGTAATCATTCTGGAAAAAGAAGATGACGTGGCAATGCACGCTTCGGGTCGAAACAGTGGTGTATTGCATGCGGGTTTTTATTATGCACCGGACACCCTCAAAGCCCGGCTGACTCGGGACGGAAACAAGATGCTGCGTGAGTTTTGCGCTGAGGCCGGGGTGCGCGTCAAAGATCCGGGTAAAGTCGTGGTCACTACCAGTCATGAGCAGCTCCCCGCGTTGGAAACCTTGTATTCGCGGGGGGTCGCCAACGGGGTCGAACTCGAACGGATTGATGAGAAACAATTGTTCGAGCTGGAGCCTTTGGCTCGAACTGTTTCTGCGGCGTTATGGTCTCCGACAACGGGTGTGGCGAATCCGGTGGAAGTTGTGAGCGCTTTGGCGCAGCGGGTGCGCGATCGTGGCGGTAAAGTTGTGATGGGTGCCGAGGTCGTGGCGGTTGCCCCCGGTGCCGTGACATTAACAAACGGTGACCAGATTTCATGTGGGCATCTGATTAATGCGGCGGGGCTTTATGCCGACACAATTGCGCACTGGTGTGATGTGGGAACCGACTACCGCATGTTGCCATTTAAAGGTCTGTATTGGTATGGCAATTGGCCCGTGGACCAACTCACGCGCCACATCTATCCGGTCCCGGATTCCCGGAATCCTTTCTTAGGAGTTCATTTAACTGTGACGGTCAATGGCCGCGCAAAAATTGGACCAACAGCGATCCCTTCCCTGTGGCGTGAAGATTACGGAGTCGTGTCCGGATTCAGTGCTAGGGAACTGGGCGGCGTCGCCCGGTCGTTCCCCCGGTTCCTGACGAGTAAAGAGCACGACGTGCTGGGCCTGATTCGCACAGAACTGCCCAAGTATTCACAAAAATATCTGGTGAATCAGGCAAAGCTACTCGCACCTTCGGTTCGGCCGAGCGATTTCAAGGAAAAGGGTCGACCGGGAGTCCGGGCCCAATTACTTCACGTGCCTAGCGGCAAACTCGAGATGGATTTTGTGGTCGAACCGGGGGAGCGCTCAACACATATTCTCAATGCTGTGTCTCCGGCGTGGACCAGTTCATTGGCATTTGCCAAGTTCGTTGTTGATGGCATTACCGGCTGATCTTCCGCCGGGCATCGGTTAAATCTCAGAAATATCGTTTTTATGTCTCAAAGTGATTGAGCCACGACTGTTGAGCGGGTTATAATCATGCTTAAAGGAACCCCGGTCATTAGCCCAATTGTCGAGTCGGAACGGTTATATAGAGACATGATTCGCACCGTCATGGTCGTCGAGGACGACGATGCAATCCGCATGGTTCTGCGTACAAACCTAGAAGACGAGGGTTATCGAGTCCTTGAGGCGGTAACCGCTGAGCAGGGGCTGGTAATTGTTCAAGATGAGCAGCCCGATGTGGTGTTGGTTGATCTGCGACTGCCGGGAATCCACGGTCTTGACCTAGTGCGCTCGCTCCGGGCGACCAGTTCGGTGCCGATTGTGATCGTTACCGCCCAAACAGATAGCCACGATGTCGTTGCTGGTTTGGAAGCCGGTGCTGACGACTACGTGACCAAGCCGTTTGTGGCTAAGGAGCTTATGGCGCGGATCCGCACTCAGCTTCGACGTGTCACCCAAGAAGATGACGTGGCTGAGTCCATGATCTGCGGGCCAATTGAATTACGCATGGACACCGCGGAAGTAGTCCGTAATGGTGAAGTAATTGCGGTCTCACGCATCGAGTTTTATGTACTTGCCGAGCTGATTAGTGCCCAGGGCCGGGTTCTGAGCCGTGACCACCTATTGCGCAAGGTGTGGGGTTACGGAAATGCTGGTGACGGACGCGTTGTTGACAACTTGATTTACCGTTTGCGCAATAAGATTGAAGAGGATCCGGCTACCCCCGAACTTCTCCTGACTGTTCGGGGTTTTGGTTACCGAATGAAAGTTTAAATGCGTTTCGGACTCAGAACCCGAGTCGCGTTGGCATTTGGTTTGCTTTCGCTCATTATTGCTGGCGCTGTTTCTGGCGCTACTTACTCTGTTGCTCGCTGGTATTTACTCAATCAGCGTGAAGACTCGGCAATTACTCGCGCTGTGCTGGACTCACGTTCGGTGGATGCATCCTTGGCTGCTGACCTAGCACCGGTCACAGCTCTTGAGCAAGTTCCTTCTGTGGGGACGTCGCAACCCATGATTCAAGTTCAAGGCGTGTGGTACACCTCTGGCGTTACTGTCCCGCCAGCATCACTCTCCGCTTCTTTGCTGTCTACCGCGGCAAAAGACGGTGGCTCGCAGCAGCGAACGACTATTGGCGACGAGGAGTATTTACTTGTCGCGATCCAACTGGGCACCAGCGTTTATGTGGAAGTATTTCCGCTCCGAGATTTGGATTTAGTGTTAACAATTGGTGGTTGGCTGCTTGTTATTCAGACTCTGTTCGCTGGAATTATTGGCGTCTTTGTCGGCCGCTACACATTTGCCCGAATTATTCGCCCACTGCTGCGACTAGGTGCGGGTGCCAGACGGATCGCAAGCGGTGAGTTCTCAACAAGAATTCAATTGATGCGCGACCCCGACCTTGATCCGATTGCCGCTTCATTTAATGGCATGGCCGAATCGGTGCAGTCACGGATCAAGCGTGAGCAAAGATTCAGTGCCAACGTGTCCCACGAGTTGCGATCGCCGTTGACCGCGGTTGTCGGTACCGCAGAGCTGCTTGAGCGAAACCTTGACGACCTGCCCGAACGCGAGCAGCGACTCATTGGCACTTTGCACACCCAAACGGCGCGCATGTCCCAGATGCTGCTTGACCTTTTGGAAATAAGCCGGATTGGTAATGACGACCCGTTGCTGAAAGAGTCCGTGAGTGTGACAACGTTATGCCTAGATGCAGTTCACGTGCGTGGCTTGCCAGAGGATCTCATTCACATCGAGGACGAAGGTGATCACTTGGTCACAACTGATACCCGGCGTTTCGAGCGGATTGTGGGGAACTTGATCGATAATGCGAACCGGCACGGTGGGGGGGTAACGGCAATTCGCATTGCCAGGATTTCTCATTCAGACCCCGAGCACATCGTGGTCGCGGTCGAAGATGCCGGTCCAGGGATCCCGGTCGATGAAGTGCCTAAGCTCTTTGAGCCTTTCACCCGGGGTGAAGATGCCAAGGAGACGTCCGGTGCGGGCCTTGGCTTGGCGATTGCGATCGAGCAGGCGCACCTTCTTGATGTGGAGCTGCGGGTCGAAAGTGTTGATCCGCACGGTGCTCGCTTTGTCATGGAAATCCCGGTTGCGAGTGAACCGGAGGATGTTGATGAATAGGTGCTGGTCTAATCGAAATATTTTGTTCCGGTGTATTGCGGCGTGTAGTGGAACGGCCGCCGTATGTATCGCCTTGGTTTCTTGTGGGGTGCCGACCCAAGATTTTGCAAAGCCTCTTGCTAGTGGGGTGATCGCGCCGCCGGCTTTGCCGGCAAGTCCGAGTCCGAGTCCGAGTTCAAGTCCCACTGACTCCCAAAGTGTTGCGCCAAGCCCTACCGTGACTCCTGATCCAGTGGAATTGTGGTTCGCCGGGGACGTTGGCTTGGTGCCGGTGCTCACTGCTGTTGAGCCTGCTAATAGTGCGGAAGCAGTTGTGGCAGGGCTCGTTGCTGGACCACCGGAAGATGAGCAGTTGCGCACTGTGGCGGTGGATCCATTGACCGGCCTGCCTCTGATTTCCGTCTTCCTTGATGAAGTCACGGAAAGCGTCAACCCTGGCGATGTAAATATCGCGCTTTCACCTGAGTTTACGGCCCTGCCACCCAATGAGCAGGTACTGGTTTTGGGTCAGTTGGTGCTCAGCATTGCTGGGGATGGACTGGGCACGGTGGCATTTGTTGACCAAACCGGCTCTCCGGTCGCGGTCCCTCTTCCCGATGGCAGGTTGCTGGATCGTCCCGCCACGGTTGAGGACTACAGCTCGCTTATTGCGTGACCTAGCGTGACCTAGCGTGACCTAGGCACGAGTGGCTCAGGCGGCGAGGATCCGCCCTATGCCGGTGTAGGACCGGCCCCACCAGGATCCTGAGATTGGACTTACTCGGACATGCTCCCCGGTTCGAGGGGCATCGATCATTTTTCCGTTGCCAATGTAGATGCCCACGTGATGGGCGCCTTGCTCAAAAAAGAACACAAGGTCACCTGGTTGGGCATTGCTCTTCTTGACCTTTGTGACCTGACCGTATTGGGCTTTCGAATAATGTGGGAGCGTCATGCCCGTAATATTCTTGAACACATAGCGCACCAAGCCCGAGCAATCGAAGGCATCGGGGCCGGCCTGGCCAGCCTGGTAGGGGTCCCCGACTTGTTTGCGGGCGAATTTCACAAGTTTGTCGCGGACCGCTTGAGCGTGGGCTTTTTTTCGGGCCGTTCGATTGGCCATGGTCAGCCGGGTCGACTCATTTTTGGTCGCGGCAAGTGCGCGGACCCTTAATTCGCCGGGTGCCGCAGCCCGGTCGGCGCCCTGCACGAGTTGCGCGGGTGCAGTGGCTTGGTTGGAATGGGCAGCACTAGATGTCGTGGCAATCAAGCCGATTGCGGTCACGATGATGGTGGCCAGCCGGGCAACGCGGGAAAGGACCTGCGGTCGCGATCGAGCGTTGGGCTGCAGATTCGGTGCTGTGTTCGACTCCGAACCCAGGGAAGCGGGCTCGGTATTTGGTTGGGAAAGCAATTGATCTCCTAGTCCCCCGACTCGGTGGCTTACCCTCTGCGGGTGTGCTGTGGATGCAGCCCGAAGTAAGTCTGTGATTGATCTCAATTTGTTCCCAAATTCATCTCAGCCACAAGTGCAAGGTTGTGACGCTAGGCTGATTTGAAAGATAACGGAAGTGTAACGGCCGTTTATCGGACGCGTTAGCGACAGACCTGTGACATAAGTCACTTACCCTCCCCCATGGAATTGACTGGTCACAATCGCCCCCTGATCGGCCGTTTTGGGGCGCGGTTGGGGGCCGTTTTGGGACTGGTTGGGTTGCGGTGCTTCTCGAATCAGATCAGACGCGTGGGTAGGCTGACGCCCGTGGACCACCCAGCTGAACATTCCGCTTCGTCGCGGACCGTGGTCGCAAAAGGCATGATCTTTGTCGGTGTCGCCACACTGCTGGGCAATGGCACTGCCTACTTACTCAGCATGGTGTCGGCCCGCGTCCTGGATCCGGCCGATTTTGGGGCACTGGGTGCACTCCTCGGACTGCTCGTAATCATCGCAACCCTGGGGATTTCCACCCAAGCGTTGACCGCGAGGCGGGTCTCAACGGCATCGGCAACCGAGCGCAAGGACGTGGAAGGCCAAGCAATCCGGCTCTCCATCTTCACAGCATTCGCAATTCTGATCGGGGCAGTAATCATTTCCTGGCCGGTCAGCGTTATTTTCGCCATCCCGATCTTGGCCGTTCTCACCGGAGTGGCATCCCTGGGCTTTGTGGTAATTGGTTCTGCTGCCATGGGCATTGCCCAAGGGCGCGAGGAACACATCAAGCTGTCCATTGCGTTTATTGCCAACACCGCATGCCGGGCTTTTGGCGGAATTATCGGCGTCGTGGTCTTCCAGAGTGTTACCGGCGTGGGCTTCGGAGTCTTGATTGGTTGCGCGGTCGGCGCAGCTATCGCCTATCAACTTATTGCTCCGAAAACATTTAGCCCGAAGCTCAAAGACGGAATCGGCATTGAGTTCGGCCATATTGCCCACGCATTAATAGTGCTGTTTACCTTGACAAATATTGACGTCCTACTCGCTCGAGTCTTTCTCACCGAAGACCTTTCTGGCGAATATTCCGTCGGTGTGCTCCTCGCCAAAATCGCTTTCTTCCTGCCAAACGCCATCATCATTGTTCTTTTCCCAAAAATGAGCAGCGGCGACTCGCATCGTGCTCTCTACATTGCAACGGCGCTCACCGCGATGGTCGGTGTTGTCATCACACTCGCGAGCGTGTTCGCAGGAGACATGATCATCAGTATTTTAGGTGGATCTCAATACACCGATCTTGGTGGTGAGGCGTGGCTGTTTGCACTTGAAGGTTCAGCCTTCGCGCTCGTTCAAGTGCTTCTCTATGCCCGACTGGCGGCACAAGACCGCCGGGCAGTGTTAGCAGTGTGGGGCGCATTGGCGGTACTCGCGGTAATCGTGGTCGGCTGGCGCCACAACAGCGTCGCAGAAATTGTCACCAGCGTTGTTGCCGTGTCTCTTGGTTTAACAGTTGTCGGTTTCATCCTCGACCGAAAGAAATCCGGGAAATTAGATCTACCGATTGAAGCCGCCGAGTAGCGTGAGTGATCCCCGACTCAGACAGCCAGTGTGCCGCGCAAAATACTGTCGGCACTATGTGTGACATCTCCATCAAATTGCTCCAGGGAAATATCAACAATAGGAAAAGTCGCCAAATCAATTCCGGCTGGCAAAGGGAATTTGCCCCCTTCGCTCGCATCCAGCATTCCGACCGAGATCATGTTGGAGGAATCCGGCGCGAGTAGCCACACCTCGTAGAAGCCGTCGGTTGCAGGAAGTCCCGAAGCTTGAACGTACAGCACTTCTCGGCCATCAATCTGTTGAACAGACGCCGCAGCGGGCTCGGTCACGTCACGCAACGGCTCCAGAGTTGCCTGCGCAACTAGGGTTGAGGTTTTATCTGCAGAGTCAGAAGCGACAACCGCGTAGGTGCCCAGTCCGCCGATAAGGATGCCCACGCTCGCCGCCAGGGCGAACATGGCACGGCTTTTGCGATGAACCTGTGGTGTCACCGGCGCAGGAATGGTCCGAGATTCCGTTGCCAACTCCGATTCAATTCGATCCCAGACCTGCGCGGGTGCGGCTACCGGTCGATCTTGTGAACTAATTGCGCGCGCCGAATCAGCGACCGCCGTGAGTTCGTCGAGTTCTCCTTGGCACGGCAGGCATCCGCGGACGTGCTCAATATCTTCGGGTAATGCACTCTCGCCGAGGGCGATCAGTGCAATGGTGTCGGGGTCAAGGTGTGACACCGGTCGCCTCCAATCGTTTTTTAAGTCGGTCAAGTGATCGTCGAATATGACTTTTAACAGTTCCCAAGGGTAGATCGAGAACACTAGCAATCTGAATATGGGTGAGATCATTGAAAAAGGCAAGTTCCATAATTTTTTGTTGTGGGTCACCGAGTCGGCCCAGCTCGTCGGCCAAAACGACCCGGTCCACGATCGTGTCGGCCGACACTGTGTCAACTTGGTGGATCGGTTGTGAGGCGTCAGATTCGATGGCTTGGGTTGCGACGATCTCGACGCGAGCTTTTGCCGAGTAAAAGTCAGCGATTTTGCGACGACAAATTCCTAGCAGCCATGCGGGCAATGCACCGGTATTTGGATCAAACCCGGCTCGACCCTTCCAAGCGGAGATAAAAACCGACTGGGTGATGTCTGCTGCATCTTCAGGGTTGCGTGTTGATCGAAGTGCAATTGTGTAGACCAAGCTGGACCAACGCTCGTAAATATCGCGAAGGGCGCTTTCATCACCGGCGAAGAACCGCTCGGTCAACTCCAGATCTGCTGTCTCTTTCACGCTGAGAACCTGCGTCGCCTGAATGTGACTCGTCGATGATTCATTGGGACAAGTCTGCATCACGCTCATGATTCTGTCGAATCCGTAGAGGCATTATTCGAGGAAAAATCTGGCTCTGCGCTCACAATAATGTTGGCCTCGTAGCCCACACCTGGCTCGTAGTCGCCAATGCAGGAAATGAGAGTCAAGGTTTCCGCCCCGTCCTCCCGAAAGAGTTCCCGTAAGGGGAGCTTGGACTTTTTGACGCTCTCCACTCCCGAGACTTTATAAGTGATGAGGTCCCCGGCTTCGTTTGTGACTGAAATCGGGTCCCCGACCTTCAAGTTTTCCAGTGTGTAGAAGGCCCCAAGCCCGAAATTGCGTCCATCGCGGTGACCAACAATCACACTGGAACCCACTCCGGTGCCTGGGGTTGCGCCAAAGCGGTACCAGCCCACCTGTGAGATGTCTTCCGGGATTTCCACCTGTTGATCTTGGTCAACACCAACGGGGATCACTTCTGAGCGAACACCGATTGCCGGGATATCAAGTTTAATAGGTACGGAGCCGATTATCGCTTTGCTTGGAGGAACGACTTCACCGATCCGAGTCGGTATGGACTGCTGTGGTGTAGCGACACTCTTTTGAGTTGTATCGGTGCGGGAGGTGCCCGCAGGGTCAATCTGAGTTGTTTCTTGGTTACTTGATGGACCAAACCCCGCCACCACGAACCAGATCGTGGTGCTGATGAGCAGGAGGAAGCTGACTCCCAGCACAATCTGAGCGGGGCGGGGCTTGGTTTTCATCAGTTACTATTGATGCGAACTGTTGAGTTACGCGCGGCTGCGGTTTAAGCGAACTGCGGCACCGGCAATACCGGCTGCAGCGACGGTCATGAGACCAGCTGCGAGCAGGGCTGAGTTGGTTCCGCTACCGGAGGCTGCGCCGCCACCGGCTGGCACCCCATTGGGCATTCCGTCAAGGCTGTCGATTATCTGAACGGCCAGGGCAAGGTTGCCGGCTTCTGCTGAACCCCATGCGTAGACGATCGTGTTGGTGCCTTCGGTCAGATCAAGGTCTGCTGGCCCAATTGCCACCGTGTCGGTTCCGGCGAGGACAACGTCAGCAACGTACGATCCGGCAGGAACTTCAACGATTGCCTCGTCTGGATTGACTAGGCCGGCTGCGATTACGTTGCCATCTGCGCGGATATCAACCGCTGGTGCTGCTGCAATGTGGCGAACGGTCAAACGGGAGTTACCGGCCATTACTTCGCTGATGTCGTTGACATAGACGTTTAAGGCTGGGCTTCCGCTTGCATCAAGATTTGCGGTTACGGTTGCATTGGCACCGACAGGTACTACAACTCCCGTGGCTGAAAGGACAGCGTCGCTGTCTGCTGGGGTTGAACCATCGCCGTACACGCCCAAGTCGTAGGTCCCAGCGGGAATGACCAAGGTCTCGAGGGATCCTGGAGTGAAGTCGTCGATCAGCAGTGAGTCACCGGCGTAGACGTCGACGACGTCAGCACCCAAGCCTGCGGGAATCGCGTGCAGGACTGACACGGTGGCGTGATCTGTTGCCATCGCGGGGGCGGCGAACAGGCCCGCGGGGACAATCATGGCTCCGGCAACGATCGCCGAAGCACGTAGTCGGGTCTTAGATCGAGAGGTTTTCATCGCTTCTCCTTGTGATTGGGATATTTCACGGTTGGGGTTTTTCCAACCGCTAACCCCCTTACTGGGGAAAGGGCCACTTTGGATGCAGCATCTCAAAACTTTTTTTGGGCGTCCTCTAGAGTTGACCCGCTCACACACCAGGCGAGGTGGCAGAGCGGCCGAATGCAGGCGCCTTGAAAGCGCCCGAGGGGAAACTCTCCGGGGGTTCAAATCCCTCCCTCGCCGCACACGTGAAGGTCCCGGGACGGGAAATAGTCTGCGTCCAGGGACTTTCACAGTTTCTGGGCCATCATTTTTTACAGATTTTCGCAGGATACGCTCGGGCGCATGCTCAGGCTCGTCTTTTTGATCGTGATCGATATTATGATTGTTGCCGGCATATCTATTGGCGTGGGAGCAACGGCACCTCGCTGGCGCGGGAAATGGCTCACCCGAGATTTTGGCCCGCTGCATTTTGCCCCGTGGGAGACACCGAAGTTTTTTCGCGCCCTCAAGACCCGGAAGTTAGCCAAGCGACTTCCTGAACTTGGTTCGGCATTCGGCGGGAAAGCAAAGAGTGAACTCCCCGGGCGTGACGCGGAACAGATCGACCTCTATTTAATCGAATTACGCCGAGCCGAGTGGGTTCATTGGGTCTCACTTTTTAGCTGGGTCCCGCTGGCCTTTTTCAACCCGTGGTACCTCACGTTGTTATTTATGGTGATTCAGATCAGTGGAAACACTTCGTTCTTTCTCATTTTGCGGGCCAATCGCCTGCGACTCGTGCAGATTCGCCAGCGATTGGTCTGAGCGACGTATTTGGCTAGATCGTCGAAGTGTCGATCACGAATCGGTATTTCACATCGCTGTTCACCACGCGTTCCCAAGCAGTATCAATGTCTTTTGCGTCGATCACCTCGACGTCGGATCCAAATCCGTGCCCGGCGCAGAAGTCAAGCATTTCTTGGGTTTCTTGGATCCCGCCAATATTTGACCCGGCCAAGCTTCTCCTGGCCCCGGTCAATGAAAAAGTCCGCACAGAAAGTGCGTCTAGTGGGAGTCCGACCATCACCATGGTGCCATCGAGGGTGAGTAGCGAAAGGTATCGGTCGAGATTCAAGTTAGCCGAGACAGTATTTATAATCAGATCGAACGAGTATCGTGCGGCTTTCATGGCTTCTTTTTGCGATGACAACAGAAAGTGATCTGCGCCGAGCCGCAACGCGTCAGCTTCTTTGTGGGGCGAGTGGCTAATCAGGGTCACTTCAGCACCCATTGCATGCGCGATTTTGACACCCATGTGCCCCAGTCCCCCAAGTCCAACAATGCCGACGCGCATTCCTGGACCAGCTCCCCAGTTGTGTAAGGGGGAGTACAGCGTGATGCCGGCACACATCAGCGGTGCGGCAACATCAAGCCCCAAGCCCGCAGGAATCTTGAGGCCGTAATTTTCGTCTACAACTATTGCAGTTGAGTAACCGCCGTAGGTGGGTGTTTCTTGATCGGCTTCACGACCGTTGTAGGTAAAACTCACGTGACCTTGACAGTATTGCTCGACACCTGCCGTGCAGTTTTCGCATTCTCGGCAAGAGTCGACGAAGCAACCCACACCGGCGTGATCGCCGACCGTGAATTTTGTGACGGCGGAGCCAATTTCGGTGACAACTCCCGCGATTTCGTGACCTGGCACCATGGGGAAGATTGCTTGACCCCACTCCTCACGGGCTTGATGGATATCGGTGTGGCAGACCCCAGAAAATTTTATGTCAATCAAAATATCGTGGGGTCGCAGATCGCGGCGTTCAATGGTGGTGGGTTTTAGTGGCGCACCTGCACTCGCGGCAGAGTAAGCGGAAACCTTCACGGGACTCCTTATTGTTGGGTCATTCTTATTGTTGGGGAAGTTGCCAAACCCGAGCTCCGCCGACCAGTGCGGCAGTATTAGGCACAATAACAACGTCGTCACCGAGTCGCGCGATCGCACTGGGCGTGAGTGCGCGGGCATTTCCACCACCGAGGTATAACCGATCCCATAGGAACACTGGCCGTAAGACATCGATGGCGCGAGCAACCCGGCGTGACCACAGCGCATCGCCTAGTCGCTTTCGTTCATGATCACCGATATACATGTCATAGGAGAGCCCCCATCGCACGGGAGCTTGTGAAAGTTCCAAGTGGGGTGCTAAAACCCCACCGTCAAATATTGCACTACCCAGTCCGGTACCTAGGGTGAGTACAAGTTCAAGCCCTGCCCCGGCGATCACACCCGCTCCATGAATCTCGGCGTCGTTGAGAACGATCGTCGGCATATTCCACGCTTTCGTGAGGGTCGTTCGGGCATCAAAGTTTTCCCATTGCCCTACAAGCTCGGGAACAATTTTCGAGCGCGGGCCCGACCGAGTGATGTAATGGGGGGTCGTGATCACTACTCCGTGGCGAATCATTCCTGGTAGCCCGACGGTTGCACGCTGGACCGCGGGTAGCTGACTCGCTAAATCGAGCAACGTTGACACAAAGAGTTTGGTGCTTAATGGGTACGGGGTTGGAATCCGAATAGGTGCACTTCGCATGGTTCCGGTGGCATCGAGCACTGACCCTTTGATGCCCCCACCGCCGCAATCGATCGCGAGCGTATAGGTCTTTTCATGCCCCGCTGCACTGCTCATGACCGGCAAGTGTGCCCTAAATGATCAGGCATTAGGCTAGGCGGGCTGCTTTCGGCCTTTGTCCCGGTACTTCACTGGAAACTTGGTTTGGGATTGGCGTGGAGGCGTCGCCTAGTGGTCTATGGCGCCGCACTGCTAATGCGGTTTGGGTTCACCCCCATCGAGGGTTCAAATCCCTCCGCCTCCGCTGTGTGCAACTGCTCTCGCTAGACTTTCGTATTGCACATGTTTGGCGCCCGTAGCTCAACGGATAGAGCATCTGACTACGGATCAGAAGGTTTGGGGTTCGAATCCCTACGGGCGCACTTTGGTAAATGCGCTCATTTGAGCGTGGATCATGGCCTCGGCAGTTAACTCCCACACCTAGGGAGTACCTATGCTCAGCCATGCACTCGTCGTCAGTTTCTTACCATTCGATTGGGCAATTAATCCCAAAGAAATACAG
>DGQA01000048.1 GCA_002390705.1 Actinobacteria bacterium UBA4426 | reverse complement strand
TACTTCATGATCGGTCGTTACGGTGGCCCTCAACGCTCCTACGCGGCCGTCAAGTTCCTGATTTACAGCCTGGTGGGTGGCTTGTTCATGTTGGCCTCTCTGATTGGCCTCTACGTCGTTTCGGCTCAGATAACGGGTACGGGAACATTTGACTTTACGACTCTGGTGGGTCTCGATATCGATCCAGATGTCCAAAAACTGCTATTCCTTGGGTTTTTCTTTGCTTTCGCCATCAAAGCGCCACTATGGCCATTTCATACTTGGTTGCCCGATGCAGCCGGCCAAGCCCAGCCCGGAACCTCGGTCTTGTTGATTGGCGTCCTGGATAAGGTGGGAACTTTCGGCATGATTCGCTACTGCTTGGAAATTTTCCCGGCGGCCAGCATTTTCTACGCACCGGCTGTGATCTCAATCGCGGTAATCGGAATTTTCTATGGCGCATTTGTGGCCCTGAAGCAAACCGATCTGCGGCGGCTTTTTGCCTACTCGTCAATCTCCCACTTTGGCTTTATTGCCTTGGGTATTTTCGTGTTCACTTCGGCGGGTCACACCGGCTCCATGGTCTACATGGTGGCCCACGGCTTGAGCACGGCGGGATTGTTCATTGTCGCGGGCTACCTCATGACGCGTCGGGGTGGGTCTTCTCAACTCTCCTCATTTGGTGGCGTGAACAAGGTGGCCCCGGTTCTCGCTGGCTTCTTTTTGATCGCAGCGCTTTCGAGTTTGGCCCTACCAGGCATGGTGTCCTTCATCGGCGAGTTCCTTGTCTTGCTGGGAGCTTTCCAGCAGTACATGTGGCTGGGCGCTGTCGCAACCGTGGGCATTGTGATTACCGCGGCATATGTCTTGCGGGTGTATCAAAAGAGCATGACCGGGCCACTGAACCCCGATTGCGAAGGCATGAAGGATCTGAACGGACGCGAGATTACGGCCCTGGCACCCATTGCCCTGCTCATCATCGTGCTCGGAGTTTTCCCGGCCCCATTACTCAATGTGATCAACCCAGCAGTTGACCGGGTCATGACCACTGTGGGTGTGAGTGACCCGGAGGTCACCTTCCCGATCTTGGGTGAATCGGTCACGAGCGAAGGAGGATCGGAGTGAATACCTTTACCGCTCCGGAGATCGACTACGTAGCCATTTCGCCGATTCTGATTGTCGGAATCGCCGCGCTGTTGTCGGTCCTAGCCGAAACCTTTCTGCCACGTTTCCTTCGTCGGCAAATCCAGTTAATGCTGACGTTCTTCTCTTTGATCGGCGCATTTATCGTTTTGATGATCAACCACAACCTTCGTACAATTACCGTCGGTGGGGCGGTTGCGATTGACGGCCCCGGTGTGGTCCTGATGGGAACGATTCTGCTCCTCTCGCTTCTGAGCGCCTTCCTCATTGCCGAGCGCTCCTTGGACAGCCTGGGAGATGCATTCGCGCCGAGTGCATCAGCCCTACCAGGGTCGGTTGACGAACGCGAGTTTTCAGCACGCGGCTACTTCCAAACGGAAGTGTGGACACTGTTCCTATTTGCAGTCTTTGGCATGCTCATATTTGTCGTTGCCAACGACCTGCTGTTCATGTTTGTGGCACTCGAGGTGATGTCACTGCCGCTCTACCTCATGGTCGGCATGGCTCGCCGACGCCGACTACTTTCGCAAGAAGCCTCACTCAAATACTTTGTGCTGGGAGCATTTTCATCCGCATTTTTTATTTTTGGTGCGGGGTTGGTGTATGGATTTGCTGGCTCCATCTCGTTACCTGTCATCCACGATTCACTGGCATCGACCACGAGCGAAACACTTTTGATCGTGATCGGTATGGCCATGTTGCTGGTTGGATTGTTCTTTAAAGTGGGCGCCGTTCCATTTCACCAATGGACTCCGGATGTATATCAAGGTGCACCGACCCCAATTACCGCATTCATGGGTGCCACGGTCAAGGTCGCGGCTTTTGGGGCCATGATGCGTTTGCTGTATGTTGCGTTTTCCGGAATTCAATGGGACTGGGAAGTCATCTTGTGGACTGTTGCGATCCTGAGCATGCTTGTTGGGTCATTGATTGCACTGACCCAAAGTGATGTCAAACGGATGCTGGCGTATTCGGCCGTAGCGCAATCTGGTTTTATTCTGGTGGGCGTTGTCGCGGCAAGCCCTGCCGGTATCGCAGCGGTAATGTTTTATCTCATTGCCTATGGTGTGGTTACTGTCGGCACCTTGGCAGTTATCTCCATGGTGCGCGATTCCTCCGGTGAGGCGACGCATCTGTCCAAATGGGCTGGACTTGGCAAGAAGTCCCCCGTGTTGGGCGCGGTTATGGCGATCTTCATGTTGTCTCTGGCGGGTATTCCCCTCACCAGCGGGTTCGTGATCAAGTTTGGTGTCTTTGCGGCTGCAATAGCTGAAGGTGATACTTGGCTGGTGATTGCTGCGGTCATTGCGAGCATTATCGCCGCGTTCTTCTACGTTCGGGTGATCGTGGTCATGTTCTTCTCCGCGCCTAATGAGAACACGGCCTCGGTGGCCATTCCTTCGATCCTGACCACCATCACGGTCGCTGCCACGGCCACCGCAACATTGGTGCTGGGGATAATCCCGCAGCCCTTATTGGATCTGTTAAGCAATGCCGGAATATTCATCAGGTAGTAGCCTCAGAACATGAATCGGATCTTCCACGCCAGTGATCCGGATTTTGAGGAGCACATCAGTTCTGAACTCGCGCTGGTAGAAAAGGCACTCCTGGAGTCCACGCGCAGTGAGTACCCTTTCGTTTCGGAGACTTCGCGTCATCTTGTTGTTGCTGGCGGCAAACGCTTTCGCCCACTGTTGGTACTACTGGCAGCCGAATTCGGAGATCCAAAATCACCTGAAGTAATACCGGCAGCGGTAGTGGTTGAACTCACACATCTCGCGACCCTGTATCACGACGACGTCATGGATGAAGCCACCATGCGGCGGGGTGCGACTAGCGCGAATGCCCGCTGGGACAACACGGTTGCGATTCTCACCGGGGACTTCCTTTTTGCGCGCGCATCGCAAATTTTGGCTGGTCTTGGACCCGATGCTGTGCGAATTCAGGCCGAGACATTTGAGCGGCTGTGCACCGGGCAAATCAAGGAGACTGTGGGCCCGTTAGATGGTGAAGACCCGGTTAAGCATCACCTGTCAGTCTTGTCAGAAAAAACTGGCTCACTCATAGCCACCTCGGGGCGATTCGGGTCCATGCTCAGCGGTTGTGACGAAGAGGTGATTGACACACTGACTAAGTTCGGTGAGCAAATTGGTGTTGCTTTTCAATTGGCTGATGACATCGTGGACATCACTTCCATGTCCGAACAGTCGGGCAAGATCCCAGGGACGGATTTACGGGAGGGAATACCGACGCTGGCCGGGTTGATCGCCCTGACTCAGGCGCACCCAGAGGACGCTCAACTGCGTGAGTTGCTCTCACGCCCACTGCCTGATCCTGCAGAACACGCGGTGGCCTTGGAGCTGCTGCGTAAACATTCGAGCCTGAATGAAGCCCGGCTTGAAGCTTGTCGTTGGGCCGATGAAGCGCGACGAACCCTTGAACCACTGCCTGATATTGGGGCAAAAGAGACGTTAATCGCGTTGTGTGACTACGTGGTGACTCGCACGGGCTAAGGCTCCAGCAAAGTTTCTTGTAGCTGTCTCGTCGGGTTTTATGCATGGTGCTCGCATATTTGAGAAAATAGATGTTTTTTGTGGAGTATTCATTGGGTGGCTTTGTG
Organism: Actinobacteria bacterium UBA4426; assembly: GCA_002390705.1. GTDB lineage: Bacteria > Actinomycetota > Actinomycetes > S36-B12 > S36-B12 > UBA4592. The sequence continues at coordinate 1,418 of DGQA01000048.1, read as the reverse complement.
AAGCTGCAAGTCACAGAGCAAATAAGGTCGCATTGGCGGGAGGGTGCTACGGATGCGCATGGGCTGAGGACTGGTCTCATCCCGCGCATTAGCATTGGGGCATGTGCCCAGCTTGCTTTGTACCGGAACCAGAAGATAAAGATAGCGATGGAGACAGTGTGGATAGCGGAAACGGGTAGCCACGTTTTCTGGTGGCAAGGTAATCGAGTTGCTACCTCTGCTCTTTGTATCGTGACTGCGCGTGTGTGCAGAAAAAGTCGCTATTGCGAGTGCACGGGGGCAGAGACTGCGGAGATAGGCGTGAGTCAAGCGAGATAGGATTTTAGTCGTGCCCCGCTACGCCTTAACTTCTGAGCCACGTGTGGGTGTGGAGATTGTCAGCGCGGCTCTGGCCTGCTGCACAATAGAGTTGCAGGCGGCCTTGGGCAGTGGTGATTTGGTTGAGTCAAGCGAGGTGGGTGCCTCGACAAGTGTGATTGTGATTGCAGGAACAGTGACTGACGCACTCGTTCCTAGTGTTATGCAACTGATTCGGGCTCACCCCGGTGTGAAAGTCATGTCTTTTGGTGCTTGTGCAACCAGTGGTGGCCCGTATTGGGACTCGCCCCCGGTGTCAAAAGGGATTGACCAGTTTGTGGAAGTGGCAACCTATGTTGCAGGTTGCCCACCTCGCCCGGATGCATTTATTCAAGCCATTCGAGACCTGGCTTGCTCCGAGGATGCCTAGATGAATCTTGAATTCACGTGGCAGCAGGTCGAACCTGACCAGTGGCGCATCAAGGTAAGTGAGTTGATCGATTCCGGTTTTTTCTATTTTGACTTTCTCACGGGTGTGGACCGCGAGAATATTGACGGCGAGTCGGACTGTGAAGTTGTTGCCCATCTGGCAAAGCCGGATCTGTCTGATTCCCGGATAATATTTACTCAAGTAAAAAGTGAATTGGCTAGCATCGAAGACCTCGCACCTGCCTCAAGTTGGTACGAGAGAGAGTGCGCAGAAATGTATGGCATCACATTTACGGGCGGTGATACCAGACCTTTGTTGCGACACGAAGGATTAGGCAGACCACCGCTGCGCAAGTCAGCAGTTCTCGCGGCGAGGGTGCTGACCCCATGGCCGGGCGGAGCTGAACCCGAAATCAGAGAAGACGGGCGTAAGGTGGGGAATGTGTCGCGACGAAGGCAGCGGCCACCGGGTGTCCCGGAGAATTGGCTCACGCCGTGAAACATTCATTTATTGCATTGATTGAAGACAAGTGCACTTCATGCATGTTGTGCGTGCGCGAATGCCCAGCTTGGTGCATCAACCTTGATTCGCACACTGTTGAGGTCACCGAAGAAGGTGCGCGACGCCCCAAGAAAGTCAATGTTCTTGACTCTTTTGACATCGACTACTCGCTGTGCATGTACTGCGGAGT
>DGQA01000044.1 GCA_002390705.1 Actinobacteria bacterium UBA4426 | reverse complement strand
ATTCCGCACGCCGATGGAGCATCTTTCATGCCGTCGGACTTGCCAGGAGATGTTCCTAACCCAATGAATCCACCAAGTGGATGCCGATTCCACCCTCGGTGTCAACTAGCTTTGCCAAAGTGCACCACCGAAGAGCCGCAATTTGTGACTTTGACCGACAATCGTGAGGTGTCGTGCTTCTTGCAAAGAGAAGGCGAATCGCCCGCGTCAATCACCCTCTAAATCCGCTCAGAATGGAGCAACCATGATTCTCGCCAATGCCAACGTTGTTGACGTAGTTGGTGGTGAAGTGCGCTGGGACTCTGCGATTAAAATTGACGGCGCGGGGTCAATTACGCAGATTGGTAACTCAACTTCGGTAAGGAGTGATGCGCATGAAGAGGTAATTGACCTTGCAGGCAGGTTTCTGTTCCCAGGATTAATTTCGTGCCACACTCATCTATCTGTTGTGTTTCCTTTTTCTCAAACAGATCCGCTCGAGAACCCAGCAGTCACCGCATTCCGTGCTGCTCAGCGTGCACGTGAGGCGCTTCTGTGTGGAATCACAACACTACGATCAGTACATGAGCAGAATCAGGTTGATTTCGCTCTACGTGATGCCGCGAGAGGTGGCTGGTTTGAGGGACCCCGAATTTTTGGTGCTGGTCGCGCGCTTTCTCGACCAGAGGGCCATGGACAAGGATCGGCGTGTAGTTACGCCGAGGAATATGAGGGCTTTTATCAAGCCGCACTTAATGAACTCTCAGATGGAGCCGACCACCTCAAGATTTTCATCACAGGAGGATTAGCTCGTGCGGGGGAGAAGCCTGAGTCACCGGAGATGTCAGACGATGAAATTCGTGGTGTTGTGCAAGCCGCAACGGAGCACGACACATATGTTGTTGCGCATGCGGGTGGGTCCGAAGCAATTCAGCAGGCCCTGCGACTGGGGGTGCGATCCTTTGAGCATGGTTATGTAATGGATCAGGAAACAGTCGACGCGATGGCAGCGAAAGATGTTTTCTACTCTCCCACGCTGTGCGTTACTCGATCAGAATCTTGGATGCGAGCGAGGGGTTTTGAAGAAGCATCCATCCAAAATTGTCTTGCTGCGAGTGAACGACACTTGGAAAGCGCCAAGTTGGCGATAAGGACAGGTTTAAAAATGACTAATGGGACCGACTATCCCCCGGGCGATTTAGTAGACGGAGTACCGGCAGCCCTGCACGAATTATTTTTAATGCATGAGGCGGGCCTAAGTACAATTTTGTCACTTCAGTCGATCACGTCTACTGCGGCTGCTTTATTGAATCAGACGAATCAATTAGGTCAAATCCGTGAGGGATTTATGGGTGATTTCGTCGCAATGGAAGGCAATCCACTTGAAGATCCTCAGCATCTTCGGGATATCGATTTTGTCATGCAAGGTGGAAAAACCATCGTAAATATTTAATGAAGGAGAGTTCACCATGAACAAGATTGAGTTCTGGTTTGACACCAAGTGTCCTTGGGCGTGGATAACGTCCCGGTGGATCATGGAAGTGGCACGCGTTCGCGACGTCTCTGTTTCTTGGCAGGTGATGAGTTTGTACTATCTCAACAAGGATCGAGACGGGATCGGGAGTGACTATTTGGATCATGCTCGTAAGGCACTTGGCCCCTTACGCGTGATTACGCAAGCGGCAGGAGACTTTGGCGAAGGGATTGCTGGGGATCTCTACACAAGTTTTGGAAGTAAGGTTCATCTTGAGAAGAAGGAGTTCTCTAGGGAACTGATAGTCGAAGTTCTGAGCGATCTCAAGCTTCCGAGAACGCTGATAGACGCTGCGGATAATCATGAATTAGATGAGAAAATACTTGCCAGTCACCGTAGAGGGATGTCGCTTGTCGGTGAAGATGTTGGGACCCCGATTATTTCCGTTAACGAGATCGCATTTTTTGGGCCAGTTATTTCTCCGGCCCCGAAAGGTGAAGAAGCAGGGAAACTCTTTGATGGAATTTTGACCGCAGCTAGTTTCCCTGGTTTTTTCGAAATAAAGCGTACCCGCACAGTCGGCCCAATTTTTGACTAAAGGTCTTAGTTGGCTCCGATGCGTCGCGCACTAGTGAGTGGAGGAGTAGGTGAGTTCATTCTCGCGGAAAATTGACTTCAGCGAACTGCCCGAAATTGCAGAACCGGCTAATGACCTGGTGCTGAAAAAAATTTTAACAAACCTGGATTCAAGTGGTGCTCTGAGTATCTCGTGGGTTGCAATCAATGGCAGCCATGAGGCGCTAATTTCACATTCCCAGCTCCGCATCTACCTTGTCATGTCTGGAAATCTTTCCGTGACTGTCATTGGCTCAAATGTCCATAGCCTGGGGAAAAATGATGTTCTCACCTTGAGTCGCGGTTCTCATTACTCACTAACTGGAGTAGGAGAGTACATAGTGGTCAACGTTCCGGCCTTCGAAGAAGGCGATGATGAGTACCTTGACGACTACCTAATGTAGGTCGCACCGTTGAGATCAATTGTGGCTCCAGTGAGTTGCGTCTGATTACCCGTCGCTAAGAATGCCACCAATTCAGCGACCTCAATTGGGGGAACCCATTCTCCCATGGCCAAGGTTTGAGTGACCACGTCTTCTCCACCAAGAGATTTCGCCGAGGTTTCGGACATTGCAGTCCGGACAATTCCAGGGGCGATCAAATAAGAATAGATGTGATCCTTGCCGTAAGCACGGGCAATAGATTTTATCAGCGCTGCGGACGTGGATTTCGAGGATGCGTACGCACTCAAACTGGGGTTACCGGATCCTCGTTGGGCCGCCCAGCTTGAGAGTCCAATAATGCTGCCGCCTCCATTGTCGAGAAAGTGGAGAACAGCCTCGCGCATTAAAAAAGCAGGGGAGGTCGAATTCACCTGCATTGCCGAGTGCCAAGCCTGGTACCAGGCTTGATCAGAATCTGTCAGGGCGGCTTGTGGCATTACGGCCGCGTTTGCAACGAGCACGTCAACTCGGCCTTGCCAATCGACGGCTTCCTCCCACAATTTCTTGTAACCATTGGGGTCCGAAAAATCTGCTTGCACAATTAGTTTGCGCTCGTCGGGAATCGACCGTGTAGCTTCCAATGCTCCAGATCTGTCGGAGGAATAGTGGGCGATTACATGTGCTCCCCGTGACCCAAGAAGCCCGACAATACTTTTGCCGATTCCCTTAGATGATCCCGTTACCACAATAGTTTTGGATTCTAAAATTTCCATCACTCCACTTTCTGAAACTCCCGTATTGCACTAAGATTAAATCCATATTAGGGGGTTTTTTGCGTCTAGTTCTCTAGATTCAAAAATTGATTGAGACTTTTGACGAGAGGCTTGTTGTGCGAATTAAGAACAAGGCGATAAATCCCGATTCAAAAAAAGTGGCGTTCACTTTTAACGGGAAGAATCTACTTGGCATCCAAGGAGACACCATCGCCTCGGCCTTGATTGACTGCGGAATATATTCATGTCGAGAAACGGGTACGGGGAATAAGCGAGGGGTTTTCTGTGGCATGGGCGTGTGCAACGAATGTGCCGTTGGGGTAGATGGTCGGGAGGGTGAACTTGCTTGCATGACGTACATCACGGAAAATATGAAGGTTTCGACCCAAGGCCAATATAGGAAGATGCCGGAAGTTCAGGAGGAATTACCGCCCGAAGAAGTGTTAGTGACAGATCTTCTGGTCATTGGTGCTGGCCCAGCAGGGATGAGTGCGGCAGCCGTAGCAGCAGAAGCGGGTCAGAATGTTGTTATGGTTGACGAGCGGGGCAACGCCGGTGGACAATACTTTAAGCAACCATCGAAATACTTTTCCGTTTTTGAGAGAAGACTCGACAAGCAATTTCAAATGGGTCGAAAGCTGATTTCGCGGGTATCTAATCCAAGAATTACAAAGTTACCCGGATCCACAATTTGGGGCACATTTGGACTGCACAACATTCAAATTTCCAACAGTTCGCAGAGATGGAAAATCGAGTCTAAGAACGTATTAATCGCAACAGGTGCATTTGAGAAAGGGATGCCGATCCCCGGGTGGACGCTACCTGGGGTCATGACTACTGGTGCTGCGCAAACCTTTCTTAGGTCTTACCAAGTGGCGATTGGCAATAATGTTGCGATATCTGGGAACGGTCCACTCAATTTACAGATGGCTGCTGAACTGGTGAAAGCGGGTGTAAATGTAGTTGCGCTGGCAGAAACCTCGAAGCCGCTGGGATTCCGAAATGCCATTCGAAGTATGCAGCTTTTTTACTACTCTCCAAAACTCTTCATTGATGGCATTAAGTACATGTTTGTACTGGGCAGGGCGCGGGTGCCATTTATGCAAGGTGCGGCGACCACTGCCTTCATGGGGGGTGCCAGTGTGGAGCAGGTAAGAATTTCAAAAATATCTCCGCATGGAATACCACTCCCAGAAAGTCACCGGGATTTTGATGTGGACTCGGTAGCTTTAGGTTTTGGTTTCGAGCCATCGAATGAGATCGCACGGTCTCTGGGGTGCTCACATAGTTTTGACTCAAAGGCAAATATGCTGACTGCTGATCGAGATTCATTCGGGCGAAGCAGTGTCTCTGGTGTATGGATCGCGGGAGACAGCAGTGGGATTGCGGGAGCTCAAGTCGCGATGTCCGAAGGGATAATTGCTGGATATGCAATGAGTCTGGACAACAAATATGAATTAAGCCCTATGCAGATAGCCGAATATCACAAGGCATTGAGAACTAGAAAACGCAATATAAAATTTCAAAAAATTTTGTGGAGAATTTTTTCGGGACCAAATTTACACCTGCAGTTATCGAGCCATGACACGGTTATTTGTCGCTGTTTATCTCTTACTCGGGAAGAGATTAGTGCAGACCTGCAACCTGATATGCGTTCCGCCGGGGCGCTCAAGAGAGTAAATCGAGCCGGGATGGGCAAATGTCAGGGCAGGTATTGTTCGTCCTTTTCAACTCAGTTGATATCGGAAAATACGGATGAACCACTCGGTGAATACTCGGGGTTCGCACCAGCTGTTCCCTATAAACCGACGGCAATCGGCGTGATTGCCTATCCTGCGGCCGGTGACTATCGAAAATAGGTCATCGGCACTTCCTGGTCGATAAAAGGATCTCTAGCGATTAAGCGGCTTATTCTATGGTGTGCGAGGTGCGCACTGATCCACACATTCGTGTCGTGAAAATGGAGGAGGATTGGTAATCACTCGAATTGTGTCATCCACTAGACTGTCGGGCGGAAGAAGAAAGGTTGTCATGAAGCCCGAAATGCACGAGAAGTCGAAAGACTTTGTCCAATCTCTGGATCGTGGACTGGCCATCATAACAGCTTTCAACGAGAGAAATCCTCGTCTGACGCTTTCTGAGGTTGCCGAGTTAACTGGGTTCACGCGGGCGACGGCGCGGCGTTTCTTACTGACTCTAGAATCTCTAAATTATGTCGGCAGCTCGGGGAGATATTTCTTCCTTCGGCCGAAGGTATTGGAGTTGGGTTACGCCTATTTGTCGTCATTTGATTTGGTATCGATTGCCCAAGATCACTTGGAGACTCTCGCCACTGACGTGCGAGAGTCGTGCTCCGCATCGGTTCTGGAAGATGAAAATATAATTTATATTTGTCGAGCAGCGAGTAACAGAATAATGAGAGTCAACCTTTCTCCGGGACACCAATTGCCGGCGTACGCAACCTCTATGGGAAGAATTCTTCTCTCATCTCTCCCTGAGCAGGAGTTGGATGTGTATTTGGAGAATACGCACCGGGAAAAACTGACGTCACGAACGGTAATTGACGCTAATGAACTGAGACAAATCATCATTCAAGTTCGGAAGCAGGGCTGGGCAGTGAACGAGCAAGAGTTAGAAGAAGGAGTTCAGTCTGTGGCAGTTCCAATAATCGGTAATGGAGCAAAAGTCATAGCCGCAGTGAACGTTAGTGCACATGCTTCTCGTGTTTCGATCGAAAGGCTGATCGAAGAGTTTCTGCCCAAGTTGCAGTCGTGTGCGAGACAAATTGAGCGAGATTTGTTGAGGTAGCACAGCAAGCGTGACTATTTTTCAGTCAGACCGTCTATGCATAAGTATTTGATTTCAAGAAACTCGTCAATTCCGTGAAGTGAGCCTTCGCGCCCAACTCCAGATTCCTTTATCCCGCCGAAGGGCGCGCCTTCGTACGAGATTAATCCGGTATTAATTCCGATGACACCCGCTTCGAGTGCTTCTCCTACCCTCCAGGTGCGCCCCAAATCTGAAGTAAAAAAGTACGCTGCAAGACCAAAGGGAGTGGCATTCGCAATTCTAATAGCTTCCTCTTCGGTCTCGAATTTTATGACCCCGGCTAGTGGGCCAAAAGTCTCTTCGCGTGAAACGAGCATGTCTTCATTTACATTCGTAATGATCGTGGGTTCGTAAAAGGTTCCACCAATGCTTGCGCGTTTACCTCCCAAAATCAATTTTCCACCCCCTGACAGAGCATCTTCGACATGAGCATGAACTTTATCGATGGCCATCTCATTAATTAAGGGGCCTTGACTAGTGTCATCGTTCAATCCATTTCCCACTTTGAGTTGGGCCACCGCATTAATTAGCGCTTCGATGAATTCATTATGGATACTAGACTGCACGAGAATCCTGTTTGCACAGACACAAGTTTGCCCTGAATTTCTAAACTTTGAAGCAATGACACCATTCACCGCGAGTTCTATATCCGCGTCATCAAAAACAATGAGTGGTGCGTTTCCTCCGAGTTCCATTGCGACTTTCTTCACAGTGCCAGCGCAGTCGGCCATCAATTTCTTGCCCACTTCAGTGGAGCCCGTAAAGCTGAGTGCTCTAATCACCGAGCTGGAAGTTATTTTTCCTCCAATAATTTTCGGGTTCCCTACAATTACGCTCAGAATTCCTTTGGGAACACCTGCCCTTTCAGCAAGAACAGCCATCGCCAGAGCGGACAGAGGAGTATCCGTAGCCGGCTTGATAATCATGGGGCATCCAGCGGCCAAAGCTGGTCCGGCTTTGCGAGCAATCATGGCCATGGGAAAATTCCATGGAGTGATAGCGGCTGTCACCCCAATCGGCTGACGAATAGTCAATAGCCGCCGTCCCACTACATTGGTGGGAATCGTTTCTCCATAAAGTCGTTTTCCTTCTTCAGCGTACCATTCAATAAACCCAGCTCCATATATTATTTCTGCACGAGCCTCAGCGAGTGGCTTTCCTTGTTCGCTGGTTAAGATTCGAGCAAGATCTTCCACATTGTCTAGGGTCAATTGAAACCAGTTTCGCATAATTTTCGCTCGAGCAATGGCTGTCATTTGCGCCCAAGATTTGAAAGCTGAGTCAGCAAAATTGATCGCCCGCTGTACATCTTCTGCGGTCGCCATTGACACTTCGGCTATAACTTGACCGGTGGCTGGGTTGGTAACGACCGTCCTACTGTCGTCCGAGGAGGGAGTCCATTCTCCTGCAATAAAAAGACTGTCTCTCAATAGGGTTGGGTCTTGTAGTTCAATTTTTTCAGTAACTGGCATTTAGAATTCCTTTTTCGGATAAAAAATATGGTCGTATCCTACACGCAAATTAAGATTAACCGGTAGATTTAAATCCGTGGGAATTCGCATGACGAACATTCAAGGCGAGGATTAAATGAGCACCCAAAATCAGTACACTTTGAGTGAAAAGGATAAAAAGTTTTTCTTTCATCCATTTACTGCTTTAAAGGCCCACGAACAAAACGGGTCTATGTTTATCGCAAGAGGAAAAGATTCAACTTTATTTGACCTCGATGGAAAGTCATACTTAGACGCGATGGCAGGTCTATGGTGCGTAAACATCGGCTACGGAAATGAAGAGATGGCAGATGCGATGGCGGATCAAGTAAAAACTTTGAGTTACTATCAGGCATTCACTGCAATGGCTACCGCACCTGCAGCTGAACTCGCGGCCCGCTTAATTTCTATGTCCCCAGTCCCTATGGCGAAAGTCTTTTATGGAAGCAGTGGCTCCGATGCAAATGACACAAACGCGAAGATCGTGTGGTTTTATAATAACGCACGTGGTCGCCCCGAGAAGAAGAAACTTATTGCCCGCACGCGGGGATACCACGGAGTAACGGTTCTCTCAGCAGGCTTAACTGGTTTGAAGAATCTACACGAAGGTTTTGATCTGCCACTCGCCATGGTGAGACATACCCGTCCCCCACATCGTTTGTGGGAAAAGGAAGAGGGCATGACTGATGCAGATTTCTCAGAGGCTCTGGCTGACGATTTAGAGAAACTTATTCTTGATGAGGGACCAGATACCGTTGCAGCTTTTTTTGCGGAGCCCATACAGGCGGCTGGTGGCGTCTTGGTTCCTCCGGATGAGTACTTTCCTGCCATTCAAAAAGTCTTGAAGAAATATGACGTTTTGCTGATTGCAGATGAAGTGGTAACTGGCTTTGGTCGATTAGGGGAAACTTTTGGCACGGGCGTCTTTTCAATGAAGCCAGACATAATTACTGTGGCGAAAGGGATCACCTCGGCCTATGTCCCGCTGTCTGCCTCCATAATCTCACAGAAGATTTGGAATGTTGTTATGGAAGGCAGTGAAAAATACGGCGCTTTCGGTCATGGGTATACGTACTCCTCTCATCCGTTGGCTGCTAGAGCCGCACTGACCAATTTGGATATTATTGAGCGGGACGGTTTGGTGAATCAGGCGGGAACTCGCGGAGAGTATCTCCAGAAGCGTTTGCGAGAAGAGTTCTCAGAGCACCCGTTAGTGGGTGAGGTGCGCGGGACAGGATTAATCGGCGCGGTTGAATTTGTGGCATCAAGGTCACCTGCTGTGGCCTTTGATGCCGGTGAAAAAGTTGGAGCTCGAATCACAAGGCGCTCCATGGAGTTGGGTGTGATCACTCGAGCACTGCCTGCTGCGGACACTATCGCGTTTTCGCCACCATTTATTGTCACGGAAGAAGAAATTGAGACGATGGTGACAACAACTCGCAGAGCGGCTGATGAGGTGGCCGCTGAACTAGGTCGGATGTAGCCAATGTCAAAACCCAGATCTGTTTCCGTGGGCTTCCTTTTCAACCCGATCGCTGGCATGGGTGGCAAAGTTGGCTTACACGGAACTGATCATGACAATTTCACTAGGGCGCTGGCTAGAGGGGCAAGTCCGGTAGCCAGGGAACGAGCATTGCGCGCGTTTAAACCACTTGTCGCCTTCAGGGAAAGTTTTAGCTTCGTCTCTCCCCATGGTGAAATGGGCGGTGATTTACTTGATCAACTTGGCATCGAATACACGCAATCGGGCCCAGTGAGTGACGGAAAAGCGGGTGGGCGAACCTCCGCCGAAGATACTCGCGGGGTGGTTCAATCCATGCTTGATCTTGATGTGGAAATAATTCTCTTTGCAGGGGGAGATGGAACTGCGCGAGACATATACGCTGTGTCGGGTCCAAAGGTACCGTTAATTGGGATACCTGCGGGAGTAAAAATGCGTAGTGGTGTGTTCGCTTCCTATCCCGAAAACGCGGCACAGATTCTGATCGATCATGTGAGTGCACGTGGGGCAGCGGAGATACATGTGGAGATATTGGATGCCGTCACTACTTGTGAGCATCCAGAAGCGGACCAAGCAGGAATTGGGTCTGAGTTTTTTGGTCTGGCGCTAACACTAAATTCACGATCGTTGCTCCAGAGCCCCAAGCTGTCAAATCCACATCAGGAATTGGGAGTCCTTGAGTTAGCGGTTGCATTGTCGGAAAGTTTTGATCCAGATGTCCTGTACCTCTTTGGCCCCGGTCGAACCACCAGTTTGATCCTCCAAGCAGCAGGAATTTCGGGTTCACTTATTGGAGTAGATGCAATTTACAATGGTGCAATCGTTGGTGAAGATTTGAGCGAACTTGAAATACTTGCTTTGTTAGAAAGCTATCCAAAGTCATTTCTCTTTCTAGGTGTGATCGGTGGACAAGGTTTTCTTCTGGGCAGGGGGAATCAACAACTTAGTCTCCCGGTTTTGGAAAGGATTGGGGAAGAAAACATCTATATATTGGCTGGAAGCAAAAAACTGTCAGGAATTGTCCCAAATCGACTCTTGGTTGACCTTGACGAAAATATTGAGGGCTCATTTTTAACAGGTTACCGCGAAGTGCACACATCCCCAGGACGAACGACGTTGTGCAGTCTCATCTCAGCAACAGGCGCACATCCAGTAATGATCTAAGGTAGTTGTGGAACACTAGGAGAAAGTGACAACATGACAAAAATTGGTTCGAAAGTTCCAACGGCTCATCCGTTCATGGCAAACTCTGCACCAGAGAGTTATAAAGAGATGTTGCGTGTGGCAGAAGTGGGTGATATCGATGAGCTCTTTGAGCAGATTCCAGCAGAGCATCTTTACACAGGTGAATGGAATTTCCCCGAGCCGCTGAAATCTGAGGCGAGTCTTTATCGTCACGTGAGCGGTATTCTCAAACAGAATATATCGTGTGAGGACTATCTAAATTTTTTAGGTGCCGGGTGTTGGCAACATTATGTGCCCGCGATTTGTGATGAGATGGTGACACGGACGGAGTTCCTCACATCAGTGTGGGGCACCCCTTCCTCCGATCACGGTCGAAACCAGGTGTGGTTTGAATTCGCTAGTCAAATTGGTGAACTAGTTGGCATGGAATTTGTCGGATTACCTCTGTACAGTTTTGGAACAGCTGGCGGTCACGCAATTCGCATGGCTTCGCGAATGAACAAGCGCCATAAAGTGTTAATACCGCGATCTATGGATCCTGAGCGGCTGGCTGTGCTCAAAACATATTGTGGATACGCGGAACTGGACGGATTTATTGAGATTGTCCAGGTTGAAGTTGATCCACAATCTGGCCGTCTGGATTTGCGAGATTTGGAAAGCAAGATTGACCACGAAGTCACAGCCGTCTATTTCGATAATCCAAATTATTTGGGCGTTATTGAAAAGGAAGCTAGGGCTATCTGCGACCTCGCCCATAAATTTGGCGTGGAGGCCATTGTCGGTGTGGATCCTATCTCGCTGGGTGTTCTTGCTTCACCAGCCGAGTACGGCGCCGACATTGTTGTGGGAACCACTCAACCACTTGGGGTGCACATGAATTGTGGGGGTGGAGTTGGCGGGTTTATTGCCACCCGCGATGAGGAACGTTACGCGCGGGAATACCCCACTTTGCAGGTGTCTTTGACTGACACGATTGAACAGGGCGAAATGGCGTTTGCTCTCACGCTATTTGAACAATCCTCTTATGGATCTCGTGAAGATGGAAATGACTGGACAGGAAACTCCGTTTATTTATGGGCGGTCGCAAACGCAACCTACATGTCACTTATGGGACCTTCGGGCTTCAAGTCAATTGGGCACTCGATACTTGAGAGGTCTCACTACGCAGCGCTCAAAATAGCTGAAATACCCAAGTTATCCGTCCCTTGGCGAACTGATTTCTTTAAGGAGTTTGTTGTGAATTTCGATGCGACCCACAAGACAGTTGCAGAGGTCAACACGGCACTAATGACGCATAAAATATTTGGCGGAAAAGATCTCAGCGAAGATTTTCCTGAGCTTGGCCAGTCCGCGCTATATTCCGTGACCGAAATTCACACGCAGGAAGACTTGGATACCTTAGTTGCAGCGCTCGAGGAAGTGACGAAATGATAAAGTCAAGAATCCGCAAATATCACGCACCGGTCTGGGATGAACCATTGGTTATGCAACTCGGCGCTGAGGGGCGCCAGGGAGTGGCTCTGCCCATTACGGAGCCCGCTATCTCTGAAGTCGTGGGTAGTCCAGAGGATCTAATCCCCCTTTCAATGCGTAGAACCTCGGCCTTAGGTTTACCGCAATTGTCAGAATTTGAAGTTCAAAGACACTATTTGCACCTATCCCAAGAGACACTTGGGATGATGCAAATCAGCCTATTCGGCACCTGCACGATGAAATATAATCCACGTGTTAATGAAAAAATTGTCTACCAACCATATGTAGCAGAGATTAACCCTCACCAGGACGAAAAGACGCTGCAGGGCTCCCTTGAAGTAGTCAGTCGGTTTGACCACCTGCTACGCGAACTATCTGGTCTAGACAAGTTTGTTTTTCAGGCCGGTGGAGGGGCAGATGCCGCCTACATTCAGGCGTGCATTACACGGGCTTTTCACGCATCTCGCGGCGAGTTGGCGCAGAGAAATGAAATCATCACCACATCACAGGCGCACCCATGCAATCCAGCGACTGCGTCGGCTGCCGGATTTAAGGTAATCACACTTCCGCTAGAAGAGAACGGCTATCCTTCTCTGGAAGCGCTTAAATCCGTTGTGTCATCGCGCACGGCCGCATTAATGGTTAACAACCCCGACGATATTGGAATCTACAATCCAAATATCCGCGAGTGGGTTGAGGTGGTACATCAAGCAGGCGGTCTCTGCTTCTATGATCACGCAAATTTTAATGGGGTTATGACCCGGATTCGTGCCGCTGATCTGGGTTTTGATGCGTGCATGTTTATGTTGCACAAAACATTTGGTGGACCGAAGGGTGGGGGTGGTCCTGCGGTGGGTGCGTACGGCTGCACGTCAGAGCTAATCCCATTTTTGCCTGGACCTTTAGTGGAGCGAAATGAAGGCGGCTCCTACGAGCTCCGGGACGCAGGGGATCTAAGCATCGGGAGAGTTCGAGAATTCTGGGGAAATGTCCCTACCGTAATTCGTGCCTATTCATGGACTCGAGCAATGGGGATTGAGGGGCTAAGAGACGCTGCCAATATTTCAGTACTTGCCAATAACTACATGGAGAAAAGGATTTTGTCGATTCCGGGAATCACTAAGGGGCTGCCCGAACTTACTCAGCGTCGGCTGGAAATGACGCGATACAGCCTGGGGGAGTTGACACAGGAGACGGGAGTGACAACAATCGATATTCAGAACCGCATGCCGGACTATGGCATTGATGGATATTGGCTGAGCCACGAACCATGGTTTATCCCCGAGCCCTTTACCCCTGAGGCAGGTGAACTTTGGTCAATAGAGGATCTTGATTATTGGATTGACGTTCTAGAAATTGTATGTACCGAAGCGCGAGAGAATCCGGAACTTGTAAAAAGCGCGCCACACAATCAACCGGTGCATCAGTTGAGCGGAGCCAATCTAAGCGACCCTGAAAAGTGGGCGACAACTTGGAGAGCATATCAGCGGAAATATATGGAAATTGATTGAGCCGAATGACGAGACATTTTGCAGTTGTAGGTTCGGGAAGTATCGGAATTGGCTGGGCAATAGTATTTGCGCGTGCGGGAAATACAGTCAAAGTTTATGACCTCGAGCAATCACGTTTGGATATTTTCACTCAGGGCGTGAATGAGCGGCTGCAGGTATTGCAAGAAGAGGGTCTGCTCAATGAAGGCGCTGACATTGTCTGTAGTCGAATATCTACATCGCTAGATTTGGCAGAAAGCCTAGAGGGTGCGGAATACATTCAAGAATGCGCGCCGGAGCAACTGGAGATAAAAAAGGCCCTTTTTGCCACCCTTGAAGCCCTAGCTAGCAACAGTGCAATAATCGCAAGTTCTTCTTCGGCCCTAAAAATTTCCAGTTTCACGAGTGACTTATCTACTCGCACGCGATGCTTAGTAGTCCATCCAGGGAACCCGCCTTATCTGCTTCCAGTTGTAGAAGTGGTGCCTGCAAGTTTTACGTCTGGAGATACAGTCGCACGTGCTCAAGAGATACTCAGGGAACTGAACATGAGTCCAATTCTGGTCATGAGGGAGATAGAAGGTTTTGTTTTCAATCGTCTTCAAGGAGCGATGTTGCGCGAGGCATATGCCCTTGTAGAGGAGGGTGTGGTTGATCCAATCGATTTAGACATAGTGGTCACCCAAGGTTTGGGTCGACGTTGGTCCGTCGTCGGCCCATTCGGAACATCTACCCTTAATGTTGAAGGTGGAATCACCGCTCATGTTGCACGAATGGGTGAGAGTTACTACCGCATGGGAGCTGATCGCGGGCAAAGCGAGCGTTGGTCAGACGAACTAGTCGAGAAGATAGCCGCAAGCATGGAGGGGCTTTTCCTCAATGATAAATGGACAGAAAATGTGAATCGACGTGACCGAGCCTTAATGAAGCTTAACCGACTGATTACAGATAATGGGGAACTTAATTTTTATCAGAAGTAGCAACAAGTGCTCTTACTCGCTGTAATTCGTCTTCAGTCGGGGCAGGAACAAACTTCAAGTTTTCGGCCACTTTTAATTCCCATCCGGTATTTTCTACGGCTTGGTCCAAAGTGGTGTGCGGGTGCAAATGTGTCAGAATTAGCTCACAGGATTGTGAATCAGGTTCAAGTATCCCGATATCGGTAATAACCTTCGTCACACCCTTTCCACGCAATCCATTTTCCTTCCGGTAGTTGGAGCCATCCCCAAATCCCACTGAAGTAATAAAATCAATTTTGTCAACAAAAGTGCGTAAGTTTTGCTTTACGATGACGGTGGTCTGCGCGCACTCAGCAGCAATTTCAGACGCACCACCGGCGCCGGGTAACCTGACAGTGGGTGACTCGTAGGTATTGCCTACAAAGGTAGTGTTGAGATTCGCGAACTTGTCGATCTGAGCCGCGCCCAAAAATCCCAAGTCGACTCTGCTTGACTGTAGCCAGTAGTTGAAGATCTCTGGCATGGATACCACCATCAGAGCACTTTCCGCGAGTTCGCCGTCGCCAATGGATAGAGGCAAATTACGAGGATTTGTATCGAATGTTCCGGATTCGTAGAGAAGAATTAAATCGGGAGCAGTTGTGGACTTGGCGAGGATTGCTGCCGTGCTCGGAATGCCGATTCCCACGAAACATGTTTGTCCGTTTTGCAATGTTCGCGAGGCCGCAATAGTCATAATTTCATCAGATGACCACCGTAGCGAATTATCAAGAGTCATGTGATTTAACCCCATCATAGATCTCAGCGTGCAACCAATTTTCGAAAGCTGCACGATCTTTACTTGTGTCTGCCCATTCAATGTACTTCGAGTTATCGCGCCCATAATAGCCAAGCGCATAAGAAGGGGTCGCTCCTCCAGGAACCACGCAGACAGCGGAAACTAAAATCGATGGAATGATCACTGAATTAAATTTCGGCTCAAAAAATTCTACAATCTCCTCGACCGTAACGATCACGTGCCTGGCCGCATAAACCACCTCTTTTTGAACGCCAACGATTCCCCACATCATTATGTTTCCAGCGCGATCAGCTTGCTGTGCATGAATTATGGTTACATCCGGGTTGATAGCAGCAACTGCTGTGATTGCTTCATCTCCAAACGGAGAAGTGATTTGTGCGACATTTCTTGTGTTGTGCATTAAGTCAGTGCCAAAGTAGCCACGCATTACTGTGAATGGGAGCCCCGATGCCCCAGCAATGTACCGATTAGTCAAACCGGCATGATTATGTTCTTCGATTTCTAATTTGCACGGCCACTCATTTTCAATTGCATCACGGAACCGGTGCAGCGATCCCACTCCGGGATTACCGCCCCAAGAGAACACTAGTTTACTAATACAGCCTGCACCAATAAGTTGGTCGTAAATAAGATCTGGGGTTAGTCGAACCGCTGTAAGGTGTGTAATCCGTTGGCGGATTATTTCATGTGCCGCCGCGAATGGAATTAAGTGTGTAAATCCTTCCATCGCAATGGTGTCACCCTCGTGAACAAAATCGGCAATGGCGTCAGGTAAATCACGAACCTTATCAATGGCGTTCACTGCTAATCCCTCGCTGCTAATCCCACGCCGACCATTTCCACAACATGTATTCGTGGAGTCTATTATAATTTCTTAGGAAAAAGTACGCGACGGTGAAAATATTTAGGGAGCCACTGATGTTCGTATGACGCACGCAGCAAGTTCGGAAAGCGACTTCTTTCACAACAAAGTTGCAGTTGTTACAGGCGGAGCGCAGGGCATCGGTGCGGCAATCGCGCGACGTCTGCTGGTTCGCGGAGCGACCGTCTACATCCTGGATCAAGCTTGCGTTGAAACGGAGTCTGACGAAGCAGTCTCAATGGAATGCGATGTTACATCGGAACAATCTGTTAGGGAGTCCTTTGACCTGATAGCGGAAAAGTCTCGCAGGATTGACATTGTGTGTGCAAACGCTGGAACAGTCCCGGAATGGACCGCGACAGAAAACATCGATTTGGATACCTGGAACAGGGTTTTTTCGGTCAATTCCACCGGCTTAATGCTCACCATTAAGCACTCAGTCTCTTTGTTTCATCAAGGAAGCGGAGCAATTATTGTTACCGGGTCTATGAATTCTTGGCGAGGGGACCCAAATATCGCGGCATATGTTGCGAGTAAGCATTCGGCACTGGGAATTGTTAGATCTGCAGCTCTGGATCTTGGGTCCAGAGGAATTCGCGTGAATGGAGTAGGGCCGGGCCCAATCGCGACTGAGGCACTGATCCGTAGGATGGCGGACCGAGCGAGTTTAACTGGTCTATCGGCTAGCGAAGCGTTAGAAGATCTTGCAAAGGGAACCGCTCTTCACCGGCTTGCAACGGTCGAGGATGTTGTAAATACGATTACGTTCCTGGCGAGTGACAGTTCGGCAGGAATCACAGGTCAAATGATCCCAGTAGATTGCGGAGCCTTTTAAAATGTCACGTAATAATTCGTACGACTTATCGGGTAAGACCGCGCTCGTGACCGGGGCCTCCCGGGGAATTGGAGCCGCTATTGCGAATGCTTTAGGTGATGCGGGTGCAACCGTTGTGGCACATTACGGCTCCGACCACGAAGGGGCTCAGGAAAACCTTAAAGGGGTGCCCGAAGAGAGGAAAGTGTTTATTGGGTCCGATTTATCGGTTCCCGGATCTGCACGTGAGCTTTGGGAAGATGCCATTTCCGCGGTGGGCAAAATCGATATCTTGGTAAATAACGCCGCCGTGAATATTGAAACCCCGCTAGAAGGAAGCCACGAACAGTGGGATTCCGGTTGGGAGGCGACCATGCAAGTAAACGTTCTTGAACCGGCTAGTTTAGTGCGAGAGGCGGTTGCGCACTTCGTGCCCAATGGAGGAGGAGTGCTTATCTCGATGTCGAGTTGGTCTGGCCAAAAAGGATCATCGCTACCAAGTTTGTCTGCTTATGCCGCTTCCAAGGCGGCTATCAAGGCGTTTACACAAACTATCGCAACTAGCTATGCGAAAGAGGGCGTGCTGGCATACATCATCGCACCGGGAATCGTTAAGACAAGGATGTCCGACTTAGCCGCTGTTATTCGTGGTGGTGAAGAAAAAATGAAATCGAGTCTCGTTTTGGGCGAGTTAGTGACGCCGGATGAGCTAGGGAATTTAGCCGTATTTTTAGCGTCCGGTAAATGTCGCCATTTAACCGGTGCGACTCTTGATGTTAATGGCGCTTCATATATCCGCTAATTCATTCGACCGATTGAATGCATATTTGCCCGATGAAAATCCTGCGTGGCGGTTCCTCTAAGAACGAGATCGCAAATTTTCCAGTGGTTACGGACGCGTTTTAAGTGGAGACTGTATTGACCCCATAAGTACCCAACATTCCCAGTTTCCTTATATTGGTGCCACGCATATAAATAACAAATGAGAGTTGCTGACTGGGAATCTGTCACCTCGACCATGAAATTCGAGACGTGGTGGCTGGTAGCGGCAAAAGTGTGTGTCAATCCATGTGAAATAGTCGCCAAGATCTCTGGATGACCTTTTAAGGTTTTGACCTCGGGCCCGTAATCTATGGATGCGTCATCAGTGAAAATTTGTACAAGTTGATCAGGTTGATTTGTGTCAAAGTAGTAGCAGTACTTTATTATGCAATTCTGTATTGCTTGTTGGTCAATCAATAATTGAAGATGATCACCTTCGATATTACTGGAATTCATTTTTCGCTCATCTCTCATGTGTCATTACCCAACAGATGGAAGAGCCCCTGGTGGCTAGAAGATCTTGTCGAGTTCTGCGTTTAATGCATCAATAAGTGGCTCAATTAGGTTGATCCGACGAACACCTTCTTCGCCAAGGCCAGCAAAGGTGGTCAATGGTGGTCGAACGTCTCCGACGGGATATCCCCTAAGCGCTGCAAGCGCCTTTGAATAGCATTGGTGCCCGTAAGTGGGGTGCCCCTCGGCAATGATGTGGTCAATTTCATTGATGTACTTGCTTAACGTGCGTGCATCGTCAATCTGTCCAGCGGCAAGAAGGTTGCAGATTGCGGTTGAAGCTTCGGGAATATAATTTGCATACGGATTGACGTAGCCGGTGGCTCCTAATAAAAATGACTCGACAACACGTTCACCCGCAAATACCTTAACGACTCCTTCAGAGGCATCAATAACATCCGAGACACGCGCAACGTCCATGCTGGCTTCTTTGATGTATCTAATTTGCTCAAAAGACTTGGCTAATTTGGCAACGAATAAGGCGGACATGTCGATATTTGAGGTAAATGGATTGTTATAAATCATGATTGGGATTGACGTTGCTTCGCAGATTGCCTTGTAATAATTGTAGATTTCGTCCTCGGTCGGGGTGTAATAATAAGGCGGGAGGACCATGAGACCGTTCGCTCCTAGGTCTTGGGCTTGCTTGCTATAACGAACTGCGTTAGGCGTGTACGCGTTCATAGTTCCTACTAGAACGTTGATACGACCGGCAATGTGAGTAACGGTTGACTCAATAACTGCGGAGCGTTCATCGTCACTCAGCGTAAGAAACTCTCCGGTCGTGCCCATCATGATTATCCCAGGCGATCCGCAACTAATTTGCCAGTCAAGCAAATTGTGCAGCGCCTGAAAATCGACTGATTCCCCATTTCGGGTGAAGGGGGTCACTAGGACTCCGTAACTGCCATTGAATTCGTTGCTCATCATTTCTCCTATGTACACAATTTTGATTCTGATAGTAATGTAAGACTGGTGGATAACAAATCAAGAGCCACGCCTTCGACTAAACAGTTTGAGTTCATAGTTGTCGGCGGAGGTATCACGGGCGCTTCGGCCGCGTACTATCTATCAAAAAGTGGTGCGGATGTCGCACTTTTAGAAAAGTCAGATCTCAATACCCAAGCTTCGGGTAGGAACGCGGGGAGCTTGCATGGGCAGATTCAGTTTGAGCCATTTGAGCAGTTGGGGATTGATTGGGCAACAAGTTTTCTGCCAGCACTGTCTTTTCTGGCAGATTCCGTAAAGGTGTGGTCGACTCTGTCAAGCGAGTTAGACACTGACTTGGAGACCTCATTCCACGGCGGGATTATGGTTGCTGAAACTGAAGAGGATCTGAAGCAACTTCACGCTAAAGTTGAACTAGAAAAATCTGTAGGGATCAACTCGGTACTTTTAAACAAAGATGAATTGCACGCCAAGGCGCCATATGTCTCAGAAAATATGATTGGGGCGGCTTTTTGTCCGATTGAGGGCAAGGCCAACCCGTTATTGGCCACACCAGCCTTTGCTCGACAAGCTCGGATAAATGGGGCATCAATTCGAACAGGGGTTGAACTCGTGCATGCGCAAAGGCAGGGGAGTGGTTTTTCTCTCACCACAAGCGAGGGGGAATACCGGTGCAAAACATTGGTGCTCACTTCACGCGAGGCACTGTCCAGGCTTAGCCAGTCACAAGTCCCGAGCCAATCGATAGTGGATGGCCCGGTCCAAGTAAGCGTGACCGAGCAGGTCGAAAAATTTGTGAGTTACCTGTTCTATTTTACCGGTGGGAAACTCACGCTCAAACAGGCTAAATCAGGTTCACTGCTGATCGGAGGTGGTTGGCCAGCACATGTTGACAAAAATGGAGTGGCGTCGTTGAGTCCTGAATCTTTGAGATCCAATTTGGGTGTGGCTTTGAAAGTGGTCCCAGCTCTTTCCTCTGTGAAAGTGATTAGAACCTGGATAGGGGTGGGAAACGAAACACCGGACCATCGGCCGATGCTGGGCGAGATTCCCGGGACACCAGGTGCTTTTTTTGGACTATTCCCCGCAATGGGATTTTCTGCCGGACCGCTTATGGGGCACACTCTTGCAGAATTGGCTCTCACAGACAGATCCAGCCGAGACTTATCGAAATTTGCACTGAATAGATTTAAGTGACTACTACGGCGAGCGTTTCGGGTCACCTCAGCGGACTTTCATCCGTGCTTAATTCATGCCGTAGGACGTGGTTGAGGTGATCTTCTTCTAACTTCGATTATTTCACAAGCTACGAAAGGTATCTGATCATTTAGTGTTCATCGTGTATCCACTAATACCTATGTACGGGAAGGACCTGGCAACATGAATGAAGTCAAGAATGTTCTAATTACTGGAGCGGCTCAGGGTATAGGCGCAGGAATTGCGTGGGCTTTTGGCCGAAAGGGTTATCACGTGATTGCCGCTGATTTAGAGGATTCGCCCTTGCAACAAACGGTTCGAGACCTTGTCGCCGAGGGTTTTGACGTTTCACATGCCTTTGTTGACGTGACAGATGTTCGCGATCTGAGTAGGCAAATTGAAGAGATAGATCGAGACACTCCATTAAGCACGGTCGTAGCCAATGCCGGTGTTGCCTTCGAGAAGTCGTTCGCCTTGGTAACGGAAACTGAATTCGACTGGCTCTATTCAGTAAATGTCAAAGGCACGTATTTTACAATACAGGCTGCCTTCAAATGTATGGCGAAGCGGGGAAGCGGCGCGATAATCGCGATAGCATCCACGTCAAGTTTTACTGCTTCCACTGGACACATGACCGTGTATGACAGTTCCAAAGGGGCTGTTCGTTCTCTGGTGGGTGCAGTTGCCAAGGAAGTTGCTCCCGCTGGGGTCAGGGTGAACGCAATAGCGCCGGGTACTGTTGCAACAAAGCTGACTAAGCAACTGTCAACTGATCAGCAACTTCAAGAAATGGCAGAAAAAAAAATCCCAATGAAACGGTTGGGGGAGCCAAATGAAATTGGTGAAGCATGCGTTTTCTTGTCCTCAGATGCAGCAAGTTACGTTTGTGGACACACCCTCGTTGTCGATGGTGGGTGGCTGACTTAAACGTTCGTAACAATGTGGTTAAGGGTGCGGCAAAAGAGCGGAGATGAAGACCGGAAATCATGTATGGTGTGCGCGCTATGCAAGATTAGTGCGCCAACCGAACAAATTGGGGTGTCTGTGGCAACCAACGCGGTGACAGATTCTACTTTGGGTGAAGTCAAGGTCGAGTTGAGAGATGTCCGAAAGACGTTTGGGACAAATGAAGTTCTCCACGGAATAAACCTGACGGTAAGCAAAGGCGAACATGTCGTGCTGTTTGGCCCTTCAGGCTCTGGGAAGTCTACGATTTTGCGATCAATCAATCTTCTAGAGGTACCGACCTCAGGATCAGTGAAATTTAATGGAGTTGAGTACGGCCCGGGAGATCCCACGGAAGAGTCAGTTATCAGAGGTCGACCCCTGGAACTGCGACGTTCAATCGGGATGGTCTTTCAACAATTTAACCTTTTCCCACACTTGACTGCAATTCATAACATCGCACTGCCCCTTCGCTCGGTGAAGAAAATGTCGCGTCGTGACGCTGAAGAAAAAGCTGCGCAAAGTTTGCGAGATGTTGGCCTCTTGCAATGGTCGGGTAGTTTTCCCGCTCAAATGTCTGGTGGACAACAGCAACGTGTTGCAATCGCTAGAGCGTTGAGCTTGGACCCGGAAGTAATGCTGTTTGACGAACCGACTTCTGCACTTGACCCGGAACTAGTCGGCGAAGTTTTGAGTGTCATGCGTCGACTAGCAACTATGGGAATGACCATGGTCGTTGTCACTCATGAATTAGGATTTGCGCGCGAAGTAGGGGATCACAATGTGTTTATGGAAGAAGGACGAATAGTAGAAACCGGGGGGCGCGGGTTTTTTGAGTCATGCAGTCACCCACGCACCCAAGCTTTCATGGGATCCGTGCTATGACGCCTTTTTCTGCTCGCAGTGTCAACTATGATTGGGGACTCGTCTGGGATAACCGCGATATGTTTTGGTGGGGGCTGGTCACTGCTCTACAGGTCTCCGCTGTTGCACTTGTTCTCTCCATGGTCTTTGGCATGCTTCTCGCGCTTGGACGAATGGGGAGACGACCAGGATCGATTCTTGCAGCCGCTTACATCAACATTTTCCGGGGTATTCCAGCACTAGTCAGCGTCATTTGGGTCTACTTCGGTTGGTCGCTACTGGTAGGTTATAACTTCTCAACGTTCCAAGCCGGCGTGATTGCCTTAACGCTACTATATTCCGCCTTCTTCGCTGAAATCTTTCGCTCTGCATTGACAGCATTATCACTTGGTCAAAATGAAGCTGGATTGGCTTTAGGGATGTCAAGCGGAAGAGTATTTTTTTCCGTGAAACTTCCGCAAGCGACCAAGATAGCAATTCCTAATATTGGTAACATGTTCATAGGAATGGTGAAGGACACATCTGTTTTCACTGTCATAGGACTTGTCGAAATCGTGCGTGTCACACAAAATCTTAATGCAACATATTTCCAGCCGTTTGTACTTTTCACCACGGCGGCAATTATCTACGTGGTGCTGGCATTCGTACTTGACTTCATGTTCCGCACACTAGAAAAAACTCTATCAACGCCAACTAATGGATTTTTTGCGACGCTTCTCACCTCCAGGAGATCAACCCGGATAAACAAGTTGATTGAGGTGCATGGTGATTCTTAAATACGTATTTCTTTTCGGCAATCAAAATAATACAGGCGGGCAGGAATTCTGCTCCTACACAAAAGAGAGAAGGAAACAATGAGTAAAAAATATGGAATAAAAAGCCTGGCGCTGGGTGCAGTAATCGCACTTAGCCTGAGCGCTTGCGGTAGTTCGTCCGATGATGCAGCAGCGGATCTGGGTTTATCCGATTCTGACAAGCTCGTGGTTGGCATGACATTGCAATTTAAGCCACAGATGTACCGTGACGATGCAGGAGAGCCAGATGGCTACGACGTTGCGTTACTCAATGCTCTAGCTGACGATTTGGGTGTGGAACTAGAGATCGAGGATCTTGACTTCACAGGTTTAATCCCCGGATTGCAAGCTGGACAGTTTGACATGGTTTCAGTTGGATTGAGCAACACTCCCGAGCGTGCAGAGTCCATTGACTTCACGCGAGAGTACGTCCCCTATGCTCAAATTCTGGTGGCTGGTGCGGATTCCAAGCCCTCATCTAATCTAATGGACTGGAATAGCGGTGACTTCAAGATTTCGGCGCTGCAAGGATCCACGGCGGCAAAGCTAATCGCAGAAGAGTTCCCGAAGGCGACCTTGGTCGAAATGCCTGACCAGAGTGGAGCGTTCCTTGAAGTTGCAACGGGTCGTGCGAATGCAATCGTGGTTGAAAGTTACTTGTTTGATCAGTTCAATGCGTCAAACCCAGATCAGCTGAAGCGGGTAGACGTAGATCCACTGACCCTTCAGTATGGTTCGTGGGCTGTTCAGAAGGGGAACACTGCGCTTGCAGATTACCTCAATGAGTGGTTGTGTACAGCTCAAGAGTCCGGCCAATTGGCTGAATTGTATGAAGTTGAGCAAGGTGGAATCATGCCCGCACTACCTCAAACCTGCTGATTTGACTCCTGAATAGAGTAAATCAGCGATGCTCGGTAACAGGTTGCAACGGAATAGACTTCCGTTGCAACCTGTTCTGTGCTTTTTGCAGTCGAAGGAGGATCGTCATCTCACTGGAAGATTTTGATGTTGCAATTGTTGGAGGTGGCCCAAGTGGCCTGTCGGCAGCAGTCGTGGCTTCTGCGGGTGGGCTTAAAACAGTTTTACTCGAGGAGCGGGTGTCACTTGGCGGTCAGATATACAAGCAATTGGGGACGGGCTTTGTCGTCGATCCGAAGATTGCTCGCCTCGGCAAGGACTACGATCGAGGGACCGAGTTGATCAATGCAGCCAAGGCATCAGATGCAACCATTCTTACTGACTGCATTGTTGCGTCAATTGATGGAATGGGCATCACTTTTTCGGTAGGAGAAAGCCAGACTCAAGAGATCACCGCTCGGAACATCATTATCGCTTCGGGAGCCGCTGACAGAGCGATCGTGTTTCCTGGTTGGACATTACCGGGTGTTTTTACGGCAGGAGGTGCGCAAACACTAGTAAAGACCCAAAAAATCAATATCGGAAGCAAAGTAGTTTTCGCAGGCAGCGGGCCCTTGGCGCTCGCCTTTCCCTCTCAATTGTCCGGCTACGGTGTAAATCTAGTTCAGGTGCTCGAATCAGGCCCTCCGCCTCAAGCTACTGATATCGTCAAAATTTTGGGTGCAGTCCCTGGAAACATTCATCTTTTAGTTGATGCTGTGCGCTACCGGTGGAACATGCTGAGAAAAAGAGTCCCCCTGGCCTACGGTCGAATTGTGGTGCGAGCGGAGGGTGATGGCTGCGTGGAAAGGGTCGTGCACGCTGCCTCGGACAAGGATTGGAATCCAATTCCCGGAACTGAGCAGATTATTGAGGCAGATGGGCTCTGTTTGGGTTATGGTTTCAGCCCTTCAGTTGAAGCACTTCGCTTACTTGGGTGCGAGTTAACACTGGATGAGGACCTTGGTGGGCTCTGCGTCGTTATAGACGAGAATTGCAAAACTTCAGTGCCTCACGTGTGGGCGGTGGGAGACGGAGCTGGAGTCGAGGGTGTCTATGTTGCCATGGCGCAAGGGAAAATCGCTGCCATTAACTGTCTTCTCGAAGAGAAAAAGGTTAGTCAGGCAATCGCCCAGAAGCAGATTGCTGATCAGCAAAAGAAGATACGACAAAAGCGAAAATTGGTGAGAGCAACAAATCGGATGTATCGTTTCGGAGATGGAGCATATTCGCTAGCTACTGAATCGACCATCGTGTGCCGCTGCGAAGAAGTTACGGTTCGGGAAATAGATATTGCAATGCATTACGGAGCCGACACCATGAGCATTAAGTCTTTAACAAGAGCCGGGATGGGATTGTGCCAAGGGCGCAACTGTCAGCGACACATAGCCGCGCGAATTGCGTCAAGAACTGGGATGAATGTGAAGGATATTCCCATGAACACTCCGCGGTTCCCATTAAGACCAATTCCTTTGGGTAGAATCGCGGATTCATCTGTTGTTTCCGAGAAATTTTTCACTCCAGGAGAGGACTAGGAACATGATCGAACAATTATTGGAATCACAGAGTGCAAGTTTTGAATTCTTGGAACCGCTTCCAATGGAGGTCGATGTACTTATCGTGGGCGGTGGGATTGTCGGGTCCTCTCTTGCGTACTTCCTTGGCCAGAGAGGTGTTGAATCTTTAGTCTTGGAGCGAGGAGAAATTAATCGAGAAGCTTCTGGCACCAATGCAGGGAGCTTTCATTTCCAAATCGCGTTGCACCAATTGACAAGTTCTGACCCCAAAGACGACATGGATCGTTTGCTGACCGAAGTGCGCTTGCACACTGAAGCAGCAGATCTCTGGAAAAGTCTTGAAGGGGATCTCAAGGTGGATCTAGGCGTCCACGAAACAGGTGGGCTGATGGTAGCTGAAACAGATGAAGAGTTTCGACTTCTTCATAGCAAACAGAAAATTGAGGCGGCCGCTGGACTCGAAACTCACGTTCTTTCTGGTAAGGAATTGAAAGAGTTTGCGCCGTACCTGGCATCTGACATAAAGGGCGCGAGTTTTTGCCCCCGCGAAGGCCATGCCGATCCGCTCTTGGCCGTCCCCCTGATCCTTATGCGGGCCCAGGAATTGGGTGCTCAAGTACGCACCCAAGCAGCGGTTACCTCGATTGAAAGAGTTGACGGCAAGGATGGGGTTCGATTCATAGT
This sequence comes from Actinobacteria bacterium UBA4426, assembly GCA_002390705.1. Taxonomy (GTDB): domain Bacteria; phylum Actinomycetota; class Actinomycetes; order S36-B12; family S36-B12; genus UBA4592. The sequence goes on along the minus strand of DGQA01000044.1, from coordinate 42,338 downwards.
TCAGACTTCACGCGGAGTTGTCCAGGCGCGTCGCCTTGTCAATGCGGCAGGTGCATGGGCTAACGACATCAGCATGCTCTTAGGGCATTCATTGCCAATCCATGCTGAGGGATTGCACGTAAACGTCACTGAGCCGCGTGAACCGATTCTTACGCCCATGTTACAACACATCGGACGGCGGTTGACACTCAAGCAAACGTCCAAGGGAACGTTCATTATCGGTGGCGGGTGGCCCGCCCGACCTGAGTTGCAACCACAGAGGTATTCAAATTACTGGGCAAGCGCGGCGGGAAATGCGGCTGTTGCCCTACGGGTAATGCCGATGCTTCAAGATGTCAGACTAGTCCGTACGTGGTCTGGAGTCATGGCTTTCATGAATGATCTGTCACCCATAGTGGGCGAGTCACAAAGTCTACCCGGATATCACGTGTGCATCGCTACAACCGGATTCACCCTTGGCCCCATGATGGCTCAGTTGCTCGCAGAATCGATGGTTGCGGACAAGGATTTCCGCATTCCGCAGAGTTATGCCGTGGACCGCGGCCTACCGCTGATGACTCGATAATCGACCTTAAGGAGAAAATTAGAATGGATCGAGACTCAATTGATTGGAAGGGATATTGGGCCGCTGTCCCAACACCTTTCGTTGACGACGACAAGGTTGATTTTGAATCCTTGAGTCAACTCACCTCTTGGTACATTGAAGAAGGACTGCATGGGCTCTTTGTGAACGGGACAACAGGAGAATGGTTTTCGCAAACGTTTTCTGAACGGCTTGCGGTAGCAGAAACCGTATTGGGCGCAGTTGAGAGTCACGTCAACGTGGTTATTGGGGTTACTGCATTGACCGCCAAGGAGTCGATTGAAATCGGTAATCATGCAATGGAAAATGGTGCGGTGGGTATCGCCTTATCAGTGCCCCCATATGTAAAACCACTTGAAAATGAAACTGTAGCCTTTTACGAAAAAATCTCGCACAGCGTGGAAGCACCGATCATGATGTACAACTGGCCACATGGAACTTCAATTGATATCGGTACTGAACTAGCAGATCGGCTTTCCGACATTGAAGGGGTCGTCGCATTCAAGGACAGTACGCCCAGTGCCGACCAATTTTTCGCTACCGCTGAGCGAATCCTTGATCGGGTCCGAGTTTTTGGTAATTTCATGAGCCTAAGAGGCCTAAGTTTCCTGAAGGAGACCGGCGGCGATGGAATGATCGGTGGGGGGTCCCTTTTTGGGCGTGCAGATGCCCAGTACTGGGAAGATGTATGGGCGGGTGATTGGGCGGCGGCCGAGAAGCACGCAGTTGCCACTGAAAGCTTGTTCAACTCCTTGTGGGCTCCTGGTGGTTGGCGGGGACTCCATGGGGGTTACCAAAGCGAACTAAAGGCTGCCATGAAAATGTTGAGCATTCCAGGCGGTGGTGCTGTGAGATCCCCAAGATTACCAATTACCGATGAAGACGATCTGTCGGCGATTCGATTGGCGCTAGTGCAAGCAGGTTTATTAGAGAACTGAGAATACTCGCAAATCAGAAGTTGAAGCGCATAGGAGGTTGAGATGTTTTATGGTGTCCACCACGCCGGCATAGGGGTGGGTGATATGGAGATTGCCCTTGATTTTTGGGACAAAAAAATAGGTTTTTCTAATGTCTTGTTTGACTACACAGGTCTTGTCCCCGGTCTGTCTGAAATCACTAAAACGGATCAAACAAAAGCCCGTATCGTAATGCTTGAACATCAGAATTCAACACGTTTAGGTCCGGGTTTTGTCAAACTTGTTCAGCGAATTGACGGCGATGGTCCCCCGCCTTTGCCCGCAGGAATCGGCTACGGTGAGGTTGGCCTGGCAGAGGTGTGCCTGCATGTACGCGATGTTCATCGGGTTTTTGATGAGCTCGTGGAAAATCAAGGTTGTGAACCACTGATGTCCCCATTGAATGCGGCCGTCCCACCAGATGACATCACACTCGAGATTGGGTACGTGGCTGACCCTTGGCGTGGGAAAGTCGAATTGATCGACTGGACCGGACTGCATTCCAGCCATATCAAAACGCCAAGAATCGAAGGGGTGAATCACGTCGCATTCGGGGTAAGTGACATGAAACAAACCCAAGAGTTTTACCGCCTCCTAGGGTTCGACGACATGATTTTTGAGTCTACTGAATTTTTTGAGCCGATGGCGCCGTGGTATCCACCTGGCCGCCAGCTTCCCGGGCACCACATGACTCTGACTATGGCAAAGGTGGGAGCAGGTATCGAACCGGTGCGACTTGACCCCCTCTACGAGGATTGCAGGGGCGAATGGGGTCATGTCGGTCCCATGGAATTCGCCATTGGTGTACGAGATATTGATGCAGCAGTCGCGTACCTGCAAGAGCAGGGGATTGAAATATACTCTGACCCTCAAGTCATTGATGTGGGTACGTCCGAGTTTAAATACGTCTACTTTAAGGATCCCGACGGTCAATTCGTGTGTCTCACTGAGATCAAGCAGCGATGACGGGATGGAGGAGATCTGAAGGTGTAAACCCTCAGAGCCGCATGCCCCTACCGGAGGGCGTAAGCAGGGGAGCACAATTTTCGGTTGTCGTAAATGACGAAAAGGTGAGCGCGTTCGAAGGGGAGAGCGTAGCCACGGTTTTGATGGCTAATGGTTACCCCATCATGCGCACAACTCAAAAGGGTGAGCCGCGTGGAGTCTTCTGTGGAATGGGAGTGTGCTTTGACTGCCTAGTTATTGTTGATGAAGTACCAAACTCGCGAGCGTGCATGACTTGGGCCGCACCAGATATGCGCATAATCCAACAGCAAGGACTCACGCGTATGCGTGTCCAGGAGGATGATTCATTTGACGCTTGACGATACTGCACAGACCCCCAAACTATTTTCTCCATTAAGTATTAGAGGGGTTGATTTTCCGCATCGCGTCTGGGCTAGCCCCATGTGCCAATACTCGGCGGATAACGGCGCTGCGAGCATGTGGCATGTCGTTCACCTCGGTTCCTTTGCAACTGGCGGTGTTGGGCTCGTGATGGCAGAGTCGACAGCGGTCGCTCCGGAAGGTCGAATAACGGTTGGCTGCACGGGAATTTGGAATCAGTCACACGTTAAAGCGTGGAAACCAGTCGTGGACTTTGTGCATTCAATGGACACGCCAATTGGTATCCAGCTAAGTCACGCGGGTAGGAAGGGCTCGACCATGCGGCCGTGGGACACGCATCCAATTGCATTGGATTCCGATGGTGGGTGGGAAACCGTGGGTCCCAGCGCCATCGCTTACTCAGATTTCCCAATGCCTAGGGAATTGACGATAGATGAAATTTCTCAAATCGTAGGCGAATTTGCGAAGAGTGCTAAATTTTCAGTTGAAGCAGGATTCGATCTGGTGGAGATCCATGGTGCCCATGGGTATCTGGTTCATCAATTCCTTTCTCCGTTGTCGAACCAAAGAACAGATGAATACGGCGGGTCATTTAAAAATAGAACTCGTCTGCTCCGTGAGATCGTGTCTGCCATTCGCGCAGTTATTCCTACGGAAATGCCGCTGTTTCTTCGCATTTCAGCGACGGACTGGGCAGGTGGTGGGTGGGACCTAGCCGAATCTGTTCGGCTGGCCCAGGAACTTCGGCTACTGGGCGTTGATCTCATTGACGTTTCTTCTGGCGGGCTGGTTCACGACGCAAATATAAAGCCGTTCCCTGGTTATCAGGTTGAGTTAGCGCGAGAAATTCGGGAACAAGCAGGCATCCATGTAACTACAGTTGGGTTAATTACTGAGCCAGAACACGCAGAAGAAATACTGAGGAATAACGATGCGGACGCAGTAATGCTGGGAAGAGCATTGCTGAGAAACCCTCGGTGGGCGCTAAATGCTGCTGAGTCATTGGGCTATGAATGCCGTTGGCCGCAACAATTGCAGAGAGCTCGCACAATTAATCCACGAAAGTCCCCTCAGTAACAAACATGCGTTTTGCGTATTTGTTGTGCAAGGTCCGTCCCGCTCTTTTTCACACCCAAGGTGGAGTGTTAGCCGACGCACATGCGAATGTCATTACGACCGCAGGCGAGGCAATCCCATGACTATTTGCATCTGGAGGCGCCGCTTCGGGAATCTCCGGGCACGGCGCTTCGGGCTACCTAGCGGGTAACGGATTATTGAGTGCATTCGGCATGTCTTTCCTGGCAACCGAAAGTTTTCTCACGAAGCCAGTCGATTAATCCGCACAAAAGTGTGCGTCATGCCCTGGCGTTAGTAGTTCTGACGCCCACCATTTCGTTTGTTGCATCCGCCTCAACTGGTACGTTCGGCAGATGAGAGCCTCGTTTCGAAAATCTTATGGCGGCTTTGCGACGCTACGAATTGTTGAGGTAGGAATCCCCTCGGTGGGTGCGACAGAGATTTTGGTTCGGGTAATGGCAAGCTCGGTGAGTCGAACTGATAGCGGAGTGTTGCGAGGTAAGCCGTGGGTGTTCAGATTTTTTACGGGTTTAATTCGACCGCGGTTTACGGCTACCGGGACGGACTTCTCCGGGATAGTTGAATCCGTAGGGGCTAGCGTTTCGAAGTTTTCTGTAGGGGACCGGGTGTACGGTTTTCGCGACACCGGGCTGGGATCGCACGTGGAATACCTGGCGGTTGACGTCAAGGAGGCGGTGCTGACAATTCCTGAGTCTGCGTCTTTTCACGACGCTGTCGCATTGACCGAAGGCGCTTTCTATGCGGTTAACTTTCGAGAGAAGGTGGACTTGAATTCGGATTCTCGAGTGTTGGTTATTGGTGCGACAGGTGGGATCGGAAGCTCGTTGACCCAGATTTTGGCGGCTGAGGGGATCTGGGTCGATGTGGTCGCACCCGCGGCTCACGCCGAACTCGTTTCCAGGCTCGGTGCGAAAACTTGTTTCGATATCGGCGATACTGCTGCTCTCGAGTCAGGTGAAATCTATGACGTGGTATTCGACTCGGTCGGCAAGTCACGCTTTGTCACCTGCGCTCCCGCGATAAAACCTGGGGGAGCGTACTTGTCTTCGGAGCTGGGGAATCACGCCGAAAATTTGTATTTGCCGATAGTGACAAAATTCTTTCGGAAAAAGAAGGTGCTGTTTCCGATTCCCACCGACATCTCCGGTTCCCTTGAGCAGGTCCGTAACCTCAACGAGTCGGGTAAATTTAGTTCAGTAATTGATCGAGAGTTCGCTCTAGAAGACATCAGCGCAGCATTTGAGTTTGTAGAAAAGGGTCAAAAAGTGGGAACGGTGATACTCACCATTTCCTAATTGTGACCCAACCAGAGGGAACCGTTATTGCTGGCGTTGGTCAATCTGTTCTTGATTGGTCAGGGGCATCCCTGGGTGGTGCAGGACCCCACCGTGACCTACTGGATCTTCGTCTTGTAACTCATACTCGTTAAGTGGGGCTTCGAGTGCGGCGCTGTGGGCGGCGTGGGCTTGGCCCGCTTCGATCTCGGCGTCGGTGGGACGCTCAATGTTGTCCCGCAGGAAGAAACTTGAAACTTTGTGCCGGAGCTGATCAACCCGGTAATGGGGGTTGCGCACTCCATCGGAATCAGTTTTTACCGGAGCGGGGAGGACGGGCAGGTCTTCCTTGGCGGAAATAACTGCGAGCTCCTTGTAGTTCAGTGGCTGGTGAACCTCGATGAACTCACCATGTGGAAGGCGCAGCACTCGGCCTGATTCGTAGCCGTGCAGAAGCTTCTCTCGATCCTTGCGTTGCAGTCCCAGACAGATGCGCTTGGTGACAACGAAGGCAATTGGGGGAGCGGCAATCAGCAGCACTCGCAATGTCCATGCGAGTGCATTGAATGAAAGATCGAAGGTGGTGGCGATGATGTCGTTACCACCACCGATCCAAAGGATTCCGTAAAAGACAATTGCAACGACGCCGATACTGGTGCGAACTGGTGCGTTACGGGGGCGCTCGAGCAAGTTGTGTTCGCGCTTGTCACCAGTTGCCCACGCCTCAAGGAACGGATAAAACGCCAGAGCGGTAAAGAGAATCCCTGGAATGATGACAGATGGGATTAACACGTTCCAAGAGATGGTGAACCCAGCGATCACGCTTTCCCAGTTCGGCATCAGGCGAAGGGCGCCATCAAGCCAACCGATATACCAGTCGGGCTGCGTGCCCGCTGAAACTTGATCCGGCATGTATGGGCCAAAAATCCAAATCGGGTTGACCGTTACGAGCCCACCGATCAAGGCAATAATGCCAAAGACGATGAAGAAGAAACCGCCAGCTTTTGCCATGTAGACCGGTAGAAGCGGGTAGCCCACAACGTTGCTGTTGGTGCGACCTGGTCCAGGGAACTGAGTGTGCTTCTGGGTCCACACCATCATGAGGTGGGCGGAGATCAGACCCAGGAGGAGACCTGGGATGAGCAGAATGTGTGCTGCGTAGAGTCGGGGAATAATTTCAGTTCCAGGGAACTCACCGCCGAACATGAGAAATGCTGACCACGTTCCCACAAGTGGAATGGACTGCAAAATCCCGCGAATAATTTGAAGGCCGGTACCTGAGAGAAGATCGTCGGGGAGTGAATAGCCCGTGAAGCCGGCACCCAGTGCCAGAGCGGTTAGCCCGACACCAACAAGCCAGTTAAATTCACGTGGCTTGCGGAACGCCCCTGTGAAGAATACGCGGAACATGTGAACCGCAATTGCGGCAACAAAAATGAGAGCCGACCAGTGGTGCATTTGGCGAATCAGAAGCCCACCACGAACTTCGAAGGAGATGTCGAGCGTAGAAGCGTAGGCCTGGGACATCTCGACGCCTTTGAGGGGAACGTAGGCCCCGTTGTACACCACTTCAACCATGCTGGGGTCATAAAACAACGTCAAAAACGTGCCGGTGAGTAGCACAACAATGAATGAGTACAGGGCGATTTCACCCAGCATGAAAGACCAGTGGTCCGGAAATACTTTGCCCAGGTTGCGCCCAAGAAACTTGTTGCTACCGAGGCGCTGATCCACGTATTTCGCTGTTACGCCACCTACCTGCTCAATCGGATGATCTGTTGTTGCACTCATGCTCTATCTCGCTCCCAGAAACTCGGTCCCACTGGCTCGGAAAAGTCCTCTACCGCCACTAAATATCCTTCCTCATCTACCGAGATTGGCAACTGCGGCATATTTCGGGCAGCGGGCCCATAAATTACCGCGCCAGAGTCAGCGAGATCGAAGGTTGATTGATGGCATGGGCACAACAGGTGATGCGTACGCTGTTCGTACAGCGCAATTGGACAACCCACATGAGTGCAGATCTTGGAGAAAGCCAAGATTCCGTTGTAGTCCCAGCCTTCTCCCTGCTGTGAGCGAATCTGATCAGGATCCATGCGCACTAAAATAATGGCCGCCTTGCCCCGGGCGTTGAGGTTGTGTTCTTCTTCTTGAACCTCGAGGAGGCCCTCGGGTAAAGCAGAAACGAGGCCACCAACGGGAAGGTCTTCGGGGCGAACCGCTAGGTAGGTGCCGTCAGAAATGATTCTTTTTCCCTTGGCCCACAGGGTGTTCGACAGTATTTCGGTGGGGTTTTCGCCGGACGGGGTCACCCACAGGTCGCGTAGAAAGACTACGAGCGGGATGGGAAAGAATGCTAGCGCCCCCAGTAAGGTGCGCCGAATCATTTTGTAACGGGCGAAACCAGATTCGTCCTTGCCACGTTCGTAGTTGGCGACGGCGAGATTGTCCTCTTGGGGTTCAGACACCATGTCGTGGCGTTCCTGCACAACTTCAACGTCTGGCATGAGTTTTTTTGCCCATTGAATTGCACCGGTGCCGATCAGCAACACCGCGATCCCGAAAGTAAAGCCAAGGGCTACGTTACTTGCACCCACGTCACCAAGGACCGGAATGTATACGACCGTGGTCTTATCGATCATGACATAAGCGGCAACTGAAAGCACCACGAAGAACATTGAAAGCGCAAACATTGCGGCAACTTGACGTTCGGCTCGGCGGGCTGCTTTGGGATCGGTGTCTGTTACGCGCAACCGGTGTGGTATCTCGGCCACCGGCGAGTAACCAAGCTTCGCTGGAGCCGAATGTCCGTGATCATCAGGCGCATTTTCAGTGGGAGTGAGTGCGGTCATCGCGCTTTGATTCCGATCCAGACGGCCGCTGCGATCAGCGCGGCAAATACGGCAACCCACATGAATAGGCCTTCAACCACTGGGCCAAGTCGGCCAAGGGAAAGTCCGCCGGGGCTTGGGGCTTCTTGTAAAGCCATGATGTAAGCGGTAACTGCTTTCTTGTCTTCAATTGGCAAGGTTTCGTTGGAGAACACCGGCATGCTTTGGGGGCCACTCACCATTGCTTCATAGATTTCTTGGGGAGTCGCCTCCATCAGGCTGGGCGCATACTTACCCTGGGTGAGCGCCCCGCCTTGGCCGGCAGCCTGGTGGCATTGCGCACAGTTGATGCGAAAAAGAACGCCACCTTCCGCTACGTCGGCATCTGAATAATCTAGGTCTTCAGCCGTTGGCATGGCAGGTCCCGGTGCCAAAGACGCAATGTAGGCGGTCAACGCTGCGATTTGCTCTGGGTCGTAACTGGGTTCTTTCGCGGTCGCCTGTGCGCCGGGTGCCGCAAGTGGCATGCGGCCGGTCGCAACCTGGAAGTGGACTGAGGCAGCACCCACTCCCAGGAGGGTGGGTCCGTTCATGGTTCCTTGGGCATTGAGGGCGTGACAGGAGCTGCAACCTTCTAGATAGAGCTTTTTGCCCTCTTCGACTTGGGTCTGAGTGCCAAGTGCTGCCTGGGCAGGTTGGATATTGGAAACCGTTGAAAAAGTGATTCCCACAGCCCCAAGGGCTGCAACGAGCAGGAGCACGGCGACAAAAGGATTACGCCTTCGTGCGGATAGGAACTTCACAGCAGCAAAGCCTTTCTCAATTGTTGATTAACAGGTGAAACTGACTCTATTTTAAGATGTAGATCATGAAAAACAGTGCAATCCACACGACGTCAACGAAATGCCAGTAGTACGAAACGACGATTGCACGGGTGGCTTGCTCGTGGGTGAAACGCCTCGCAACATAGGTGGTCGCCAGAACTAGTAGGAAGGCAATCAGCCCCCCCGTTACGTGCATTCCGTGGAAGCCGGTCGTTATGTAAAAAGCGGAGCCGTACGCGTTTGAAGAAAGAGTGAGACCTTCATGAACCAATTCTGCGTATTCGGTAATTTGGCCGCCAATAAAAAAGGCGCCCATGAGAAAAGTAATAATGAACCAGCGGCGCAAACCTTTGACGTCACCACGTTCAGCGGCGAAGACGCCCAACTGGCACGTGACCGAGCTCAGAACAAGTACAGTCGTGTTGAGGCTAGCAAAGGGAATATTAAGAAGTTGGGTTTCATTTGCCCACAAATCTGGGTTGACCGCGCGCATCGTGAAATACATGGAAAATAGGGCGGCGAAGAACATCAGCTCGCTGGAAAGCCACACGATAGTGCCGACGGAGACTATATTGGGGCGATTAGCTGGTGCATGGTCATATGCCTGGGGAGTCACAGTTGCTTGGGCCACCTGTGTATTCTCTCAGATCCGTCTAATTATTTCTCTCTGACCCCCTCTTACAAAAAAGTGATTTCGGACTCGTTATTGAGCCTATATTTCGCAGAAAAAATACTTCTGGCTAGAGTACCGAGCGTGGCGAGAGAAGCGGGCGCAGGAGATTCCCTTAAAGTCCTGGTGTACAGCAGTAACCGCAACACTCGCGCTGACGTATTGATGGCCCTTGGTCCACGGCCATCCATGAGCCTGCCCATCGTTGAATACACTCAGGTTGCCACCGAGCCGGCGTTTATTTCCGCCGCCGATAACGGCAAATTTGATCTTTTCATTCTTGATGGCGAAGCGACCCCTGCCGGCGGAATGGGGCTTGCCCGCCAGATTAAAGACGAGCTCTTCCGGTGCCCGCCAGTGCTGGTGCTGATCGCCCGCCCACAAGATGCGTGGTTGGCCACCTGGTCTCGGGCCGATGCCGTAGTGGGCCTGCCCATTGAGCCGGTGTCAACCGCCCAGGCGGTTAATCGCCTTTTGTCCACCCGGCTGAGCCTGATTACCTAGTAAATTTCTAGTGGAAAGCACCAGTTGGTCGGCGGTACTGGGCGGTTTCTCAGTCAGCGCACCCCTGGCACCTGAAATGGCCAATTGGGCCATGACCCAAATTCTCAGCGGCCAAGCAACCGACGCTCAGACGGCCGCATTTGCGATGGGGCTCCACATCACGGGTGAAACTCCAGAACAAGTCGCAGTTTTGGCAGCCACGATGTTGGAGTTCGCGAATCTGGTGCCGGCGATACCAGGCATTTCTGCGGTTGTGGACGTTGTGGGCACCGGAGGAGACGGTTCCCATTCGGTCAACATCAGCACCATGGCGGCTGTAGTGGTTGCCGCCTGTGGGGTAACGGTCATAAAACACGGCAACCGCGCATTTTCCAGTTCAACAGGTTCAGCTGATTTACTCGAAGCTCTTGGTCTCGATCTTGACCTCTCAGCCGATCAGGTTGCCGCGGTCGCCCGCATAGCAGGGATTGCTTTTTGTTTCGCACCCAATCACCACCCGGCGATGCGTTTTGCCGCACCGGCTCGCACCCAGCTCGGGATCCCCAGCGTATTCAATATTTTGGGTCCACTCACTAATCCGGCACTCGCTAACGCAGCTTTGGTTGGTTGCGCTCATATCCCACTCGCACCGGTCATGGCGCGTGTGTTAGCCAGCCGCGGGGTCCGTGCACTAGTTGTGCGGGGGACGGATGGCCTCGATGAAATTTCCCTGTCCGCGCCAACCCAGGTGTGGGACGCGACCAGCGGTGAAGTCGTACAGATCCGGTTGGACCCGGCTGATTTTGGAATTATTGGTTTTCGCACCGAACATCTGCTCGGCGCGAGCCCCGAAAGAAACGCGGACCTCACCCGGAAAGTTTTTGGCGGTACTGACCCCGGTGCGGACTCAGAAGTTGTGGCATCGATTCGGCTCGCAGTAGCTCTGAACGCGGCGGCAGCTTTGGCCGCAGCAGATTCCGTGGATGATCCGAATGCCTGTTCAATTCCACTCAGCGACCGGATCAATACCCACTTGCCCCGAGCCCAAGCCGCACTCAACACCGGTCAGGCATGGAAAGTGTGTGAAAAATGGGTTGCCACCGCGGCGCAAGTGAAGAGCGCTGGTTAATCCAGACAAGGCTAGAAGTAGGCAATCCGGGTCACGCCGGGTGCTCGCGGACCAACGGGTCTACCCGTTGGTTCATGCCCGGTAACTGCTGCAAGACGTTCACCGACGACCCGGCGGACGTCTAAGAGTTGAATGGTTTCTTTTCCACCACAATTAATGGGCATGTATAAATCGCTCGAACTGGCAACTAAACGAACACCGTCACTTTCGAGCCAACGTAGGAGATCAAATGCTTCCTCGGTGACACCAGCGGGCGCTGGCTCGATTCCCGGTTCAACAAATTCAGCGCTGGCAACGAGTGCCGCGACATGTGGCCATGGGTCAAAGCCAGGTTCAACAACACCTGCTGCAGCCAATCTGCCGTACCGGATCACGTGAATTTCCCAGCCACCATCAATGGTGTTCTGCGCCGCGACGATCTCTGGTGTTGTTGCGATCCACCTCAGTCTTTCGGTGCGAAATACCGCGTTAACGTAGTGACCTAAAGCTTCGCGCCAATTGGCGGCTTCCTCGAATCGCTCTTGCAGCGCCAGGGTTTTCATGAGTTCAGTGATGTGGGTAACAACTGTTGCCGTGTTCCCGGACATTGCGATTGATGCATGATTAACGATGCTCAGATACTGCTCTCGATCATGATCGCGTGTACATGGAGCAACGCATTTACCAAGTTCTGCACGAACGCACCCCGGGATGTCAGTGCGCGGTTGGGCGGCGATTTTCGTGGTACACGTGCGAAGTGAAATAGTTTCGTTGATGGTATCGAGTGCGGAATTCGCGGCAGCACGCGAAGTAAATGGGCCGATATATCGAGCGCCCTGGGCGTAGTCGTCTTTTAACTGTTTTGTAACTATTAATCGGGGGGCGGGTTCCGAGGTGAGTTTGAGCCAAGATACTGAGTCTGCAGCGCGCGAACGCCGGTTGTAACGAGGCTGTTCACTTACGATGAGGCGCAACTCACGGATCTTTGCCTCGAGAATCGTTGAACAGACGATGGGTCGTACCTGTTGGGCTATCTTGATCATTTCTGACATGCGTCGTCGGTTTTCGGCCGCGGTGAAATATGTGCGTACTCGATTTCGAATGTTTTTTGACGTTCCAATGTAGAGCGGACGTCCTTGTGGGTCTTCGAAAATGTAGACACCCGGCTTGCCTGGCAGTCCGTCAGCCAAGTTTTTCTTGTTTCGTTGAACGTCACTCACCCGCGAAGTGAATGCGTGTAGATCTTCGAGGGTGTGCACCCCATAATTTCCGAGTCGTTCAAATAGGTGGTGCATGACGTCTGTGGTTGCTCGCGCATCGTCGAAAGCCCGGTGGGTGGGCTGAACTTCCGTGCGAAAAAATGAACTCAAGGTGGCGAGTTTGCAATTTCGAACTTCGTCACGATGCAGTGCCAGCCGAGCAATGCGTACCGTGTCAATCACTTTGTTACTTGGCCAAGTGATGTCGAATTTGGCGCAGGCGCCTTTAAGGAACCCAATGTCGTAAGGAGCGTTGTGGGCGACAAAGACGCATTCGCCGGCGAAATCAAGAAACATCGAGACCGCGGTGTGAACGCTGGGTGAACCAGACACCATGGAGTCGGTGATGCCGGTCAATGTTGCAATAAAAGGTGGAATGGATGATCCAGGGTTAACTAATGTTGTGAATTCGCCGATTACTTCACCACCACGGACTTTAACTGCACCAATCTCGGTGATTCCGGCATCGATCCCTGCACCACCGGTGGTTTCTAGGTCAACGATTACGAAAACACAATCTGATAGCTGCGTGCCCAAATCCGAGAGTGACAGCTGGGTTGCGGACAGCGCGCCGGGGTGATTGATCACGGTCACAAACTAACGCTAAGCCCTGACAAGGAGGACCTCGAGGAGTCAACGTGAGAAAACCTGAACAAGCCGGTCAGTGCCGTGCTATTCCGGTCACGCGTGGACTAAAGGAAAGTCCTCCATCGAGGGACTCGACAATCGAGTCGCCGACGAGGCTGATCACGGTGCTGGCGTCCGCAGCGAAAGACTCAGGTTGTCCGTTAATCTCCCCGCGGGCTGTCCAAGTCGTGCCCTCGTCAGTAGAAAGAAAGATCTGTCCGTCCACGGACGCGCCGTATAGCCCGCGGTCGGTCCAGGCCAAGAATGCGAGCAGCGCAGGTGAGGCGATTGGCGTGAACGTCCGCCCTGCATCTGCGCTATGAACCAGCCCGTCTGAAGTAGTGGCAACAACAGTTGTGGCGTTTGTCGGATCAACCGCCAAGTCGTACAACGGTGGTGAGCCCAAGTCAAGCCACGTTTGTCCACCGTCTTCGGAGCGAAGCAGTGTGCGATCGTGTGCCGACAGGCCCACCACCACGTTGTCCGCGGCCACCAGCCGATGGAAGTCAACTTCACCGCTAAGCGACACCGATTGCCAAGTCACGCCATCATCTACGGAAGCCATCAGCCCAAGGTTTCCCGGAGAATCCATTTCGGGTCCCGGATGCCCCGAAGCCAGCCAACGATCACCATTTGGAGTTAACCCCATCACGTCAAAGGCCGGGGTTGAAATGAGAACCGGCTCCTGCTGCTGCTCCTGCTTCCACATTCCATCATGGGAGCCTATGAACAAGGTCGCTCCCTTAAGGGAAAGGTTGTGAATATGACCCCAGTCAGGAGCGTCAACGACCGGTGCAGTTTGTGCACTAGGGCCCTGGGCCGCAGTGCTCGCAATGGATGTATTCGTCTCTGGCGATGAGCAACCGGTGAGCGCTGCCAGCATTGCCAGCGTTGTACCCAGCGCGACCACCAATATTAATGATCGCCCTGGTACGCGCTCGCGACCCGCGACGCTCATAGTTGATCCCCTTTGACTTCGGTGTGTAGCGTTCGATTAAAGAGTAAACCATCATTTGAGTAGCGGCTAGTTAGTTAATTGTATAGACAAATCGGTTGAGTGGGTGAGTGACATTTTTTGCCTTAACGTGGACACCCAACTGGGCTGATTGTCGCAAGGGTCACAACCAAAGTCGTACTAGGACGGGTGTGTTGCCACAAACGTGGATTTAACTGACGGGGAGGTAACGTTCGGGCATGAGCAATGATCCCAAAATGGTGTTACCTGATGAAAAGTCCCGTTGGCGCTGCGCCCACTGCGGGAATCTGACCCGATTTGATGTCACTCGCGCGTCTACCGTTACCGAGTTCTGGCACGCTGATCTGGCCGGATTTGTGACAGTGGAAGAGCGAAATGTGGGCGCGGAGGAAGTTCTTGCGGTGTCTTGTCGATGGTGCAGAGCTGTTGACCGAATTGAGATTGTGCCCCGCCCAGAATTTGGCGGGCCTTCCCAAGAAGTCCCTGGAGATGGTGGTGTTTAGCCCGATGTCAGGGGGTGCACTTACCGTTTCCACATGGTTATTGATTGCGGAACATGTACGGTAGCGGGTCCAGCTTGTGGTGATTGCGTGGTCACGGTTCTTCTGGGTGAACCAGAATTCTTGCGGTCCCCGGAAGTGGCAGATGAACACGTGGCTGCCCTGGGGGTATTGGCCCAATCGGGCCTGGTTCCGCCCCTGCGTCTGGTCTCACCTACTACGAAAGTGGGTTAAACCTTCGGGTGAGGCAATTTTGGTGCCATCTGGGGCTCGATTATCACGAATCTGTTACATTGTTGGAACGAACCAAAACCTTGGGGCGTCTGAGAGCCACTAGGTGAGATCACGGACGGATCGCGACAGGAGAACTTGTGAAGCAGAAAGCATTTCGCGTCAGCGGAATTGCCGTTGCGATTGCAGCCTTATTGATCCCGGGATTTGTGGCGGTGCCGGCCCAGGCCGCACCGAATCTGCAAGAAGTCCGCATGAAAGTCATGGATTTACAAGGTAAAGCTGAAGCGGCCAATGAGCGCTATAACAATGCACGCAACAAACTCGGTGGGATCCAAAAGGAACTGGACACCCTCAAAGCCAAAGCTAAGCGCGAGCGCAAGGAACTCAACACAATCATGGGCTCGGTCGACGACCTGGCTCGAGCTACTTATACATCCGGTGGGATCGACACGTCCCTTCAGGTTCTTCTGGCGGAGAACCCCAATCAATTTCTTTCCCAAGCAGCGGCCCTCGACCAGGTTCAGAAAGGGCAAGCGGCTGCGATCAGGGGCAGCCAGACCACTCGGCTGCGCTTAGCGCAAACCGAGGCGGCCATGCTGGATAAAGAAGGCTCGGCCAAGAAAGTCCGCTCGCAGATGGGTGAAGCAAAGTCCGACGCTAACGACCGCTACCGGGAAGCAAAAGCCGTATTGGCCAATCTAGAAGTTAAGGAACGTCGTCGGATTGCGGCCCTGGCTGCAAGCGAGCGGGCCGCCGCGCTAGAGGCCGCGCGGATTGCTAAAGCTCAATTAGCTTCTGGCGCAGGCTCCTCCGGTGGAGGCTTTACCGGCAGTGGGCGGGTGGCCCGCGTTATGCAGTACGCACTTGCACAGGTCGGAAAGCGCTATGTTGCCGCGGCAAGTGGTCCGAGCGCATTTGACTGTTCTGGACTCACTATGCAGGCCTGGCGTCAATCGGGGGTCTCGCTTCCGCACTACAGCCGCTCCCAATACTCCACCACCCGTAGAGTCCCGCTGAGCCAAGCTCAGCCAGGGGACTTGGTGTTCTACTTTGGTAAAGGAGCACACCACGTTGGACTGTACATTGGTAACGGGAAAATGGTGCACGCAGCGAACCCAAGTAGCGGCGTACTCATTACGAGCGTCATGGGGCCGTGGTACAACTCAAGGTTTAGCGGCATCGGCCGAGTGATCGGCTAATCCCGGTACACCTACCAATCTAGAGTGACTTGATTTAAGAATAGATAGCGGCAACATCTGCTTCATGCTCTTTGAAGACAACATTGCGCTTGAGTTTGAGTGAGGGGGTCATCTGACCACCCTCTTCGGTCCAGTCGGTTTCCAAGATTGTGTACTTTTTGATTGACTCGGCGGCAGAAACTGCTTTGTTCGCGCTATCAACAGCCCCCTGGATTTCGCTCTGAATTATTTCATTATTAACGATCTCGGACAGTGGTGTCGACTCATTCAAACCTTGCTGCGCCAGCCACACGGGCAGGGCTTCAGGGTCAAGGGTGATCAGGGCGCCGATGAATGGCTGGGCGTCACCCACCACCATGCACTGACCCACGAGGAAGTGGGCGCGTAGCCGGTCTTCAAGCACGGCAGGTGCGACATTTTTACCCGCGGCCGTGACGATTAGTTCTTTCTTGCGTCCGGTGATGCGGACAAAACCTCGGTCGTCAATCTCACCGATATCGCCGGAATGGAACCAACCGTCAGGCTCGATTGCTTCGGCAGTTGCGGTGGGGTTGTTCCAGTACCCGGAAAAGATGTGGTCTCCTTTGAGCATGACTTCACCATCGGCCGCGATTCGCACACTGGAACCGGGGAAGGGTTGCCCCACTGTCCCAATACCGATTGCTTCGGGTCGATTCAAGGTGCTTGCCGCAGATGACTCGGTCAACCCGTAGCCCTCGAGGATTGTGACTCCGATGCCGCGAAAGAAATGCCCGAGGCGTGAACCAAGGGGTGCTCCGCCGGACACCGCCCATTCGATTTTACCACCCATGGCTGCGCGAATTTTCCCGTACACCAGGCGGTCGAACAGGGCATGCTTGATTTTGAGCCCCAAGCCGGCCCCGCCGTCATCGAGTGCCTCGCTGTATTGAATCGCGACCTTGGATGCGCTATCAAAAATATTACCTTTGCCGCCAGCAATCGCTTTTTGCTGGGAGGAATTGAATATTTTTTCAAACACGCGTGGAACTGAAAGAACAAATGTGGGC
Organism: Actinobacteria bacterium UBA4426; assembly: GCA_002390705.1. Taxonomy (GTDB): domain Bacteria; phylum Actinomycetota; class Actinomycetes; order S36-B12; family S36-B12; genus UBA4592. The sequence goes on along the minus strand of DGQA01000044.1, from coordinate 25,341 downwards.
TGGAAAGATCCCAGCAGGGGAAGGAGATCTTTTACATCCGGGGCGTACCCCAAGCGGACTTGGGAGCGAACGCATCCGAGTTGAATCGCGCGGCCGAAAACGTGTGCGATCGGCAAGAAGAGCAATGTGGAAGAGTTTTCTGCAAGGAACACATCTCGTAAACCCTCGACGACGTTGTCAACTTCAAACATGAAATTCTTGTGGGTCAGCATGCAGCCTTTGGGTCGACCAGTGGTGCCGGAGGTGTAAATAATGGTCGCAATCGAGTCCGGATTAAGGGCTACTCGGCGAGATTCAAGCTCGTCGTCGCTGACGTTTACACCCGCGGAAATGAGAGCATCAATGCACTTTTCCTCAAAGACCCAGACCCGAGTAACGTCGGGTGTATCCATTGCCACCTCATCAAAGACGACTTTATTTTCTTGGCGTTCGCAGAAAAGGGCGACGGCACCAGAGTCGTTGAGGATCCATTGGACCTGCTCGGCTGATGAAGTTTCATAGATCGGGACGCCAATGCAACCGGCGTACCAAATGGCGTAGTCAACCAAAGTCCACTCAAAGCGGGTTCGGGACATAACCCCCACACGTTCACCTGCTTGCACTCCTTGGGCAATCATGCCCTTGGCCACACCTTGAACCTGCTCAAGAAATTCAGCGGTTGTGATTCCCACCCAAGCGTCGCCACGTTGCACTGAAAACACTACTTGGGACGGGTTGCTGCGCGCATTTTCCAGTACATGATCGGTGAGGTTTCCAGTTGTCGGTGCGGGTACCTTTGCCTCAACGGTAAATTCGGTCAACATGCGGATTGTCCTTTCCTCGGGTCAGTGACAGAAATCACGTCTGGTCTATGAATCTGGAATGTAAACTACGCTAAATCCTGCGACGGCGCTACGAATGTGGAAATTCAATTTTGGGCTATCCTGAGCGGGTGGGTGGTAAGCAGTGGGTTGGCGTTGATGGGCGTCGCCCGTGAAACAGGATTTTGATCATTGCCTCATAGATATTGCCGACGACACCGTGATCTACGCACCGGTCACCGCGGTGATCGCGGTGGTGGGAAACTCCGCCACGTGGCGCAAGTGGTGGCCTGATCTGACCCTGAAGGTGTACGGGGACCGCGGAAATAAGGGCTTGCGTTGGACTGTGAGCGGCTCCTTGGTGGGGTCCAGCGAAATTTGGTTGGAACCTTGGGCGTCGGAAACATCTGAGCTGGCCACCACGATTGTTCATTACTACCTGCGGGCTACCCCCACGAAAGCCGGAAGCCTAATTGTGCCACGCGCGGTCACGAATTCTGTTCGCGAGCAGCGCGAAATGCACAAGCTGCGCGAGCGGCATGTGCTCGCTTGGAAACGGACGATCTGGGGACTCAAGGACTCACTTGAGAACTCCCTATGACGAAGGGGCACGCGTGCGGTTAAACATTGTCAGCGACGTCCATGGTGCGACCCACGCAATACAAAGTGCCGCGCAGGATTGCGATGTATTCATTTGTTTGGGGGATCTGATCCTTTTCTTGGATTATGACGAACCGGAGCAAGGCATTTATGCACAATTGTTCGGGGTGGACTACGCGAAGACATATATCTCGCTTCGCACAGCCAATCGTTTTGATGAAGCCCGAGAGTTCAGCGCGAATGCCTGGCGTGGGATTGGGGTAACCGATCAACAGGAACGGGCGCGCGTGCTGCAGGAGAAAGTTCGTGAGCAATATGAAGTGATGTTTGCGGCGATTCCAACGCCTGCGTTATTGACGTACGGCAATGTGGACGTCCCGGCGCTGTGGCCCGAGTATCTTCGTGCGCAGCATCGAGTACTCGATGGTGAAGTAATCCAGATGAATGGCCAAAAGTGGGGGTTTGTAGGCGGCGGGTTAACAAGCCCCATGCGAACCCCTTATGAATTAGAGCCAGAGGTCTATGCTGAGAAACTTTTTGGCTTGGGTCCGGTGGACATTCTTTTCACACACATTCCACCACTTAATCCGTTACTCAATTACGACACTGTGGCGCGAAGATTCGAAATTGGTTCCGTGGCGATCACCAATTACATCAAAAAATTTTCTCCGAAGTACCATTTTTTTGGTCACGTGCACCAACCACAGCGCTCCCGGATGCGGATTGGGGAAACTGAATGCATCAACGTTGGCCATTTTCACAGCCGAAAGGTCCCGTTCACGATTGACGTGTGATGGCAAGATTTTTCATCTCGGTGCGCTCGTCTCAGGAGGTGCAGTACCGTGCTCCTATGGCTGAGCAGACCGAATCTAGTATTTCCATCAGCGCAACCCCCGCGCAGATCATGGACGTAATAGCGGACTTGTCTGCCTACCCGCAATGGAGTGATGGAATTACGTCCGTCACGGTTCTGAGTAGATACGAAGATGATGACCGCCCAGCCGATGCTCGTTTTTCCCTTGCATCGGGTCCGATTAAAGACACATATGAATTGGAGTACGACTGGGACGGGAACAGGAAAGTTACCTGGACCCTGACCACTGCTGAAATGCTGACCGCGATGGACGGCGAATATGAATTGACCGACAGCGGCAATGGAACTACCACTGTTTACTACCGACTGCAGGTGGACGTGAAGATCCCCATGATTGGGATGCTCAAACGTAAAGCCGAAAAAGTTATTGTGGACACAGCGTTAAAGGGCCTGAAAGCACGAGTGGAATCGGGCAGCGGAAGTGCACTCTGACCTTCGCGTCACTTGTGGTGTTGAACCAGAAGGCGTCGCAGGGTCAACCCCGGATGCATTAGCACAATTAATCAGGGCGCTGTCTGCACCATTTGGATTCTTCACTCCAACACCGGGTGTGCTCGAGGGCCTAAACCTTTCTCGGGGCGTTTTTTCACTTCTGTCCGATCGACAGCAAGTTGATTTTGCATCTGTGAACCAGCTGGCGCAAGCGGTGAGTGACCTTGAATCCATTCACCTCGTTCTGGGTCACATCGATTCGGAAGAATTCGCCATCTGGTGCGGGCTGGGCAAAAATGAGGGACGAGTTCACCTGCTGGATTTGATGGGCATGATAGACCGGGCGCTCATCAGGGTAACTGGAGCGCAACTTCAATTGAATTTCACGCAATATCGACCAAGCCCCAAAGCGTTGTTCAGATCGCTCACCCAGTTGGCCCTTGTTGGAGTGAGCTGTGATGCCCACCAATTGCAAAGGGCGTGGCCAACATCTGCTCGCAAACCACTGTCCACTAAGTGGAAATCACAATACGAATCGGTCAAGGTATTTAAGGACAACGGGACGCTGGTTGAACGGGAGCCGTCCATCTTTTCTTTTCAGTTAAAGTGGAAAGGTGTGGGAAGCACGGATTTAGCTGTGGGGCTTCTGCGCAACCATCTCGTACTTGATCTCGGTGGCGTGCGGCATTTTGTTGAGTTACCGGCCGCATGTTCTCGCATGGAACCTGGGGTCGTGCAATTGTTTAAAAATAAGATGACGATCGATTTTACCGTTGATGAAAGCGAGTGGCCAAGATCATGAGCGAGCCCGGCAAAGAAGACGCATCGGTCAATGATCTGGGCAGTTGGTTGATCTCGGTGGGGGCACCTGAATCGATTACCGATTTGATTCCGAGTGAATTGGCCAGACTGGATATCGCCCCGTTGCTCGCACTGTTTAGTGGAATTGGCCTCAATGGATCGGGGCTGATGGGATCTGAGTTGGGTGGCGTCTCAGTCGAAAGTGGCCTGCTAGATGGTGCCGGTGGGAAAGTACCCGCAGATGAGATTAGGTGGCTACCAGTTATTCGCTCATAGGAGAGGTTCGCCGTTGTTGCCGTCGCTATGGTTACGCCCGTGGGAATCAGCGTTGGGGTCGACATCGGGGGCACCAAGATTCTGGCTGGGATCGTCAATGAGCAGGGTGAGATCTTGGCAAAGGTGCGGAAGAAGACCCCGCGCGCAGATGCGTCCGGTGTCTTGGAAGTTGTCTCCCAGGTGATCACTGAAACGATTTCCCAGGTGGACGACGAAATTATCGGAATCGGCGTTGGGGTGGCCGGTCCAGTTGATGCGGGCAGCACCACAGTTTTGTATGCACCCAATCTGCAGTGGGCCGACGTCCCGGTGGCGACACTTTTGGACAATTCAACTGGCTTGCCCGTACGTGTCGAAAATGATGGAAATGCCGCAGCCTGGGGGGAAGCGCGCTTTGGCGGTGGAGAGGGCTTCCGCGACGTTGTCGCGGTGACGATTGGTACCGGGATTGGCGGGGGAGTTGTACTCGGCGGTGAGCTCTTTCGTGGCTCACATGGAGCAGCCGGTGAAATTGGTCATATGGGCGCCGTCGCGAACGGGCGTCTATGCGGCTGTGGGCGTAAGGGTTGCTGGGAGCAGTACGCAAGCGGCAATGCGCTGGTACGAGATGCGCGCGCCATGGCAACTGAAAGACTTTTTGATGCTCAGGTGCTGTTGTCCCTCGGTGACGGAACCCCTGAAGGAGTTCAAGGCGAACACGTGACTCATGCCGCGCAGTCAGGTGACCCGGTTGCAATTGAAGTCTTGGATCGACTTGGGGAGTGGCTTGGCCGGGGGCTGGCCAGTCTGAGTGCGATTCTGGATCCGCAAATATTTGTGATCGGTGGTGGAGCGAGTGAAGCCAGCGAATTCTTTTTGCCCAGTGCCCGAGCATCTCTCGCCGACCGAATAATTGGTAAGCAGTACCGGCCGATTCCCGAAATTCGCGTTGCCGAGTTAGGAAATAAGGCTGGAATTGTGGGTGCAGCAGATCTTGCCCGCCTCAAATTCTCATCAGAAAATTAGACGACAGCGCCATCGCCAAAGTCTTCGCCGGGTGGAATGTGTTCGTCTCGGCGCGAAATCAAGAAAGCAAATCCTCCAATTGTCGCGACCAAACCCGCGGTTGAAATTACTCCACCAAGGCCGAAGAGGTAACCCAGGAGCATCACTATTGGGCCACCGAGAGCCCCGGCCCACGCGAAGCGAGCAATTGCATCGGTGGGAACCCGAAGCGGCGGGGCTTCGGGAGGCTCGTATCCCTCGTCAAAGTACTCGTCGATGTAGTCAGGTGGGGGCAGGAGCTCTTGTGGGGGTGGTTCATTTCGGAAGTGGGGTCCCAAATCGATTTGCCCACTGAGATCGGCAACAATTGATTCCCAAGCTGCGTCCTTTCCTTCAGGCTCCTGCGCGTCTTCTGGGTCCGGTTCTGGGTCCGGTGGAGTAATTGTCATGACGTGAGATCCGGCTTAACTGTGATGCGACCCTTAATGAAGTCGGCGCTGATGGTTTCAATGATTTCGGCGTCGTAATCGAGCGTCGCAACGTGGAAGGAATTTTCAAGGAGCACCTCTTCCTTGTCGGTGCTGGACACATGGTCAAGGATCCATTGCGCATTTGATGCTTCGACAACGTGGTCAGCCAGGCTACGAAACAGCAGTACGGGCTGGGTCACCTCTGCGATGTCAGCTTTGATGTTTTTCCACAATTGCGCAAGTGAGTGGGCTGCTCTCAGGGGAATCTTGGTGTAGCCCACTTCGTCTTGTCCGGGCTTAGCAATATCGTTGGAAATTCCGGGGAACGCCTTAATCATCTTAGAAATAATCGGGAGTAGGTGCCGTTCGGGACGTTCGGAGTGAACGGCAGGGTTGACTAACACGAGGCCGGAAATTTCCTCACCGTGCTGTTGGGCGAGCCGCAGGGCCAGCGAACCTCCCATGGATAGGCCACAAATAAACACTTGATCGCACGTGGCCTGGAGTTCTCGCAAATTTCGTTCAACTTCGGCGTACCAGTCTTCCCAAGTGGTGAGGTTCATGTCTTGCCAACGGGAGCCGTGTCCGGGAAGCCGTGGCACTCGAATTGACCACCCGTATGTGCTGAGCGACTTACCCCACGGGGTCATCGAGGCGGGGGATCCGGTGAACCCGTGAATCATGAGCACACCAATGTGAGCGTCTGGGCCCTGTGAGTCAAAACTCCAAGGTTGAGCCCCGTGAGCCAGTGGCATTACGACCTCCTGATTCGTTCGATTGCTAATTCATACCAGAGCGTACGCCTATGATCAGTAGGCGACTAAGGACCACCAAATTTTCGAGCTTGGCGCTGGCCTTAGGCTTCGGTGGAATATTTGCGATCGGGAGGAGGACTGGCACGTGCTGTACTGGATTATTAAGACAATCATTCTCGGCCCGTGGCTCAAGGTCCTTTTCCGCCCCTGGGTTGAGGGCCAAGAAAATATGCCCGAATCCGGTGGGATGATTTTGGCGAGTAATCATTTGAGCTTTTCTGACTCTTTCTATCTAGCGTTGCCAGTAAAACGACCCATGGCATATTTGGCCAAGAGTGACTATTTCAATGGAAAAGGAATCAAGGGCTACTCCACCAGGCTGTTCATGCGCGGTGTCGGTCAGTTACCAGTTGATCGCTCTGGGGGCCGGGCGTCTGAGGCTGCGATCCTTACGGCACTTGAAGTGTTGAACGCGGGAAATGTTTTGGGGATTTACCCGGAAGGCACACGTTCACCTAACGGAATCCTTTACCGAGGGAAGACTGGCCTTGCCCGAATGGCACTGGAAGCACATGCACCGATTATTCCTGTGGCCATGATCAACACTTATGAAATTCAGCCCCCGGGAAAGTTGCGACCGCGACTTATGCGGGTGGGAATCCGGATTGGGAAGCCACTGGACTTCAGCCGTTATGAAGGATTAGAAGATGATCGATTTGTGTTGCGTTCGGTTACCGATGAAGTCATGTATGAACTCATGACATTGTCAGGTCAAGAGTATGTCGACATGTACGCGACGCGGGCTAAAGAGCTAATTTCTCAAGGTGAGCTGGCCGACGCTGCTAGTTCGTTGAGCTGAGTTGTTTGCGCCTAGTTCATTGCGCCTAGTTCATTGCGCCCAGTTGAGCGACCGGGAGACGGCCGTGCGCCAGCGAAGATAGAGGTCTTCACGATTGGCCTCGGGCACGAATTCGCCAGAGATTCGGGTCAAGCGTGAGATCTCTTCGGTATTTTTCCAAAATCCAGTACCGAGTCCAGCCAGGAAGGCTGCACCAAGTCCGGTGGTTTCCACCTGTTCTGATCTTTTGATAGGCAATTGCGTGAGATCGGCTTGAAGCTGGCATAGCAAATCATTGAGTGAAGCCCCGCCATCAATCGCGAGATAAGGGAGTGCGGCACCGGTTTCTTGGGTCATCAGATCAACGACGTCGCGGACTTCAAGTGCAATTGCCTCAAGTGTTGCCCGTGCAATATGTGCAGCGGTTGTTCCGCGGCTTATTCCGATGATGAGTCCTCGCGCGTGGGGATCCCAGTCTGGTGCGCCAAGGCCGGTCAGTGCAGGGACGAAAACCACCCCACCAGAATCGGGAACACTTCGGGCCAGTTCTTCGACTTCTGAGGAATCTTGAATTATTCCAAGCCCGTCCCTCAGCCATTGAACCGCGGCACCTGTGACGAAAATAGAGCCCTCGATTGCAAAGTCTCTACGCGCACTAGCGTCCGGCTTAGCCTGGTTTGGGTGGGCCAGCGCAACTGTGGTGAGCAGACCGTGTGCGGAATGGATGATTTTTTCCCCAGTGTGTAACAGTAAAAATGAACCAGTTCCATAGGTGCATTTGACGCTATCGGCACTAAATCCCGCATGACCAATAAGTGCGGCCTGTTGGTCTCCCGCGATCCCGCTGATCGGCACATCAAGGCCGAGAAATACATCCGGATCGGTACGAGCAACCGTTCCATAGGATGCAACGATCTTCGGTAGCGCTTCCTCGGGTACGCCAAAAAGTTCGAGTAACTCGCGATTCCATGTGCCAGCACTCATGTCGTAGAGAAGGGTGCGTGAAGCATTCGTATGATCGGTGAGGTGTTCAAGTCCGCGCGTCATGCGGGCGATCAAATAGGAGTCCACGGTTCCGATCGCAACCCGTCCCGATACAACTTGCGCCCAAGTGTGCGGGTCATTCTCTCTTACCCACATCAACTTTGTCGCCGTGAAGTAGGGGTCAAGGCGCAAGCCGGTGAGCTCGCGGACACGGGGTTCGATTCCAGTGTCGATTAGCCGCCGACAGATTCCCGCGCTGCGTCGGTCCTGCCACACTATGGCCCGCCGAGGGGAACCCAGTGTTTCCCGGTCCCAAAAACATGCGGTCTCACGCTGATTCGTTATGCCTACTGCAACAATCTGAGCCGGGCTGCCATGTTCTGCCCGGTGCGCGGCCAATGCAAGGGCGGTGGCTTCACGGGTGGAATTCCACATTTCACCCAAATCGTGCTCAACCCATCCTTCCTGCGGGAAGTGCTGGGGGAACTCTTGATAGCCCTTGGCGGTAATCAATCCGTGCTGGGACACCAGTAAAGCGGTGATTCCAGTTGTTCCCGCGTCAATGGTGAGAATTCGATCTGAGCTTGGCACGGAACCGAGAATACCGGCAAAGGCAGCGTGATAGCGTTTACATCACAAAGTCCCAGGAGATGAACCCGGTGCAACGGGTGCAAAAAGTGAAAGGTGTTGTAGATGCGCGTTGGAGTTCTTACAGGTGGCGGAGACTGCCCAGGTCTGAACGCGGTAATTCGCGCCGTGGTGCGGCGCGGGGTCGCCGATTATGGCTTTGAGTTTGTCGGTTTTCGGGATGGCTGGAAGGGCCCCCTCGAAGGGCTCACCATGGACCTGGACATTGATACGGTCCGTGGGGTCCTGCCCCGAGGTGGCACGATTTTGGGTTCCTCACGCACCAACCCGATCAAGGTTGACGGCGGGGTGGAGAAGATCACCGCCAATCTAGCCGATCTGGGAGTGGACGCACTAATCGCAATTGGCGGGGAGGACACTCTCGGCGTTGCAACAGCGTTGACGCAATTGGGATTCCCCGTTGTTGGTGTGCCTAAAACAATTGATAACGACTTGAGCGGAACCGACTACACGTTTGGGTTCGATACTGCGGTGACCATTGCGACCGAAGCAATGGATCGATTGCACACAACTGCCGAGTCACATCACCGCATTTTAATTTGTGAAGTCATGGGTCGGCATGCTGGCTGGATTGCATTGCATTCGGGTATGGCCGGTGGCGCTAACGCGATCCTGATCCCGGAAGTGCCTTTTGACATGGATGAGGTGGTTGGTTGGGTCAATTCCCGGTTTGAAACCAATTACGCCCCGATTATTTGTGTGGCTGAAGGAGCCCTCCCAAAGGACGGCAATTTGATCACGAAGGACACCACTTTGGACGCATTTGGCCACGTCAAGCTTTCCGGGATTGGCGAGTGGCTAGCCGGAGCGCTAGAAGCACACACCGGCCACGAGGCCCGCACAACGGTTTTGGGCCATGTTCAGCGCGGCGGCAGCCCCACAGCATTTGACCGAGTGCTCGCAACGAGGTTTGGCCTTAATGCAATTGAATCGGTCAAAGATCGTGCGTGGGGAACGATGGTGGGTCTTCGTGGCACGGATATTGTGCGCGTGCCGCTACAGGAAGCAACCGGAACCCTTAAGACCGTGCCAATTGAACGCTACCGCGAAGCCACCGCGTTCTTTGGCTAAGCCAACCCCCTACGCTGAGCGCATGAATTCCCCGCAAGCTGGACAGACTCGCGGTCGCGTCGAGGCTCCTATGACCCTTGAGTGGCCCGATTTGGCAGCGGCTCAGCAGCCACCGTGGCCGGATCCGATTGCACTCGAGGAATCGCTCAGCCAATTGCGCAAAATGCCGCCATTGGTTTTTGCTGGCGAGTGCGATCAACTCACTGACCGGCTGGCTGCCGCAGGCCGCGGGGAAGCCTTTGTTCTTACCGGTGGCGACTGTGCTGAAACTTTTGAAGCCAATACTGCCGACTCAATCCGAGCCCGCCTTCAAACCGTCTTGCAGATGTCCGTGATTTTGACTTACGCGGCGTCGCTTCCTGTTGTCAAAATGGGGCGGCTGGCCGGGCAGTATTTTAAGCCGCGCAGCAAGACAATTGAAACCCGTGATGGTGTCGAAATGACTTCCTACCTCGGCGACGCGGTTAATTCACTCGAGTTTGAAGCAGGTGCTCGCAGGCCTGATCCGCAAAGGCTGCTGCAGGCCTATCACGCATCAGGATCTGCACTCAATCTTGTTCGCGCCTTCACCATGGGCGGGTTCGCTGACCTACGCCAAGTTCATGCGTGGAATCAGGACTTCGTGCGTGACTCACTTGCCGGTCAGCGGTATGAACTCATGGCCCGCGACATTGATCGCGCGCTCGCGTTTATGCAGGCATGTGGCGCCGACCCGGACGAGTTCCAGCGGGTTGAGTTCTACGCAGCCCATGAAGCACTTTCCATGGATTACGAGCGGGCATTGACCCGCATCGACTCACGCACAGGCAATCCCTACGACGTGTCCGGCCACTTCCTTTGGGTGGGGGAGCGCACGCGTCAACTTGATGGCGCACACGTGCATTTCGCGTCAACAATTTCCAACCCAATCGGCATGAAGGTCGGCCCCACCGCAGCACCCGAAGACATTGTTGAAGCCGCGCGAGTTTTGAATCCGAACAACATCGCAGGCCGCCTGTCACTCATCACGCGCATGGGCGCCGATCAGGTGCGAGATAAACTTCCCGCAATCGTTCAGAAAGTGGATGCAAGTGGTGTGCCAGTTGTCTGGATCTGTGATCCGATGCACGGTAATACCCGCGAGTCAGCCAGTGGCTACAAAACGCGTCTATTTGACGACGTAGTCTCTGAAGTTGAAGGCTACTTTGCTGTGCACCGGGAGGCCGGAACGTTTCCAGGTGGCATTCACGTCGAACTCACTGGAGACGATGTCACCGAGTGTGTCGGCGGCACTGCAGGTGTCGAAGACGGTGACCTTTCCCAGCGTTATGAAACTGCGTGTGATCCGCGTCTGAACCGGGAGCAAAGTTTGGAACTTGCATTCATGGTTGCCGATATGCTGATTAAGAGCTAAGTACCCGTGAACGTGTGGCACGGCACAGCTAAATCCCCAGCTGGTCTGGTGTATTTTGTCTGTGATGAAAGTGATCAGCAAATCATCTCTGCCAGGCTTGACCCCAGGGATATTGAAGGCCCAGCCCGCAAAAGCTCACTTATTCATGATGCATTCGCCCAATACAACGAGGGGGTCCTTGATGCCTTCGACGGACTGGATGTGCCTGATGCCAACTCAGCATTTAATGCCAAGGTCTACGCCGCAATGCGCCAGATCCCTCCCGGCACCGTACACACTTATGGTGAGCTTGCTGCACGCTCAGGCTATTCGCGTGCGGCTCGCGCCGTGGGGACTGCATGCGGGCGTAATGAAATTGTGATCGTGATCCCGTGTCACCGGGTAGTGGCCAGTAACGGAGTTGGAGGGTACGGCTACGGGGTCGACACCAAGGTGAAACTACTTGTGCACGAGGGCGTCCAAGGCTATTAAGGTCCGGGGTATCTGCCAGCTAAGTCCGGATACGTGCGCGGTAGGGCAGGTCAGATTTTGCTGAAAACACCGTGGTGGCTTTTAGCTCTACTTGCCACGATAAGACCAAGAATGAATCGAAGTACGGCGATCTAAGCCATGAGCGATGTAACATTTTGCATCAGTACGCTGGCCCCCCGCTAGGAATGCGACTATTGGCGGAGTTTCTTTGTCTAGTTTTTGCAGGTTTCGCACTTTACCTATTAGCCTCGGGCACCATCTGCGAATCGCCTGGGCGTGAATGTGGAATTCAGGTGAAAGCAAGTGTGTAAAAACGTACAATTGTTGAGTCGTTGGCCGCAATTAAACAGGGAGCACCATGACAGGCAGTAGAGAGACTCAGCGTTGGTCTAAAGCAGCAGATTTTCTGGGCGGGCTACCTTTCGCGGCGGGCGTGTTCACGTTAATAATGGGCGCATACGTGGGGCTAGTGGCTTTCGGTAACGTCACAGACCCCGGCACCAACTGGCCGTTCATACAACACGTTCTGAGCATGGATACGGTGAACTTCGGAGATGGTCCTAACGCCAACGTGGCATGGAGAGCTGTTACCAGTGAGCCTTTACAGGTCCTGGCTTATATCGGTGTGATTGTCTGGGAAATAGCTACTGCCACTGCTTTACTAGTCGGTGGCTTCACGTGGATGAGAGCACTCGGTAGGGGTTCTAGTTTAGAACTTGGACGACGAATTGCCAGTCTGGGTTTCGTTATGGTTCTTGCCCTATTTTTCCTCGGATTCCTTACTATTGGCGGGGAGTTCTTCTACATGTGGTCAAGTTCGCAATGGAATGGAACGGACCCGGCTTTTCGCAACACAGTTCTTGCAAGTCTCGGTTTGTTCCTTGTGCATTTCGCTAAAAACACCAAGAGTGAAGTTAGTTGACTTGAGCTCACGGCTTCACATTGTTCAAGTCGTCCATATTCCTCGGATCCGAGTTGGCAGTTTATTTCTTATCGATGAACCAAAGTGAATTGTCCATGCGCTCAAATTGATGGGCAGTGCCTGCCGCATTCCCAAGTGTGAGAAGATTTCATATGGCGTTATCGAGGCGAAATTTCATTGGACTTACCGGCCTAGGAATTGGATTGACCGCTCTTCCCCCTGTTGTGAGTAGTGCCGGAATTCTGGACAACACCGAGAAACCAATCCGCATGCCGAAGGATCGAATTTTTCGTAGCTCGGGTGGGAAACTGAGCTTGAACCTGATCGCCGCACCTGGAACAGTTAATGTTGCCGGAGCCAGGCATGCGAACGCTCAAACCTACAACGGCCGACTCCCCGGTCCCATGATTGTGGTCTCCCCTGGGGATCGATTACGCATTAATTTGCAAAACCAAACGACACTTCCCACAAACCTTCACTACCACGGCATGCATGTGTCCCCAAAAGGACATCAGGACAATGTTTTTGTGCAGATACCAACTGGGGGTGATTTCGATTACGACGTTCGCATTCCCAAGGATCACCCTGGGGGGTTGTACTGGTACCACCCGCACTGGCACCCCAATGTAGGACCACAAGTCTGGGGTGGAATGGCAGGACTGCTCATGGTTCGTGGTGGTGCAGCTGCACTTCCTGAACTAAAGAACGTGCGTCGCCGAGTCTTCTCCCTTGGACAGGTGGCGTTCACCCCTGATGGTGAATTAGACCTTTACGGCACCACACCACCAGAGGATCAAGCACATTTGGTTAACGGCCAGATAATGCCTGAAGTCTCTATGCGGCCGGGCGAAACACAGTTCTGGCAATTCGCCAATATCGGGGTGAACGCGTACTACCGGCTGAAACTGCCGAATCACACGTTCACCGTCGTTGAGGAAGACGGAATTAAAGTGTGGCAAACGTGGGAAACGGATTCACTCCTCATGCCACCAGGGAAACGCTATGGTTTTCTCGTCACGGCCCAGCAGCGGGCGGGTTCACTGAACTTTATGCAGGCGGGTTACAACCAAGGTTTTGATGACTGGCCGAAAACACCACTCATGCGTGTGCGAGTGAAAGGTGAACCGGCAAAGAGTGTGACCTTGCCCGAGGGAATTGGGGACAAACCAAGCTGGCTTTCCGGTCCGGTTAAGCGACGTCGAGTGCTTACCTTGTCTCAAAATGTCGTTGATGGCCAACCACTTTTCTATATTGATGGAATGCTTTACGATAACCTCACCATGGCGGACGTCCCCCGGGTCTTGGTAAACAGCACCGAAGAATGGGTCGTCAGAAACGCGTCATCTCCATTGGGTGGCTCACCGCATCCGGAAGATCACCCGTTTCATATTCACATAAACGGCTTTGCTGTTGTAGAACGCGGTGACTGGAATCCGGCAACTAATCAAGTGAGCAACCGCCAGATAATCGTTCCACGCGGTGAAGCAGACACCGAAAATGTTCCCTCAAATGGCTACATCAAGTTCCGTACTAAATTTGCTGATTACGTGGGACGTAGCGTCTACCACTGCCATATTTTGTTCCATGAAGATCACGGAATGATGGGTGTGTTTGACGTGGTGAACGAAGACGGAATAGGCCCCGGACCTGGTCAACTACTTGATTCAGAATTACACCAGCACAACTGACACTGATTACTCGAGGCTTTCGGCCACAACATGGGGGACATAAGTCCGAGTTGACTTCTTAGGCTATTTTCCCATTAAATAATTCGGATCGTGACGGTCGAGCCTTTGGGTAATTGAGTGCCAGCGGCTGGACTTTGACTGATTACGCGATTGAGTGGTGCTACTGCACCCACTTCAACTTTGGGGCGCAAACCAATCTTTTCTAAGGCTGCGATTGCTTTCTTGCGCGGCATGTCGACCAAATTCGGGACTTCTACTGGCGGAGGCCCCTTTGAAACCACAAGTTTTACCGTGCTTCCGGAAGACACGGTATTGCCTGCTTTGGGCTTAATCGAGATCACCGTATTGTTTTTCACTGTCTCAGAGAACACGTTACTGCGGTCAACTTTTAAGCCCAAACCGCTCAGACTTGCATTAGCGGCCTTGATTTTTTGACCGACAACATTAGGGACCTTTATTGGTTTGGGGCCTTTTGAAATTACTAAGTCAACCCGTTCACCCGGTTTAAGCTCGTCCCCAATTTTTGGTGATGTCTGAGCAACTTGACCGGGCGCGATCTTGTCATTAAAACTTTCACTGCGACCACCCAAAGTGAGGTTAGCTGCGGTGATGGTGGCAGTGGCTTCTTGTGGCGTCATTCCCGCAACATCCGGAACTAGATAGCGTTCAGGACCCTGGGAGATATTTGCTGAAATCACACCGGTGGGATTGATGCCAGAGCCAGGTTCGGGATCGGTGGACACAATCACACCCAACGGCATTGTTTCGCTGAAGACCGGATCCCCTTTTTCAATAGTGATTCTTTCTAGATCCGTAGTGGAAAGGAGCTCTTCCTGAGCTTGTTCAAAAGTCATTCCCACCAGATTTGGAGTGTCGACATTTTGACCGGGCCCCACTGCCACCCACCATCCGCCAAGGCCAGCGAAGAGGACCCCAGTAGCTAATGCAAAAAAAATCCACAACCCCTTACGTGTGTTTTTGGCTGGGGAAAAGTCCTCGTTGCGGGAGGCCTGACCGGTTGTTTGTGCACCTTTCGAGTGTTGCTCAAAGTCCTTGCGGTCAACCACGAGAGTGTTTTTTTGATCAACAAATGGTTTGGGTGATGGAAGAGACTTTCGGATCCGGCGAACATCGGACAAAAAATCCTGTGCGGTGTGATACCGCAGATCCGGGTCACGTTTGGTTGCCGAGAGCACGAGCGCATCTACTTCAGAGGGGATTCCATTTACAACACTTGACGGAGGAGGGACATCTGAATTCACGTGCTTGTAGGCAATTGATAGGGGGCTCTCGCCTGAGTGGGGGACCACTCCTGTGATCATCTCGAATAACAGAATGCCGGTGGAATAAATATCAGACCGGGCGTCTGCGTCACCGCGCTCAACCTGCTCCGGGGAGAGGTAGTTGACAGTGCCAATAATCATGCCGGTCGTGTGGGTGGATTCAGTTGAGGTCACCGCTCGTGCTAAACCAAAGTCAGCAACTTTTACCCGGCCGTCATCTGAGATCAAAACATTTTCGGGCTTGATATCGCGATGCACAAACCCAGCACCGTGCGCTGCTGTGAGCGCCTCAATGACCGGATCAAGTAGAACCAGTGCCTGCTCCGTTGACAAGGGACCATATTCGTCCAGTACGTCGCGCAAGGTTTGGCCCGGAAGGTATTCCATGGCCAAGTACACGTATGTTTCGGAGCTTCCTTGGTCGTAGACCCCGACAACATGTGGGTGAGAAAGGCGGGCTGCACTTCGGGCTTCTCGTTGAAAGCGAGCTACGAAACCTGGGTCACTAGCCAAATGCGGGTGCATAACTTTAAGGGCGACGACCCGGTCCAAACGCAAATCGGTAGCGAGATACACGGTGGCCATCCCGCCTCGAGCAAGCAGCGAGGTGACCGCATAGCGCTGATCCAGGGTTTGGCCGATCAAGCCACCGGGAGCAGAAGGATCCATTCTTAGCAGTCTAGGCGGGATATATGAGGGAAATGGTTTGCCACGCCTTAATCAAGGTTCAGCAAGGATAGAGCCAAGGCCAGGCGCTCAGGGGTTGATCCCGAGAGCAGCGGGATGTTCCCGGCCAGCATTTCCGCGGACTCGGTGAGGTAATCCACAATCAGTGCGTGCATGTGAATACGCACGATCTCGCTGTCACGTATTGGGTCAGCGCGCCACGGAAAATCAATATCACACAGGAATAACTGGTCGTAGCGGTCAAGTAGATCCCATTCCAAGTGCAGATCAGACCCAAAATATTCCAAGGAATAAAATCCTGTTGTGATCGCAGCTGGATCACACACCAAGACCGCGAATTGAGATGCCGCAGCATTTTCGAGAGCAAGTTGGCCCTCGATAATCTCCTCCTGCTCAGTAAAGCCCGGGGTTCGCCCGTGTTCAATGCACCAAATTCGTAAATACTCCGGAACCATTCCCGCGTTGTAACCTAAATCCCGCAAGGCCTGGGTTAATTCCATGGCAAGGGTTGTTTTCCCGGAACTCTCGGCCCCGAGCAGAGCCACGCGGTGGGTCTTCGCAACCTGGATGGCGGGATCCACATTTTGCTCAGAGCTCACAATAGGCAAGTATGGTCCTATGGGTGATTTCATGGACTTTGGGCGCTGGAGCTATGTGGCGATCCTGGTCTTTGTGTTCTTGGGGTCAATTTGGCTTGAAGTGTTTCTTCGTAGCCGGGTCCTGCGTCGACCCAAGCGAGTTTTATTCACCATTTTTCCAGTGCTGTTTCCTTTCTTGTTGTGGGACGCGTATGCAATCGGCCAAGGTCACTGGTACTTCGACGAATCACGAATTCTCGGGATCTACCTTCCCGCTGATATTCCATTCGACGAATTTTTATTCTTTATTGTGATTCCACTCGCGTCAATTCTTACTCTAGAAGCCGTGCGCAGTGTCAAAGGATCAAAATCACGGCGTTGGCTCGTGGGAGACGAAACCACATGACCTACACCACAATCGGAGTACTCGCGGTCCTCATCGTTGTATTTTTTGACCTCTTCGCCGTCAAAACCCGGATGGTCACCCGGCCAATCTTTTGGCTCTCCTACGCAATCATTGTCTTTTTCCAACTCATCACCAACGGCTTGTTCACGGGTACCCAGATTGTGAAGTACGACGGCTCAGCGATCATTGGCGGCAGTTCACCGGCGGATACCGCGCCGATATTTCTGGGCGACGGACGAATAGCTTATGCCCCGGTTGAAGATCTACTTTTTGGATTCTCTCTGATCCTGCTTTCACTGAGCCTGTGGGTGTTCTGGGGTAGGCGGGGAGTTGATCGCACCCCGACCTCGGGACCACCGATCTGGCGTAGAAACAATTGAGAGTCTCAATTCGGCTAATTGCGTGATGGATAAATACCCGTCGTGGCGATGATCGTGCCGGAAACGGTAGGCAGGGCAAAAGTTTTTTGTCCGTCGCTACCAAAAGCGTTGCCATATTCGGAAAAAAGTGAGGTGTTGTGAGCTACTTGGAGCACTGAGCCGTCGCAGACAGCCCAACCAGAAGGTGGGTAGGTAGCCGATGAATAGACAATTTCGCCCAAGTACTGCCCACTCATAACCTGGTAATTGGGAACCGGGACGGGAATGTCGGAGGGAAACGTGCCCTTTGCCACGACGTAGGGCGTTAACCCAGAAGGGGTAGAAGGGGTGAGGTTTGGAACGGTAAATGAAACGCCCGTGCCCCTGATACGACTTGGGTAATTACAAAATGTATTCGGTTATCACTCGACACTCTGTCAGGAATGGGAATGAAGACCGCGAACATTGCCCGGGCCGAATTTACGGCGGGCTTTAACCGCGCGCCGCCACGCTGGGAAGGCGACCCAGAACTTGGTGTGAAGTGAGACTTTGGCGCGCTTATTGAAAACATCGAAATCAATTTGTTCAACGCGATCAGCGATCCCGCAGTAGAGGATGCGTGCGGCATTGATGCAGTCTTGGGAGGATGGATGAAGCATTTCAATCCCGGCCTTTGACTCTTGGTCGAGGCGGCGCACCCGATCAATTTGGTGACGCAAGGCCGCTTTAATGTTTTCGGTGAGTTCACGCTTTTCCAAGTCAGCCCTGGTCACACCGAACCTCGCAAGCTCATCAAGTGGGAGATAGACGCGACCACGGTCCAAGTCTTCATTTACGTCGCGGATGAAGTTTGCTAACTGGAAAGCGACCCCCAGGTCCTTTGCACATTCGTAGGCCTTGGGGTCAGTTGGTTCCAAAATAGGGAGCATCTGCAGTCCAATTACGGCAGCCGACCCGTATACATATTCATAAAGATCGTCAAATGTTTGGTATTCGGTGACTGTGAGGTCCATGGTCATGGAATGTAAAAAGGCATCAAAAAGTTCAAGGGGAATATTCCAGCGACGGACAGTATGTACGACAGCACGGCACACCGAATCAGTTGATTCGCCACTTTGGACATCGGCCAGAAACGCTTCGCCCCACGTTTTCAGCCAATCAGCTTTCTCTTGATCGCTCAGAGTTGAATCGAGGTCGTCAACTATCTCGTCGGCGTAGCGAGCGAATCCGTAGAGCGCGTGAACATAAGGGCGTTTGCCTGGGGGAAGAAGAAGCGTTGCGAGGTAATATGTTTTTCCGTGCGTGGCATTGAGTTCTCGGCACACTTCATAGGATGCAATGAGATCGGGGTCGCTAATACCCGCTTCTTTGTACTCCTTTTTATGCAGATGATTCACCGAGTGGCTCGTGACCGGTAATTGCGGTCCTTGCCGGTGATGCGCTCTGCGGCAAGCCGACCTGAGATCAGCACCATGGGGACTCCGACACCTGGCTGTGTTCCCGAACCGGTGAAGACAACGTTTTCGCCCCACATGTTGCCGGGTCGGAATGGACCGGTCTGGCCAAATGAATGGGCTGACGCGAACGGAGCTCCACGTTCCATGCCGCGGTCGGCCCAATCCTGCGGGGTCGTGATGTTGTCGACTTCGATTGAGTCAGTCAAACCGACGTAGCCGCGTTCCTCCAGCACCCGGTAGCACTCATCTCGGTAACGAGGCCCAATTTCTTTCCAGTCGATTGGCGCATCAAGATTTGGGGTGGGGAACAGAATGTAATAGAGCTCCCTGCCTTCTGGGGACAGGCTCGGATCAGAAAAACTTGAGTTTGTTACCAAAATGCTGGGATCGGTCATCAACTTCTTTTCATCGATCAACTCCGTGAAAACGTTCTTCCAAGACTTGCCGAAGTGAATATTGTGATGGGCGATTTGTGAGTACTTCTGGGTGGAACCAGCAATTATGACGAAGGCGGAGGGCGAGTAGTTGAGGCGCTTAACCGACCACGGCTCAGTGCCAATGAGTTCTCGGTAAGCAACGGGAAGGTCGGGGTTGAGGACCACTACATCGGCCTCCATGAATTCACCGTCGCTGGTGAGTACTCCCGATGCCCGGCCACCGCTGTGAACGACCGATTCCACGGTGGTGTTGTATTTAATGGTGACACCGTGTTTTTCCAATGCGCCCGCCATTGCTTTGGGGACAGCGTGCATCCCGCCTTTTGGGAAGAAGACTCCGGCAACAGAATCCATGTAGGCGATCACGGCATAAATTGCCAGCGCGTCGTAGGGGGAGAGGCCGGCGTACATGGCTTGGAAGGAATAGATCCGCTCGGTGCGGGGGTCTTTCATGTATTGACGTACTTTTGGCGTCAACTTGCGAAAACCACCAATGGCGAAAAGTTTCGCGAGATTGGGAGTGAGCAGGTCTAGGGGTGAATCGATATTGCGGTCAATGAAGTCTGACATCTCGTATTTGTACAGCTTGGAAACAAAGTCGACATATTTGCGGAAGCCTTGGGCTTCCTCGTCGCTAATTACTTCTGAGATCTCCTGGGCCATTTGATCCACGTCGCTGAAGACATTCAGGATTGATCCATCGGCGTAAAAAGCCCGGTAAAGGGGCGAAACTGGCTCAAGGGTGAGCCAGTCGTTCATATTTTCACCCAACGAATCAAAGCAGTCGGCAATCAGATCGGGCATAGTCAAAACACTTGGACCCGTGTCAGCGTGGTACGTGCCGCTCTCTGACTTCATTTCGATGCGTCCGGCGCGGCCACCGGGAATCGCTTCTCGCTCGACAATGGTGACTGTTCGCCCAGCGCCGGCCAATCGCATTGCGGCAGAAAGACCGGCGAGACCCGCGCCCACAACGATTATGTTCTCGGTGGGGCCAGAGACAGTTCGCTGGGTGGGAAGTAGGCGAGAAACAAATGAATTCATCATTATTTTATAGATTCCTTTGAACGGCGTTGTGGGCAAGCTGGGTGAGTGAGATGACCGCGGCGGGATCAAGCGGTGCGTTCGCCAGAGCCGCAAGCGATTGCTCGAGCAGATCGGCAATCAAATTTTCGGTGAAGTCAAGGGACCCCGTGTCGCGAATGATTGCCCGTAACGTGTCAATCCCGTTGAGATTGAGATGTGCGTCGCCGAGGAGTTCGTGAATTGAGCGCAGTTGGCTCGGATCGGCCCGCTCAGTTGCGATAGCGATCAGCACGGTTCTTTTGCCTTCTCGTAGATCGTCGCCCGCTGGCTTGCCAGTAACTTCGGGATCACCGAATACGCCGAGAATGTCGTCGCGCAATTGGAATGCTTCACCCAGTGGTAGGCCATACCCGCTGTAGGCGTCAAAAACTTCAGGCGGGGCAAGTGCCAGCGCGGCACCGATGTGCAGTGGACGCTCAATGGTGTACTTCGCGGACTTGAATCGAACCACGCGCAATGCGCGTTCCACCGAGCCACCACCACGAGCCTGTTCGAGTAGATCCAGATACTGACCGGCCATCAGTTCTGTGCGCATTTCATTGTAGACATTTTTCGCGGCATCGAGATTCGGGGCGGGAAGTCCACTGGTGAGCAAGAGTTGATCAGCCCACGACAGACACAAATCACCCACCAGGATCGCAGCGCCCTCACCGAACCGATCCGGGTTCCCTTGCCATTGGCTTGCTCGGTGCAGGCTGGCGAATTGGCGGTGCGCAGCCGGTCGCCCACGCCGGGTGTCAGAGCCATCCATTACGTCGTCGTGGATCAGGGCGCACGCCTGCAGGAATTCAAGGGAACTTGCGGCGGTGATGACACCTTCACGGTGCTGGGAGTCGCCAAAGGCCGCACTCCAACCCCAATAGCAAAACAGGGGGCGAAGCCGTTTGCCACCATTAAGCAGGGACGCAACACTGTCCCACAACGGCAAGGTCTCCTCATAGATTGATTCAAGAATTGGCTGTTGCTCGGCTAAAAACTGATCCAGACTGGCCTGGATCCGCGGGCGAATGTCCGTGGCGACGGAATCGCCCTTGACCTCATTGTTCACCCCGCCAGCCTATTACCTTCGCATGTTGAGCACATATCGACGAGTATCTGCTGCGCTAATGGGTGGGCCGGAAAAACTGCCTTTGTAACACGCGCAAGATACCTTTACCTCAGGGAAAGCGGCAATCATCAGATTGGTGGGGCGTTTACGACCGGTGGGGAGGTGCACACATGACACTTGAGTCTCTGGCTCTAGCCACGCTTGTGGGTGCCTTAATCGTGTTAGTCGCCATCTTTGCAGTTCGATTTGCCGGCAAACTAGGGGTGCCGGGTTTGCTCCTATACCTAATTCTCGGCATGATTTTGGGCGCCACGATCCCGGCGCTGTCCCTTGATGACGCGACATTGGCCACGGTCCTGGGTTATTCGGCATTGGTGTTGATTTTGGCCCACGGCGGATTAACAACCAGGGTTGATCAACTGCGCCCGGTGCTGGCACCATCGCTCGCCTTGGCTTCCGTGGGAATCGCGGTAAGTATCGCCGTAGTTGCGCTCCCCCTAATTTTCATTTTTGATTTTGATCCACAGTTGGCGGTGGTTTTGGGAACGGTGCTGGCCGCGACCGATGCCGCGGCAGTTTTTTCAGTATTGCGTCGAATGAAAGTCACCGAAAAAGTTCGCACGCTTTTAGAAGCTGAAGCCGGATTTAACGATGCACCCGTTGTGGTGATTGTCAGTATCGTGGCAAGTGGTGCCTGGGAACAGACGGCCGCATGGACGATTCCGTTTCTGGTAATCGCTGAAATTATTGGAGGAGCCGCGGTGGGAATCGCTGTCGGCTACCTGGGCCGCTTTATTTTGCCACGGTTGGCATTGCCTGGAGTCGGCTTGTACCCGATTGCCGCGTTAGCCCTCATCGTCTTTTCATACGGGGCGGCTTCGGTACTGCATTCATCCGGTTTCATGGCCGTGTACATCTCGGCGATCCTGATCGGCTCTGCAAAGCAGCTTCCGCACCGACGGTCAATTCTTGGCTTTTCTGATGGGCTTTCCTGGATTGCTGAAATCGGGCTCTTTGTGATGCTGGGTTTGTTGGCCGATATTGGCCGCTTGCCAGAGGCGATTCCACTCGCGGTGGGATCTGTGCTCCTGCTTATTTTGGTGGCCAGACCCTTGGCCGCCACGGTGTCACTATTGCCATTTCGCATGGGTGCCAAAACAATTGCTTTTGTTTCCGTTGCCGGGTTGCGCGGAGCGGTACCGATTGTCTTTGCCGCAATTCCGTTAGGGTTTGGCGTCCCCGGGGCCGAACTGATTTTTGACACCACCCTGATCGCGGTGCTGCTCTTGTTACTGGTTCACACGCCATTTATTCCAGCGATGGGTAGAAAAATTGGGGTGTGTTTACCCGAGCAGGTGCGTGAGCTAGAAGTGGAGAGCGCCCCGCTGGACGCGATGTCAGCGACAGTGTTGGGCGTTGATGTACCAAAAGGATCGGCGCTTGTCGGGGTCTTCGTGATGGAGATGGGTTTACCCACAGGCGCTGCGGTGTCACTCGTGATTCGTGGTGGCGCCGCAGAAGTGCCCAATGAGCACACCAGAATTCGGGCTGAAGATCAATTGGTGATCGTGGCGACATTCGAAGCGCAAGTGCGGACAGAGGAACGGATCCGGGTGCTCTCGATCGGTGGGCGTTTGGCACGCTGGTACGGCTCTATGGGTTCGGCTTTTCCGCCCGACCAATAAGTTCCGCAGTGATTTCCGCACCCATGCCCACCAAGGGTAGCCCGCCACCTGGATGGCTGGACCCACCTACCAAATAAAGACCGGAAATATTTGATTGATTAGCCGGTCGAGTGAACGCGGCGCGGGGACCGTTGCTTGAGGCCCCGTAGATGCTTCCACCCGGCGCCATGGTGTCGCGTTCAAGGTCGGCCGGGGTTCGAATTTCCTGCCACTTAACCCGAGCCCGGATGTCGGTTCCGCGGGCGGCCAAAATATCTAGGATCTGTTGTGCATATTGCTCTTTGCACCCAGGGGCGTTCCAATTGAACCCATTGCTTCCACTGGAATCATGTCGAGGCGCGTTGACCAAAATGAACCACGATTCACAATCCGGTGATGGTCGCATCTGCGGGTCGTCGGGCACGCAGGCGTAGATCGCCGGGTCAATGGGTGGGGTCGGCGCCTTTCCAAAGATTGCGTCAAACTCGGCATTGTAGTTTTCCGGGAACCATACATTGTGATGTGCGATTCCTTCCGTGTTCCCATCTAGTGCCAGCAGTAAGACGAACCCTGCGAGAGAGGGTGAATCGGTAATTTTAGGCATTAGCTTTTGATCGGGTCGTGACAGTAAGTCATTTGTCAACGTTGCATCGGAATTTGATACCACAATGTCTGCGGCAATAAATTCGCCGGTATCTAGGCGAACGCCTGAAACGCTGCCACCCTGGGTCTCAATTTTTGTGACGGTGACACCGACTCGAATGTCAACCTCACGCTCACTGCAACGTTTTTCAAGAGCTGTTGCAAGCGAGCCTAATCCGCCACCAATATGCCAAGCACCAAAAACTTGTTCAATATAAGGAATTGTTGCAAGTACCGCGGGTGCTCGCCGCGGATCAGAACCCGTGTAGGTGGCGTAGCGATCAACGATCATGATCATCCGTGGGTCGGTAAAATATTTTCGAGCAAGTGTGCGCAGTGAGGTAAATGGCGCAATCGATTTGATGTCCCGTACTTTTGCTAAAGGGATGAGTGACTTCCAGCCTTTAAGTGGTGACTGCAGAAATGGGCCACGGGTGAGGCGCCACATCTGCGCGCCACGCCCAGTGAACTCGCGCCACTGGGCTTCGACCTGCGTGCCAAACGCGTCACCAAAAGCCGTGGCGCACTTGGCCGGATCAACTCCTGGAAGGGTCACCTCGCTTCCGTCCGAAAAAACATAACGGAATGCCGGATCGAGTTCTTGTAGGTCCACGCTTTGCTCGAGGCTTTTACCGGTTTTAAGAAAAAGATCTCGGTACACGGCAGGAAGGGTAAACAGGCTGGGCCCGGTGTCAAATGCGAACCCTTCTCGCTCGTAGGTGAACAGTTTTCCGCCCACCCGATCAGCGTGCTCCAAAAGGGTGACCCCATGGCCTTTAACACTCAACCGCGCGGCAACTGCTAGCCCACCTACGCCACCTCCAATCACTACGACGTGCGAGGCACTTGATTCACTCACGTGGGGCACTGGTTGTCACAGCGCGCCCTTTCCAGCTGTTTTTCCCTCGTACGTGCCGGGACCAGCTCATTGCATTGAGGCCAATAAAGGTGGCAATTGATACTGGGTGCGCAAATGAATCAGGGAGTGGTCGGGATCCAGTGTTGGCGGCGACCATCGCGCGGCTCGCGACGCCGGAAAGATATCCGAGAGTTCCCAGTACACGATGAGATTTTTTCGGTGAGGTTGCCGCGACAAGTGGGGGCAGAAGGTAAGTGAATGCAAGAAGAGAGTTCACGGCAACCGACCCCACCGGGGATCCGAAGGCGTTCCACAGCGATTTGGTGTAGCCGTTCACGAGTGAGTCTGACTCCTTATACATGCGACAGTGTGCCAATTTACTGCCGTTGACGGTTGCGCATTGATAACCACTTAACTTGAGGGAGCGCATAAGTGCAATGTCTTCAAGCACCTCGCCTTTAACCCTGGCGTGGCCACCGGACGTGGTGTACGCGAGTGAATCAAAAATCAGGAACTGCCCATTCGCTGCCGAAAGTGATGGACGCAGGGAAGTTTCGGCAATCCCCAGTGGCATGGTGGCAACCCAGGACCAAGTCACGAGTGGCTGCACAAGCCGCTCAATTGAAGTGTCAGCCAATTGCTGGGGATAGGGCGCGACCAAACCAAAGTTTTTTTCTCTGAGCAAATTTACGCAGGCGGCAATCGACGTTGGCTCAAGGATCACATCTGCGTCCACAAAAACCAGCACGCTTCCGGTCGCCGCTTGCGAAAGCAGGTGGCACGCATGTGGCTTTCCCAGCCAACCATCCGGCGGATTGACAACATTGG
>DGQA01000009.1 GCA_002390705.1 Actinobacteria bacterium UBA4426 | reverse complement strand
ACAGCCAAGAAGGCTGCAAAGAAGACTGCACGCCGGAAGTAGACTCCCAAGGAAGTTGTGCTTCTCAAAAAAGGACCCGCACTCCGTGCGGGTCCTTTTTCTTTGGTCGGTTGCTGGGTCTAGTAGCTAAATTAGTCCTCGTCCGCATCAAATGCTGCATTGCGCTGTGCTGCATGTTCAATCGCGCGGTCCGCTTCTCCCTGGGTCACGTAGGGACCCATCCGTTCAGAGTTCGCGCAACCGTCTTCGGGTTCTGACTTCTTATGTTCAAGGCAGTAGTACCAACTCATGTCTCTCCCTGTTTAATCCTGATCGTGATCACATTCGCACATATATGACGGTTTGAGTGCAAGCCTAACGGGCAATAGACTCTGGGCATGAGCTTGCGCGCACGTGCACCGTTGAGTCCCGGAGTTTTGGGTCCGCAGAGAACTGTTCCGGTCAACATCGCCCGCCCTGAATATGTGGGTAAGCCAGGACCGAGCCCCTTTGACGGACCGGAAGTACAAACCCAGGAAACAATTGCTTTGATGCGGGTTGCAGGCAAACTTGCTGCCAATGCCCTCGCTGAGGTGGGTAAAGCAGTCGCGCCGGGAATCACGACCGAAGAACTCGATCAAATCGGTCACGATTACCTGTGCGATCACGGTGCCTACCCGTCGACTTTGGGCTACCGCGGATACCCCAGGAGTTTGTGCTCATCACTAAATGAGGTGATCTGTCACGGGATTCCTGACTCAACCGTTCTCCAAGATGGCGATATTTGCAATATTGACATCACGGCTTTTATTGGCGGGGTGCATGGTGACACCAATGCCACGTTCCTGTGTGGAGACGTAGATACGCAAGCCCGGCTTCTCGTTGAGCGAACCAAAGAAGCCACAATGCGAGCGATCGCATCGGTTCGACCTGGACGGCCGGTCAACGTCATTGGCCGAGTGATTGAAAGCTATGCAAAGCGGTTCAATTATGGAGTTGTGCGCGACTTCACAGGACATGGGATTAGCACTTCATTCCACAGTGGGCTAGTTATCCCACATTTTGATGATCCCCTTGCGGATCAAGAAATGCGTGTTGGCATGACCTTCACCATTGAGCCCATGCTCACATTAGGAACGATCGCATTTGACATGTGGGACGATAACTGGACCGCGACAACACAAGACAAGAATTGGACCGCACAGTTCGAACATACATTAGTAGTTCGCGAAGATGGTGCCGAAATTCTTACTGTTGCAGACGCTACCCTCCAGACTGAGACCAAATGACTCGTACACTTTCAATTGATGTTGGTGGTACCGGCATCAAAGCTCTGGTCCTCAACGGCCATGGCGAGCCAATTTCTGAGCGAAGCCGAGTCGAGACCCCCTACCCGTGTCCACCCGAACTCTTTTTGGAAACGGTTCGAGAACTTGTCGCCGATCAGCCCTCATTTGACCGAGTGTCAATTGGTTTTCCTTCCATGGTCCGCGACGGCCGAACTTTGCGCGTTGTTCCCTTTGCTAGGGCGGTTAAGAGCGGGGCTCGCGACCCGGAGCTCTATGCACACTGGGACGGGTATCGGCTCCAGCAAGGCATCAGCGAAATGTTGGGCGTCCCAGCCTTGTTGATTAACGATGCCGACATGCAGGGGTGCGCGGTGGTCACGGGTGAAGGCGTGGAGCTTGTCATCACTCTTGGAACAGGTGTAGGGACCGGCCTCTTCCACGAAGGTCGTCTGCTCCCCCACCTGGAACTATCGCAAGGCGAGTTTGGGGGTGACAGCGTCGACATTGCTATTGGAGATGCGCAGCGCAGGAAAGTTGGCAATAAGCGTTGGCGGCTACTAGTGACTAAAGCACTAACCGACTTTGACGCCAAGATAATCCCCAACAAAATTTATGTTGGGGGTGGCAACTCAAAGCACCTACGTCCAGAAGACTTGATTGACGGCTGTGAGATTGTCCCCAATACCGCAGGGCTCCTCGGTGGAGCGCGCGCATGGGAGCTGGCGAAATGACCCGCTGGCTGAGCGAGGACGAACAAGCCTCGTGGCGAGCGACGATAGCGATGGTGCTACTACTCCCCGATCGACTCAGCCGCGAGCTCACCAAGAACCACGGATTGTCCTTGTCGGATTATGAGATTCTGGTCAAGCTATCTGAAGCACCGGAGGCTCAAATGCGCATGAGTCATCTTGCTGACCAGGCATTTTCCTCGCGCAGCCGACTCTCACACGCCTGCAATCGCCTCGAAAAGAGCGGCTTCATCGAGCGCCGAGCCTGCAAATATGACGGCCGGGGCTATTGGGCGGTGCTCACGGACCTGGGCTGGGAAAAACTACGTGCGGCAGCACCAGATCACGTGGAAACTGTCCGTTCTCAGTTGGTTGATCTGCTCACACCAAGTGAATATGCCGAACTGGGTCGCATTGCGCTGAAGGTCTCAGAGCATCTGAAGGACGTAATTAACACTAGCAATGACTAGCTCGACGTACAGATTGCAAACTCATGACCGCGCGCATCAGTTGACCAAGTCACACTAATTTTTGTCTGATACGCCTGAGACAACAGTTCCGGCGTAAAAACTTTTCTCACGGGCCCGGCTGCAACGACCTCGTGCTCACCCATCAGAGTCACGTGGGTAGAGAGCCCCGAAATCCACGACAGATTGTGACTGCTGACCACCAGCGTGCGGCCCCCCTGGTGCAAAGTGCGCAGTGTTTCATCCAGTTGCTGGGTACCGACCAAATCGAGATCAGAATCAGGTTCGTCAAAAAACATCAGTGGGCAGTCTTGGGCAATTACCCGCGCAATGTGTACGCGTTTTCGCTCGCCTCCCGATAGCTGGTTGATCCTGCGATCACATAAGAGTGCGATTTCGGCAACACGAATTGCCAGCTCAATTTTTTCTTGATCGCTGCTCGCCTCCTTAGTTCCGCGCCACGGAGCGCGACCCCATGCAACTACTTCAGCGACAGTGAAACCAAAGGAAACCGCGAGCTCTTGACCCAGCACCGCCCGCGAGCGGGCCAACTCCCGGACACTGAGATCACCCAACGGCGAATCCATAAGCTCCACCGTTCCAGAATCTGGGGTAATTATCCCGCTAAGAATTCCCATAAGAGTTGACTTGCCCGCCCCATTGGGACCGATCACGGCGTGCATTTCCCCTTGTCCGACTGCCACATCTACCCGGTCAAGACGAAATTGACCACTTTCCCCCGACACAGTGCACTTTTTCGCGACCAGGATCATGCCCAACCCCCTTGCCTGTTGCGTGCCCGACCCAGCATGACGAAAAAGACCGGCGCGCCCACGATCGCCGTCACGCTGCCGACCGGAATTTCAATGGGACTTAAGGCCAATCGCGCGATTGTGTCCGCCAGCAGCAGCACTACGGCGCCACCTACGGCACTCACCACGAGTAACTGCCGGTGACTCGGTCCAATGACAAGCCGGACCGCGTGCGGGACCACAAGCCCTACGAATGCGATGACACCCACAACTGCGACTCCGGCCGCCGTCAGCAAAACGGCAGCCAGTAGTGCTAACGCCCGCACTCGAGACACGGCTACCCCGCTGGCATGGGCGCCCTCATCACCCAGAGCAAGTAAATCCAATGATGGAGCGAGAAAGAACGCGAGAACCATCCCAATCGCAATTGCCGGCCACATTGCATTAACCCCAGACCAATTGCTTAATGAAAACGATCCGGTTGTCCAAAAACTCACTGAGCGGGTGCCGGCCGCATTACTCGCCGAATTAATAATAATCGACATCGCGGCTGCCCCAAATGCACTCACAGCAATTCCGGAGAGCAAGACCGTGACCACCTCAATCCGGCCATTACTCCGAGAAACCCATAGGACAAATGCCATTGCGATGCTCGAAGTGACAACAGCGACACTCGTTACACCAATCGAATTAAATGGCAAACCAATCGCAGCGCCTAGCACTGCCCCTAGGGCTGCCCCGGCCGAGACTCCAACTAGCGCGGGATCAGCGAGCGGGTTTCGTAACGAACCTTGGAGCAGCACTCCCGCACTAGCTAATCCGACCCCCACCAAGGTTGCGGCAATTGTTCGCGGGAGCCTGATGTTCCAGATCACGACGGAGTCTGTACTTGCGGCACCAAAGTTTAGTGAAACGGCGATGAGTACCGACAAGGTGATGAATAGGGCTATTCCAACAATCCACGATCTACCAGGATTTTTCACGGTGCAATCAGTTCTAAAAATGCGTTATGCAATGCGAAAACGGTTTCCCCTGTTCGTGGGCCAAATGAAAGGAGCAGGGTGTCATCAACGGCAATCACAGCTCGGGTTGACGCAGCCTTGGTTTGTGCGATGCCAGGCAATTTCAGTAGTCCATCAATCCCGCCAACTGATTCCAAACCTTTTGTCATGACGAGCAACACTTCAGGATCAAGTTCCACAATCTCTTCTGCCGTTAATGGTGTGAAAGGACCCAACTGGGCCTGCGCCCCAACATCAACCCCACCCGCTTGACTGATCATGGAATCTGCTCCTGAACCAACGCCGCCCAAAAGGTAGATGGCCGATGTGCCCCGTAGATACAGAAATGCAACTTTGGGAGATGAACCAAGTGAAAAATCTTGCGTTCCAGAGGTCAATGCCGTGACGTAGTCGATAGCCTCAACCGGGGCTCCAATCGCCACACCAATTGCTCTTATCTTCGCGTTAATGTCGGCAAGGTTCCAAGCTTCGGGCACCTCAACGACGGGGACTCCGGCTCCCTTGATCAACTCGATTGCCTCCTGCGGCCCACTAGAGGCGTCAATTACCAGCAGATCGGGTGTGAGAGCCAGCACGCTTTCCGCATTAATTTCATGCCCACTGGTCACAATTGGTGCGTCAACTATTTCCGGGGAAATAGTTGTTTCATCGCGGCCGACAATCTGCCTCGCTCCTCCTAGGGCAACAATCACCTCGCCTGATCCATTTGCGAGCGACACAATTCTTTGTGCTGAAGACACCGGCCACGGAACCGAAAATGGTGCCGGAGCTGCGACGTCTTCCTGGGAGATCGAAATTGGTCTTACGATTTCAAGCACACTGTTATCGCTGGCCACTGAATTGTCGACAACGGATGAACACCCACTCAGCACAATAGCTGCCATCCCAGCTATCACGAATCCCAACTTCTTCATAAGTACATTATTGAGGCAAGAGCGATTGCGTTCCCGGCACGTCGTCGGGAACGGCCGACAGTGTGTCAGGCGGGCTCCTTTTTTCTTGCCTAACGTTTATTAAGTGAACAGATCAACAGGCCTTATTCGCGCCGCCCTCACTCCACTGGTGTGTGTGGCATTGGTGATTCCTGCGAGCACGACTTCAGTGAGCGCAGCATCTGTACCCACCAAAGTCACGAGAAGCGGCGATACGGCACTCTCCGTAAAGCCAACAAAGAACCTGACCGCAACGGGTGCCCGAATTAGAGTGCGAGGAAAAGGTTTTGATCGACGCATTGGCATCTATGTTGCTTTGTGTGTTACTCCCACGAAGGGTGCAACCACGCCACCCGGACCCTGCGGTGGTGGGGTCAACCTGACCGCCAGCGATTCGGCATCAGCCTGGATTTCCTCAAATCCTCCTCCGTACGGATCCTCACTTGCTATTCCATTTCGTAAGCGCGGAAAATTTTCAGTGACGCTGACGGTCAGCCCCAAAATCGGCAAGATCGACTGCAGGAATGTTTCATGTTCAATCGTGACCCGCGCAGATCACACGAAGCCTTCATTCCGTGGTGCCGATCTATATATTCCCGTTTCATTCACATAGATAAATAGATAAAAGGAGAAAAATGCTCAACAAGAAAAAACTAGGGAACCTAGTGGCCTCGATAGTTGCGCTAGGACTTGTCTGTGCAACCGCAGTCGCTCCCGCTCACGCTGAAGGTACTTTCAACGCAACGGTTGCCGGTTATAACAACATGACCTCACTAGCCGCCTTGGAAACGAGATCCGTCCAACCAGTTGTGGTCACGAACTTGCCTGCCAATGTCGGACTCTATGCGCTGCATTGCGCTGTGCCGATGAATCCCCGATCTGCTCCAACCCTGTGCGATAGCTCCACTGATTCACTCGTCTACATCCCGGCAACGGCTGCGGATCGGGCCAGCGTGGCGGCAAAAATCAAAGTAAACGGCGAATTTTATGGAACTAATCCGAACCCACAAACCGGAACGAGTGCGAATCAGTCTGTTGACTGTCGCGCCGAAGCCGCACCAGGTTTGGGGGCCTGCGCCGTATACATTCTTGGCGCTGGACGTGAGAGTGCCAATCCCAATTACCTTCGCGTTTTTCCCACGGTCTTCAAGTCTGTTCGCACAGATCGTAAGACGGATAAGGTCAAGTTTCGCCCCAAGTCCGGCTCCAAGATCACCCAAAATGGTCGGGCTTTTAGTGCGACCACACGATCAGGTGTGACGCCGTCAATCACGGCCGACAACTGTTCTGTGCGAGATGGCAAGATCACCGCACTCGCCGACACAGGAACCTGCACACTCACGATTGTGACAACAGGCGGTCGTAACTTCAAGCCACTAGTCGCAACCCGCACTTTCAAGTTGGGTTAATCGAACGAACTGATAAAGGGGGTGCAGCGCTGATGCGCTGCACCCCCTTTATTCATTATTTACCCACACCAGAAGTGATAAAGACCATGACGGCATCGCCCTCGGCGACCGCATCACAACCTTGTGATTCAACGCGCATAATTGCACTGTCAAGAACTCCCCAACAAAAAGCCGAATACTGACGAATGTCGGGAACTTCTAGCTCGGTGAGCGCCTGGACAAGTGGTGCTACTAGTTCGCGGTGCATAGACGTTACCTGCACTCTGCGGGCCTCTGGCAATTCGACAGACCCGGCAGATTTCACCAGAACATGGCGTCCATCTTTCACGTATCCCAGGACGCCACGCACCCACGTTTCGATTCGGGCAAGTGGCTCACTTTCCGCTTCCACCATCGGTGATATTTCATCCACCCAGAGAGCCATTTCGTCGACGAGGACGTCGGCAATAAGGTCTGCGGCGCTCGCGTAATACTCGTACACCGCGGAGCGAGAGAGCCCGACTTCAGATGCAACCTGGGCAACCGTGAACGGAGTTCCCGAGAGCATAAGCTGTGTAGCGGCTACCAAAAGCGCATCACGCCGTGCTTCACGGTGTTCGGCGATACTCGGGGCACTAATTTTGGGCACGTCCTCATTGTGCCCTAAAAGTTTGCTTTCCACATTTCAAGGGTTTTAATCTACCCCTCGGCCGTTTTCCCCAGGTTGCACCGATAGTTTGTTTTGAGCCCTGCATGTGGGTCAGCCTTGCTCGCTGGCCTCAAGACCTTAAACAGCCGCCATTGTCTAACCGGCCCACCGAAACTGCATCACGTACTGCACAAAAAGCTGCAAGAATCCCAAAGATCATGGTTCCCGTCGAATCCCCCACCATAAAACCATGTAAAACAATTGTTATGATTCCAGCGACACCAAGCAACCAGGCGCCTAACTGGGCCATGCTCTTGATTTTGTTGAGTCGGGACAGTTCGTACTGCCTCCCGTACCCCGACATTGGCATTGGCATTGGCATCGGCAGTCCCGCGAAGACCTTTCTCTGATGTAATCACCTCACTAGAATCAATTCCAGTTGAGCGCAGTGCGGGGAAGAAGGGAACGAGCCGGTCTGTAAGCCGGATCCTGTATCTGAGTTAACAGATGATGATCATCCATCTGGGACTGCTGTTACCAGCAGCCTCGTGCGGTCTACCAGCAAATATGAGGCGAGCAGCCCGTTTGCTTGGGCCGGCAAGCCGACCCATTTGACCTTGCTTCGGGTGGGGTTTACCAAGCTGATGCAGTCACCTGCACCACTGGTGGTCTCTTACACCACCGTTTCACCCTTACCAAGGCTTCCCTTGGCGGTCTGTTTTCTGTGGCACTTTCCCGCGGATCACTCCGGGTGGGTGTTACCCACCACCCTGCTCTATGAAGTCCGGACTTTCCTCGACACTTGCGTGCCGCGATCATCCGACCGACTCGTTCCTGGCACAGGCTACGCCGTCAGCGGTCCGGGGGGATCGCTGGCTCGATTTCCCGAATAGGCTCTACGAGTGATCTTTCTGTTGCCACCGAGTGAGGGCAAAACCCCGCCAAGCAAAGGGTCGAAGTTCGCACCGACCAAATTGGTATTCCCAGAACTTCGTGAGCAGCGCGTGAGCTTGATGAAAGCCCTTGAAAATTTTTGCACGGACCAGCCGGAAATTGCCGCAAAGGCGCTCGATCTTGGCCCCAAGCAAAACAATTTACTCGCGATTAATGCCGAATTAATGACGGCACATTGCGCTCCCGCGATCAAGATTTACACGGGAGTTCTCTACGACCACTTGGGATACGGCACCTTGAATGCACCCGCACGGGCACGAGCTGACTCCAGCATCCTGATCTCCTCAGCCCTCTTTGGCTTTGTGACCCCGGCAGATCCGATCCCGGCGTACCGACTCAGCGGAGGATCAGTAATTCCTGCCATCGGTCCTCTGGCCGTTTACTGGAAAACTGCTCTTCTCGCGGCACTGGCTAAAAATAAGCATGAATTGATTCTGGACCTGCGGTCCGGCAGTTATGAGAAACTTGCCCCCGTCAAGTATCTGAATCAGCCAATTGTGAGCGTGAAAGTCCTCACCAAAGTCAATGGGGCTCTCAAGCCAGTCACCCATTTCAACAAAGCCACAAAAGGCGATCTGGTGCGGGCAGCCTGTCTCTTTTCTGGTAAATTTCCCACTAAGATCGACAAACTCGGAGATTTCTTCACAAAATTGGGATTTACGGCTGATTTGGACACGTTGACTCCCGGAATACCTACATTGCAGATAGTCACGAATTAGTTCACAGCGAACCCACAGGTCCATCTCAGGGTCTTCCCAAGATTGCATGTGATTCTACGGCTACTCAAGAAAAAGATGCACACAAACAGCATCCCGATCCAAAGGAGCTCTAATGAGCAAAAATATGACATGGGTTACCCGAATCGGTGCCGGCGCTGGTGTAGCCGCACTCGCTGTCGGCGCATTCGCTGGCGTGGGTAGCGCTGTTGGCACAGCGGATAAAGAAGGTGGCAAAGATAGGGGCAAAGGCTCAGTCGCAGCTCTCGTCACCGATGGCACTTTGACATCTGAGCAAGCTACAACTGTCAAAAATGCAGTCAAGTTAGCCCACCAAGAAAACCGGGCTGATCGCCTAAAGACTCTTGTCACTAACGGGACGATCACCCAAGCTCAAGCTGACGCACTTTCCAATAAAGGTGGCCTGCGGACCTTGATCAAGTCCGGTGACATGACTCGCGAAGAGGCAAAGACGCTGCACAAGCAGATCAAAGGTACTGATAAGCCAAACGCAGACTCAACATTTGCTTCCGTAATGAGCGAACTCGTTGCAAAGGGAACAATCACCCAGACTCAAGCGGATGCAATAATCGAGAAGGCTAAGACTACAAAAAAAGATGCAGTCAAGTCAGTCGGCCAAGAAAACCGGGCTGATCGCCTAAAGACTCTTGTCACTAACGGGACGATCACCCAAGCTCAAGCTGACGCACTTTCCAATAAAGGTGGCCTGCGGACCTTGATCGAGTCCGGTGACATGACTCGCGAGGAGGCAAAGGCGCTGCACAAAGTGATCAAAAGCGCTGTTGGCGGCACCAAAAGCTCAGGTGCTTCCGAGTAATCTCTGAAAAATGTCAGATTCGTAACCATTAGAGTGCGGGGAGCAGTAACGTTCCCCGCACTCTAGTCGTTGAGCGAGCAGAAAGTAGAAATATGCAATCGCCTTTAGTCTTAGTGGTAGATGACGAAGATGGCGTGCGGGATTTAATTGTTGACGCCCTGAGCATGGTGACCATCAAGACGATTACTGCCAACCACGGCATGCAAGCATTGAATCTGATTCGCGAAAATTCCATTGACTTGATTGTGCTCGACGTAAACATGCCGGTCATGGATGGATTCGCCGTATTGGAAAAATTACGATCATCAGGGAATAGGGTTCCGGTTATCATTCTTACCGCGCGCCTTGACCGTGAGGACATCAAAAAGGCTTTCAACTTAGGTGCCGACGACTTTGTTCGCAAGCCTTTTGGAATCGAAGAATTAACACTCAGAATTAATGCAGTTCTCAAAAGATCCACTACCCAACTAGAAGAGCCTTCGGGTTTGAATAGCGGTACGCTCTCAATGGATATTGAACAGCACTTAGTAGCCATCGAAGGTCAAGAAGTTAATCTCTCAGCGACTGAATTCCGTCTTCTGCAACTCTTCTTGGAAAACCCCAACAAGGTTTTGAGTAAAGACCAAATCTTGAATGAACTGTGGGGCACAGATAAGTTTGCTGACCGTAATGTTGTTGAGACCTACGTCTCCTATTTACGCAAAAAACTTGGAACCGCCATTAGTCTGCGAACAGTTCGAGGTGTCGGATACCAATGTGTGAGTGCACAGTGAATGCGGGCACATCGTGAGCTTGCGTTTTCGCATTACATTGCTGACCGCCGTGCTGATCGCCTTTACGTCAACAATTATTGGCTTTGCTACCTACATTACGGTTTCATCCGTTCAACTTGATCAAGTAGATGCGACTCTTAAAGCAAGTCTGGCCAATGTAGACATAAGTCCCGGAGGGCTGGCTAACGATTTTCGGGCAGCTGAACGAGAACAAAGAGCAAAGAGAGATAATTTACCGCGTCCCGTTGCGTTTGCAGGAGTAAACTTTCGCGGAGTCATAACGGAAGTTCGCCTTTCGGGACTACCACAAGATCCAGATCCATTTCCCACGATCCCAGCAAGCGTGATGACCTCTGGTTTAAAGAAAATAGTCAGCTTCGTCGATCCTGAAACTACTGAAAGTTACAGACTTGCATCGCGAAGTTTGCCTCGTGGTGGAACGGTCATTGCGCTCACGTCACTGTTTGATTACCAAAATTCCTTAAACTCAATTGCCTGGCGCACCGTGGTAATTGTCCTGTTTTCTACCCTGGGTGGTGCAATTATTGCTTGGTTTACGGTGCGACGGTCGTTTCGGCCAGTCAATAAAATGGTTCGCACAGCCGGGGAAATAGCCGCCGGTGCCACGAATCAGCGCATGCCCGACGGGACCCCCGGAACAGAGTTGGGTGTCCTGAGCGATTCCATGAATTCAATGGTTGATTCGCTCACACTTTCCATGAAGCAATTGGAACAATCCGAGAACCGATTGCGTACATTTGTGTCTGACGCATCCCACGAAATTCGTACCCCCCTTACCGTAATCCGAGGCTATATTGAACTGCTCGTAAGCAGTGAAGGAAATCTTCCACAATCAAGAAGTGACTTAGAAGTTCGGGCGCTGAGTCGGATCAACTCTGAGTCATTGCGCCTAGAGAGATTAGTCACTTCATTATTGGCACTTGACTTGGCCGAAACATCCCGCACTTCACCCGAGGAGTTCTCTCTCACATCACTCATCAACGACTCATTTGGGGATCTCGCTCAGTTGTCTCAACGCCCGGTTGAACTTGACTTGCAAGACGTATCAATGACCGGAACTGAAGGGGGCTGGGCACAGCTTCTGGCCAACCTCGCTCAAAATGTTTCACGTTACACACCAACGGATGCGCCGGTTGCTGTTCGCCTTAAACACACCGATAAAGGCGGTGAAAGCTGGTTCACTCTCACCGTAGACGACGGTGGCCCAGGCATCCCAATTCACAACCGAGAAATGATTTTTGATCGCTTCACCCGACTAGATCAAGCCCGGGATTCAAGTACTGGCGGTTTTGGGCTTGGCATGAGCATTATTAAATCTGTTGTCGTGGCACACCAGGGCGAACTAGCACTCGATGACAGTCCGCTCGGTGGCTTGCGTGTGGAGATTTCAGCCCCCACTAGACCCCGTCAGCCCTGAGTTTGCGCAAGTGACTCGCTTCCGCAAATGACAACATACTGGAGTTCCCATCTGGAAACCAGGCCAGTGATGTGAGAGAACACGGGGGTAACTCCATACGAAATATTGACTCAAGCGGAGCACCCGTTGCGATGCAGGTCATCAGTTTGGTCGGTGAGACGTGCGAGACTATCAGGACTGTTTGGCCGGGAAATTGCTCCACAACGGCCATGCGGCCACGGTTTACCCGTTCCCGGCACTGGGTAAGAGACTCCCCGCCAGGCGGTGCCACACTCGTATCTGCCAACCATTCGTTGAGCTCTACCGGCCAACGTTCCCGAACGTCAGCAAAGGTGTGCCCGTCCCAGTCACCAAATGAGCACTCAGCGAAGTCGGCGTTCTCAGTTACAGGCAATCCAGTGGCCTCGGCCACAATCTGGGCAGTCTGGTGGGTGCGCAGCAGCGGCGAGGAAATTATGTGTGACACGACCCCACGGGCCTTCACTTCGGCCGCAAGCGCCTGGGCCTGAGCGATCCCGATCGGGGCAAGAGGCACGTCCAATCCACCAGATCCGCTGAATCTTCTGTCCAGTGAATAACTCGATGCACCATGGCGGGCCATCAGTGTTGTCACTGGGGTTCCTCGGTCTGCCCAACCAATCATCACATTTGGTTGTGTGTGCAATGTGTCTTCAGTAGTTTCGCGCGCTTGCAATTCCGGCACAGAGTCCAAGAGACCCTCGCGTGCTACTCCATTCATTTCAGATACGTACCGACGTGTAATGCGCACAGGGGTACTTCCATCAAATTGGTCTAATGCCTCATTGACTAGAGCATCTGCTGCGCGGTTTTGTTCGCGGGGCACCCAGGTATATGAGACCTGGCCGGCCGGGATTACCGCGCGCGCCACTTTAGCGAGATCCCGCATGTCCGGATGTTTAATTTGCCAACGACCCGACATTTGCTCAACCACCAACTTGGAATCAAGTCTGACTTCAACACGTGCATCAGCATCAATCTCGACGGCGGCTTGTAATCCCGCAATTGCCCCACCGTATTCGGCTACATTATTTGTTGCAGTCCCCACGGACTCGGCAATTTCAACAAGCACCTTGCCGGTAACGGAATCGCGCACAAGTGAACCAAAAGCTGCCGGACCGGGATTGCCACGACTACCGCCGTCAGCTTCAACGATCAGATCACGCGTCATGAACTAAATTCCTGAATCAGCGGTTCGGATCAAAATACAGCGGCATTCTTCGCACTGAATTACCGTCTCTGGTGTCGCTGAGCGAATCACATTGAGTTCCTGGGGTGGAATTGTGAGGCGGCACCCCTCACATTGACCACGGTGTAATTTGGCAGCGCCCATTCCTTCATGTCCTTTACGAATTTTTTCATACAAGGCGAGAAACTCAGGGGGCATATCAGTTGCAAGTTGCACACGCTCGGCATGCACGCCAACTAGGTCTGCGGCCAAGGTCGCTAGTTCTGCATCCAGAGTCGCGGTCA
Source organism: Actinobacteria bacterium UBA4426 (assembly GCA_002390705.1). GTDB lineage: Bacteria > Actinomycetota > Actinomycetes > S36-B12 > S36-B12 > UBA4592. The sequence continues at coordinate 39,618 of DGQA01000009.1, read as the reverse complement.
CAGTTTCGAGTTGGTGTGAAAAATCAGTTTTTTGTTGGGCGAGCACCTGCACTGCCGCTTTGGCTCCCTCAACGCGTTCCATGATTTCAAGTTCAACGTCTTCAAGGTCGAGCTGACGCTTGGCAAGTGATTCGAGTTCATGTTGGAGATTGGTGAGCTGCTTGGGGTCGTTGATCGCACCAGAATCAAGCATTTCCTGATCTTTTGTGATCCGCAGACGAACTACATCCACATCACCGTCGGATTTAAGTGCTTCCCGTTGCAGGTCACTAAGAATTACTTCGGAGGCAATGTGCTGGTCGCGAGCACGAGCGAAATTCGCTTCGAGTTGCTTTTTCTGCTCAATTGCCGGGAGCGTGGACCGCTTGTATTCGAGTTGGGCCACTTCAGTGTCTTTCCCTTGAACGGCTAGAAGTTGCACTTGGATCTGCAGATCAATGTTCAATGCAATCTCCTAATAAAGCGGTTCTGACGGCTCGTGAGTTTTCAGTCGCGGGAGGAATAGTGTCCAGTCCACGGATCCGTTCGCACTGCAGAGACCAATGTACTCACACTGCTACCCAGTTCACTATGCACCAAGGCGGCAACCGCCAGCACCCACGGCCATTCGGTCGCAAAATGGGATGCGTCAATCAGCGCGCACTCTCCCTGCCGGTGGTCTAGGACTCGGTGGTACTTCAGGTCTGATGTGACGTAGACATCGGCAAGAGCGGCTGCCAGCGGAAGTAAGAAATCACCCGATCCCCCACACACGGCGACCATGTCGATTACCCTGTTGGGGTCGCCCGCAACCCGAATTCCACCCGCGGTGCTGGGTAAGGACTCGGCGACCTGTTCAGCAAATTGTGCCAACGTCAAAGTCTTGGGCAGCCGACCAATGCGGCCGGCTCCGGTAACCGGCGTGACACCGGGCTCAATGGGTGCGCATTCAACTAGGCCAAGTGTGTGTGCCAGCGCGTCGGACACTCCAGGGTTAGCGTGGTCGGCATTGGTGTGGGCGTTGAAAAGGGCGATTCCATGTGAGATGGCGTCATGAACAACCCGTCCACCCAATGTGTCGCGAGAAACGCCATGTACTCCGGTGAGGAAGAGGGGGTGGTGGGTGACCACCAGATCCGCCCGGACTTCTATTGCCTCATGGATTACTTCCATTGTGGGGTCTAGGGCAAAAAGTACCCGAGAAACCGTCGCTGCGGGGTCTCCGCAGATCAAGCCAACACTGTCCCACGCTTCCGCCGTGTCCGGTGGGAAGTGTCGATCGAGCAGATCGCACACATCGAAGACGTTGGCCATATCAACAGGTTACCCAGCGGGGCTACCTAGCCAGCCAAGCAGGCTGGCTCATAGAGGGACTCCGGAACCATGGCATCACTGGGATAGCTGCCATCGCCATAGGTGCCACAGACATCTGCCGCACTTTTAGAGATCCAGAACTGGCCTTCAGCTTCAAAAATCATCATGGCGGGCGCTCCCATTTGACCTTCAGCTGGATTTGCTGCTGCAAAAGCCCAGCCGTCTGCGCACGTGTAGTCAGTGACCACGTATTCGGCGAAAGTGGGGTCCCCAGTTACCGCTTCTGCGATTGTTGTGTCATTGCACTCCACCGTGCCACCGTCAGAAAAGCCACTCGAACAACCTACGAGAACGATGGAAGCCACTCCAAGCAGTGCAATTCCGATAACCCCAATTTTCATGACTTACCCTTCAGGATTCGTATGCGTGAATGTGTACTTCCGTGCCCTCATGGTAAGGCCCGCAAACCCAATTTCTGAGTAATGAAACCTAACGCCAACGCTGAGTTGACTCTTTCTTACAGGTGAGGAGATACACCACAACCGAACACGCGGTCGCCACCAAGATTAAGACCCCATCGGAGCCAAGCATCGGGTCAAGTACGTGCGAGAGACAACGCCTTTATATTTCATTGTTACCGTTGTTGTGAGCCTACCGATTACGGAATATCAATCTTCCCATCCCGCCGTCTCTAGAAAAATTGAATTGCAGTGTGCTGCCAGGGAGCGATGACAGGCGCGGCAGCTGCCTCATGTAATCTTTTGGTTTCCGGGCGAGTAACTCAGTTGGTTAGAGTGCATCCCTTACAAGGATGAAGTCGGGGGTTCGAGTCCCTCTTCGCCCACCATAAGTACGGCTTCTTGCCATCCGCTTTGTGGACCCTCTTGACGATTCCTATTTTTGCGTAACGTACATTTACAAAGTGAGAAGTCCCCGGCGATTAATCGCCATGGCCGGTGCCGTTGCCATCTCCTTGACGGTGCTGGGCACCGCACAGGCTTCCCCCACTCCCGTATCGCCACGCATTTACGGTGGGACGTTGGTTCCTGGGAATCCTGGTGTTGCTGCTGTCGCGATTTTCGATGGCGGCTCATGGGGCAAGAGCTGCAGTGCGGTGGTGTGGAAGCCGCGGGTGCTGCTGACCTCAGGGCACTGCGTGACTGTTGCAGGGGGCACAGCCAGAGTTCCCAGATTGGCAATCTTCCCCCCTGGTGCGCCTGCCGTGCAATACAGCAATACCGGTCCGCAGGGTGCGAGCCCTGTGAACGTGATTGGAATATGGACGCCGAGTGGGTATGTCAATGCATCAAGCAGGGTTGAGCCAAATGACTTTGCGGTACTTCAGCTTGACCAAGACCTTGGTCCCAGCATGTATTCTCGATTGGCAACCTCGGCAGAGATGTCACGCTGGGCATCCACCCTGTACCCAGGAACAATCATGGGTTACGGACTTAATAGCCCCGCTGGACGCGACATTCTTCCAGTTGCGGCCGGCGTTCCCATTGACCAATATGATCCCAATTTCGGCCTAGGTCCCGTTTTCTCCGTGCAACAAAACGCATCCGTGGGTGTCTGCAGTGGGGACAGCGGCGGTCCAACTTATGCGACTAACGCCCTCGGCGAAAATTTGGTCCTCGGCGTAAACTCCGGGTCAGCCGGCGGCTGCGTTACCGGCCATACCGGTGCGTACTTGATGGTTGGCTTTAGTGCAATTGACTATCTCGACTTGGTGAACCAAGCTCTAGTAGCCGCCGGTTATCCCAGTATTCCCTCAGCACCGACAAATATTGCATTATCAGCGGTCAATAATTCGGTTGTAGTGAACTGGCAGCCGCCCACAACCTCGCCTGACACCGTTGTCAACTACGAAGTGTCCGATCCCACCGGGGCCGTTGTCTGTGCCGCTTCGGCGCTTACCTGCACGGTCACCGATCTACCCGACGGTGAGCATATTTTCACCGTCCGCGCCCGCAACGCACAAGGGGAAGGGAATGCGCTGCCGGCGAGCGCCAGTGCCGTGACAACTGCGCCCACTCAAATGGCTCCACCTACAGTGACCAAGAAAAAGATCAAGTTCCGCACTTTGGCCGCAAGCACCTCCGCAGTGGTGGACCGGTACCGGGTTGTTAATGCCAAGGGAAGGCAGATCTGCACGATTATTGGCTTCAACCCCAATGCCAGGTCCCTGTCGTGCCCCCTCCCCAAAAAGCCCGGAACTTATCGATTCCGGGTGATTGCTGTGACACAGATGGGACAAACTCCACACTCTGGTTTGAGCCGGAAAGTTAGGATTTCATGAAGGAAAATCACCCCCGGTAACATTTACATAACGGCTATGTCGTATTATTGTCTTACCGGAGACCCCGGGAATACATTAATACAAAAAGGACGTGACTTAGATGCAGAGATTCGGCCGAGTTCTCAGCCAGATTTTCAACTCACACTCAGATCGCTCATTCCAGCAAGAGTGGAGTTTCCAGCGGTCACAGGCCATGAGCCCATCACACCGCGACGAAATTGACGCAATTTTTCGCCGCCACCAAGGCTGACTGAGTTCACACTCAGGTCATAAAAAACTCGCAAAGACCACTTTGCGAGTTTTTTTATGCCGCACATCCTTTGGACCCACACTTTCACCGATTCACCGATTCACAGGTGCCGATGAAACTTCACGACACACATCACATCAAGTGTTAATCCGATACGCAGCCGGAGCATCAGCTGGCACATAAGGATTCTTAGGAGCAACAGGATTCACTTTTTCATATCGCGCACCTAGTGTGGGGCGAGTGTCCGCCTCACCCCGATTGGGCCACAGCGCCATGGCGCGTTCGGCTTGAGCCGTAATGGTTAATGACGGATTTACACCCAAATTTGCCGTGATGGCCGAACCGTCCACCACATGAAGACCCGCATGCCCAAACACCCGGTGATACCCATCAATCACTCCACTTGCACTATTACTTCCAATCACGCACCCTCCCACGAAGTGGGCGGTCAGTGCGGCATCGAAACTCTCAAACACACTTCCCCCGGGTCGACCGTCAATGATCTCCGCAGCCCGCTCAACCACGTCTTGGGCAACCGGGATGTAGGTGGGAGCAGGGGTCGATTCGGAGGCCACCGTGCCAAGTGACCAACGGCCAAAGCGATTTCGCTTACCTTTGAGTGTTAACGAGTTGTCCACAGTTTGCATGACTAAGGAAATCACACTTCTCTCACTCCAGGATCTCACGTTAAGCGCCAATGCAACGTCTCCAGGATTTTTAAGCATCTCCTTGATCCAGATCGCCCAACGTTTCTTACCCGGTTGCGGTCTAGTCATGATTGTTTGCAATAAACCCATCGAATTAGAACCTTTTCCGTAACGCACCGGTTCAACGTGGGTCTGCGGATCAGGGAAAAAACTTGAAGTGATGGCAACCCCTTCGGTGAAGTCGGTCGTAAAAGTGTCAGACACGGCTCCCAAAATTGATTCAGAGTTGGTTCGCGAAAGTGTGCCCAATCTCGGTGAAAGGTTAGGAAGCACTGCATCATCTTTCATGCGGTGCAAGAGTTTCTGGGTGTTGTAAGTGCCAGCAGCAAAGATGACTTCGCTTGCGGTGAAACTGCTCTCGCTTTTCGTTCCAGTTTTACGCACGGAGATCCGATAACCGCCCTGCGCCATAGGTTCAACTTTGTACACGGTCGACATCGGCATAACTGTTGCGCCCGCTGCCTCAGCCAGCCCAAGGTAGTTTTTGGGTAACGTGTTTTTCGCGTTATAGCGACAACCGGTCATGCATTCACCGCATTCAATGCAGCCCGTGCGCTCAGGACCGACTCCACCGAAATAAGGATCTGGGGATTTCTTTCCCCGACCTTCACCAAAAAAGACTCCCACGGGGGTGAGCCGGAAAGTCGTGCCAACCCCCATCTCTTCGGCGATCTTCTTCATCACCAGATCCGATGGCGTCGTGGTGGGGTTTTGGGTCACGCCCAACATGCGTTGAGCTTGGTCGTAAAAAGGTGCAAGTTCTTCTTTCCAGTCAGTGATTTCGCCCCATTGTGGATCTTGGAAAAAGGAGTCGCCGGGAACGTAAAGTGTGTTTGCGTACACCAGACTGCCGCCGCCAACACCTGCGCCAGCAAGGATGGTGACTCCTTTGAGCAGATGGAATCTTTGGATCCCAAAGAATCCCAGCTCTGGCGCCCATAGAAAATTCTTGAGATCCCACGAATTCTTTGCATAATTCTCTTCGGTGAAACGCCGACCTGCCTCGCACACGGCAACCGAATAACCCTTTTCGCTCAAACGCAATGCCGATACTGAGCCACCAAAACCTGAGCCAATAATTGCCACATCAAAGTCGGGACTTTGCTGCTCACTGGTCACAATGTTCACGGCAAAACCTTAGAACAGAAACTGGGTCAATGCGCTGCGTTCGCGGAAAACCAGGTGGCGTGCTAATCTGAAAATACCTTGGGGAGCTTGCAGGATCAGCGGGCTGAGAGGGCAGTGGCCACTGCTTACCCACAACACCTGATCTGGGTAATGCCAGCGCGAGGGAGTGGAAATGTTTCGTTTTATTGCTGTAATCATGTCTGGTGCGTTCGTTATCACTGCCTGCTCTAGTCCCACGGACTCAAGCTCCGGGGCGCAACCGACTCCTGACTTGCAGACCGTGCGCATGATCACCCACGAGTCCTTTGTACTTTCCCCATCTTTTGTTGAGGATCTACTCACGCAAGGGATCGACCTAGAAATCACGTCGACCGGTGATGCGGGCACGCTGACCGCCAGCGCGATTCTGGCTGCCGGTCAGCCAACTGCTGATCTGCTTTTTGGAATTGACAACACACTCGCGCTGCGAGCTACCGACGAAAATGTTTTTGAGCCATATACCTCCCCTGAACTGACTAACCTCTTGCCACCGTTCCTCCAAGACACCCAAGATGGTCGACTCACCCCAATCGATTTTGGTGATGTGTGTATCAATATTGATGACACTTGGTTTGCAGAACAAGCCACGTCTGCGCCGGCGAACCTTGAGCAACTGCCTGAAGTCGCCAATCTGCTCGTAGTCCAAGACCCAGCAACTTCATCACCCGGTCTGGCTTTTCTCCTAGCCACGGTCGCGCGTTTTGGTGATGAGTGGCCGGCCTACTGGGAAGCACTGCGTGATGGGGGTGTCACGGTTGCTGGTTCCTGGACCGACGCCTACTACACCCAGTTCACTCCTTCCGGCGGCGATCGCCCGCTTGTGGTTTCTTATGCAACGAGCCCGGCAGCTGAAATAGTCTTTGCAGAAGACACGAGCATTACCGAGCCATCAACTTCGGTTCTCCCTGATTCCTGCTACCGGCAGGTGGAATACGCCGGAGTTTTGGCGGGTGCCGAAAACTCCACTGGGGCTCAGGCCGTTATCGATGCAATGCTCTCTCGCAAAGTCCAAGAAGACATCCCTTTAAATATGTTTGTTTACCCGGTTCGGGCCGACGCCACCTTGCCAGAGGTTTTCTCTAACTTCACGCCCGTGATCACAAACAGCACCTCCTTGCCACCTAATCAAGTCAGTGAGCAACTCGCTTCACTACTTGACACTTGGGGAACCGTGATGAACCGCTGAGCGGGACGCTAGCTTCGCATTTACCCCGCAGTCTCAAGCGGCTGTGGGTACTTCCCGCGCTCCTACTGCTTATTTTCTTGGTGTACCCCCTGATTCGGCTGACCGCAACCGCGTGGACTGCTGACACACTGAATGCTCTACTGGACTCGACTCTGTGGCAGGTGGTGCTGCTGGCAAGTGCCCAAGCGATGCTGAGCGTGGGGCTTTCTTTACTGATTGGTATACCGATCGCTCGAGTGTTATTTACCTACCAATTCCTTGGGCGCGGGTTCATACTTGCGTTGGTAACCATCCCCTTCGTGCTACCAACAGTGGTTGTTGCGCTCGGGTTTCGATCGCTATTTGGTGACTCGATTCCCAACGGACTTCTACTTGTAGTGATTGCCCACGCGTACATCAATATCGCAGTTGTCATTCGGCTAGTCGGGGCCCAGTGGTCCACCCTGGATCGGCGCATGGAAGTAACAGCGGCCACGCTAGGTGCAGGCCCCATGCGGATTTTCTCAACGATCACGCTACCGGCACTTCGAAACTCAATCATGTTGGCTTCCGCCGTAGTGTTCATTTTCTCCTTTAGTTCCCTTGGCATTGTTGTTGTTCTGGGCGATGGCTCCGGGACACGAACACTTGAGCAAGTGCTCCTGCGATCAACTTCGGTACTCCTGGATTTCCCAACCGCGCTTGCCGCAGCGATTTTGCAACTAGTTGTCGTAGGTGTGGTGTTTGTGATTTCGGCACGGGTGAGTCGCAATGAACCGAGGGCAAAAATAATTCTTGAACGGGCACGCATTCGTGGCCCCCAGGCCGCATTCGTCGTCACGGCGACTTGCCTAGTCGCCGTCACTCTCGTGCTAGCCCCAATTGCGAGCATCTTTGGAGCATCAGTCTCCAGTTCGGACGGTCTCACCACCGGCTGGTGGTCTGGTTTAGCCAATTTTGACAATGCGCGCATTGGATCACCACTGGAAGCCCTCGGCCGTTCAGTTGGTCTGGCATTGTTTACCTCAGTAATCGCAGCAATCTTGGGCGGAGCCATTGCTATCGCTGTGATGAGTAGGAAGGGAATCGTGGCAACGTTGGCATTAATTCCCTTGGGGGTGTCAGCGGTAACTCTGGGCCTGGGAATCCTGCTTGCGTTCTCACGTGGCTCACTTGACTTACGGGGAACTGGAGCATTGATTCCCATCACCCACGCGCTCATTGCCGTACCGATTGTGGTCGCGGTAGCCACCCCAAGTTTGCGCACGGTTGATCCCCGCAGATATTTCGTCGCACTGAGTTTGGGCGCAGGCCCCTTGCGGGCTTGGTGGACCGCATTTGGCACCGCGTTCAGCGGCGTAATGTTGGCAGCCGGCGGCTTAGCAGCAGCGGTCTCACTCGGCGAGTTCGGTGCCGCAACCCTTTTGTCTCGGACCGATGCGCCGACGGTTCCCGTTCAAATCGCACGCCTTCTGAGTAAACCCGGTGAGTCGGCGTTTGCTACCGCGGCCGTTCTCAGCGTGATTCTGGTTGTCATGACCATGTCGCTGCTACTGGTTGTTGACCGCATTGCGTCACGGCGGGTGTTCACATGAGCGATGCCGGGCTACGTGCCCACGACTTGGTCATCGGCTACGAAACTCCCCTCACAGAGCCGTTAAATTTTGAGGTTGGCCCCGGGGAAATCTTGGTCGTTGTGGGTGAAAGTGGCTGTGGGAAATCCACTCTGTTAAGCACTCTGGCTGGGGTCACCGCTGCCCTGAAAGGGGAAATATATTCGGGTGATCGGTGCCTCAATGGCGTACCCATCCATAAGCGAAATATTGGTTTGGTCTTTCAGGACCCACTGCTCTTCCCACACTTATCTTTGCTCGACAATATTGGCTACTCACTTCGGGCTAGTGGCCAATCACGAGATGTAGCGCGCGCCCGCTCCCAGGAGTTACTCGACTGGGTGGGGCTGGGAAATATTGTCAATCAGAAGACTTGGGAACTCTCCGGGGGGCAAGCCGGTCGCGTTGCGTTGGCGCGCGCGATCGCAGCAAAACCTGCGGTACTTTTATTAGATGAGCCTTACAGCGCTTTAGATTCACCGACCCGGATGCGGCTATTGGCTGACGTGAAAGACCTGGTAAGCCTGGAAAAGATCCCCACGATCCACGTCACCCATGACCACGGTGAAGCACAACTGCTCGCCACCGCGACCTTGACTTGGTAGCGCCTGAGACCTCATTGCTACTTGCCCTGCGATACTGCCGAAGTGAGTTCACAGCGCTTTAAGCCCACCACCTATTTTCGGTTAGCCGTGTTCACATCCTTTGCCGCATTTTTTGCTTACTTGGTGAGCGATGCAATTGCCTACGCTGCCCCCTTACCCGCAGCAATTACCGCCGTAGTTGCAACTCGGGTAACTTTCCACCACGCAACTAACGAAATATTCCTTCAGCTACTCGGCGCACTGGCGGGTGCAGCTGCGGCTCTTGCCATTGTCTCAATCATTGGCAGTGGCGCAGTTGTGATCCTGCTTCTGGTTGCTTTGAGTTTTGTTATGGCCCGTGTGATGCACTACAGCATTCCACATGAATCCCCCGCAGTCGCTGCCAGCTTGGCGGTCACGGTGATTCTGGTTGTTGGCTCGAAGCTGACCACCGAGTTGGCTTTAGAGCGATTCACCGGCGTCGTGATTGGCGCCTTGTTTGCACTCGTTGCCTCCTTTCTCGCCTCGCCCACACGAGAGACGCAAAAACTTGCGGCTGGTTTGGCTGCGGTTCAAATTCAATTGGCCGAAGTACTGGCCCGAATTGCAAGTGACCTGCGAGGTGAGCCAAACACCCAAAATGCAGCGGCATGGCATGAGCAGGCGGTTGAGTTGCGCAATCAAGTTTTGGGGCTTTCCGTGCAATACGAAGACTTGGCCAAGCATTCCAAGTGGAGCCCACGGACGAACAGCGTTGAATTGAGTTCGCTCAAAGAGTTGCTGCGATCCAATCAGATAATGAGCGCTCGGGTGCTCAATATTGCCAACGATCTTCGCAGTGCAACTCGCTCGAATCTGAACACCCAAATTCCTTCGGCGGCGCTTTCCCCGCTCGCCGACCTACTAGAGATGGCGGCCAACAATTTGGCCACCGATGACCCTACGCAGAATATTGGGGTTACCGCAGCCCACCAGGCCGTGCGGGGGGCCGATATGACCGCGCAGATCGCGCTCATTGGCGGAATCGTCTCCCACGTGAATGAAATCAATAAGGCGACTACTCGCGAAAACGACGACACTGGGCCTGTGAAACCGACCCCAGAAAAAAGTTAGGCGAGTTCAGCCAATGCGGCCGCGTATTCGTCCGCATTGCGCTCTTCACCTGGACCATTGATCACGGCCCAGCGAATAAAACCCTCTTTGTCAATGACGAAGGTGGCCCGAGTCGCGAAGCCCTTGTCTTCAAATAATGCTCCATACTCATCGGCGACAGCGCCATGGGGGTAAAAATCGCTCAGAAGGCTGTGGGTGAAACTCTCCTGTTCGGAGTAGGCTTTCAAACTATGGACTGGATCACAGGAGATACTTAAGAATTCAGTTTTCTCGTTAATGAAATCGCTGCCGCGATCACGAATCGTACACAGTTCCCCGGTGCAGAGCCCAGAAAACGCAAATGGGTAGAACATGATCACCACATTTTTTTTGCCACGAAAATCGGAAAGGGAAACTTTCACGCCATATTGATTGGACAGGGTGAATTCTGGGGCGCGATCGCCGATACCAAGTTCCATGCAGTAGAGGTTAACGCTTAGCGCGCGGTGGAACCAACCGGGTGCCCTGCCAGTTCTCACCAGCGCTGATTGTGCTGGTCTGGCGCAACCCTGCAGTCTGAGCGGCCTCAGCGATGTCTTCGGGCTCAACGTGGCCCTCGCGCCCTGGCTTAGGGGTCAGTAGCCACACAACCCCTTGGTCTGCCAGCGGGGTAATTGCGTCAACGAGTGCATCGGTCAGGTCACCGTCTTCCTCACGGAACCACAGTAGGGCGGCATCAACCACGTCGTCGTAATCAAGATCAACGAGGTCCATGCCGAGAATTTCAACGACTCCTGCGCGCAGGTCGGTATCGCAATCGGAGTCGTATCCGACTTCTTGGACTACTTGACCGGGCACAAGGGAAAGGCGGATAGCCCCCTCGAGTGCTTGGGGTGATGCGCTCACGACACTAGTTCACCCAAGTCGGAGCCATTTGGCAAGTGGATTGAGTAAAGAACTACTAACTTATTTTGTGCAGAGGTCACGGCCACAGCCTATCGAAACTCCCCACTGGCCACCGCAGAGGCGAATGCGCGCACAGATTGCGGATGCGAGAAGATAGGGATCGGCATAACTGGTCACTTCCCGTCATGCCACATGACTCCGCTCACCGGCAGCGATCCTGCGGGTGACAACTGAAAGGCGATCGCTGTGATAAACCCTCGTTCACCCCTTCTCGCCGGTGGACTCCCCACCCAATACGTGGATGTTGATCCGACGGAAACCCAAGAGTGGCTGGAGTCATTTGATGGACTGGTTAAATCTGGCGGTAATTACCGGGCGCGCTTTCTCATGTTGGAGCTTTTGCGTCGGGCCGCGGAAAATAATGTCGGGGTTCCCAGTTTGCGCAGCACCGACTACATCAACTCAATCGCACCCGATAACGAGCCGTGGTTTCCTGGCGATGAATTTATAGAACGCCGCATTCGGGCGATGATCCGCTGGAATGCCGCGATCATGGTGCACCGCGCCCAACGTCCCGGAGTTTCCGTTGGCGGGCATATCTCCACATATGCAAGCTCCGCGACTCTTTACGAAGTGGGCTTCAATCACTTTTTTAAAGGCCCTGACCACCCCCAGGGCGCCGACCAGATCTTTTATCAAGGTCACGCCTCCCCCGGTATTTACGCCCGCGCATTTGTTGAAGGACGCCTCAGCGAATCACAGATGGATGGTTTCCGTCAGGAACTTTCCCACCGCCCTGGCGGGCTGCCGTCCTATCCGCACCCACGCCTTATGCCCAAGTTCTGGCAATTTCCCACCGTATCCATGGGAATTGGACCCCTTAATGCGATTTATCAGGCCCGGTTTAATAAGTACCTGGACAATCGAGGTTTTGCCGACACCTCGGGTCAAAAAGTGTGGGCCTTCCTCGGTGACGGCGAGATGGATGAAGTTGATGCAGTGGGTGCAATTGGTCTTGCTGCCCGCGAAGAACTCGACAACCTGATCTTTGTGGTGAACTGCAATCTGCAGCGACTTGACGGACCCGTTCGCGGTAACGGAAAAATTATTCAAGAACTTGAATCACTTTTTCGTGGTGCCGGCTGGAATGTGCTCAAGGTTGTGTGGGGTCGCCAATGGGATGAACTCCTTGCCGCCGACCGTGACGGTGCGTTGGTGAACCTGATGAATACCACTCACGACGGCGACTTCCAAACGTACAAAGCTAACGACGGTGGCTACATTCGCGACAATTTCTTTGGCCGGGACCCTCGGACTGCAAAGTTGGTTCACAACTGGTCCGACGAGGATATTTGGAATCTCTCGCGGGGTGGCCATGACTACCGCAAAATGTATGCGGCCTACAAGTCAGCAACCGAGACCAAAGGTCAGCCAACGGTAATCCTCGCCAAAACGATCAAGGGTTGGACCCTTGGCTCAAGTTTTGAGGCACGCAACTCAACCCACCAAATGAAAAAACTCTCACTCGAAGACCTCAAAGATTTCCGTGACCGGTTGCATATTCCGATTTCCGACGCTCAGCTGGAGGAAGACCCCTATTTACCTCCCTACTACAACCCGGGTCTGAAAGACGAAAACCTCGCTTACATGATGGAACGCCGCCGTAAACTCGGTGGATCACTTCCCCAACGCCGGGAAAAGTCGCGGCCGCTGGTGCTTCCAGACAACCAGGTATACGACGCGGTGATGCGAGGTTCGGGCAATCAAGCGATTGCAACAACAATGGCTTTTGTTCGACTGTTTAAAGACTTGGTCAAAGATGAAAACATTGGTGCACGTTTTGTTCCGATTATCCCGGACGAGGCCCGCACGTTCGGGATGGATTCGTTGTTCCCCACCGCCAAAATCTATTCACCGCACGGCCAGCAATATCAATCCGTTGACCGCGAACTGATGCTCTCCTACAAGGAAGCAACTGACGGCCAAATCCTGCACGAGGGGATCAATGAAGCCGGATCGGTCGCCTCCTTCACCGCAGTCGGTTCTTCTTATTCAACCCACGACCAACCCATGATCCCGGTCTACATCTTCTACTCCATGTTTGGTTTCCAACGAACCGGCGATGCTTTCTGGGCCGCTGGAGATCAGATGGTGCGTGGGTTTGTCCTCGGTGCGACTGCTGGGCGCACAACTCTTAATGGCGAAGGTCTCCAGCATGAAGATGGTCACTCGATTCTGTTAGCGAGTACCAACCCGGCCGTGGTTTCCTACGATCCCGCATTTGGTTACGAACTGGGTCATATTGTTAAAGACGGCCTGCGCCGGATGTATGGCGAAAACTCAGAAAATGTCTACTACTACCTCACCGTGTACAACGAGCCTTATGTGCAACCGGCACAGCCAGAGAACGTTGATGTTCAGGGAATTCTCAAGGGAATGTATCTGCTCAATGAATCAGCGACGTCTGGTCCTAAAGCACAAATTTTGGCAAGTGGTGTTGGTGTGCCGTGGGCGCTCAAAGCCCAAGAGCTGCTGCGTGATGACTGGGGAGTCAGTGCAGATGTTTGGTCGGTGACGTCGTGGAATGAACTGCGCCGCGACGGCCTAGCAGTTGATCGTCACAATCTCCTCAACCCGGAGCATGAACCCCAGCAGGCGTACGTGACCACACGGCTAGCAGGAACAAGCGGCCCTGTAATCGCAGTCTCTGACTTCATGCGTGCGGTCCAAGACCAGATCGCTTCATGGGTTCCCAACGAGTTTGCAAGTTTGGGTACAGATGGTTGGGGGCTGTCGGACACGCGTGGCGCACTACGCCGACACTTCCTTGTTGACGCAGAATCCATCACGGTCCAAACTCTGGCATCTCTTGCCGCATTGGATAAAGTTGAGAAGTCGGCAGTCGCGCAAGCGATTGAAAAGTATCAACTACTCGATCCTGCGGCAGCTGACGCAGGAAACACGGAGGGTTCGGGCTGAGCATGAGTAAGGATCCTAAGCGGTTTCTGCATTACCTCGAAGCCGAACGCAAAGCTTCATTGTTGTACCGCGCACTCGCCGAAACCGTAACCGGGGATCGAGCTGACGCGTTAATCGAGCTTGCCGACATTGAAGACGCCCACGCCGAGCATTGGCTGGAAAAACTTTCCGAGTACGGCGTGGATATTCCCGCTGCTCCGACCGAACTTGACCCCGCAGATCAACGACTCGTCAATACTGCGCGGGTAACCGGCCTTAACAGTGTCCTGGGAACCTTGGAACGAAATGAGGGCGCCGACGCCGGCATGTATGACGAGGAACCTGAGGCACTTGATTCAATGTCCGAGGACGAGCGCGAACACGCTGAAGTGTTCCGCAGCATGATCCGGGGTACGGCGATCCCCACTATTACCTCGCGCGCCGCCGCGGCGCCAAAAGGCGGCGAGCCCTGGCACCGGGTTGATCGCTCTGGCTCGGTTCGTGCGGCGGTCTTCGGGATCTCCGACGGGCTGGTATCTAATACGGCATTGGTCATGGGTTTTGCCGGAGCAAGCCTCAACGGGTCCCTTGACAACAGCACGGTGTTGTTCGCTGGTTTAGCAGGACTGCTCGCTGGATCATTTTCTATGGCTGCGGGAGAGTACGTCAGCGTTGCCAGCCAACGCGATCTTTTCCGACGGGAAATTGAAATGGAAGCCATTGAGCTTAGAGATAAGCCAGAGGAAGAGGCAAAAGAGCTGGAGCTGATTTACCGGGCAAAAGGATTAGATAAGGCTTTGGCCAAGTCAGTTTCGGACAAGATAATGTCCGATCCGAAAACTGCCCTGGACACGTTGGCGCGTGAAGAGCTTGGCCTAGATCCAGATCAACTCGGATCCCCGGTCAAGGTCGCCGTATCAAGTTTCATTGCATTTGCGATCGGTGCCAGCGTTGCAGTACTTCCCTACACCTTCCTTGAGGGATCTGCCGCATTCTTTACCGCAATTGCGGCTGCGATTATCGCCCTGTGTGTTGTCGGTGGTGTGGTCGGACGATTATCTGGCCGCGGAATCGTCTTCAGTGCCACACGGCAATTGTCGTGGGGTGTCGGTGCAGCAACTATCACCTATGCGGTCGGTTCACTCATTGGTGTCTCAACAGGCTAATGGGAACTGATGCCCAACTCGGAAAACCCAGATTCGTTGATCACCCGCATGCAAGCTGCCTCGGGTGATCTGGGAACCCTAGCTGTTAAGCGCATGGAAGTTTTCCCTTGGTACCGGGAACTCAGTGCAGACCAACGCGCCTGGGTCGCCGTCGTCGCCCAGGCGGGGATTGGCGCATTCATGGGTTGGTATTCCGACTGGGCTAAATCCTCAGACGCCAGTGTTCCCAAACTCACGGCTGATGTGTTCGGCGCTGCACCGCGCGAATTAGCGAGTGTAATTTCACTTGAGCAAACTGTTGAACTTGTTCGCACGACAATTGAAGCGGTGGAATCTCAACTCGATACCTTCCTCGAAAATGAGGACCTGGCTCACGCGCGCATTGCCACGTTGCAGTATTCCCGCGAGGTCGCATTTAGCGCAGCGGAAGTATACGCGCGAGCGGCGGAAGCCCGTGGCGCTTGGGACGCGCGCCTTGAAGCACTGATTCTCGACGCCCTGATTCGAAGTGATGTCGACAGTGAGATTCTGAGCCGCATTGCTGCATTGGGTTGGTCCCAGGATCGACCGGCACTTGTTCTTGCCGGTTCACCACCGGCCTCAGACAACCAAGAATCACTTTCCGTGATGCGCCGTGCCGCCCGAAGCCACAGCCTGGATTTACTCACCGGAATTCACGGTCCAGTGATGTTGGTAATTATTGGTGGGGCAGGGCTTGATCCGCACTCTTCTCACCGGCTAATGACCCCTTACTTCGGGGCCGGCCCCGTGATCGTCACCGAATCGGTCACCGGCCTCGCCGAACTCGGTGTTGCTGCCCGAACCTGCGTTTCTGGTGTCGCCGCTGCAGGCGCCTGGCCGCACGCCCCTCGACCGGTGTTTGCGTGGGAACTTCTGGCCGAGCGAGCACTCATGGGAGAGGCTATCGCCCGCCAAGAGATCATCGAAAATATTTTTGGGCCTTTAGATCGGGACCCGAACCTGCGGGATACTGCCGAAAGCTACCTGGAAAACGGCCAATCCTTGGAGGCAACTGCGCGATCGTTATTTGTGCACGCAAATACCGTCCGGTACCGGATCAAGGGGATCGCCGGGCTAACCGGGTACGACTTGACTGACTCTCGGGACGCCTTTACGGTCCGCCTGGCACTAATCCTGGGTCGAATCAACCATGTCCGGTAAAGGCTCTTCGCAGACATTATTGTAGGTTTCCTACAATAAATACCGCAAAACCTTGGTGTCGATGCGCCTCGAGTTAGCGGATATCTACGGAAAGGTGGCGCTGTGCTTGTAGTTGTCGCGCCCGGTCAGGGCGCCCAGTCCCCCGGATTCCTCGCCCCTTGGCTCGATGTCCCCGGGGTCGCTGAACGAATTGAATGGCTTTCGCTGGTGAGCGGGGTAGACCTGCTGACCCACGGAACCACCTCAGACGCGGACACGATTCGCAATACGGCCATCGCCCAACCGCTGATCGTTGGGGCAGGGCTAGTGACGCTGCTTAGCCTGTTCCCGCACCCTTCCGCCGCATTCGCTTCCATCGGTGCAGGCGCCGGCCACTCTGTGGGCGAAATTACCGCGGCTGTTGGCGCCGGAGTCCTCACCGCCGAGCAAGCCATGATTTTTGTTCGCGAGCGCGGCAACGCAATGGCTTCGGCATCCGCGGTGGCGGCAACCGGTATGGCAGCGGTCCTTGGCGGCGACCAAGAAGAAGTCATTTCCGCAGCTACCGCGGTCGGGCTCACGCCGGCAAATATCAATGGCGCCGGGCAAATTGTGGTGGCTGGAACTCTCGCCCAAATCGAAAGCTTTGTTGCCCCTGCTGGTGCCCGCGTGCGGGCCCTTGAAGTTGCCGGCGCATTTCACACCGAACACATGGCAAGCGCGAGCTCCACCCTGGGCCGAATCGGCAATGCCATGAGCACCCACGATCCCCGGATTCGATTGATCTCCAATGCTGACGGTCAAGTTGTCCATGACGGCCGCGCCGTTGTCCGCCGACTTGTTTCCCAGGTGGCCCAGCCAGTTCGCTGGGACTTTTGTATGGAAACAATGCTTGACCTTGGCATCACCGCAATGATTGAAATTCCACCCGCAGGCACACTCACCAATCTGGCCAAACGTGCAATGCCCGGGGTTGAAACTCTGGCTCTTAAAACACCCGATGACTTGCCGGCTGCCTGGAAAATGATTGAAAGACACGGAATGAAGTCAACAATTGAAACCAGCCCCACGTGGCGCCTAGTGATTTCCCCCGCAAAAGGAATCTTTATCGCAGCGGACGTCACCTTCGCCGAGGGAGATTCGCTCCAGCCCCACGCGCATATTGGCTCTATTAAGACCTCTCGGGAGCAAATTCCGATTTACGCAGCGCACGGCGGCGTTGTCATTGAATGGCTAGTCCACGACGGCGACCCGGTGTCTCCAGGTGCGCCGCTGCTTCGCCTGCATCCCACCGAACAAGCTACCTGAAAGGACCTGCCCCGATGCCCACGCTTAATAGTGTCACAGGCGCCAAGCACGCTCGCATACTTTCTGTAGGTAGCTACCGCCCAAAGCGAGTCGTCACCAACGCTGAGGTCTGTGAATTGATCGACTCCACCGACGAATGGATCCGGGAACGCTCCGGAATCACCGAACGGCGTTGGGCCGGTGAGGGCGAGTCCGTTGTCTTCATGGCTGCGGAGGCCGCAAAAATTGCCATTGCGCGGGCCAAGATTGCGCCAAGCGAAATTGGTTTGATCATGGTGGGTACCGTCTCGCACCCATATGCGTTCCCTTCCGCATCCGTGGAAGTCGGCGAACTCATCGGCGCTCGCGGCGCACCGGCATTTGACTTTGCAGCGGCCTGCGCCGGTTTTTGCTACGGCGTAGGCATGGCCGCGGACATTATTCGCGGGGGCAGCGCCAAATACATTCTGGTCATTGGCGTTGAGCGTCTCACCGACGTTGTCAATAAATACGATCGTGGAACCTCATTCATTTTTGCTGACGGTGCCGGTGCCGTCGTGATTGGCCCCTCCGATACCCCGGGAATTGGCCCGATCGTGTGGGGTGGCGACGGCAGCCAAAAAGATGCCATCACGATGACGGCATCACTGAATGATTTTCGTGACGGCACCTTCCCGGACTACCCCACCGCCGTCATGGCCGGTCAGCAAGTTTTTCGCTGGGCCGTGGGAGAAATGCCAAAAACGACCAAGGAAGCACTCGACATTGCCGGCATCACCGTGGCCGACCTTGACGTGTTCATCCCCCACCAGGCGAATAACCGAATCACCGACGCCCTGGTCCGGGCCTTGGATCTGCCCGAGAGAGTTAAGATCGCTCGCGACATCGTGACATCGGGTAATACTTCCGCCGCCTCGATCCCACTGGCCATGGATGCAATGCTGCACAGTGGTGAGGCCAAACCAGGTGACACCGCTCTACTCATTGGGTTTGGCTCAGGTCTGGTCCACGCCGCGCAGGTTGTTACGCTCCCCCAAGTTTCCGCAGAATAGTAGTGCGGGATAACAACACACCAAGATGAAAGGCACCAAATGAGCCAAGAAGAAGTACTCAGTGGTCTAGCAATAATTGTCAACGAAGTTGCCGGTGTTCCGGTCGAGCAAATCACGATGGAAAAGTCGTTTGTTAACGACCTCGATGTTGATTCGCTCTCAATGGTTGAGGTTGTGATGGCAGCCGAGGACAAGTGGGGAGTGACAATTCCTGACGCCGCTGCAAAAGATCTTGTTACCGTCGGCGACGCAGTGGCCTACATCGAAGCCAACTCTTAAAACCAGCTCTGAAAAGTCAGTAGTTCGGATCAACCACGTGGTGTGGCCAGTCTCATTAACGAGAAACACCTTGATGAGGCTGGCACCCGCTTACACACGAAAAAACGCACACATTTGGAGGATTACATGTCCAGCGAAGTTGTAGTAACCGGCATGGGGATGACCACGCCGGTGGGTGGCGACGTCGAATCTAACTGGGAAGCAATCCTCGCCGGACGACCGGGAATTAGCGTGATTGATCAGACATGGGTTGCCGATCAGCCCGCAAAAATTGCTGGGCTTTTAGCGGTTGAGCCAGGTACTATTTTGGAAAAACACGAAACACGTCGGATGGATCGGTCCCAGCAATCAGCACTGATTGCCGCGCGGGAAGCATGGACAGATGCTGGCTCGCCAACCGTGGACCTTGATCGACTGGGCACCGTCATCGCGACCGGGATCGGCGGCATTAATTCACTCATGGCTGCCTACGACACTCTCTTAGAACGCGGCCCCTCTAAAATCTCTCCACACATGGTCACCATGATTATGCCCAACGGTCCCGCTGCAATTGTTGGTCTTGAATTCGGTGCCCGTGCCGGAGTTCATACACCCGTGAGCGCTTGCTCTTCTGGTGCCGAAGCCATCTCATATGCGGCCCGGATGATTCAGACCGGTCGAGCTGACATAGTGATTGCTGGGGGAACTGAAGCGGCAATTCACCCGGTCACCATGGCGGGCTTTGCTCAAATGAGGGCACTCTCCACCAGGAATGATGACCCGCAAGCATCCTCGCGCCCCTATGACATTGACCGGGACGGTTTCGTCATGGGCGAGGGCGCTGGAGTCATCATCTTGGAGTCTGAGGAACATGCAACTGCACGTGGCGCAACTATCCTTGGGCGCTATGCCGGTGCCGGTCTCACCAGCGACGGACACCATATTGCCCAGCCCGACCCTGACGGCGCTGGCGCTGCTCGAGCGATCACCGAGGCACTTGAGGAAGCGCACCTCACACCAGCCGACATCGTGCACGTGAATGCACACGCAACCTCAACCCCACAAGGCGATATCGCTGAGGCAACCGCCATCAGGCGGGCACTGGGGAGCGCGACGGACAACATTTATGTGGCCGGCACCAAATCCATGACGGGTCACCTCCTTGGTGGCGCAGGCGCGATTGAGTCGATCTACAGCATCTTGGCCCTTCGGGATAGAAAAGCCCCACCAACTGCGAACCTAGACAATATTGATCCCGAAATTGATCTCAATGTGGGCAACAACGGTCCCGTTAGCCTGCCACAAGGTGACATCGCCACCATCAATAATTCATTCGGTTTTGGTGGCCACGACGTTGCTATAATTTTTAGGAGTGTCTGACATGACCGAAGCACCAGCAGAATTAGATCCCCGTTCGCCACTGGTGCGTCTCGCTAACTTTTTTGATGGCGGTGAATTCACCGCCATCACCCCGATTGACGACAGTGGTGTGCTCGCGGCCGTAGGCACCTCGGGTGGAGTTCACTGCGTTGCTTTCTGCACCGACCCCACTGTTCAAGGTGGAGCAATGGGTTCGGTTGGTTGCCGGGCAATTGTTACCGCCTACGACCGCGCTCTGGCCGACTCTTCCCCGATCGTTGGTATTTGGCATTCCGGTGGTGCACGACTGCGGGAAGGGGTCGCCAGTCTTGATGGTGTGGGGCGGGTTTTTCTTTCAATGACCCGGGCAAGTGGCAAAGTTCCCCAGATCTCCATTGTCCTTGGACCCGCAGCAGGTGGAGCGGCTTACGGACCGGCGCTGACCGACATTGTTGTCCTTGGCCCAGCCGGCCGAATTTTTGTTACCGGACCTGAAGTAGTTCGCTCGGTTACCGGTGAAGATGTGGACATGGATCGCCTTGGTGGGCCCGAACCCCATGGCCGTCGTAGTGGCGTGGTCCATATCACGACCGACACAGAACAAGAAGCGATGGAAAAGGGGATCCGACTCGTCAAGCTACTCGGCCATCAAGGGTCTCTAGATTTGAGTAGCGTCGCCGATCGCGATCTCGGCGCCCTTCTCCCTGAATCTTCCCGCCGTGCCTACGACGTACACCCCATTGTTGAAGGCTTCGTTGACTTGGATTCATTCGTTGAGCTGCATGCTAAGTGGTCACCTAATATCGTTGTCGGTCTTGGCCGCTTGGGAGGACGCACAATCGGTGTGGTCGCGAACAACCCTTTGCGCCTGGGCGGCTGCCTCGACTCCTCCAGCGCAGAAAAAGCTTCGCGCTTTGTTCGGATGTGTGACGCCTTCGGGGTCCCGTTGGTTGTGCTCGTTGACGTCCCCGGGTACCTCCCGGGCGTGGGGCAAGAATGGGAAGGCGTTGTCCGCCGCGGAGCCAAACTTTTGCACGCTTTTGCCGAATGTGTGACCCCGCGGGTCACGGTTGTTACCCGAAAGGCCTACGGCGGGGCGTTTGTTGCCATGAACTCGGCCTCCTTGGGTGCCACCAAGGTGTTCGCCTGGCCAGACGCAGAGGTGGCGGTCATGGGCTCAGTGGCTGCCATCCGCATTTTGCATCGCCGTCGTCTGGCCGAAGTTCCCGAGGACAGTCGCGAGCAGGTGGAGCTAGAACTTGCTGCGGAGCACGAAGTGATCTCAGGAGGGATCACACGGGCAGTGGATTTGGGAGTGGTTGACCGCGTTGTCGACCCGACTCTCACCAGGCGAGCTGTCGCCGAGGTGCTCCTGGACACTCCGGGTGCCCGCGGTAACCATGGCAATATTCCGCTGTAACCCTTTTTTCGTTAGGAAACATGGTGCAGAACTCGAATCTTGGCGTCTTCATGGGCCATCCGAAAAACCTCCAGCTCTTCATCCCACGGTTGACCGATGAGCCGGCGTACATCTTCGGCGACAGATTCTCCGGTATCAGTTGATTGGACAAGGAGGCTGCGGAGGCGCTCTTCATGGACCATAACGTCTCCATGGGTTCCGATTGTGGCTCGGAACAGTCCCAGGTCTGGGGTTGCGGCAAAGCGCTCGCCTTCATGGCCGCTGCTGGGATCCTCGGTTACTTCGTATCTGGCATGGTGAAAAGCTAAAAGGGCACTTGCGATTCGAGCACCCATTCCTTGTTTTCCCGACCAAATAATTTGACTGCGCAATTGCCCCGGAGCAACCGGTTGGGGAGCCCAGTCCATCGGGACTTCGGTGCCAAGCACCTTTGCCAGGGCCCATTCAAGGTGCGGGGCGACTGCATTGGGGCAGGCATGAATGTAGATCACGCCACGACTCTGGGCGGATTCAGATTCGGATCCAACCCTTGAATAACTGACTGCTGACATGTTGACCTCCTATATGTGAATGACGCCTTCCCCAGCGATTTCACACACAGTGCCATTTGCCTATTCACACTCTAACCCTGATTGGGGCAAAAAAGCCAACTATTTCATCGGTGTTGTGCATCTCGTCCCCCGGCAAACGGGTAAGGTTTGCCCATGATCGAGGCTCCCGCCTCGAGAAAATCCATTTGTGAAAGAAGGACTGAATCCACATGGCACTGGCATCCCCCGCCCCCCGGGTTTTAGCTGACTACGCGGCCCGCACCGCCTTGGCCCAGATCGTCCTCGTTTTTTGTGGCGCGGCATTCGTGGGAATCGCAGCCCAAATTGCGATCCCGCTGCCCTTCACCCCTGTGCCCCTGACCCTGCAGACTTTCGCTGTACTTCTCGCTGGGGCCGCCCTCGGATCCCTTCGCGGGGTTGCCTCCATGGGCCTGTACGCATTGATGGGTGTCGTGGGTGTTCCCTGGTTCGCCGAAGGAAGTTCCGGTTTTTCTAGTGCGAGTTTCGGTTACATTCTTGGATTCATACTCGCGGCTTTCATAGTTGGTCGTCTCGCTGAGGGTGGAGGTTCAACCACCCCAACCCGCAGCGCTGCCTTGATGGTGATTGGTAACCTCGCCATTTACGCAGTCGGTGTCACCTGGCTCAAGTTCGCCATTGATTCAAGTTGGGCAACCGCATTAAGTCTAGGTGTTGTTCCCTTTCTGATCGGGGACGCAATCAAAATTGCGTTGGCCGCTGGCCTACTTCCACTATCGTGGAAGGGCTTGGAAAAACTGAACCTGCGCAATAACTAGTGCAGCGCGGCCAGTACGTCATCAACCATTGCTGTCGTAGTTCCAGGATGCAAGAAAACTAAACGACCAACGGTTTCACCTTGCCAAGTTGATGAAGTGACGAAGGCAACCTGCCTTTCCAGTAGATCCGTTGACCACTGGTCGTAGTTCACGGCAGTCCAGCCAGTGCGTTTTAACAGCACGACCGAGAGATCAGGCTCGCGGACCAGTTCTACGTCAGGGTGCGCTTTAATCTGGTCAGCTGCATACCGTGCCATTTCATTACCCGCCACAACCGCATCGCGGTACGCATCAAGGCCGTTAACAGCGAGTGAGAACCACAGCGCCATTCCCCGGGCTCGACGGGTGAGGTGATACGCCAAGTCACTGGGATTGAACTCGGTGAGTTCACTTGAATGGATTACATTCAAATAAGACGCATCTTGGGTGTGCACACCCTTTGCCAAGTGCGGGTCTTTGTAGAGCAACGCTGCCGAGTCGAACGGTGCAAACCACCATTTGTGCGGATCCATTACGAGGGAATCAACTCGCTCAATTCCGGTGTAGAGATGGCGCTTCCCCGGATCCAGCATTCCGGCACCACCATAAGCGCCGTCAACATGGAACCACCAGCCGTGGCTCTCGGCAATGTCTGCCGCCGCATCAAGTTGGTCAATAATTCCCGCGTTCGTGGTACCCGCAGTTGCAATTATCGCAACAACGTTTGATAGGTCTTGGTGTGCCAGACCTTGTACGAGGTTTTCGTGAGTCATTCGCCCGTGAGTTGTGGGAATAACAATGGCACCCATGTCAACAATATTTAGCGCATTCTTTATTGACGAATGCGCCTGATCACTGACCACAACCTGAAGCTGGTAGAGCGGAAGACCACTTACTGTGCGTTTAGCCCGCGCAGTATCTCGTGCGACAACCAAAGCTGAGAGATTCCCTGCACTGCCGCCCGAGACAAATGTACCGCCTGCTCCCTCTGGCATTTCCGCAATATCTGCCATGGTCCGCAGGGCTTGGTTTTCCGCCATCACTGCTCCGGCAGCTTCTAGCCATGAGCAACCTTGCAGTGATGCGGCTGACACCACCATGTCAAAAAGTAGGGCGGCTTTTGTCGGTGCAGCCGGGATAAAACCAAAAAAACGTGGGCTATCTGCGGACAGGACCGTCTCGGAGAGGTACTTCTCGTAAATACTCAGCACTGCAACCGGGTCCTTGGGCTCTGGACCAATCAAGCCTTCGAGTGCTTGCTGCATTTCATCTCGGTCACCAAAGCCGTCAATGGGCGCCTCCGCTAAAGCCAGGCGTTCGGTGACGTAGGCCAGCACTACGTCGACCAAGTGCTGATCCGGGGCGTGCATGCGAGCTGGGTCGGTTGTGCTGCGGTCCGTATTCACGCGAGTCCTTCTTGGATGCGCCTTGCAAAACATTTTGCAGTGCGGTCGGTGCGCCGTCAGTCTTCCTGCCAGCAGGCACCGGCCCAATGCTACCGGCTGCGCTTCGCGGCCACGCGATCCGCGAGCACTGCAACTATCGTGTTCAAAGAAAGGGAGAGCCACGCACCCGGGTACCCTGCAGGGGTGCTCACCAGATCAAGCCTGAAAATCAGCCCCCAGATGTGGCGAGGCGCCATGTCTGGGTGGTCACCACGCCGTTGGTATGCAGCCGTATTGTCAGGGCTCGGAATTGGGTTTCTGATCGCACTACCGACCGCAGTAATTCCTAACCCAATTTTTGGTCGTGCAATTGAGACAACTTGGTGGTCCTACCCGACCGTGGTCTGCAGCGCACTTCTTGGCGGGATTTTAATTGCGACCTATGTTCGCGAATCGCTCACCGATCCCGAGGTTGCTGCCCAGAACACGGACAACTCATTCCGGCTTGGCACATTGGGTGGATTCATTTCTTTCTTCGCGGTCGGCTGCCCGGTATGCAACAAACTGGTCCTTCTCGCAATTGGCTCCAGTGGTGCAGTTTCTTGGTTTGCCCCGATCCAGCCGTTCTTGGCGGTTATCTCACTCCTGTTCATGTTGTGGGCTGTGAATGTGCGTTTAACTAATCAGGATTCCTGCAGCCTTGCACCACCGGCCCAGTCGCAACTTTGAATAGACTGTACTTATGAGCGAGACCGCTAAGCGCGCATATCATCACGGTGATTTAAGTGAGGCCCTCATTGAACAGGCCGTAGCCAGCGTGGACGCTGTTGGTGCTGAACACGTATCCCTTAGGGCAGTTGCTGCAGCCGTCGGGGTGAGTCCCAGCGCTGCCTACCATCATTTCGCCGACAAAGAAGCACTAATGGAGGCCGTCAGTGCACGTGGATTTGTTCAACTTGACCAATTTATTCTTTGTCAGGTTTCGGTAAACTCAGATGTGGAGGGTCCACTGGAACTCATGCGTCACTCGGCCAATGCGTACATCTCTTTTGCAGTTGATCACCCACACCTGTTTCACGTGATGTTCAACGGGAAAGTTGCACTGCATCGCCCTGAATACATTGAGGGTTCGGTTGTCTCAACCCTGAGTCACCTTCAGGCTGAATACGGATTCGCGCAAGAAGATTCGCACCTTTTAGAGACCGTGCTTATTGCCTCAGTACACGGCATTGCCGCACTGGTTATTGAAGGGCGCATGGATCGGGCTCATGTTCCCGCAGCGGTCGACATGCTGACCACAATTATCACGACTACCCCGAAAAGCAATTGAGTATTACTGTGACCAGACAGATTTTTGCTACCAGCGGCGGTTTTCTCCCACGCGTTAATTCCGGTGGTGCTCGACCCGGAGGCTTGATCAAGCGGGCACTCGAACTGACCGACGTGGAGCGACCACGCATTACATTGATCATGACCGCATCCGGTGACGACCCTGGGTATCTCTCCCTCATGTACAGCGCGTTGAGTGAACTCAACTGTATTGTTGATCACCTTGCGCTGTTTCCCATGCCCAACCACGTTCCCGAAGAAATCATGAGCAAAAGTGACGTGATCTGGGTGGGTGGTGGAAGTGTGGTGAACCTGCTGGCGATCTGGAGGGCCCACAACCTTGATTCCTTAATGCGACAGGCATGGGATGGGGGAACTGTACTTGCTGGAGTGAGCGCAGGTTCGATTTGCTGGCACGTGGGCGGCCCAACGGACTCTTATGGCACAGCTTTACAACCCGCGTTTGGGGGCCTTGGTCTTTTGCCCTATGGCAATGGCGTGCATTACGACTCGGAAAAACAACGTCGACCACTTGTGCACGACTTGGTAGCCAGTGGTGAACTGCCCACAACTTATGCAACCGACGACCGGATTGGAATTTTGTACCAGGACACAACACCCGTTGAAGTGGTTACCGATCTTGACGTTGTTGACCAGGACGGTCCAGCTGCTTATCGGATCGAGTTGATAGATGGTGCTGTTGTAGAAAATCGCCTGCCGGTCGGTCCGATTAAGTAGTTTCACGGCTTTGGAAGCCGCAGAGTAACTCGAGAATTGCGACTGCGACTAAACGCACCGTTCGACTGTCAGCGGAGTCAGCTGTGGCATCGACCTCGGTGAAGTCAACCGAAGTGACCTGTGGGCTTTTGCCGATTAGGTGGGCGAAGTCTCGAAATTCATCGGCACTGATTCCACCAGGCGCTGCTGCCGGACAGCCCGGAACAACGGAGCGATCACACACGTCAACGTCAAAGTCCACGTGAACTGGTCCATCGGCGCAACCTGCTATTTCGAGTGCTTGCGCAATCACGCTTTCTGAACTGCGATTTCGGAGCTCACTGCGTGGAATAACTGTGATCCCGTATCCCTTTGCCCGCTGAGCGTATTGGGGTGAGTTAGAAAAGTCAGCAATTCCGATTTGGACAATGCGGGTGCCGGACAAGCCAGCGTTAACCAGTCGTTGGACCGGGGATCCATTTGTTTTTCCATCGCGCAAATCGTGGTGGGCATCAAAAGTTATTAGCCCCGCATTATTTATTTGACTGCCCCAAAGTCCAGTTGCAACCGAGTAGGTAATCGAATTATCTCCTCCGATGGCGATTAAGAACTTGTCTCTAAGGTTCTGTAGTTTTTCGTGTACACGTTGTTCACCCTCCGCATGGTCTGGACTTTTGACGTTGCCCACATCACATATTTTCAGTTCATTCAGATCTTGATCATGGGATGCGCAATAAGTTGAGTAGCGAAGGAGCGCCTCACGCACTGCAGGCGGTGTGGTGTCGGCGCGAGTTGGACTAATCGAAGTCTGGTGTGCCCCAATTCCGATCAACGCAACCGCGGAATTGGGGTTATTGGTCAGCAACTCTGATGCACGAGGCCAGTTCGGGTCTGCAGTCATGGTCGGTCCTTAATGCTACTGGGTATACGCCCACCGAGGCGTACGGTGAGATCGCGGGCAGAGTCTTTCACAACATCTACTAGCACCTGCTGATCGGAGCGATTAATTGTGCTGTCCCGATAGACGATATTGATCGCGGCAATGGGCTCGCCAAGGTGGTCAAAAACTGCCACAGCCACCGATGAGTGACCAAGAGTGACCGAACCTGATTCGCTCGCATAACCCTGGGTGCGTTCCTTGGCAAGGAGTTCCTTGAGCTGCGCCAAATTTGTCGGTCCTTTTCCCGTCCGGTCGACAAATGCATGTGAATTGGGAAAAAGTGCTCGAATTTGGGCTGCTGAAAGGTGGGACAGCATTGCACGCCCCGATGAAGTCAGTGATGCGGGAAGTCGAACTCCGATTTCCGATACCACCGTGATCGGCCTACCGGTGCTCTCTTTCAATAGGTAGTAAGTGTCGTTCCCCCGCAAGATTCCTAGGTGGGCTGCGAGTGGCGCGATAGTTGCCACCCTGCCAATCAAAGCGACGAGAATCGGGCGTGCGCGTGATTCAAGTGGTTCATGTCGAACATATGCCGAGCCCACTTCGAATGCGCTCACTCCTAGGCCCCATAGTGAATTATCTTTCTGCCCTTGCGAGATCGGGGTGACAAATTCCTTTGACTGCATTGCCGCAAGAAGATGATAGAGCGAAGATTTCGGGATTTCCAACTCTCGAGCAATGGTCGCTGCTGGGATGGGCCCGGCGCTTCGAGCTAAAAGGAGCAGCACCTCAAGAGCCCGATTCGCGGCAGGGACCTGAGTCATGATTAAAGTCTCGCATGTGAGACTATGAATGTCCATTGGTGCTTTCAATCCGTCGCAATCAGGACACACTGTGGCCATGACCACCGAAAATCTGATCACCCCGACCTACGACCCGACCCGCGAGATCCACGCGGTCCGCGGCACCACCCGCACCGCTCCTGGCTGGGGACAAGAAGCAGCGATGCGCATGCTGCAAAACAACCTAGACCCGGCCGTAGCCGAATACCCTGAGAAGTTGGTTGTGTACGGGGGAACCGGTAAAGCGGCCCGCGATTGGCGCAGCTACGACGCCATGATCGGCACCCTGCAGACGTTAAAAAACGACGAAACCATGCTCGTGCAATCGGGTCGCCCAGTGGGTGTCATGCAGACCCACGAGTGGGCGCCCCGCGTTTTGATCGCAAACTCTAATCTGGTGGGCGACTGGGCGAACTGGCCCGAGTTTCGCCGGTTGGAACACATGGGGTTGACCATGTACGGCCAGATGACAGCCGGGTCTTGGATTTATATTGGCACCCAAGGGATTCTGCAAGGAACCTACGAAACTTTCGCCGCTGTTGCTCAAAAGAAATTTGGCGGGACTCTCGCTGGCACTTTGACTCTCACCGCAGGTTGCGGTGGCATGGGCGGCGCACAACCCCTTGCGGTCACCATGAATGAGGGCGTCTGCCTCGTGGTAGATATTGACCCCAGTCGCTTGCATCGTCGCGTTGTTGACCGGTACCTAGACATCGTTGCTGATGACATCGAGCACGCATTAAAACTCGTACTGGATGGAAAGAAAAACCGCAAAGCACTTTCCGTTGGGCTGGTTGGCAACGCGGCCACTTTGTTCCCAGAACTGCTCCGCCGTGGAGTTCCCATTGACATCGTCACCGACCAAACCTCAGCCCATGATCCACTGAGCTACATCCCCGAGGACATTGATTTTGGTGACGCTCACGAGTACGCGGACAAAAAACCCGACGAGTTCACCGAGCGGGCGCAACTTGCAATGGCCAAGCATGTTGAAGCAATGGTCGGTTTCATGGATGGTGGCGCCGAAGTATTCGACTACGGTAATTCAATTAGAGATGAAGCTCGAAAGGGTGGCTTTAATCGAGCTTTTGAATTCCCTGGATTCATCCCAGCCTATATTCGCCCGCTGTTCTGCGAAGGGAAAGGACCGTTCCGTTGGGTTGCCCTTTCTGGCGACGAAAAAGATATCTATAAAACCGATAAAGCGATCTTGGAATTGTTCCCCGAAAATGATCACCTGCGTCGCTGGATCACCCTTGCTCAGGACCGGGTCGCTTTCCAAGGGCTCCCCGCACGGATTTGCTGGTTGGGGTACGGCGAACGCGACAAGGCCGGTGCGAAGTTCAATGACATGGTTGCAAGCGGCGAAATTTCTGCACCAATCGTGATTGGTCGTGACCACCTCGACTGCGGCAGCGTCGCCTCTCCGTACCGCGAAACCGAGTCAATGCTCGACGGCTCTGATGCAATCGCTGACTGGCCACTGCTCAACGCAATGGTCAACGTTGCCTCAGGTGCGTCATGGGTTTCTATTCACCACGGCGGTGGTGTCGGAATTGGACGATCCATTCACGCCGGCCAAGTCACCGTAGCGGACGGAAGCGAACTCGCGGGTGAGAAGATCAGGCGCGTATTAACTAACGACCCAGCCATGGGTGTGATTCGACACGTTGATGCCGGCTACGACAGCGCCTGTGACGTCGCGGAAGAAAGGGGTGTTCGAATTCCCATGACAGAAGGTACCGATCAGAACGCGCCGCAGTGAGTACGCTCGTTCGCAACATTGGTGAACTGATTACCAACAGCGGTCGCGGCTCCTACCGCAAAAGTGGCTGCGCGTTCACGCATTCGGACGGCGTGATCACCTGGGTTGGCCCCGAATCTGAGGCACCCAGTGATTGCGATCAGATCTTGGACGCTCTGGGCTGTGCTGTTCTCCCCGGGTTTGTGGACTCCCACTCGCATCTGATTTTCGCTGGGGAACGCTCTGCAGAATTCGCAGCCCGCATGTCCGGGGAGTCCTACGCGGCCGGTGGAATTCGATCCACGGTCGCGGCGACCCGTGCAGCAACAGATTCGCAATTGAGGGCGAATTGTGCCTCCCTTGTTGATGAATTTCACACCGGTGGGATCACGAGTTTTGAAATTAAATCAGGTTATGGACTCGATGTTGCCAGTGAAGTTCGCAGCCTTCGAATTGCCCGGGAATTCACTGCGGAAACTACTTTCCTTGGCGCCCATGTGGTTCCCAATGAGTTCACTCACGATCCCGATGCATATGTGGATCTGGTGTGCGGACAAATGCTGTCCGAATCGCTCCCCTACGCCCGCTGGATTGACGTGTTTTGCGACAAAGGCGCATTTACTCCCGATCAGGCCCGCCGAATCCTTCGTGCAGGTTCTGACGCGGGACTATTAGTAAAATTGCACGCAAACCAGATCGAATCAGTTGGTGGAATCGAAGTTGCCTGCGAGTTAGGCGCCGTATCCGTCGACCACTTGACCTACACCTCTGACTCTGAATTAGCGGCCCTCGCCGATGCAGGCATTGTGGCAACTTTGCTACCAGGAGTTGAGTTCTCAACGCGCTCGCCTTTCCCTGACGCGCGTCGCTTCCTAGACGCGGGTGTTGACGTCGCCCTTTCCACCGATTGCAACCCCGGTAGTTCATTTACCACTTCAATGCAGTTCATGATCGCGCTGGCGGTTCGGGAAATGCACATGAGCGTTGACCAGGCAGTTCGTGCCGCAACTGCCGGCGGAGCACAAGCGCTGGCACGCAGCGACATAGGAGTTCTTGCCCCAGCCATGCGCGCTGACTTTATAGTTCTCAACGCGCCCTCAATAGATTTCCTCGCGTATCGTCCAGGTGTGCCGCAAATCGCCCACACCTACCTGGTCGGAAAGGCACTCACCTTATGAGACACACCGTGATTTTGGGAACATCACCGCCAACAGTTGACGAAGTGATCGCAGTAGCCCGGGGCAATGCCCTGATTGAGATCAGCGCCGCCGCACTCGACGCAATGGCCGTGAGCCGCGCTCACGTGGACACACTCGCCCACCAAAAGACCCCGGTCTACGGAATCTCAACCGGTTTTGGCGCACTGGCACACCGTCACATCCCACCAGAAAACCGCGTGCAATTACAGAAATCCTTGATCCGTAGCCATGCGGCTGGTTCGGGTAATGAAGTTGAGCGCGAAGTCGTCCGTGCCACCATGTTCCTTCGCCTTAAGACTCTTACTTCTGGTCACACCGGGGTACGGCCAGAAGTTGCTCGTACCTACGCCGACATTCTCAACGCTGGGATCACTCCGGTTGTGTACGAATTTGGTTCTCTGGGTTGCAGCGGGGACCTTGCACCCCTCGCACACTGCGCACTTGTCGCCATGGGCGAGGGTGAAGCTCGGGGCGCCAATGGCGCCATGGGCGAAGTCGCTGACTTGCTTCGTGCTGCAGGGATCTATCCAGTTGAACTCCAGGAAAAGGAGGGCCTGGCATTAATTAACGGAACCGATGGAATGCTTGGCATGTTGATCATGGCGAACGCTGACCTTGAAGGATTATGCGATGCCGCAGACCTTGGTGCTGCAATGAGCGTTGAAGCCTTGCTGGGGACGGATCAAGTATTTCGACCAGAGTTACACCAACCGTTGCGTCCACACGCGGGGCAAGCCATAAGCGCAGCACGCATGTATGCCGCGTTGTCCGGATCGGCAATTGTTGACAGTCACAGGATCGACGACGATCGGGTACAAGATGCCTACAGTCTTCGGTGCGCACCTCAGGTGACCGGCGCGGTGCGGGACACGATCGCGCACGCACGCACCGTTGCCCACAATGAATTAGCTGCAAGTATCGATAACCCCGTAATTCTTCCTTCGGGTGAGGTGACGAGCAATGGAAATTTCCACGGAGCCCCGGTCGCCTACGTCCTAGATTTCCTGGCAATCGCCGCAGCTGACCTTGGGTCCATTTGCGAGCGTCGAACTGATCGGCTTTTGGACAAAAACCGCAACAACGGACTCCCCCCATTTTTAGCCCACGATCCGGGTGTGGATTCAGGTCTCATGATTGCCCAATACACCCAGGCTGGTTTGGTCAGTGAATGCAAGCGTCTTGCCGTCCCAGCAAGTGTCGATTCAATTCCGAGTTCAGCCATGCAAGAGGATCACGTGTCCATGGGGTGGCATGCCGGTCGAAAGTTACGCAGCGCGATCTCTCATCTGACCACCATCATTGCCATTGAATATATGACAGCGAGTCGAGGGATCGAGTTGCGCGCACCACTTTCTCCGGCCGAAACGACCAGAGAATTAGTTCGCGAGATGCGCCTAACAACAAGCGGGCCTGGACCCGATCAGTTCCTCGCCCCGCAGATCGAAGCGAGCCGGAAACTTGTTCAATCCAGATTCCTGAACTGAACTGATCGGTCAGCGAACTCTCGCCAGCCTGAAATCAACTCACTCGAGCAGCATGAATCTCTGCCGCGGCAACGGCTTCCTGCAACTGCGCACCCGCGGCGGTGAGTTGACCGTTCCACTCATTGGCTCGAATGCACCACATGACGGCATCTTGGGCTTGCTCTAATTCGTGGCGGGCATCGGCAGGGCCACTGCTACCCAACCGATTCAGCACGCGATCAGCGGCAGCGACCCATTGCTCGGCAAATTGCAAGTGCTCGATTTCCTTTGATAGCTGACGAATCCCCGCACCCGGGTGAATTTGGGTGGGTTCCACGTCTTTAACGAGCGCTTCGGCGCGATCGGTTGCTTCTAAAAGTTCGTCACGCATCACACGGTGAATGTGAGATTTTCGAATTGCGGTTCGAAGGTTCTCGCACGCCTGCTTGGCGTTGTTGCGAGCGGCGAAGAAACGATCCTCGCTGCGGTGGCCCTTGTACTTTGCCTCAATCCGGCTGGTACGACTGGTTGTGTTATTGCTCATGGCAGTTCCTTCCCAGTAGGTGCTCTCACACATTCATTACATGAGCCCATTGTGCACCCCAAACCACTTTTTTTCCGTGATTACGGCATTGCGGACAGGCCTCCATCAATGATCAACTCCTGCCCGGTCATGAAACTTGAAGCATCACTGGCCAGGAAAATTGCTGCTGCCGAGATTTCCTCGGCACGACCCCAGCGTCCCATGGGGACCCGCGACAGGGTTCCTGCTTCGGCTTCCTTGGTTGAACGCAAGAAATCCGTGAGGTCCGTCTCGATCCAGCCGGGAACCAGCGAATTGACTCGGACCCCTTGGCTGGCAAGTTCCACGGACAGGCTGCGGCTGAAACTGATCACTGCAGCTTTTGCGGCTCCGTAATGGGACATGAACGGGGACCCTCGAAGCCCGGCGACGGAAGACACGTTGATAACGGACCCATTACCCGAATTCACCAGACGCGGAATCAGACCCTGTGTGATGGCGACCAGGGCGTCCAAGTTCAGATTCATGGTCTTGCGCCAACCGGAGAGTCTCATTTTTTCCGTGGTGGCCATAAAGGAGTTTCCGCCCGCGTTATTGACCAAAATATTGAGTACATCAAAATCAAGACTCGAGCAGATCGATTCAACTGCATCCTCAGAGGACAGGTCCGCGGTGATCACCTGAGCACTACGACCCAAATCGCTAATTTCGTCGGCGATTTCGCCGAGTTTCTCTGCGTCTCGGGCGACTAAAGCCACATCCGCCCCGGCTTGAGCAAAACTCAGGGCGATTGCCCGCCCGATTCCCCGAGATGCCCCGGTAACCAACGCAGTTTTCCCTGCAAGAACTTGATCAGACATGTGTACTCCATTTCTGAGACTGACAATTGAGGACAAAGTTACCCGCAATTCACTTGCCGTGCGTGAGATTCTGCGGGCTTGACCGCAGACCACTATGTTAGTAGCCATGCCTTCCACCAATTCCGTCTCTTTCCGTGTTGGTCTCCTGGCCTATGGAGCCATTGGCCATGAACACAATTTGGCAATTGCCTCGACCCCCGGCCTTGAACTTCGGGCGGTTGCAGACCTCAACCCCGACCGAGTCATCGCCGCCCTCGAACTGGCTCCCACTGCTTCCACATTCGTCGACTCAATGGAGATGCTTGACAGCGGACTGATCGACATTGTCGTAATTTCAACCCCACCCAATAGCCACTATTCCTGGGCCAAAGAATCCCTCAATCGTGGCTTGCACGTGATCTTGGAAAAGCCCATGGCTCTCACGGCAGAACAGTGCGATGAACTAATTGCCCTAGCCAACGAGAAAGAATGCGTCTTGGTGGTGTATCAAAACCGACGATTTGATCCGGACTTTGTGACATTGCGACGCTTGGTAGAAGAAGGCGCAATCGGGGAACTGTTTGCCTTTGAATCTTTCGTCGGAGGGTATTCGCGGCCGTGTGATTACTGGCACTCCATGTCTGATGTTTCCGGTGGAGCAATTTTTGACTGGGGCTCACATTATCTCGACCAAATTCTGAACCTGTTTCCCGAACGAGTTGCCCACGTGAGTGGCCACAATCACAAGCGCCACTGGGACCATGTCACTAATGCCGATCACGCTGAAGTGGCAATCACTTTTACTGATGGGAGTACCGCAAGTTTCGTCAACTCAGATCTTGCGGCGGCGCGCAAGCCTAAGTTTTATGCACTAGGAACAACCGGCGCGATCATTGGAGAATGGGATCCAGCAGCTGAACCTGCCGTGGCAGATCTTCCCGCCAAAGTTTTCTTGGTTGATTCAGCAGGTACGCGAACGCAAATCGAACTTGATCTCGTTCAACCATACGAATTTCACCGGGAATTCGCGGCGTTACTGCACGGCCACGATTCGATGCAAGTGCAGGCGATTGATTCCCGTGATGTGGTTGCCCTCATGGAGGCCGCAGAGATCTCTGCCGGGCATAACGGAATTCCTGAGTCCCCTGTTCTGTTCAACAACTGACAAGACACACTAAGCGTATGTCGGAAAACGGAACTGTTAACTGGGGATTTATCGGCGCCGGTGGTCTTGCAACTGGGACAACCGCAAAATCGCTACACAACGCACACAACGCGACTCTGTATGCCGCTGCTGCACGCGATGAAAGTCGCGCACTCGGTCTGTCACCGAAGATCGCCTACGACTCCTACGAAAAACTGATTCAAGATCCTCATATTCAGGCGGTCTACATCTCGTTAAATAATGACGCCCACCTTCCCTGGATTCTCAAGTCCCTGGATGCGGGCAAACATGTTCTTTGCGAAAAGCCCATGGTGCTTAATGCTGGTGAAACGATCAATGCCTATGCTCATGCAAAAGACAAGGGCCTGTTGTTGGTTGAAGCCGTGTGGTCTCTGTGGCATCCGCGCGCACAACGCATTCAAGAACTCGTCTCCAGCAAAGCGATCGGGTCTCCTACGAACTACCTGGGCACTTTTACATTTGACGGGGTAACAAAAGGCAACTACCGACTCGATCCCAATAAGGGTGGCGGCGCACTTTATGACGTGGGCATCTACCCACTGCACGCACTTGTGGCCCTGCTTGACGAGGATACGCAGTACTCGCTCACCCAGGCGGAAAAAGAAAATCATGGGGAGCAAGTTGACATGACCATGAAGGCCCAATTCGACTTCACAAACTCGCACTCACAAGGATCAGCAGCGATCGTTTCTTCATTCGCCATGCATCCGTCTCAACGCTTTGTGCTCAAGGGCAGTGAAGGTGAAATCAGCTTGCCAAAAGATCAAGCTTTCACCAGCTTCAATCAACCCAGTGAATTGACCCTCATGGTCAATGGGCACAAGCACACTGAGCACTTCGCACCAGTAGACCCTTATCAACTGATGTTCGAGAACGTGAGTGATCGAATTAGCGGAAGCGGCGGTTGGCTTCCCAATCCTTGGCAATCGGTTCAGGTCGCGAAGATTCTCGACCAGACCTTCAAGTTGGTGCGGGAGTCCGCTTAACAACTTGAATCACAATCGCAATTGTGATTACAAGCTCTACGGCCACAATGGCCGCCGAAATTGCACCAGAGATCGCCAGGACCGAAGCGATCACCACAGTGTTTGCGATCAAGACCATTCCACCGACGGCAACGCCAAGTGGCGCGGTTGGGGCTTTCTTGGCAAGTCGAGCGGCGATGGGTGCCGTAATAACCCCGCCGATCACCAGACCCAGAACAGCCAGCCACGGGACACCGGCTTCCCCTGCGCCAAAGAGGAACCCGATGGATGCCGACGCCGCCACGAGGAACTCTGACGCGCTCACTGTTCCTACAATCCGGTGCGGTTTGTGTTTGGTCACGGTCATGAGCGACGGGGTCGCAACCGGCCCCCAACCCCCGCCACCGGTTGCATCGACAAAGCCACCGAAAAGACCAATCGGCCACAGATTTCTTGTACGCAATTTCATGGCTGGGAAGAGCGACTTATCGTAACCGAAGCGAGCAATAATAGTGAGCCCCAACAAAAACAGAATCGCGGCCATCCAGATTCGAGCGCCATCTAGTGCGATACTGGTCAGCACCACCGCCCCGATAAATGCGCCAATCGCACCGGGCACTCCCACCGTGATCAACACCCGCCAATCGACATTGCCTTCACGCCAATGACTCACCCCTGAGACCAAAGTTGTCCCAACTTTGGCAGCGTGCGTGCCAGCAGATGCGGCCACCGCGCTGTATCCAAGAACCGTGAGTAGGGATGCCGAAGTGATGCCAAATCCCATGCCGAGTAGTCCGTCAACAAATTGCGCCGAAGCCCCAACCAGGGCAAAGAGAGTGACGGTGAGGAAGTCCATGAGAGAAACTTAGGCGATCAGGCGTACATGCTTTGCCAGGCACTACGGAAGTTAGCCCGGATCACCTCGTGGTAGTCGGGCGCAAACTGGCGAACTACCCCGACACCGCTGCCACTCCAGTCAGGTAATTTGCCGTTGAGGGCCCACGCGGCCTGTCGAGCCGCGCCGTCAGCGACATATTCTGCTGCGGGTGGCACTTCAACCGGCGCATTGAACATTGTGGAAGCAACCTGGCCCACGGCGGGGTTTGCAGCCGCCCCACCAATCAAGATCACTCGATTTACCGGGGCCCCTGCCCGGGTGAGCGCATCCACCGCGTCCGCTAAACCACCAAACATTCCTTCAATTGCACTTCGAGAGATATTTTCTGGCGTCATGTTCGCCCGGGTCATGCCGTGCAGTGAGCCTTGTGCATCAGGCAAATTTGGAGTCCGCTCACCATCAAGATATGGAATAAAAGTCAACCCGCCGGCACCTGGTGCTGCCAACAAGGCGAGCCGCGCAAACTCGTCAAAGTCCACATTCAACATCGCCGCTGTCGCCGTCAAGATTCGCGCTGCATTGAGGGTGCACACAAGTGGCAGGAAGTTTCCAGTTGCATCGGCAAAGCCAGCGACGAATCCTGATGGATCCTGGGTTGGTGTACTCGATCCAGCGAATGCTGTTCCCGAAGTTCCCAGGGAGACCACGACGTCACCGGGCTTAACACCTAGGGCTAACGCTGCTCCCATATTGTCACCGGTGCCAGGACCAATCACAATATCTTCACGACCGATCCCCACTGCCGTTCCGACGATCTCGCCCGGACCTGCCACTCGGGGCAGCGCAAGTTCGTGACCGAGTGCAAGTTCGACCAAGTCCTGCCGGTATTCCCCCGTTAAGGGCGACCAGTAGCCGGTCCCACTGGCATCACCTCGATCTGTTGTGGGCTCGCCCATGTTGCCCGTCAAGATCGCGGTCAAATAGTCATGTGGCAATACAACGCTTTGGGTGCGATTCGCATTTTCTGGCTCGTGTTGGGCCATCCACTTCAACTTTGACACTGTGAATGCCGCCACGGGGACACTGCCCACGGCCGCAGCCCAAGCAGAGGGCCCACCAAGTTCTTGTACTAAGTCGTCCGCTGCTTGCGCGGATCGAGTGTCATTCCACAACAATGCATCGCGCACAACTTCTTGGTTCGAGTCAAGGGCCACCATGCCGTGTTGTTGACCTGCAATACTGAGTGCAGATACACCGTCAAGCGTCCGCGGCACGAGTGAACCTAATGCATCCCACCAGGCTCGGGGGCTGACCTCGGTGCCCTCCGGATGCGAGGCCCGGGCTTCTCGGACCAATTCCCCGGAATGTGCATCACGGACCACGATTTTTACCGACTGCGTCGAAGAATCAACCCCAGCCACAAGGATGCGATCTTTCGGCGTATCGCCAACGGCGCTCATGCCCCTAGCCTAGGGCTAGGGGCATATGGGTAGGCACGTTTTACTCGTGGTGGTGTTCACCACCGTGGCAATGCTTTACCGGGGTTTAAGATTCCCAATGGATCCCACGCCTGCTTTATGCGCGAGTGCAAATCAATGGATACCGAGTCCAGCTCGCGTGCGAGCGCTTCTCGCTTGAGGTTTCCCACTCCGTGTTCGCCGGTAACAGTGCCATCAAGTGACAACGCGACCTCCAAAATGTCGTCAAAGGCGAGGAGTGCTCTCGCACCAGCTTCCTGGTCCCCACGCTCGGTCAGAATCGTCGGATGCAAATTTCCATCACCGGCATGACCAAATGTGCAAATCGTGACATCGTGTTTTTCCGCGACATCTTGGATTCGCACCATTGCCTCCGCTAGATGTGAACGGGGCACCGCGACGTCGTCGAGTAACCAATCCCCTTGTGCTTCCATGGCGAGGATCGCCATTCGCCGAGCACCAAGCAGCATTTCTGACTCTGCCTCGTCTTCAGATCGATGGGTCAATGATGCCCCATTGTCATCGCAGATTTGCAAAAGTCGATCCGCATCAGCAAGTGCGCTTCCGTGTCCGGAGTCTGTCTGCGCAACGAGTAGCGCGCCGGCAGTGACGTCCAGACCCATGGGGCGCCAATTCTCTACCACCCGCAATGTTTGTTGATCCATCAGTTCGAGCATGCTCGGGGTGATTTCGGCCATGATCGCCGCCGTTGCTCGGCCCGCATCCGCTACCTGATCAAACACCGCAACTGCGGTAGTTGCCGGGGGCGGTAGGGGGCGCAGACGAAGCCTGGCCATGGTGACGATTCCCAACGTTCCCTCGGAGCCCACGACCAGTCCAGCAAGGTCGTAACCGGCAACACCTTTGATTGTGCGGCGACCTAGCCGGGTCACTTGGCCGTCGGCTAGGACAACTTCCAGTCCTAAGACTGCATCGCGGGTAACTCCGTACTTGACACAACATAATCCACCCGCATTTGTATTTATATTGCCACCGATCGAACAGAAATCCTTGCTGGCAGGGTCGGGTGCGTACCACATGCCTAAGCGACCAACATGTTCACGCAGTTCAGAATTGAAAATTCCGGGCTGGGTCTCGACGTATCCATCTGTAAGATTTACATCGACGACATCTCGCATTCGCTCAACGCAGAGCACAAGTGA
>DGQA01000056.1 GCA_002390705.1 Actinobacteria bacterium UBA4426 | reverse complement strand
TTACTTCACGGTAAGTTGCTGGCGGCAAATGGCGCACAATGTTGCGTCCAGTCTAATTAAGGGAATGCCGGTGGTTGTGACGGGACGAATGCGAAGTCGGGAGCACGAAAAAGTGTGCGGTGACCACACTCACATCATGCGTTACGTGGACATTGAGGCAATTGCGGTTGGCCCCGATCTTGCTCGCGGCACTTCGGTCTTTACCAAGGTACGTAAAGACTCCGTGGTCGAAAGCGAGCGCCGCATGCTGGCGGATGCGCTTGGGCAAGACACTGTGGACTATCTCGATCAAATCGGAGCCGATGGTGAAGTTGCTGTAGGCATCGACCTCGAAACGGGTGAGATTTCTGGCGTTGGGTGATGCAGCTCGGGCATCGGGGTCGCACTAGGCTCCGATGCCATGGCCGAATTCATTTATACATTGCAGAAAGCTCGTAAAGCCCATGGCGACAAGGTCGTCCTGGATAACGTGACCTTGTCCTTTCTTCCCGGTGCAAAAATTGGTGTGGTTGGCCCCAATGGCGCTGGTAAATCGAGCCTTTTGAAGATCATGGCGGGAATCGATGACGTATCCAATGGAGAAGCAAAACTCCATGACGGATTTACCGTCGGAATCCTCACGCAGGAACCCAATCTCAATGAAAGCAAATCAGTCCTGGAGAACGTTCAAGAGGGTGTCGCCGAAACCAAAGACATGGTTGACCGCTTCAATCAGATTTCGGTAGAACTTGCCGAGCCTGATGCCGATTACGACTCGCTCCTCTCTGAGATGGGTAAGTTACAAGAAGAAATCGACCGCCGAAATGCATGGGATCTCGACAATCAACTCGAGCAGGCGATGGATGCGCTGCGTTGTCCTCCGTCGGATTCGGAGATCCCGTTATTGTCCGGTGGTGAAAAGAGACGGGTCGCCCTATGTAAGTTGCTTTTACAGCAACCCGATCTGCTTTTGCTGGATGAGCCCACCAACCACCTTGATGCTGAGAGCGTTCAGTGGCTCGAACAACACCTTGAAAAATACCCGGGGACCGTTATCGCCATCACCCACGATAGGTACTTCCTGGACAATGTTGCCCAGTGGATTTTGGAACTGGACCGAGGACGTGCCTATCCATATGAAGGCAATTACTCCACTTACCTGGAAACAAAGGCCGCTCGGCTCAAGGTTGAAGGTCAAAAAGATGTCAAGCTGCAGAAACGGCTGACCGATGAACTTGAGTGGGTTCGCTCCAATGCAAAGGCACGCCAGACCAAATCTCGCGCACGCTTGGATCGCTATGAAGAAATGGCAGTTGAGGCTGAGAAGACCCGTAAGTTCGACATGGAAGAAATTCAGATTCCGCCCGGCCCACGGCTCGGAGCAGTTGTTGTTGAATCTAAGGGCTTGATCAAGGGCTTTGATGACCGAATGCTGATTGATAATCTTTCGTTCACGCTGCCGCGCAATGGCATCGTTGGTGTGATTGGCCCCAACGGTGTGGGTAAAACGACCCTTTTCAACATGATTGTTGCGGCAGCCGAAGGTGATACTGCTAACAAAGATGCTTTACCCACTTCGGGTGACCTCAAAGTGGGCGAAACTGTGAAATTGTCTTATGTTGACCAGAGCCGTTCGGGCCTTGATCCAACTAAAAATGTGTGGGAAGTGGTATCCGACGGCCTAGATTGGATCAAGGTGGGTAATGTGGAGATGCCTTCACGCGCCTACGTGTCAGTATTCGGATTCAAGGGGCCAGATCAACAGAAACAAGCAAAAGTACTTTCCGGTGGTGAGCGAAACCGCCTCAACTTGGCACTCACCCTCAAAATGGGGGGAAACTTGATTCTCCTTGACGAGCCGACAAACGACCTTGATGTGGAAACATTGGGATCGCTGGAGAAAGCTCTCCTTGATTTCCCAGGCTGCGCCGTGATCACTTCCCATGACCGTTGGTTCCTCGACCGAATTGCGACCCACATCTTGGCCTACGAGGGTGACTCGCAGTGGTTCTGGTACGAAGGGAACTTCGAAGGGTACGAGAAAAACAAGGTAGAGCGCTTAGGTGAAGAGGCGACCCGACCGACCCGCGCTACCTACCGCAAACTTACGCGCGACTAGTAGAACTAATGAGCGTATTCGTTACACAGGTTTACCGGCGCTTTAGCGACCTTGACCCACTGGGACATGTAAACAATGTCGTCTATCTCGATTACTTGCAGGAAGCTCGGCTGCGTGCCTTAATGCAAATCGACTACACCGACACTTTAAAGTTCAGCCAAGTGATGGCCCATCAGTCAATTGAATTTCGTCGACCGATTCTTTATTCGACCGACCCATTGACCATTAAGGTCACGATTAGTTCAGTCGGTAATACTTCCTATCGAATGAAGTATCGAATTTTTAATGAACTAGGTGAGCTTGCCGCAGAAGCGGAAAGTGTGATGGTGTGCTTTGATAATGACAAGGCAGTTTCCATTCCCGACAAATTACGAAGTGCTTTGCAGAGCATTCTTGAAGTGGAGTAATTCGTGCGAGTAACCCTTGGACCAACGGAGCTACGCTCAATTATTTCTATTCTGGAAAAACAAGTTGAATGGAATCCTAATATTGCGGTCCGGGTGGTCACTTCACCGAATGCGGTAGCTTTCTATTCGGCAATACCTCTCAATTTGCGCGCATTCATCGCGATGCCTGCCAAGATGAGCCCCGGGCAGCCATGCGATCTGATTGTGACTGGACGTGATGTTGTTGCGTTGCTTTCCAACTCACAGGGGGTAATTGAACTTGACTCCCTTGACCAGATCGTTGGTGCTGAAACCGCATCTGTATCAGAATTACCGCCGTCGCAGGGTTGGCAAATCCCAATGCATGCGATGGCGAGTGACATTATTCCAGTAGTAAATCAGGCCATCAACGAATTTGATCGTCGTAGTGTCGGTCTCGGGGAACGAGGCAAGGCCGATCTAGCGGAGGAAATCTGGAATCGCCCGGCTTGGGGAGGGTTGCCGGTAAAGATTCTTTATGCAGCTCAACGGCTAATGCTTATCTGGGATGAACCCGTAAAAATTTCGGCTGCAACGTGTGGTCAGTGGAAGAGACTGAGCACCCCACGGGGTCAAGTTTTTGTGGACTCAACCGTGCCTTCGGCCCGTAGTCGGATGCAATTAGTGAATTAGCCGCGCACCCACACGCTAGTTTCAGGACCGAGTACCAAGTGCTCCCCGTCACCTGAGTCGACAATTGCAACTTCGGGACCTGATGCCACCACAACTTGGGTTCCAAATGAATGTGGGGCGCTCCACATTTCACCGGTCGTATTCATAAGGCAGGTCAATGGGCTCACTGGGTGGAGCCGGCGATAAGCCAAGACTGAATCATTGGGAATTGCGAATTCACCCATGCGCCATTGGAGTTCGCCGTCACCGGTTGCCAGCTCTTCGCGTCTTTTTGCGAGTGCGGCGCGGTAAAAATTCAATGTTGTGTCACCGGACTCCTGTGCCTGAACGCTCAAGTGTTCCCAAGAACTCGGTTGGGGGAGCCACGAATTTTCCCCGGAACTGAATCCGTAGGAAGGAACGTCACCTGACCAGGGGAGGGGCACCCGGCATCCATCGCGGCCAATCTGTTTACCTTCTGTGCGGAACCACACGGGGTCCTGGCGGGCTTCTCCGGGGAGATCAAGGACCTCTGGTAATCCAAGTTCTTCGCCTTGGTACAGGTAAGTGGAACCGGGAAGTCCGAGTGTGAAAAGAGTCGCAGCCCGAGCACGTGCTACACCACGATCAGCGTTGTCCGGGGTTGGCATAACTGTGGGGTGGTCGCTCTGACCAGGTGCCAAGCGGGTGGCGTGGCGCACAATATCGTGATTGGACAAAACCCACGTGGCGGGTGCACCAACTTTTTTGTGGTTGAGCAAGGTGGAATCCACTGATTCTTTGAGCTTGATCGCGTCAAATCCCGCTCGCAAATAATGGAAGTTGAACGACGTGTGCAGTTCGTCGGGACGTTGGTAAAGAGCAAGACGCTCAGGTGATGGAGCGGACGTTTCGCCGCAAAAAACCTTTGGTGGCTGGTAACTATCTGCAATCTTTCGCCAACTTCGATACACCTCGTGTACGCCATCTTGGTCCCAAAATGGACTCAAAATTGGGGCGCCGAGTAGTCCCTTTTCGCGGGCCGCGTCGTAATCAATATCGGGGAAAGTTTGGTCTTTGATCAAGCCGTGGGCGACATCAATCCGAAAACCATCAATCCCTAAATCAAACCAGAATTTCAAAATATCTTCGAACTCAGCGCGGACTTGGGAGTTTTCCCAATTTAGATCAGGTTGAGACGAATCGAAAATATGAAGA
Organism: Actinobacteria bacterium UBA4426; assembly: GCA_002390705.1. Taxonomy (GTDB): domain Bacteria; phylum Actinomycetota; class Actinomycetes; order S36-B12; family S36-B12; genus UBA4592. The sequence continues at coordinate 14,119 of DGQA01000056.1, read as the reverse complement.
TACCAGTACTTTGTTGTCACGCCATTGGCCAAAACGAGCGGGGACCACGCATCACCGTGAAAAACGCTCTGCCAGTTGGTTGGCGGGAATTCATGACGTGCGCCTTTTCCTTCTTTAATTACGTAGCGGTCCCATGCGGGTGATCCAGGCTCGGAGTTCAGCACCTCGTGAAACCAGGCATGGGCGCTACTGGTGTGGTTGGGGACTATGTCCATGAAGAGTTTCACACCCTTGGCATGTGCAGCGTGAATCAGGGCTTCGACATCTGCGACGTGGCCTAACCGGGGATCAACGAGTCGGAAATCGGACACATCGTAGCCACCATCAAGTAGCGGTGAATCGTAAAAAGGAGAAATCCAAATAGCGTCGACCCCTAGATTGGCAAGGTAGTCCACCCGGCTGAGGATCCCCGGTATGTCGCCGATTCCGTCTGCGTCACTGTCAGAAAATGAACGTGGATAGACCTGGTAAATGACAGCATCACGCCACCATTCATTCTTTCCGCTTGGCACTTCTAAGCCTCCGTGATAGGAATTGATGCATCATTTTCTGGTGTTTCGTCTGGGACATTTTGCATACCAAATGCGGCCGCCACCAGATACTGCCATAGCTCTGACTCAAGATGGGCATCCATCCCTTGGTCAGCAATCGCGGCTGCCATCAGAGCCAACCAGCGGTCGCGGGCATCACCGTCAATGTGGAATCCCACGTGGCGCATTCGAAGCCGCGGGTGACCGCGCTCTTCACTATAGGTTCCAGGGCCGCCCCAATACTGTTCAAGAAATGAGCGTAAACGCCACTCCGCACCTTCGAAGTCATCAATCGGATACATGGCACTCAGGACTGGGTCTTTAGGGACCCGTTGATAAAAATTATGGACTAGGTCAGTGAAAAATGCATGTCCGCCAAAACGCTCATAGGGGGTCAATTCTGAATTCGTCACTGCGCCCTTCGTTCATCGACTATCTGCATTTGGGTGAGTGGGATGTGCAACCCCGCATTGTCGAGTGCACTCTTGACCCGTTCGCGCAGTAGGCGAGCACCGACGAATTGTTGATCTGGCATCACCTTGGCCATTACCCGGACCACGACTGCATCACCACGCACGTCCTGGAGGCCCGCATACTCGGGTGCGTCCATGAAAACAGTGTCGTAACTGGAATCTAGTGCAATGTGTTGGCCTTCTTCGTTAATCACCTGCCGCACATTGGCTAGATCGGCGTTGTATCTCATGGCAATGTCAACGATTGCGTAGGTCCAGCCTTGACTTTGGTTAGCAATGAAGGGGATAGTTCCATTGCGCACGTACCAGAGAACGCCATAAAAGTCTCGAATTCGGGTGTAGCGCAGTGCAACTTCGTCAACGGTACCAAGGACAACCCCGCAGTCAACAACGTCTCCCACGCCCAATTGATCCTCGAGTGTCATTGAGATTCCGGCCAGGTAATCTGCCACTAAAGTTTGGGCACCAAAACCAAGGACCACGCCAAGTATGCCTGCGCTGGCCAAAAGTGGACCGATGTTGATTCCCACTTCAGCCATAATCATCATGATGGAGATCGTCCAGATACCGATAACAGCGGTGCTGTGACCTAATGTGCCAAGGGCGTTCGCTCGTTGAGAGACCCGGTTTTCCAAGAGCTGGTCGGAGACGTCTTCTGAGTCGGTCGAGTTTCGTAGTTCGGCGGCATTGAGTGTGACAGCCTTGCTTGTGGCCTTAGCCACGACCCTGCGTATCGCCAATGTGGACACTTTTGTAGCGACAAGGGCGACAATGATGATCATCACGATGCGAAGCGGGACAACCCATGGTCCGCTACGAAACGAGTCGACGGCATCCACGAATGAATTCCAATCCATGTAATTCCCCTTAGTGGTCTAGTCCGGTCCAGTGCGACATGAACGCTAACGTATCGGCACTTTCCTCGATCGACTTGTTCAATGACCGGGCACCATGACCCACATTTTCCTCGGTGCGCACCAAAATCGGGCGAACTCCACTCGTGCCGGCCTGAACAGCCGCTGCCATTTTGCGGCCATGCATGGGATCGGTTCGCGTGTCGTTATCGAAAATTGCGAACATGGTGGCCGGGTAATCGGTTCCCGGTGTTACGCGGTGATAGGGGGAGTAGGCGTGTAGCCAGTCAAATTGCTGTGGGTCTGCCGGGTCGCCGTACTCAACTGTCCAGGTCGGCCCCAATTCACTTTCGACGTAGCGGATCATGTCGAGTAGAGGGGCCACGCACACCACTGCATTGAAAAGGTCCGGCCGTTGGGTCATGGCGGCACCGACAAGAAGCCCACCATTTGATCCACCGTAGATCCCCAGCTGCTCACTCGTGGTCCATCCGTGAGTAATGAGGTATTCGGCTGCGGCGTGGAAGTCATCGAAGACGTTTTGCTTATTGGCCAACATTCCAGCGCGATGCCACTCCTCACCTTCTTCACCGCCACCGCGCAAGTTCGCGACCGCCCACACGCCACCAGATTCAACCCAGGCCAGAATTGCGGCGCTGTAGCCGGGCTGCATCGGAATGCCAAATCCACCGTATCCATAAAGAATTGTTGGTCGTGGTTGATCTGAATTTCCGGTTGGTGAGATAACAAACATGCGAACGGTAGTGCCATCAAGTGATGGATAGGTGATGAGTTCTGAGTGCACCGATGGCGCCTGGACGCTGCCTGGGGGAGTCGCATAAAGGATAAGTTTCCTCGACCGCGCATCAAACTCGAAGATCGTAGGAATAGTGGTGTGATCGGTGTACACGATCCAAGTAATGGGACCACCATCAATGTGCTCGATAGGACCGCCGATTGTTCCGGCCCCGGGTAACTCGATGGGATACAAAAATTCCCCACCTGCTGCGGCGTGAACGGCCATCTGGGCCACTCCGTGATTTGTGTGCACGACGAGGAGCTGGTCCTGATCTAGCCCGTCGCCGTCAAGCAAAGTGACCGATTCAAGAACGGCATCTGGCGCCTCGGGGATAAGCGTCTTCCAGGAGGTCGGGTCCCAGGACCCCGGCGTTGTCACTAGCAGCTTCCCTCGGGGGGCGTCCCTGTCGGTAAAAATGTAGGCGCGACCATCACGACCGAAAGTGAGTGAAGTTTGTGCATCTACGTCACCTTGAACGAGTTCGAATGAAGGACTAGAAGGATCACTTACCGTGAGATCGGCAACCCATAAATCATTTCGCGGCTCGGTCCCCTCACTTGATGCAACTTCGAGCCAGCGACCGTCACGGGAAACTGAAACTCCATAGTAGTTAGTTAGGTTCATGCCAGCACCAAAAACAAGTACGTCCGTGTGTGGGTCTGCGCCGATGGTGTGCAAATAGACGCGGCGATGGAAGTGGCTTTCACTTTCAGGAAGAAGATCCGGTGCAATGCGACGAACATAATAAAAAGCTGACCCACCCTTGAGCCAAGCAATTGGTGAATATCGGCATCGATCGATCGGACCTTCAATGATCTTGCCCGTTTCCACGTTCATGACATACACGTCTGATTCTTCATTTCCGCCTTGGGAAATTTGGTAGGCGAGCAGGTCGCCTTCTTTAGATGGCTGCCAGCTATCTAAAGTTGTGTGGCCTTCTGGGTCCAGCACCATGGGATCGATCAGAACCCGGGCGGTGGCCGAATCGGTGTGTGAATCATTTGTGTTACGGACATAGAGGACGGCAAATTGCTGGCCCGGCTCGCGCTTAGTAAAAAAGGTTCGATCACCGCGGATGTACGGCGGTGAAATTGCTCCTGAACCGAGTAACTCGCCCACTCGATCCGAGAAGTGCTCCCGTGCTGACCAGCTTGCCCGCTCAGCATCCATGAGAAGTGCCTGATCTTGTAACCACTGTTGGGTGCGAGCATCCTGTGGATCCTCCAAGTAGCGGTAGGGATCGGGGACGTTGACTCCGTGGTAATCATCGGTGATCCCGCTGTCGGGTAGTTGGGGGTAGTTAAGGCGCGCAATAGTCATGACACCACCGTAAGGGATCGCATCACTCGCGCGCGTTAGACTGGGAGGGTGAGTGGCTTTCAAGTAATAATGGTGTTTTTGGGAATCCCTATCGCCTTGACAGTCTTAGTAGTCCTCGCCATCGCCGCCCCTTCATGGACCCGCAGCAGTAGGGGCAAAGTGACCGACGAATTCGATTCTGCATCCGGTTCCTCTTCGATTTTCATCTCAAGTGATGCTGCGGCGCCAAATCCTTCGATTCTCCCCACCGAGATTTCCGCCCAAGCATCCGTTCTGGTGGGAGGCGGATCACGTGCATCTTGGTAGCACTGCCCACAGGGAGTTGACCCGCTCTGTCAAGCTGGCTCGAGAAATTTCTGGTCTGACATTTGGGGTCTACATCGGGGAGCTTGCCCAATGCCGCGACAGCGCAATCGCCCGCCATGCTGAACTTGCCGCAGCGGAGTCAGCCGTCTTGATTGCCGTCGACCCCGATGCCCGAACAATTGACATTGTGACCGGTAAAGAAGCCCACATTTTCCTTGATGATCGCTCATGCGATTTTGCAACGTTGGCATTTGCCTCCTGTGCAACTGCCGGTGACATCGTTGGTGGGGTGCGTGAGGCACTTATCGTCCTGGCAGAACATGCACGCGCCCCCAAGGTCCACCACCTCGACGAAACGTTCTAAACGAGTCTCCTGCATCTCATTGGCTTTGTTTACATGTCCTTTGCTTGAGCACGCAATGCCCGCTCTGCGCCGTCGCGCCCCTCAGTAACAAGGCGAAGCATCGAAGGCACGGTCTGTGCGTCAAGAAACACATTAGTTTTGGCAATCAACTCGGCTGAAGCGGCATAGACCGGGTACATACCGGCAGTAATGTCCTGAGCCATTTCCATCGTTTGCTCCTCCCACACGCTGGGTAGTTCTTGGAAGTAGCGATCAACGAATGCCTCCATCAGATCGCGGTTATCGGGGTCTTGGAACCCGCCAATCGTTGCTTCAATAATGGTGTTGGGAAGTGCGTTGTTGTGCATGACTGCATCCCAAGCAGCGTCCTTGGCACCCATGGTGGGGCGTGACGCCAGCGCACGGGTTGCCTGGCGTTTCCCTGTCGCAGTGTTATCTAGTTCAAGTTCAGCATCAATTTCTACTTCACCCCGCACCCCAGCGCTCACTAGAGCGTGGAGCAAACTCCAGCGAAGATCAGTGTCAATTTTGAGTCCGCTCCACGTGATAGTGGTATCGAGCAGGCCAGCTACCGTCTCGAGTTGGGAATTTGTTGTCGCATTTCCTACGAATACGCGAGCGAATGCAAGCTGGTGATCACTGCCCGGATCGGCTTGAGCAGCGAGCCCTTCACAGGCTTGGGCGACACGCAAGCGGTAGGCATCGCGGTGCTCGGGTGCCGCAAATTGATCAATTGCCATGGAAAGCTGACGCAAAACACCACTGGTGACACCCACATCTGTTTCACGGTCAATACCGGCAAGAACTAGATCTAAGAACTCGCCGGTACTCACTTCGGCATCGCGAGTCATGTCCCATGCGGCACTCCAAATTACCGCGCGAGCAAGTGAATCCGAAATCGCTCCGAGTTGCGCGGTCGCAGTTTTCCAAGATTTTTTATCGAGGCGCACCTTGGCGAAAGTCAGATCACCGTCGTTGACCAGCAAAAGATCAGGTTGTTGCTTACCGACCAACTCAGCGATTTCCGTGTGAGCGCCAGTGACGTCGACGGCAATGAACTCGCGCCGGATAAGTCCCGCATCTGTGAGGTCATAAAGACCGAGTCCCACACGGTGGGAGCGAAGGGTCGGTGCAACCCCGATTGGTGAGATCGGCGGTTCCTGCTCAATAATTACGTTTTCGTATTTGCCCTCGGAGTTGACTGTGACGATTGGCCTGAGCAGGTTCACTCCACTGGTTTGCAACCATTCGCGGGTCCAGTCAGAAAGATCGCGGCCACTTGTTGCCTCAAGTTCGGTGAGAAGGTCGTTGAGTTGGGTGTTTCCCCAGGCATGCTTGTTGAAGTACACGCCGATGCCAGCCATGAATTCAGGTTCGCCTACCCAGGCCACCAACTGCCGCAGGGCAGATGCTCCCTTTGCATAGGTAATTCCATCAAAGTTCACGCGGACCGCGTCAAGATCAACCATGTCGGCTGCAATCGGATGGGTTGAGGGCAACTGATCCTGACGATAAGCCCACGCTTTGCGCAGGTTCGCAAATGTTGTCCAAGCATCGTTGTAGCGAGTTGCGTGCACATTGGCGTGATGGGCCGCCCACTCGGCAAATGACTCGTTGAGCCACAGGTCATCCCACCACGTCATGGTGACCAAGTTGCCAAACCACATGTGAGCCAACTCATGCAAAATTGTGTTTGCCCGCTGTTCATAGGCGGCAATCGTGACGCGGCTTCGGAAAATTAGGTCTTCAAGGAACGTAACGCATCCGGCGTTTTCCATTGCGCCGGCATTGAACTCCGGCACGAAAAGCTGATCGTATTTGGCAAATGGGTAACCCACCTTGAATTGATCTTCGAAAAAAGTGAACCCTTGCCTTGTGACTTCAAATATTTCATCAGAGTCTAGGAATTGAGAGAGTGATTGCCGGCAGTAGATTCCCAAGGGATAGGTGCCGTATGGTCCGGAATACTCGTCTCGAACTTCGAAATACGGGCCAGCGACAAGTGCCGTGATGTAAGTAGAGATGATCGGGGTTGGCTCGAACTCCCACGTCTTGGTGTCGTTGTCGTGCTCGGTGACCTGTGCCATTGGAGAGTTGCTGATCACCTTCCAGCGTGCAGGTGCTGTGGCCGTCAAAGTGAATGTCGCTTTAAGGTCAGGCTGCTCAAAACAGGCATACATCCGACGCGCATCCGCAGACTCAAATTGGGTGTAAAGGTAGGTCTGGTCGTCTACTGGGTCAATAAATCGATGTAGACCCTCACCGGTGTTCATGTACTTGCCTTGGGCCGTGACAACCACGGTGTTCATTTCTTGTAAATCCGGAAGCAGGATTCGAGCGCCCTGAACGACCTCTGCGATGGAGAGTTCTTTTCCATTGAGAGTCACTGATTCAACGGTCGGGGCAATGAGGTCAATCCAGGTGTGGGCGCCGATTGACGTGCACGCGAATAGTGCGGTGGTGCTGGTAGCAAATGTAGGCCCAGTGGACGTCAGATCCAGAACAACCTCGTAGGAGGTCGACGAAATCACAGCAGAGCGCTCACTTGCCTCCGCGCGGGTGATGTTTTCGGTGTGAGAACTTGATGTGTCGGTGAGTGTCATGTGAGAATCCTTGCACGGAACTGATTAATTCGTAGATCTGGTGGCCTCGCCAAAAATGTGGTTCCATGCGGTCATGAGTTCGCAATTGCGGGAAGGCGAGTCCGCAGTCTGCATTTTTGATGGTGATTGCGGGATTTGCCACTCCTCGGTCCGACTAGCGGGTCGACTTCGTGCTCGCATCGACTTCATCCCGTTTCAGAAATTCGATTTCACAAATGCCCCGATTGGTCTCACCCTGAAGCGCGCTGAGTCCGAAGTGGTGTGTGTCAGTCCTGCTGGACAGGTGTGGGGAGGAGCCGCAGCAGTGGCGCAAATTCTGCGCACAAGCCGAATTGCTCCACTAGGTATGATCTTGGATTCGCGACTGGTTCTTCCAGCGGCTCAGATTGTCTACTCGTGGGTGGCCCGAAATCGAGGCAGATGGGCCCAAGCTTGTGGAGTCGATGAGACTGGCAAATCGAGTACGGAATACTGAACAGTATGAGCGAATCACAAGTAGATGCCAGTGCCCTGCCTTGGCGCGGTTTTGCCAGCGACAACTATGCGGGCGTACACCCGGAAATCCTTGAAGCGCTTACTCGGGTCAATTCTGGACACCAAGTCGCATACGGTGACGACTCGATCACTGCCGAGCTGGATGAACGCATGGCCACCCTCTTTGGCCGACCAGTCGGCATATATCCCGTATTTAATGGCACCGGTGCGAATGTCGTGGCATTGTCTTCGATCATGAATCAATGGGAAGCGGTCGTGTGCACCAGCACGGCGCACATTCATATGGATGAGGGCGGTGCTCCAGAAAAAGTTGCCGGCATCAAACTGTGGACAGTTGCCGACATTAATGGAAAGCTCACACCCAACTTGATTCGCTCGGCTGCCCATGATTTTGGTTTCGTTCACTACGCGCAACCTGGGGCAGTTTCAATTGCGCAATCTACCGAGATGGGAACCGTCTACACGGTGGAGGAAGTCACCGCAATCAGTGAATGCGCCCACGAACTTGGGCTTCGGGTTCACATGGATGGTGCCCGGATTGCTAATGCTGCGGCAGCGCTCGGCGTCCCGGTTGCAGACTTCACAATTAATGCTGGCGTGGACATCCTGTCTTTCGGGGGAACAAAAAACGGAATGCTCATGGGCGAGGTGATTGTTGTTTTCAACCCGGATGTTGTTCATGGAGTCGAATACTTTCGCAAAAGCTACATGCAACTCAACAGCAAGATGCGCTTTGCCTCGGCCCAAATGATTGCTTTACTCAACGAGGACTTGTGGCTCAAGAGCGCAACCCACGCAAACGAGATGGCCCAAAAACTTAAATTCGCAGTGGAGCAAATACCAGGAATTACGATTGAAGTACCCACAGATGCCAATGCTGTTTTTGCTCGCATGCCAGCCGAGGTGGTCGAGCGTTTACAAAGTAAGTGGCGGTTTTATACCTGGGACAGCCCAACATTGGTGCGTTGGATGTGCGCGTGGGATACCCAAGCCTCCGATGTTGAAGCCTTTGCTGCAGACATTGCTACGGAAATGGCGGCCCATTAAATGTTGGTCAATTAGCTGTGCCGGAGGGCCATGTTGTTCACCGCCAGGCGCGGGAATTGAACACACTCTTTGGCGGGCACGTGGTTCACGTCAGCAGTCCTCAAGGTCGATTCGCACAATCCGCATCCGTGATAAACAACACCACTTTTATTGAAGCGCACGCCTTCGGTAAACGTCTGTTTGTCAACTTCGAACACGGAAATGTCATTCATATTCACCTTGGCCTTTACGGCAAGTGGACTTTCCTTGATCGCATTCCAGAGCCCGTCGGATTAATTCGTCTGCAAATTTCAAGCGCGGATGCGTGCGCTCAACTGCGTGGACCAAATGCGTGTGCATTAATTTCGCCCCCTGAAATGAAAATTATGAAGGCGAAAATTGGCCCGGACCCGATTCGTAAAGATGATCCAGGGATTGCCCGCACCAAGGTGTTAGCAAGCGCAACTCCGATCGGGGTGCTGCTGATGGATCAAACGCTTTTTGCTGGGGTGGGAAATATTTACCGGGCGGAGGTTCTCTTTCGAAGTCGCATTGATCCTCAGACTCCTGGCAAAGCGTTAACTCGCCGGCAGTTTGATGCTTTATGGGATGACCTTGTCGAGCTGATGAAAGTTGGGGTCAGGAGCGGTCGAATCGACACGGTTCTGCCCCAACACGAGCCAAAAGCAATGGGGCGCTCGCCGCGTGAAGACCGTCACGGTGGCGAGGTGTACGTGTATCGACGTGCTGGATTGGAATGCTTTATGTGCTCGAGTGAAATTGCCGAGAGCGATTTGCGTGGAAGAAATCTTTTCTGGTGCCCGCAATGTCAGCAGTAGTTAGTGCTGAGAAATCCGTGGGCTCCGAATACCTGGGTGATCAGCCGGGAGGCTGTTCTTAATAATCCTCCATGACCAAAGGATTACGCCCAGCACCATTACATAGAAAAGTGGGCGGACTGCCGCAAGTGCCCATAAGTCTTCGTCTTGTATGAGCGGAACCTGAACCGCTGCCCGCACCACATTGAGGAGTACCCACAGCCAGGAAGCTTTTGCGTATGCCCGAAGCAGGTCAGGGTCCTTGCGCCATTTCATCCCTGTCCCTGTGATTGGCCCGACAATCACGCCGAGAAGTGGCCAGCGAATCAGAATCGAGAAAGCAAAGGCAAGCGCTGATGCAATATTTGCGAGTACGAGTGGCCAGAAATATGCTGCTGCATTTCCGGTGTAGTAGGCGACGGTTGCGGCAAGAACGACCACAAGCAGGGCGCCGACAATTCTCACTGGCTTTTCACGGCGTGTGAGACGCAATCCGGCGAGCACAACACCAATGGTGAGTGCCGAGATGACAGCGGCCGTGAGGTTGCTACCGGTTGCTAAATAGACGACTACAAAAATCACTGGGGGCAGCATGGATTCCACGGCGCCTCGGGGGCCACCAAGGAGCGCAGCGAGTGGATGGCCAAGTTCTGGCTCAGGTGCGGAATCGCTGCTCACCCTCACAATCTACCGGGGTCGTGGAGAGCGGTTTCTGACGCAGTGTCGGTCGTGCCAAGGGGATAGACTGCATAGGTGAGCTCATCGGGGATTCAGGCATTGGCCAGTCAGTGGGCGGCAGATCTGGATAGTTGGGCGCTACCGCAAGAGATCTTGGATCAAGCGCCGGAAGTGCCCTGGAAGCATCCGGTCGCCATGTTTACCGTGGCACCGCCACACACCCCAATTCCTGACTCATTGTCACATCAGCGTGCGCGCGAAGTTCTTGAACCAGGCGGCAGCGTTCTTGACGTTGGCTCAGGCGGTGGTCGCGCCTCAATGGCAATCACGCCACCGGCCGGGACTTTAACAGCAGTGGACCACCAGCAAGAAATGCTTGACGAGTTTCACAAGGCCGCGGAAGCTCGCGGCACAATTGCCCACTCTTATCTGGGTGATTGGCCGCACGTGGCTGCGCTCGTTCCTGAAGCTGATGTTGTGGTGTGCCATCACGTTGCCTACAACGTGGCGGACATCGTTCCGTTCTTGCAGGCTCTCAATGCTCATGCGCGCAAGCGCGTGGTCATGGAGGTTCCCATGAGTCATCCCATGAGTAATTTTAATGATCTGTGGAAGAAATTCTGGAACTTGGACCGTCCCATTTTACCTACGCCTTATCAATTACAAGATATTTGCTTGGCGCTAGGGTTTGGGGCTGTTCTCGATATATGGGAAGATCGCACATGGGGCGCCCGAGTTGACCTCCCTGAAGAAGAGCGCATTCGTCGGGCGCGCGTTCGGTTGTGCCTCACGCAGGATCGCGATGCAGAACTCGCCGCGGCATTGCTAGCTGAAAAAGATGCGAAACCTCGATCTATTGCGACTATATGGTGGGACGTGAAGTAAGTGGAAGCAAATATTGAAGTAACGAGTGGCAATTCACCAGCGCAATACAAGACGACCCCGTGGCTGTTGTTATTTTCGGGAATCATTGGGCTATACGCTGCATTCACGCTGACCCAAGACAAGTTCGCGATCCTGGAGGATCCAAATTTTGTCCCCAGTTGCAGCATCAATCCGGTGCTGTCGTGTGGTGCAGTAATCGTGACGGAGCAAGCTTCTGTATTCGGTTTTCCCAATCCGATTATTGGATTGGTCAGTTACTCGGTTGTGATCACCCTCGCAGTTCTTTTGCTCTCTCGGGTTGTCTTGCCAGCTTGGGTGTGGCTCGGGCTTAACCTCGGCTCACTCGGTGGGCTCGCGTTTGTGGTGTGGTTGGTATTTCAAAGTTTGTACGTGATCGATGCTCTGTGCCCCTTCTGCATGGTGGCTTGGGTGGGAACGATTCTGATCTTCTGGATAAGTACCGCCGAAAATGCCAAGGCCGGAAGATTCACCCGAAGTGGAATTCCAGGATTTCTTTCAGAGATTTTCAGTTCATTGCGCTGGGTATTTATCGGGTCAACTTTTCTCGTGATTCTTATCCTGATCTTTATCAACTGGATGGATTTCTGGCTCGGACGCACCTGATCGGGTATTGACTTTCACCCATTGTGGGTGGTGTTCAACTGCCCAGCTTCGGGTTACCTCACCTGAACGCATGCCCATGCGTGCCTGAGCATCCTTCATGGCCATATAGATGTGTCCGGTGAGGGCAACAACAATCGCAAGGGTCAGCCAATCATGAACAAAGGTGGCGCCGGTGCGAATGTCGTCAGTGAACAGTGAACTGAAAAACATGATCATGCCGGTTGCGAACATGATTAACACTGATCCCAAACTGAATGCCGCATTGAGTTTTTGGCCCGCATTGAATTTTCCATAGACCGAGTCTGGGTGTTCTAGTTCCGGCTCGATGCAGTCGCTATCTTGGCGCTTGAGCCAGGCAAAATCATGTGAGTGAAAGCGATTGAGTTCGCGCATGTTCATCCGAAATACGGGGAAAAAGACGGCAACGAGTAAGGGGATAGGCAGTAGGAATCCGCTGACCGAATGCAAAGTTTTTACGATTTGTCGGTTTCCCACGAGAACACTAATGTCAGGAATGTAGAGAGCGGCTGCTGTGGCAAGCAGGATAAACATCAAAATCGAAATTGATCGGTGCGCAAATCGTTCAATCGGTGTAAACCGTTTCACGTTACGGGCTCGTCGCTGCGGCCGTTTGATTGGCCGACCCAAGCGTCAATGTCGTAGCCACGTTGTTCCCAGTAACCTGGAATAACGGCGTCGACAACATCAATATTTGACAACCATTTAAGGGACTTGTATCCATACATCGGCGCCACCAAGAGTCGCGCTGGACCACCGTGCTCGCGAGAGACTGGCTCCCCGTACATCGAAGTCGCAATTAAGACATCAGGTCGAACGGCTTGCTCCATGGTGAGTGATTCGGTGTACGCGCCGTCAAATGAATCAATGGTTAACGCGATTGCTGTGGGGGATGCCCCAGCGACGGCGAGGAGGTCGCTCATTAACACTCCCGACCAGGGGACATCATCTACTCGCCACCCTGTGACACATTGGAAGTCTTTTGTCATTGACGTTTGGGGGAGTGAGCCAAGGTCAGTGAAGCTCAGATTTAGTGGCGAGTTCACGGCCCCACCCACGGTCAATCGATAGTCCGCCTCGGACATTTCTGGATAGCCATTGGTCACCGTGTAAATGCGAAAACCGCCTGCGGCTGGAATCACCCCACCCAGCCCAGGAACAGTGGCAGCGACGGTGTTATTCACCACCGAATTCAGTTGCCGTCCGAACGCAACTCCAAGAGCGCCGAGCCCCACCATGCCAAGAATCACGCGACGACCCACGGGCGATCCTTTTTCATCCATCATCCTATGAAAACACACATAAATGGTTTTGGCGAGGGATTTGCTCTGGGAAGACGCTCGGGCAGTGACGCCTGCGGGACGGTGGATTAATCCACCACAAACTTTCACCGTTGTTCCGGGTGAAATAGTGCTGCAGACCCAACCAGGAACCAACTTCTGGCAGCGGATTTTTTACGACTTTCACAATGACAATGCTTCAGTGCATCTTTTCGAGTGGGCTGACAACTCTGCAAAGTGGGCGGGCCGGAATTGACAGACCCTTACAAGTGCGAGATTAACCCTCAACCGTTGTGCGTTCCTACTGGTTATTGCGCCCCACATTCACTGCGGTCGTAGATGATGAAGTGACACCGCAGAATCCTTTCAGGATTAAGGGGGCAGGCGACGCTCAAGCCACCGAACGTCCCACCCTGAGCTTGCCCCAAGTCCAAGAGCTCACTCAGGCAATGCCTGAGCACTATCGGACACCGGGGCAGTTCCTGGTGTGGAGTGGAATCCGAATAGGTGAAGCCGCTGCATTTCAGCGCAAAGACTCGCAGCCATTGAGCAATGCCCCCACTTTGGCTGTTTGGGCGCGTATCTTTAAAGTTAAGGGTGTATTCGAATTGGACACCCCGAAAAGCGAAGCGGGAGTGCGCACCATTGCTTTACCCCCTCACCTTGCGCCGATAAGGCGCAAGCATCTAGGTATTTACACAGAAGATGACCCCGACGCGCTTAATATTCACTCCAGGAGCAGGAGATCACGTGCTATCGTATTTGTAGAACAAGACGCCAGGCACTAAAAAAAATAATTTTGGCACGCTCAAAAAATAGTTAAATTAGGTAAAACCAAAACAAAACGGGCAAATGGGTGTAAGACAGAGATAAGTTAAACTAAAGCGGATTGGAATTAAGGTATGAGACGTAAGAATTCTCGCATTGAGTCCCTTTTAGCGGTTGGAGCCGGAGTGGCTCTGCTCGCTGCGCTAGGCGCACCCGTAGCAAGCGCAAACGAACCTCCAGCTCCTCCCGGCGGTGGCGGCGGCGGAGCACCTCCACCT
>DGQA01000018.1 GCA_002390705.1 Actinobacteria bacterium UBA4426 | reverse complement strand
CGCGCCTGCCAAGAAAGCCGCGCCGAAGAAAGCCGCGCCTAAGAAGGCCACGCCTGCCAAGAAGGCCACGCCGAAGAAGGCCGCGCCTAAAAAAGTCGAGCCCGAGAAAGCCGTGGCCGAAAAAGTAGTGGTTGAGGCAGTGCCAGCGGTAAAGACGGTTTTTGAGAAATTAGTCCCGGTCACAACTCGACCCGCGAGAGGAAAAAAGGCAGAGGGAATCGTAAAGGTAATTTCTCCTCGAGCATCTGTAACGGCTCCAGTTCTCACCGTGCGTGAGGATGAAAGCCCGTGGACTAAAGCTGAGCGGAACAAAGTAAGGAAATCGCTCAATGATGACGAAGTACGCTTACTTGAAGAGATTGCCACGAGCGAACAGGGACTCGCGGATCTCATTCTCGACTCGGGCGATGGCGCGGGTGATGATCAAGCCGATACTGGGACGAAGACATTCGAGCGGGAGCACGAAATGTCGCTTGCTAATAATGCGCGGGAAATGTTAGAGCAGGTGCGCCAAGCACTTGGACGCGTTGATGACGGAAGTTACGGTATCTGCGACGGCTGTGGCAATGGAATTGGGAAGTTGCGTTTGCAGGCGTTCCCACGGGCAAAGCTCTGCATGTCATGCAAGGTGGCGGAAGAACGCCAGTAAGTGCGTCTCGGAAATTACCCGTGAGCACTCGCGTAGAGTGTGGGGGTGTCCGATCCCATTGCAACCGCGCACCATAAAAGGTCTCGGCGTAACCGACGTGAACTTGCAATTTTCGGAGCAGTCGCGTTGGTGATTGTTGGGCTCGATCAGCTCACTAAATACTGGGCGCAGCAATATTTACTTCCACGAAGGTTGTCGGGCGAAGACCCGATCACGTTGCTTGGCGGTTTCCTCAAATTCACTTACACCGAAAACACGGGGGCAGCCTTTTCCATAGGTACGGGCGTCACCTGGCTGTTCACATTGATTGCAATTGCCGTTGTTGTGGTTATCTTTCGTTATGCGCGACGGCTGGGAAGCCTTCCGTGGGCGCTTGCTCTTGGTGGGATACTCGGCGGTTCATTGGGAAACTTGATTGACCGCATGTTTCGCTCACCAGGTCCATTTGAGGGTGCGGTTGTTGATTTCATCCAACTTCCTTATTGGGCAATTTTTAACATTGCTGACATGGCCGTGGTCATTTCAGGAATCGGCATGGCGATTTTGTTGGTGCGCGGGGTGCCGCTTGATGGAAAACCACAAGTGGCTGGCTCCCAGGTGGAGTCAGACCTGTGATTCGTGAGTTCACAATCCCGGAAGGTCTTGCAGGGGAGCGGGTCGACGTCGCGTTAACCCGACTGCTGGGTCTGAGCCGCTCCGCTGCGGTGGCGCTGATTGAGGCCGGTGCAATCTGCGCTGCTGACCGTTCATTGGTCAAAAGTGATCGCGTAATCGAAGGTCAAAAGATCGATGTTGATCTAGATATTGCACCGACAAAGGAAACGATTGAGATCATCGCCGAGCCAGTTCCAGGGATGCAAATTATTTACGATGACTCGGATCTAGTTGTCGTTGATAAGCCACAAGGGGTCGCGGCCCACCCCAGCCGTGGTTGGGAAGGTCCGACAGTCATCGGTGGCCTGGTTGCGGCCGGGTACGCAATTAGTACGTCAGGGGCTCCCGAACGAGAAGGGATCGTCCACCGACTTGATGCGGGAACTTCTGGGCTTATGGCCGTGGCCAAAAACGAGACATCTTACTCGCGCATGAAAAACCTGTTCCGGAATAGGGAGGTGCACAAGCTCTACCACGCGGTTGTCCAAGGACTGCTGGATCCACTTGTGGGAACAATTGACGCTGCTATTGGGCGCCATCCCGGTCACGAGTACAAGTATGCGGTCACGAGGGATGGTAAGCCTAGCGTTACCCACTACGAAACCCTGGAAGCATTTCGGCATGCTTCATTAGTGCAGGTGCAACTCGAAACGGGAAGAACCCATCAAATTCGGGTGCATATGTCAGCGATGCGTCATCCAATTACCGGGGACACCATGTACGGTGGAGATCCGGTTTTAGCGGCTCGATTGGGTCTAGATCGCCAATGGTTACACGCGGTTGAACTTGGATTCGATCATCCGCGGACCGGTGAAAAAATTGAACTGAAAAGTGAATACAGCGAGGACCTCACTCGTGCTCTAGGAATTTTGCGCGATGCTTGAGAGCTAATTTCTGCATCTTCCCCTTATGCAGTGGTCTGGCAGGTGGTTTTCATGGAAATTATTGGTAGGCAAGTCGTAGATTGATAAGGGTGATGGCGTGGGTGCGACGGAAAGAAGCGGCGACTTCGTCCACCTGCATGTTCACACCGAATATTCGATGCTTGATGGCGCATCGAAGCTAGATGAACTTTTTTTAGCGGCAAAAGAACAGGGCATGTCCGCTATTGCCATGACCGACCATGGCAACCTCTTCGGCGCATATGACTTCTGGAAAAAGGGTAAGGCGCACGGTGTAAAGCCAATAATCGGGCTGGAAGGTTATTACGCCCCACAGGGCCGGTTTGAGCGTTCTCGGTTTGATTTTGGCGGTGGTTTTGACGAGGGAGCTCCCGAAGATCCTGGGGCTGGTCGCGGTAAGCAAAGTTACACGCATATGACCCTTTGGGCAGAGAACACCCAGGGGATGCATAACCTGTTCCGCTTGTCATCCCTTGCCAGTATTGAAGGGTATTACCACAAACCTCGCTTTGACCGAGAACTTTTAGACCGCTATGGCAAAGGCTTGATTGGGACAACCGGTTGTGCGAGTGGTGAAGTGAATCGCTGGTTACAAGCCGGTCAGTACAACAAGGCACTCGCGGCGGCCGCGGACTACCGGGATATTTTCGGCGCGGGAAACTTCTTTGCCGAGATCATGGATCACGGGTTAGCAATCGAGCGAAACTTCATGCCCGATCTGATCAAAATCGCCAAGGCACTTGACTTGCCTTTAATTGCTACCAATGACATGCATTACATCCACGAAAGCGATGCCGATACACATGATGTTTTGCTGTGCATTGGAACCAGAACGACTCTTGATGACCCTAAAAGATTCAGATTTGATGCGCGTGATTTCTATTTGAAGTCTTCCGCGCAAATGCGGGAGCTTTGGAGCGAATTCCCTGAGGCGTGTGACAACACGCTCCTAATCGCGGAACGGTGCAATGTTGAATTCAGCGAGGGTGCGAATCTCATGCCGCGCGCTGACATTCCAGCCGGTGAGAGTGAAGAGTCATGGTTGGTAAAGGAAGTTGAAATTGGTCTAGCGCGCAGGTACTCAGCCGGTGTACCTGATCCGGTCCGGACCCAAGCTGAATATGAATTGGGTGTCATTGCACAAATGGGATTCCCTGGGTATTTTCTCGTTGTCGCCGATCTGGTGCAGCATGCGAAAACTAGTGGGATTCGAGTCGGGCCGGGCCGAGGCTCGGCAGCGGGCGCCATGATCTCCTACGCATTGGGCATTACCGATCTTGACCCGATTGAGCACGGCCTGCTTTTCGAGCGCTTTCTCAACCCCGAGCGAATCTCAATGCCTGATATTGACATTGACTTTGATGAACGTCGCCGCGCAGACATGATCCGGTACGCAACAGAGAAATATGGTGAAGAGCGAGTCGCACAGATTGTTACCTACGGTTCGATCAAGGCGAAGGCGGCTGTCAAAGACAGTGCTCGGGTCCTGGGTCTGCCATATTCGGTAGGCGAACGGATCACGAAGGCAATGCCACCGTCCGTCATGGGCAAAGACATCACGCTCAAAGGCGCGTTTGATCCGGAAGACTCTCGTTACTCTGAAGCGGCCGAGTTCCGGGCGCTGTGTTTAAGTGATCCGGAGGCGAAGACGGTTGTTGACACGGCCAAAGGTTTGGAGGGTCTTAAAAGACAGCCAGGTGTGCACGCCGCGGGCGTGATTTTGTGCAGTGAGCCACTCATGGACGTGATTCCGGTGTGGAAGCGCGAACAAGATGGCGCAATAATCACCCAGTTCGACATGGGCGCATGTGAGGCGCTCGGACTACTCAAAATGGATTTCTTGGGATTACGCAACCTCTCAGTTCTTGATGATTGCCTGGAAAATATCATGCGTAATACCGGAGCCGAGGTTGTGCTAGAAACCCTCGGCCTCGACGATGGCCCCGCCTATGAGCTGCTGTCCCGCGGTGACACATTGGGTGTTTTCCAACTTGACGGTGGACCCATGCGTTCGCTATTGCGCTCCATGGCACCGGACAATTTCGAAGATATTTCGGCAGTGCTCGCGCTGTATCGACCTGGCCCGATGGGTGCAAATGCACATAATGATTATGCAGATCGAAAAAATGGCCGCAAGCCGGTTGTCCCGATCCACCCTGAACTTGAAGCGCCCTTAAGCGAGATTCTTGGGGACACCTATGGCCTAATTGTCTATCAGGAACAGGTGATGGCGATTGCTCAATTACTGGCCGGATACTCCTTAGGGAAAGCGGATTTACTACGCCGTGCAATGGGCAAGAAGAAGAAAGAAATTCTCGAGCAAGAGTTCGTCCCGTTCAGTGAAGGAATGCGCGAGCGCGGATTCTCAGAACCCGCTATCAATAAATTGTGGGAAGTCTTGGTCCCTTTTTCTGATTACGCGTTTAATAAGGCGCATACGGCTGGTTATGGATTGGTGTCGTATTGGACCGCCTATTTAAAAGCTAATTACCCAGCCGAATACATGGCGGCGCTCCTCACTTCAATGGCTGATGACAAGGAACGCTCAGCGATCTACCTGAACGAGTGCCGACGGATGGGGATCAAAGTGTTGCCCCCCGACGTAAACGATTCTGATTCGAATTACACACCGCGAGGGAGTGATATTCGTTTTGGGTTGACAGCGATTCGTAATGTAGGAACCAATGTTGTTGAGTCGATTATTGCCACTCGAAACAGAGTAGGGCGATTCGCTGACTTCCATGACTTCATTGCGAAAGTAGATATTGCAGTGTGTAACAGGCGGGTAGTTGAGTCGTTGGTAAAAGCTGGCGCATTCGACAGTTTGGGGCACACCCGTAAGGGCTTGAGCGGGGTGCACGAGCAAGTAATTGACGCCGCAGTTGACATCAAGCGTTCCGAGGCGGTCGGCCAGTTTGATCTATTTGGAGGGCTAGAGGAAGGTGGCGGGGAATCACTGATTGAGCGACCCGTTATTGGAATCACCGAATGGGAGAAGTCGCTCTTACTAGCGCACGAACGCGACATGCTGGGTCTGTACGTGTCAGATCACCCACTTTTCGGTATGGAAAGTGCACTCGCACAACTCTCAGATCGAAGTATCGCCTCTGTTCTAATCGATGAGCATCTTGATGGCCAGGTGGTTTCGTTAGGCGGCCTGGTGACAAGCGTGGTGCGTAAGACTACGAAAAAGGGCTCAGCGTGGGCGATCGTGACAATTGAAGACCTTGAGGGGACCCTGGAAGTTATGGTCTTCCCGGCCTCGTATGCATCCTTTGGAACGCTTTTAGTTGATGACTCAATTTTGGTTATTCGCACCAAAATTGACCGCAGCGACGAAGACGGGATTAGGGCAATTGCACTCGAAGTTATTGCGCCCGATCTATCCGGAGCCCCAGCAGGTCCGGTTCGACTTACCATGGCTGCCGCGCGCTGTGTCCCACCGCTGGTTGCGCGGTTGAAGACAATTCTTGCCCAACACCCGGGAACAACCGAGGTGCAGTTGCACCTCAGCGGTGGGACGTCGACGACGGTGATGAAACTTGATGATGTATTTCGAGTGACACCTTCCCCCTCACTCTTTGGGGATTTAAAGGCGCTTTTAGGTTCATCATGCCTGATGTAGTGAATGCTGATCTGGGTAAAACCCCGGCCCGAACACGCAAAGCAGTAACAGTGTTCATTACCGGTGTGATTGCCGGTGGACTTTCAGGTGCCGCACTCGGAGTCCTGTGGTGGTCCTTGGCCCCCAGAGTGTCAGTGGTGGTGACGCCGGATCGGGTTGTACCCGAAGGATTCCAACCCCAGGAATATTTCGCGGCCAATATTGCATTTGGAGCACTGGGCGCCCTTGCTGGCGTATTTATGGCGATCGCCTTGGTGTCGATGCGAAGGGAGCATCTGCTGGCCAGTTTGGCGGCGGCCTTGGCATCTTCGGCGGTGGGAACTTGGACGATGTGGTGGGTGGGTTCGAATTTGGGCACTGTTGATCTGGAAAATGTGGAGATTCCCGATTCAACGGTCCTTGATGGCCCACTTGAAGTTACTTTGCCTGCCATGGTTTTAATGTGGCCGCTGGGGTCAAGTGTGGTGATTGCGATTATGGCTTTTGGCGACTTCCTAACAGAGCGTAAACACAGCCGAAGTCACTCAGCATGAATGTGCGCCACTATTGCGTTGAGAACGTGCATGAGATCTGTGGGGGCAATGCAGATTTCGAGCCCGCGACGACCGCCACTGACATAGATGGTTTCACAGTTGTCGGCACTTGAATCAATTACCGTCTCGAGCTGTTTTTTTTGCCCAAATGGGCTGATTCCACCCAGGACGTAGCCACTCATTTTCTGGGCAAGCGTAGATTCCATCGGTTCCAAGTTGCGGACGCCGACCGTTGCAGCGAGCCGCTTAGTACTGATTTTTCGTGAAACCGGGGCGATCGCTACGACGGCCATTTCCTTATCGCCGAAAAGAATAGTTTTGAATACTTGATTCTCGTCAACTGCCATCCTGAGGGCAGCTTCTTTGCCGAAACTAGTTACGGTGTCGCTCTCGAATTTGTGTAACGTATATGGAACGCCGGAGGAATCTAAAGCTATTGTTGCCGGAGTGATCGCCAGGGCCTTCATCGTAAATTGATCCTAGTTGGACGAAAAGTTATCTGTCAGGAGATCAATTGCAGGCAAGGCGCCGAAATGTTGGATCAGGCTGGTCTCACGCCGAAGTAACGTGCGCACTAGTTCAAGCCGAGACTCGGCTGTTTCTGCGCCAAGAAGCGCCTGACGTTCATCGGTTGGCAGCAAAATGGCTGCGGTGAGGAGGTAGCCGACCACCACCGGGTCTTTTGGGAGTTCTTCAAAGATCGAGACGTTGCTATTGAGTTCACCCGAGAGGGCAGCGCGGTAGGCGGCAAATTCACTGAGCGTGCTTTTGGTAAGTAGGGAAAGTTCCGCTGACTCCACGGGAACGGGTTCGGGGAGCCACTCAACGTCGGCGCTCAAAAGAGGTGAACTGGTATCCACAGCCTTGACGGTAAATCGACGAGCACCCGTTGTGACGATGTCGTAGCGGCCGTCTTCACTCGGGGTAACTTCACGCATAATGGCCGAGATGCCGATCGGGTGGAGTGCGTCGATACCTAATGTCGTTATATCGTGGCCATCTCGAATCGAAACGACCCCAAACTCACGTTCGTCTTCATCGGGGATTTCCAGAAGCTCCTGGACCATTAATCGGTACCGTGGTTCAAAAATATGAAGCGGGAGCACCAGACCCGGCACCAAAATGGTGTTGAGGGGAAAGAGCGAAATATGTGAAGTCACTAGGACAGAGTAAACTGATCCACATGATTCGGCGCATCGATCTTCGGGAGGGTGATGCTGGCGGGGTGTCTGTGACCAACGTGGTGCCTCGAGCAGCCACTAATGTTGCCGACGCCTCAAAAATAGTTGCCCCGATCTTGGAAGATATCCGGGTGAACGGGGCCGAGGCGGTAGCCCGCTGGTCTCTCATGCTGGATGGCATTGCACCCCCATCGCTTTGTGTTCCTGCCGCAGAACTTAAAAAGGCGGCGGAGAATTTAGATCCCGCAGTGCGGGCTGCGTTGCTGGAATCAATTCGCCGCGCAAAAATAGTGCACTCAGACCAAGTCCGTGGCGAAAGCGAAACCGAAGTCGTGGCGGGCGGGACTGTCACCGAAAGGTGGATTCCAGTTGACCGCGTGGGACTTTATGTGCCCGGTGGCCAAGCCGTTTATCCGAGCAGCGTCGTCATGAATGTTGTGCCAGCGCAGATTGCGGGAGTCGGTTCCATCGCTGTCGTCTCGCCGCCTCAAAAAGACTGGGGGGGTTGGCCGCACCCGGTGGTCATGGCCGCTTGCCATCTACTCGGCATTGATGAGGTGTATTCCGTTGGGGGCGCCCAAGCCGTGGCAATGTTGGCTTATGGCGTGACACTCCCGACGGGGGAGTGTCAGCGGGTGGACCTAGTAACCGGGCCCGGAAATATTTATGTAACGGCTGCGAAGCGCGCGTTGCAAGGTGTGATTGGCATTGATTCTGAGGCGGGACCAACGGAGATTCTGATTTTGGCGGATGACACTGCGGACCCCACACATGTTGCGGCTGATCTAATTAGCCAGGCTGAACATGACGAACTTGCTGCAGCTGTACTGGTTACTGCCAGTGAGTCCTTGGCCCAACGGGTAGAAGCTTCGCTAGCGCTACGGGTGCCCCTGGCGAAACACTCCGAACGCATCGAAAAGGCGCTTCGTGGAGTGCAAAGCGCGATAATTCTGGTAGACGATCTTGAACAAGGTTTGGCTGTTGTTGATGACTACGCAGCCGAGCACCTGGAAGTACACGTTCATAATGCGCGCGAGGTGGCGCGTAGAGTCACACATGCCGGTGCAATTTTTGTCGGAACGTACGCCCCCGTATCCCTGGGTGATTACTGCGCTGGCTCGAACCATGTTTTGCCCACCGCCGGTTCAGCAAAGCATTCATCCGGCTTATCGGTGCAGACTTTTCTGCGCGGAGTCCACATCATTGAATACTCGCGCGAGGCTTTGATCGAAGTGGCCCCGCACGTGCTTGCTCTGTCGAGCGCTGAGGATCTGCCTGCTCATGGGCAAGCGATCTCGGTTCGGACCGAGAAATGAGTGTGTGCGGATGAGCAAATTTGAGTTGCCGCTTCGTGCCGATTTACAGGGGCAATCGCCGTATGGAGCACCGGTCGACCTGGTGCCGGTCCGACTTAATGTAAACGAAAACCCATATCCTCCGAGCGAGTCAGTGGTTGCAGCGATTTCGGCGGCTGTTGGCGTGGCGGCCCGTGAAGTAAATAGGTACCCCGATCGTGATGCTGTGGAGTTGCGGGTGGTCCTGGCTGATTATCTGAATCACGAATCAGGGGTGAAAATTGCACCTGGGCGCATATGGGCGGCAAATGGTTCTAATGAGATAATGTCGCAATTGTTCAGTGCCTTCGGTGGGCCAGGAGCAACAGCATTGACGTTTGATCCCACCTACTCAATGTATCCGGAGTATGCCCGAGATTCGTTTACTAAAATGACGTCGCTTCCTCGGCGGGCTGATTTCACCGTTGATATTGACTTAGCAATGGCGGAAATCACATCACACGCGCCTAACCTGGTGATTCTTGCTTCGCCTAATAATCCAACGGGGACTTTAATCGAGCTTGTCGAAATTGAAAAAATCGTGATTGCCGCTGGGGAAGTGGGGGCGTTAGTGGTTATTGACGAGGCGTACGCGGAGTTTCGCAGGGATAAAAATGCAACTGCCGTGAAACTATTGGATACCTATCCAAACGTGGTCGTGTCTCGAACCATGAGCAAAGCATTCGGTTACGCGGGTGGGCGACTCGGTTACTGCGCTGTGAGTGGAGAAGAGATTGTGCAGGCACTCAAATTGGTGCGATTGCCTTATCACCTCTCTTCGATTTCGCAGGCGGCTGCAATTGCCGCACTGGGATTTGCGCAAGAGTCACTGGCACGCGTTCATGAAATCACGGAGGGACGTGATTACGTGGCGAGTGCCTTGGCGGACTTGGGCGTGCGGGTCGCCCCCAGTGATGCGAATTTCTTGTACTTTGGAGAGTTCGCGGATTCTCATCTGATCTGGAAGTCGCTACTCGAACAAGGAATACTGGTTCGAGAGACCGGTCCTTCCGGTTGGCTCCGAGTTAGCATCGGCACGCCCAGTGAGAATGACCAATTTGTTCACAGCATGAGAGCGATAGTCTGAGCGCAGGAGGAAAAACATGACCAGAACGGCACGGATTGAGCGAGACACCAAGGAAAGCAATGTTCTCGTGGAGTTATCACTTGATGGCTCCGGGCACAGCACAATTGAGACCGGGGTACCTTTCTTTGACCACATGCTGGCACAACTTGCAAAGCACGGTGGATTTGATCTGCTGGTGAACACCAAGGGTGACTTACACGTGGACGCGCATCACACGGTTGAAGACACGAGTTTGGCACTTGGTCAAGCAATCAATCAGGCTCTGGGCGACCGGGCGGGACTCGCGCGCTACGGAGATGCGCTCGTTCCACTGGACGAATGCTTGGTGCAAAGCGCGATTGATCTGTCAGGCCGCCCCTACCTAGTGCACACTGAACCAGAACTCGTTGAGCTAATTGGAACTTATGACACAACGTTGACCCGCCATATCTGGGAATCAATTGTGGCTACATCGCAAATAACCCTGCATGTCAATGTACTTTCCGGGCGCAATGCCCACCACGTAGTCGAGGCGCAATTCAAAAGTGTCGCCCGATCGATGCGTACCGCGGTTGCGCGAGATCCGCGGGTGGTGGGAGTGCCATCAACTAAAGGCACGCTGACCGCATCGCAATAAAGAGGTAGTTTTCTATGACACCCACCGTTGCTGTCCTTGACTACGGCTTTGGCAATGTGCGTTCAGCCATGAGAGCGGCCGAGCACGTGGGCACTCAGGCGATTCTAAGCTCGGATTTCGATACATGTCTCAATGCCGATGGTTTGATTATTCCTGGGGTTGGAGCATTCGCGGCATGCATGAAAGGAATCGACAAAGTTCGTGGCGGTTCACTCGTCGATGCGAGATTAATTGCTAACCGCCCGATACTGGGAATCTGTGTCGGTATGCAAATCATGTTTGCACAAGGCATCGAGCACGGAATACGAACCAACGGGCTTGCGCAATGGCCGGGAGTGGTTGATCGCTTAGTTGCCTCGATTGTGCCACACATGGGCTGGAACAGTGTGACACCTCCAGCAGAATCAACGCTGTTCGCCGGTGTCGAGTCAGAGTGGTTTTATTTTGTGCATTCATATGCGGCCCAGGAATGGCTCATGAGCGATACCGACGGCTATCAGCGTCCTCCGAGTGTCACTTGGAGCGAATACGGGACCCCTTTCATCGCTGCGGTCGAGAATGGACCGTTATCGGCGGTGCAGTTCCATCCGGAGAAAAGTGGTGACGCGGGGCTCGCTCTGATCAACAACTGGGCCCGGACCTTGGTCTAGAGTAGGGGCATGAAATTCACCCTCCTGCCCGCTGTTGATGTTAAAGATGGCAAAGCTGTCCGCCTAGTTCAAGGGAAAGCCGGAAGTGAAACCGTGTACGGCTCGCCCCTTGATGCCGCCTTGACCTGGGTTGATCAAGGCGCAGAGTGGATTCATTTGGTGGACCTTGATGCGGCATTTGATAGCGGCAATAACGCGGAATTGATTTCCCAAGTTGTGGAAAGAATCGGGCGAGATGTCAAAGTTGAACTCTCGGGAGGAATCAGAAGTGACGATAGTTTGAAGGCCGCTCTTGCCACGGGTTGCACTCGAGTAAACCTTGGAACCGCCGCGTTAGAGGATCCGGACTGGACGGAACAGGTGATCGCCGAGCACGGAGAACGAATTGCCGTTGGCCTAGATGTAAAAGGGCACACCTTGGCTGCTCGGGGTTGGACAACCGAAGGTGGCGATCTGTGGGAGACCATTGGCAGGCTTGATGTAGCTGGTTGCATGCGTTACGTACTTACCGACGTGCACAAGGACGGCACGATGCACGGGCCCAACTTCCATCTTTTGAAGCAGGTCACGGAGTCGACTAAAGCACGGGTGATTGCTTCGGGTGGAATCTCGCGGCTAGAGGATCTACATAAGTTGGCCGAAATGAAGGGAATCGAAGGCGCCATAATTGGCAAAGCGCTCTACGAGCAGGCTTTTAGTCTCCCGGAGGCGCTCGTCGCGGTGGAAGGTCGATACGACCCTTATCAGTGGGGACCTCCTCAGCCGTGACATTAACCGCTCGAGTGATTGCCTGCCTCGATGTTGATGCGGGAAGAGTCGTCAAAGGTGTGAATTTTGTTGATGTGGTTGATGCGGGAGATCCAATCGAACTGGCATCTGGGTACGGGGCGGCCGGAATTGATGAACTGTTATTTCTTGATATTACGGCTTCGAGTTCAGACCGCGAAACAACCCTTGAATTGGTGCGCCGTAGCGCGGATCAGGTGTTTATCCCGGTAACTGTTGGTGGTGGAATTCGCAGTATCGAAGATATTGACGCACTCTTACGCGCTGGGGCAGATAAAGTGTCGATCAACACGGCTGCGATTGCGCGTCCGGAACTTTTGCGCGAAGCGGCCAATCGTTTCGGCTCACAATGCATTGTGTTGTCACTGGATGCGCGTCGCGAGTCGGATCAGCCAAGTGGCTTCGGGGTAACGACCCATGGTGGCCGGAAATCTGCGGGACTGGATGCGGTCCAGTGGGCTAAAGCGGCGCAAGGTTACGGGGTCGGTGAAATATTGCTGAACTCTATGGATGCGGACGGAACCAAGTCCGGGTTTGATCTCGAACTGATTCAGGCAGTGCGCGTGGCTGTTGACGTTCCCCTGATTGCTAGCGGTGGCGCAGGGGTCGCGAGTGACTTTCCGGCCGCAATCAGGGCGGGAGCACAGGCGGTTCTGGCTGCGAGTATTTTCCATTTTGGCGAGGTCTCGGTATCAGAAGTCAAAGATGCGCTGAAGCATGATTCGATCCCCGTGCGCCTTCCCACTAAGTTGGTGTCGTGAACCAGGTAGAGGAATTCATTTCCGGTATTCGTTTCAATGCACAAGGGTTAGTTCCCGTTGTGGCCCAGGATGCCACGAGCAAAGAGGTTCTCATGGTCGCCTGGATGAACGCCGAGGCGATACATCTGACGATCGACTCTGGCTGGGGAACCTATTTTTCGCGTAGTAGAAACAAGATTTGGGTGAAGGGCGAGGAATCAGGAAATCGTCAATCAGTGCGCACCCTGCAGGCAGATTGTGACCAAGACACGCTCCTGATGAGCGTAGATCAAAGTGGCCCCGCGTGTCACACGGGGCATGGCACATGTTTTTTTGGCCAGAAGATTAACAAGTAGCTCAAATGGCGTCGGACACCCCGGATCTGGAGCAGTTTCGCGCGCTCGCTCGGAGCCAGCGAGTTGTTGCAGTATCTCGAACACTCTTGATCGATCATGTCAGCGTTATCGGTTTATTTCACGCCATGTGCGGGGACCGAGCCGGAACGTTTCTCCTTGAATCGGCCGAAGCAGGTGTTCAGTGGTCTCGTTACTCGTTCATTGGGGTCAATAGCGCGGCGATGCTTTCCGAGACGCAGGGAAATGCAGTGTGGAGTGGGCGAGTGCCGCAAGGGTTGCCGCTCAGTGGCCAGGTGCTGGATGTACTTGAGGCGACTTTGGGGCAATTGCATACAGAAAAGACCGCGGTACCTGGTGTGGGCGATCTCCCGTTTACGGGCGGACTCGTGGGATACCTGTCTTACGACATCGTGCGTAACTGGGAAAAAATTGGTGATTCAACACATGATTCTCTGAACATTCCTGATCTGAGTTTTTTGCTCACATCTGACCTTGCGGTAGTTGACCACCTCACGAGCACTGTCACTTTGATTGCCAATGCAATCAATTTTGATAATTTACCCGAACGAGTTGATCAAGCGTACGCCGATTCGGTAGCCCGTCTAGGTCAGATGCAGCAGTCAATTTCTCATTTCACGCCAAGCGGAGCAGTCGCCATTGCTGAGTCCGATCCGCACATGCAGTTGCCTTCGCGGGCGACCAGCGAGGGTTCATATCTTGCGAACGTGGACACAATCAAGGAGTACATTCTCCGCGGGGACGCTTTCCAAGTGGTGCTTTCGCAAAGGTTTTGCGTGCCGACTACGGCAAGTGCGTTGAGTATTTATCGAATTCTGCGATCGACAAATCCGAGCCCTTATATGTACTTGGTCAGGGTTCCGGATCCACAAGATTTCAGCCGGGTTGCGTGTGAAATTGTTGGGTCATCACCGGAGGCTTTAGTGACACTTCGTGACCGTCAGGTAGTGGTACATCCAATCGCGGGAACGCGTGGTCGTAGTACTGATCGTGATCGCGATCGAGAGTTGGCGCAGGACTTGCTCATGGATAAAAAAGAGCGGGCCGAACACTTGATGTTGGTTGACCTGGCCCGGAACGATCTTGGTCGAGTCTGCACCCCCGGGAGCGTCAATGTTATTGATTTCATGCACGTTGAGCGTTATTCCCACGTCATGCATTTAGTGTCCACTGTGACGGGTGAACTCGAAGAAAACCAAAATGCTTTTACGGCCCTTCGGGCAACATTTCCGGCGGGCACGCTTTCAGGCGCGCCTAAGCCACGGGCCATGCAAATCATTGAAGAACTCGAATCTGAACGACGGGGACTTTATGGCGGATGTGTCGGTTATTTTGACTTCGCAGGTAACATGGATATGGCGATTGCTATTCGGACGGCGTTGCTGAAAAATGGAATTGCGCATATCCAAGCTGGCGGGGGGGTTGTTGCAGACTCGATTCCGGCCAGTGAAAATGACGAGTGTGTAAATAAGGCCATGGCTGTGATTCGAGCTGTGGGCTTAGCCGAAGAAATCGAGGGTTAGTCAATGAAATCTGATCTGTCACCCGCCAGAAAATACTCCATAACGATCGTTCTGCAAATGGTATTTGGGGGCGCTTTGCTATGGATAGGTAGTTTGACATGGAGTTCGGTGCCGGGAGAACTTGCCACACAGGAATTTATCGGATCAGAAGTGGATTCATCTGTTTTCGCGGTAGGGGCGGTTTCTTTGGCGGTGGTGATTGGGGTCTTAGCAACCAGAAAGTGGGGGCGAAGGATTCTTGGTTCTTTAGGGGCAGTGACTTCCGTTGTGGGAATCTATTCTTTGATCATGCTGGATGCAGACGCGCTAAATTCGTTGTGGTGGGTTGCTATTGCGTTGGGCGTTGGTCTATTTGTGACCAATTTGGTAATCGCCGCTTTCTCACAGAAATGGCCAACTTTAGGTGGCAAGTACTCGCGTTCAGTTCCCGCACAGTTGGACAGTTGGGAGTTGCTGGACGCTGGAGTGGATCCCACTATTGACTCAACGCCCAATCCGGCTGATTCACATGGTTAAATACACTCATGAATGACCATCACGAGGATCATGGTTCCACACCTGCCGCTTGGACTGCTGTTGTAATCATCACTTTGGCATTCACCGTGGGAACAGTCGCACTTATTTTGGCAAATTGGCCATTGTTTTGGGTGGGAGTGGCCCTGGTATTTGTGGGTGCAGCGGTGGGCAAGGTCATGGCCCTAATGGGTTTGGGCAAGAAGCCGGCTAGCGCGTAAGTCCGGTTTCGTCCACGGTGAGTTAATGAGAGTACTAGTGGTCGAAGATGAGCGGCCGATCTCAGATCTGATCGGCGTGTACCTCGCGCGCGAGGGGTTTGAAGTGCAGTCCCGCTACGATGGAGAATCTGGACTTTCTACTGCACAAATTGAAAGCTTTGATCTGATTATTCTCGATGTCGGACTGTCCAAAATCGATGGCATTGAGATTTGCCGCCGCCTTCGCGCAGCGAATGACTGGACGCCGATTGTGTTTTGCACTGCACGTGATGACGAAGTAGATCGGGTGCTGGGTCTTGAGTTGGGAGCCGATGATTATTTGACCAAACCGTTTAGCCCCCGAGAGCTCGTGGCGAGAGTTAAAGCGATTGTGCGCAGGTCTGCTCATCAGGTGAATTCGGGAGAATCTCTCGAGGCTGACGGTGTGAGTGTAAATCTTCGGACTCGGCGTGCCTCCCATAATGGAAGCTCATTAGTTTTGACCGCAACAGAGTTTGACCTAATGACCTATCTAATGGCTCGACCGGGGCGTGTGATCGAGCGCTCTGAATTGCTCGAAAATGTCTGGGGCTACTCGGAGGCGTTGGGGACCCGGACAGTTGATGTTCATATTGCTCAAATAAGAACAAAGCTTGGGCCGAATGCGTCCATTCGCACCGTTCGCGGAGTCGGATATTCGTGGGAAGCGCCAACACATGACGACGCGTAAATGGAGTATCGTCACGCTTTTGGTGTTGTTGACCAGCGCAGTTGCGGCCATCGCGATTGTGATTGCGGGGCTCGTGTCCTACCCACTTGTTGTTTCTAGCTCACAAGAGCTTGGGGCAAGAAATCTTGCGCAATTAGCCAATGTCACCGCCAACGCAATTGATCAGCGGGTACGGGGGGAGGGAGTAGGGCCGGCCCTTATTAACACCCTGCAGCGAGAGTCCATATCTGCGTATCTGATTCCCAAGGGCCCATCAAATCTTGAGGATTTACCCTTTGATTTCTCTCAGTCGTTTGTTGATCAACTCGATAACGGTGAAGCTATTTCCGGGCGGGTCTCATCTTCAGATAGCGAGTACCTGATGGAGGGACGTCCGCTGAGCGCCGACGGCTCAGTAATTCTGATTCAGCCGATCTCGGTTGCTGGGGCCAGCGCTGGAACGATTATTTGGCGGCTGGTCGTGGCGCTGGTGATTGGATTGATAATTGCGATCCCGTTGGGTTTTTTTGCGGCTCAGCGTTTAGCCAAACCCCTTCGGCGCGCGCGCGCCGCGGCGATATCGATGGCTGGAGGTCTTCGAGGCGTTGAGCTTGAATCTGAGGGCCCCAGAGAAGTTGATGAGATTTCAACGTCACTCAATGCCCTTGATTCGGCGTTGACAACATCTGAAGCCAGACAGCGGGATTTTTTGCTTTCGGTCTCCCATGAATTTCGTACACCGCTCACCGCGGTGAAGGGTTACAGTGAGGCGATCTCCGACGGCATCCTCGAAGGCGATCAGGCAGTAGACGCGGCGCGATTAATTTTATCCGAGTCAGCTCGACTTGATCGACTCGTCAGTGATTTATTGGACTTGGCCAAACTGGGAGCAGTCGACTTCACTATTTCTGAGGTAGCCATTGACCTTAATGATTTTGCCAGCGAGGTGTGTCAAGTCTGGGGGTATCGCTGCCAAGATTTGCAGGTGAACTGCAAGTGTGAAATTTCGGTACACGGCGAGTTTGTCGGTGACCCGATTCGGCTTCGGCAAATTGTCGACAATCTGGCTGAAAATGCATTGAGGCTGAGTCCCAGTGGAAGCACTTTGGCAATAGGCATTGAGCAATTAGCTAATTCACTGGTCATCGAGGTGCGGGATTCCGGTCCCGGATTGAGTGCAGACGACCACGAAGTGGCTTTTCAACCTGGGGCACTATACGAGCGTTATCGGGGAGTGCGGCCAGTCGGCACAGGCATTGGTTTGGCCCTGGTGGGGCGGCTTGCCCAACGCATGGGTGGCACTGCCTTGGTGGGAGCAGCACCTGAAGGAGGCGCATTTTTTCGAATAGAGATTCCTCAGCGCGGGGAGCCACAAATAATTTCTGTCAACGAAAAACATCGCAGCGATGGGTCAATTCCTCATCCAGTTCATAATCCGGCTCCTAATTGGGAGGCGTAGTGGGGTGCGGCTAGGGTAAGAGTGTGACGGTCCTAGACGACATAATCGCCGGTGTTCGCGAAGACGTTGCTATGCGAATGGCGCACACCACCCTTGATCAGTTGAAGCAGCGTGCACTGCAGATCCGTGAGGCGAAAGACGTAGCGGGGATTCTTAGTGGACCTGATGTGTGCGTGATTGCGGAAGTGAAGAGATCAAGTCCCAGTAAGGGTGTACTTGCGCAAATCCCACACCCGGGGTTGCTCGCTGCAGAATACGAGGCGGGTGGAGCGCACGTCATCAGCGTGCTCACCGAGGAGCGTCGCTTTGGCGGAAGTTTGGCTGACTTGACCGAAGTTCGTGCGGCAGTCGATATTCCGGTGTTGCGCAAAGACTTTGTGATTGGGAGTTACCAGCTGTGGGAAGCGAAGGCGTACGGAGCGGACATGGTGTTACTAATTGTGGCAGCTCTTGACCAAGAAGTCTTGATCTCACTCATTGAACGAACTAAGAGCTTGGGGCTCACTGCACTCGTGGAAGTTCACGACGAGGAGGAAATTGATCGTGCCCTTGGGGCCGGGGGCACGGTCATTGGCGTTAATGCTCGAAATTTGAACACCCTTGAGGTGGATCGATCTACGTTCAGCCGGGTAGTCGAGAAGATTCCCACGTCTTGCATCCGAATTGCCGAGTCCGGAGTTCGCGACCATCATGACCTTATGAATTATGCCGATGCGGGAGCAGATGCGGTACTCGTTGGTGAGTCACTGGTGGTGGGAGGGAACCCTCGGCAGGCGGTGCACGAACTTGTGACCGCCGGGGCGCACCCTTCATGTCGATCTCGGGGCAGGGCATGAGCACGACCCAAGCTAACCTCCAGGGTGATCTTCCAGGTCACTACGGTCCCTACGGCGGCAGGTTTGTTCCGGAGGCTCTCACGAGCGCCCTGGATCAATTAGATGCCGCGTTTCGTGCCGGGGTCGCTGATCCCGAGTTCATAAGCCGGCTAGTCGACCTGGAGCGGGACTACACGGGGCGACCATCGCCCTTGACTCGCGCACGCAGATTTGGCGAGCATTGCGCAGGTGCGCGGATTTATTTCAAACGCGAGGATTTGAATCACACCGGGTCGCATAAAATAAATAATGTATTGGGCCAAGCGCTCTTGGCCCAGCGAATGGGTAAAACGCGCATTATTGCTGAAACAGGTGCTGGTCAGCACGGTGTGGCGACAGCGACTGCTGCGGCACTTTTGGGCCTGCAATGCACCGTGTACATGGGTGCCGAGGACACCAGACGCCAGGCGCTCAATGTGGCACGAATGAAAATCCTCGGTGCGGAGGTTGTTTCTGTCGCCACGGGCAACATGACCCTCAAAGACGCTATCAATGAAGCAATGCGCGACTGGGTCGCCTCCGTGGACAGCACACATTATGTGTTGGGAACGGTAACGGGCCCTGCCCCCTTTCCCGAGATGGTGCGCCACTTTCATTCGGTGATCGGGCGCGAGTCACGTGAGCAGATTTTTGCGGTTGAGGGACGTTTGCCTGATGCGGTGGCAGCATGTGTGGGTGGCGGATCCAATGCCATGGGACTCTTTAGCGGCTTCATTGATGACGCCAACGTTCAACTACGGGGATACGAAGCCGGCGGGGAAGGGGTGGAAACCGGTCGGCATGCCGCACGGTTTGCTGCAGGGACACCGGGCGTATTGCACGGTGCCCGCACCTACGTTATGCAAGATGAGTGGGGGCAAACAGTTCCGTCACACTCGATCAGCGCGGGCCTTGACTATCCAGGGGTCGGACCTGAACACGCTTGGCTACACGATACTGGTCGGGCGATTTACGAAAGTGTCAACGATTCAGAGGCCATGGATGCATTTGCCTTGTGCTCACGCACGGAGGGGATCATCCCTGCGATTGAGACCGCACATGGCTTGGCCGGTGTGATTCGACTCGGTAAGGAACTGGGACCAGATTCGGTGATCATCCTTAATCTCAGCGGTCGTGGAGATAAAGATGTCGCTACAGCCGCCCGGTGGTTCGGAATCGAACTGGAACACAGTGAATTTGGTGCCAGCATTGAACTTTCTGAAGGGCGCTAACCTGTGAACCACACCGGCGTCGACTTAATCGGCTCGGTATTTGCTCAAGCGAAAAGTGAGAATCGGGCGCTTCTCATCGGCTACCTACCGGCTGGGTTTCCCACTTTGGGGGAATCTGTGGCGCTTGTGGAAGCGATGTGTGATGGGGGAGTTGACCTGATTGAGGTGGGGCTCCCCTATTCCGATCCTTTGATGGATGGACCCGTGATTCAACAGGCGGTGGACCAAGCACTGGGTAACGGGGCAACTCCACAATCGGTGTTAACGGTAGTTAAGGCAGTTGCCAATCGCGGGGTAGTCCCGGTCGTCATGAGTTACTGGAATCCCATTGAACAATTCGGAATCGACGCATTTGCTCACGAACTGCAGCAGGCCGGTGGGGCTGGAGTAATCACACCGGATCTCACAATCGAAGAGGGCCAGCCGTGGATCGCGGCAGCGGGCGGTCAAGATCTGGCGCCTATTTTTCTCGTCGCCCCCTCTTCAACGAATGAAAGAATCAGCCGGATTTGTCAGGTGACTCAAGGATTTGTCTACGCGGCATCAACAATGGGCGTGACCGGGGCGCGGGACAGGGTAAGCAATCTGGCACCCGAATTGGTGGCCCGAGTCCGTGCATCCACCGACCTACCCATCGCGGTAGGTCTGGGCGTGTCAAATGGTGCCCAGGCCGCCGAGATCGCTAAGTATGCAGACGGGGTAATTGTCGGGTCCGCCTTCGTCACAGCGGCGAACGCTGGTGGTGTCGCCGGGGTGCGCGAACTGGCGAGAGAACTTGCTGGTGGGGTACATCGGGCTCGCTAGGGGCCTTCACATATTCTAAGACCTCAAGCTACACATGATGAGACATGAAAGTGCGAATAGGAGTAAGAGCCATGGGTGCAAAGAGCCGACGCGACAGGGCTGCAGAGGCGCGGGGAGTAGCACAAGCGAGTGAAAAACGTCGCGAGCGCATGGTTCGCTTTATTGGTGGAGCGACAGTGGTGGTGATCATGGCCGCAATCATCGGGGTAGCGATCTTTGCAAGTAGCAATTCACCATCCAATGACGCAAGTGGATCTCTTAGTGGAATTGTTCAACCCGATCCGGAGGCAGCTTTGCCGGTAGGCGTCTTGGCGGCCGACTCGACAACGCCCTTCGGAGTGCCTTATGGCAATGGTGGCGCCGATGTACCGGTGCTGGAGATTTGGGAAGATTTTCAGTGCCCGGCCTGCGGTGCACTTGAGGAAGTAAACGGGGCAGGAATTGAGGAACTGGCGGAAGAAGGCCTAGTTCAACTTATCTACCGACCTACAGCCTTTCTTGACGCCAACTTAGGAAATGATTCATCGCACCGGGCCATTGGTGCATGGGGTTGCGCGATCGACGCTGGGAAGACCATCGAGTTCCATAATTCGGTCTATGACAACCAGCCAGCCGAAGAGGGCGTTGGGTTCACTGACGAGGAACTCGTGTCATTTGCATCCGGGCTCGATTTAAGTGATGGCGATCTAGCGACCTTCTCGCAATGCGTCACAGACGGCACCTACCTAGCGTGGGCGGCAAACTCTAACCAAGAATTTTCTACATCTCAAATCGGTGGAACTCCTTCTGGCTTTCTCAACGGTGAAGCCGTCGGCACCGAGGTGTTGGCAGATCAGGTGGCGCTCGCCGACTTAGTCGCGTCAAAGTCTTAGCGACTGGTTGCTTCCTCCATGTTGACTTACATCCCCAGCCCTGAGACCGGAGTATGGGAGTTAGGTCCGGTTCCCATCCGGGCGTACGCAATGTTTATCGTGCTGGGAATAATCGTTGCCGTCGTCTTAGGAAATAGGCGCTATGTGGCACGCGGCGGTCAGCCAAGTATTGTCACCGACATCGCCATTTGGGCGGTTCCATTTGGAATCGTTGGTGGTCGTCTGTATCACGTCCTTTCCGACTGGCAAATATATTTCGGCGAACAAGGCCGAGGATTTGCGGCAGCATTTCGGATCTGGGATGGCGGGTTAGGGATCTGGGGAGCGGTAATGCTCGGTGGCGTAGGCGCCTGGATCGGTGCCCGTCGAAGTGGGGTGGCCTTACCTCCGATCGCGGACGCGATAGCTCCAGGGATTGCACTTGCCCAAGCAATCGGACGTCTGGGAAACTATTTCAATCAGGAACTTTTTGGGTCTCCTACGACACTTCCCTGGGCACTAGAGATCTCACTGGCAAATCGACCCAAAGGCTACGCAGAATACGCGACATTTCACCCGACGTTTCTGTATGAATCCCTGTGGCTGGTCGCACTTGCGCTTGTGGTGATTTGGGCTGACCGAAGATTCAACCTTGGGCACGGTCGGGTATTTGCATTGTACGTACTTCTTTACACGGTAGGACGGGGGTGGATCGAAGCACTGCGGATTGATTCGGCGAATCAAATTCTAGGAATTCGGCTTAACGTCTGGACGTCAATCCTGGTTGGTCTAGGTGCTCTGGCCTACTTGGTGATTTCGAGTCGGATGCGCCCCGGCAGGGAAGTCATTGTCGCTCCAGTTGAAGAAATCGAAGCAGAACCAGTAGAATAGGGGTTCGGGCCAACGTCGTCCCGGAACTGTCTGAAACATGTTGTTTTGCGCATCGCGTGCTTGACATCGTGTTCGGGTCTAATCCGCGTGAATTGTGACGTTGAAGGAGTATGAAGATGGCGATTAGCCTGCACCCGAGAGCGCAGGGTTTATACGACCCGGTACGCGAGCATGATGCATGTGGCGTGGCATTTGTAGCGACTCTGACGGGGATCCCCACCCATGACATCGTGGTCAAAGCTCTTAAAGCACTGACTAACCTCGAGCACCGAGGCGCATCCGGTAGTGAACCCGACAGTGGTGACGGGGCTGGGATCTTGTTGCAGGTCCCCGACCTTTTCTTGCGCAAAAATGTCGACTTTGAGCTACCCGCAGCGGGCGGATATGCCGTGGGCACGGCTTTTTTTGATCAAGGCCAAGCGGCACTCGCTATGGATGCGCTGGAAGAGCTTGCGCGCTCAGAGGGCTTAACGGTTATTGGCTGGCGTCAAGTACCCACCGATGATTCAATGATTGGGGCAACGGCGAAGTCATGTAAACCGGATTTCTGGCAATTGTTTATAGCGGACTATGTTTCTACCGGAATTGAACTTGACCGGGCAGTGTACGGTTTTCGCAAGCTCGCCGAACATGATTTGGGGGTGTACTTCTCCTCCCTGTCCAGTCGCACATTGTTATATAAAGGGATGCTGACCACCGGGCAATTGTCTCCGTTTTTCCCTGACCTCACGGATCCTTTAGTGCACAGCGCATTGGCCCTGGTTCACTCTCGTTTTTCCACCAACACATTTCCTTCGTGGCCACTTGCGCACCCGTATCGGCTTATTGCTCATAACGGGGAAATAAATACAGTCCGGGGGAACCGAAACTGGATGACCGCGCGCGAAGCCATGTTGACTTCCGATATTTTGCCCGGAGACATGACGCGCCTGTTCCCGATCTGCTCACCAGATGCGAGCGACTCCGCATCATTTGACGAGGCTCTCGAGCTTTTCCACCTTGGCGGTCGCTCACTTCCCCATGCCGTTCTTATGATGATTCCTGAGGCGTGGGAAAACAATCTCGACATGTCGCCGGCGCGGCGCGCCTTCTACGAATTCCACGCAACGATTATGGAACCCTGGGATGGCCCGGCAAACGTGAGTTTCACTGATGGAACCATCATCGGCGCCGTGCTGGACCGTAATGGCCTTCGGCCTGGGCGTTTTTGGGTGTGTGACGACGGGCTTGTGGTGCTGGCTTCTGAGGCTGGAGTGCTCGACATTGAGCCCGGGACCGTTGTCCGCAAGGGCAGATTACAGCCAGGAAAGATGTTCTTGGTTGACACTGCAGCGGGACGGGTGATCGAAGATGAAGAAATAAAGGAATCCCTTGCTGGGGAGCACCCTTATCAAGAGTGGTTGGCGCGTGAGCTCATTCATCTAGAGACTCTTCCCGAGCGAGAGCATATTGTGCACACGCGTGATTCAGTGGCCCGTCGCCAACAAACTTTTGGCTACACCCAAGAGGATTTGCGACTCATCATCGAACCAATGGCGAAAAGTGGCACCGAGGCGATTGGCTCAATGGGAACTGACACGCCCATTGCTGCTTTGTCTGATCGTCCGCGCATGCTCTTTGATTATTTCAGCCAGCTTTTTGCGCAAGTCACAAATCCACCACTTGACGCGATCCGTGAGGAAATCGTGACTTCGCTGGGCAGCATCATTGGACCGGAGGGAAATCTACTTGAGGCGTTGCCCGGGCATTGCCGTCAAGTTGTGCTGCCATTTCCAGTCATTGATAACGACGAACTTGCCAAGATTCTGCACATCAACGCAGATGGACAACTGCCAGAGTTCGATGCCGCTCGGATCAAAGGTCTTTACAACGTGTACGGCGGTGGTGCTGGGCTCGAGAAGCGCATCCGTGAGATCTTTAATGAAGTGGATGCGCTGATTCGTCAGGGTAAGAGGTTTATTGTTCTCTCTGATCGCGAGAGTAATGCGAATATGGCACCGATTCCATCGCTTCTGCTGTGCGCGGCAGTGCACCACCACCTGGTGCGTACCAAGAACCGCACCATGATCAGTTTGCTTATTGAAACGGGCGATGTCCGCGAGGTACATCATGTCGCTCTTTTGATCGGTTACGGCGCCGCGGCGATTAATCCGTATCTCACCCTAGAAAGTGTGGAAGATTTGGTGCGCCGCAACGTGATTTCCGACATCACGCCCGAGAAGGCTGTGCGCAATGTAATCAAGTCTTTGGGCAAAGGACTGCTCAAGGTGATGTCCAAAATGGGAGTGTCAACCGTGGCTTCGTATCGTGGGGCTCAGATTTTCGAAGCGATTGGCCTTTCACAGGAATTCATTGATGCATACTTCACCGGAACGACTTCGCAGCTAGGCGGAGTGGGAATAGACGTGATTGCCAAGGAGAACGCTGCTCGACACGCTGATGCCTATCCGGTGTCCGGAATCTCGCCCTCGCATCGAACGTTGCGCGATGGCGGCGAGTATCAATGGCGGCGTGAGGGGTCACCGCATCTATTTGACCCCGAGACGGTATTTCGATTGCAGCACGCCACACGGTCAAAAAGGTTTGACATTTTTCGCGAATACACCGGTCGAGTGAACGACCAATCAGAACGTTTGATGACCTTGCGAGGACTTTTTGAGTTCAATTCTGAGCGGCCGGAAATTTCCATTGACGAAGTTGAGTCAATTAAGAATATCGTAAAAAGGTTCTCAACTGGCGCTATGTCTTATGGATCTATTTCAGCGGAAGCCCACGAGACCCTCGCGATAGCGATGAATCGTCTGGGTGCCAAGTCCAATACGGGCGAGGGTGGGGAGGATCCTGAGCGGTTTGTGCCGATGAGTAACGGTGACCTCAAGCGCTCGGCGATTAAGCAGGTCGCTTCGGGGCGGTTCGGAGTCACGAGCGAATATTTGGTAAACAGTGACGATATTCAAATCAAGATGGCACAAGGGGCAAAGCCGGGCGAGGGTGGTCAACTGCCGGGCTCCAAGGTGTATCCGTGGATCGCAAAGACAAGGCACTCAACCCCAGGAGTAACCCTGATTTCGCCGCCACCACATCACGATATCTATTCCATTGAAGACTTAGCTCAGTTAATTCATGATCTTAAGAATGCCAACTCCGATGCACGTATTCATGTGAAGTTGGTGGCTGAAGTGGGAGTGGGAACAGTTGCTGCTGGAGTTGCCAAAGCACATGCCGATGTAATCCTTATTTCTGGGCATGACGGCGGCACCGGTGCTTCGCCACTCACATCGTTAAAGCACGCGGGTGCGCCGTGGGAACTGGGTTTGGCTGAAACGCAGCAAACATTATTGCTCAATGGTTTGCGTGACCGAGTAGTTTTGCAAACGGACGGCCAACTGAAAACCGGACGGGATGTAGTTATCGCCGCGCTTTTGGGCGCTGAAGAATTTGGCTTTGCAACTGCGCCACTGGTAGTCATGGGTTGCATCATGATGCGGGTATGCCACCTGGATACCTGCCCGGTTGGGGTGGCAACCCAAAACCCGGCCTTGCGTGAAAAGTTTTCTGGCAAGCCGGAGTTCGTTGAAACCTTCTTTGAATACATTGCCCAAGAAGTGCGTGAGTTGCTCGCAGAATTGGGTTTCACCTCGCTCGACGAAGCAATCGGCCACATTGAAACGCTTAACCTGAATAAAGCCATTCATCACTGGAAGGCGGACGGCCTCGACTTGGAGCCGATTTTGCATGTTCCTGATCTGCAGGGGAGCGGGCATCGACGTCACATGAAGAATCAGGAGCATGGTTTAGAACATGCGCTAGATCAGGAGCTCATTCGGATGAGTGCTGATGCTTTAGAATCAGGGCTCCCCACCAAGCTTGATGCGGAAATTCGAAATGTGAATCGGACAGTTGGCACGATGTTAGGCAGCGAGATCACTAAGCGCGGCGGCTTACCAGATGGCACCATCGACATTTCCTTGACCGGTTCAGCAGGTCAAAGTTTTGGTGCGTTCATTCCACAAGGACTCACACTTCGACTTACCGGTGATGCGAATGATTATGTCGGAAAAGGACTTTCCGGCGGTCGAATAATTGTCCATCCTCATCGTAATGCGCCATTTGACCCCAGTGAGAACACAATCGCTGGAAACGTGATCGGATATGGAGCAACTTCGGGTGAAATGTTCTTCCGAGGTCGTGTAGGTGAACGCTTCTGCGTGAGAAACTCTGGCGCGCACGCGGTCGTTGAGGGGGTCGGAGATCACGGCTGTGAGTACATGACCGGTGGGAAGGTTGTCGTGCTGGGACCAACTGGTCGCAATTTTGGTGCAGGCATGTCGGGCGGAATCGCGTACGTGCTCGACCTTGAACCGACTTTGATCAACCACGACTTGGTCGAGCTCAATCGACTCGATGAGGCAGACTCACAAGAGCTCTATAAATTGGTGTCAGCTCACGTTGAACACACGGAGTCGAGTCGTGGAAGCGATCTACTTGCCGCCTGGGGTGCGGCAGTGACCCGATTCACAAAAGTGATACCGAGGGACTACAAACGTGTTCTTGAAATCGAAGCCGATGCACTTAGCCGCGGTGAAGATCCGATGCTGGCAATCATGAGCAGGATTTAATAATGGTCAAGATGTTGAGGAGTTATTATGGGTGATCCGCGCGGCTTTCTCACAACCGATCGAGAGCTACCGAAGCGCCGGCCGGTAGATATTCGGATTCGGGATTGGCGCGAAGTCTACGAAGACTTCGATGCCCGAGATGTCGAACTTCAAGCGGGCCGATGTATGGATTGCGGCATTCCGTTTTGTCACGACGGTTGCCCGCTGGGCAACCTGATCCCCGAATGGAATGAATTGATATTTGACCGAGACTGGGGGCAAGCAATTGAACGTCTGCATGCAACAAATAATTTCCCAGAGTTCACCGGAAGACTGTGTCCTGCGCCGTGTGAGTCCGCCTGCGTGCTTGGCATCAATGAAGACCCGGTCACCATTAAACAAGTGGAAGTATCCATTGTTGACCGCGCATGGCAAGCCGGTTGGATCAACCCAGCGCCACCGGAAAGTCTTTCTGGTCGCACGGTGGCGGTGATTGGATCGGGTCCGGCCGGGCTTGCCGCCGCTCAACAATTAGCACGGGCCGGGCACACGGTTGCTGTGTTCGAACGGGCGGACCGGATTGGCGGCTTATTGCGATACGGAATTCCGGAGTTCAAAATGGAAAAGCATCATCTTGATCAACGGTTAGGCCAGCTCGAAGCCGAAGGGGTTAAATTCCGTGCCGGAATCGAGATTGGGGTTGATCTGACGGGTTCGGATTTACGCCACCGCTATGACGCGATCGTGATGTGTGTTGGCTCAACCGTCGCTCGAGAGCTTGAAGTCCCTGGTCGCGATCTTGATGGAATCTATCAAGCAATGGAGTTCCTGCCCTTGGCCAATCGGGTGCAGGAAGGCGACCTGGAGAAGTCCCCCTATGACGTAGCCGGGAAACATGTTGTGATCCTTGGCGGTGGGGACACCGGTGCTGACTGTTTAGGTACCTCGCATCGGCAAGGGGCGGCAAGTGTGACCCAACTTGAGATTATGCCCAATCCCGGTACCGATCGCAGCGAAAGTGCCCCGTGGCCTACCTACCCCATGATTTATCGGGTGTCGAGTGCACATGAAGAGGGGGGAGAAAGACTTTTCTCGATGTCAACCCAAAGATTCTTGAGCGAGGACGGTCAGAATCTTTCGGGAATAGAACTTGCCGAAGTGGAGTTCACGAATGGGAGTTTCGCTGTTATTCCCGGCACTGAAAAAATTCTCAAAGCTGATGTAGTCCTTTTGGCAATGGGCTTTACCGGGCCAGAACCCGCCCCGTACGTGGAACAATTGGGGCTCGAACTTGATGTTCGTGGCAATATTAAGCGTGACGCAGATTTCTTCACTGGGACGCATGGAGTGTTTGTTGCCGGTGATGCGGGCCGCGGCCAGTCATTAATTGTCTGGGCGATCGCCGAAGGGCGAGCCGCTGCCGCATCTGTCGACCAATTCTTAATGGGGTCGACCAACCTGCCCCGTCCTATCTCAGCATTTGATCGACCGTTGGTTGTGTGAACATTGCGAGGAGCGTTATGTCGGAACGGCCCATGTGTAATCGGTTACAGTAAGATGCGGGCATGAGAAGAGCAAAAATTGTGGCAACCCTTGGCCCGGCCACGGCGAGCGCGGAAGCTGTCTTGGAGTTGGTCACAGCGGGCATGGATGTCGCTCGATTGAACCTCTCCCATGGAGATTATGCAGACCATCTGGACGCCTGTAAGTGGGTTCGGCAGGCCTCAGATGAGTCAGGGCGAAGTGTGGCGATTTTGGTTGATCTTCAGGGACCAAAAATCAGACTTGGGCGATTCTCTTCAGGACCAGTTGAATTAATTGTGGGAGAGGAATTCATTGTCACGACCGAAGAATGCCCGGGTGATGCACATATGGTTTCCACAACCTTTATCGGACTGCCGGGTGACGTCAGCCCGGGAGACATGGTTCTCGTAGACGACGGCCGGGTCGAATTGCAGGTGACCAAAATCGTTGGTCCTCGCGTACATACCGTAGTAATTGATGGTGGGATTGTTTCCAATAACAAAGGGTTCAATTTGCCTGGGGTGGCTGTGAGCGTGCCCGCACTTTCGGAAAAAGATCGCGAAGATTTGCGCTGGGGGTTGCGTAACGGCGCCGACCTGATCGCACTGTCGTTTGTGCGTTCTTCGGCAGATATTCATGATGTACACGCAATCATGGATGAAGAGGGAGTGCGACTCCCCGTCCTTGCTAAGGTAGAAAAACCACAGGCGGTTGACAACATTGAAGACATTATCGCCGCATTTGACGGGGTCATGGTTGCACGGGGAGATCTTGGGGTTGAACTTCCACTCGAGATGGTTCCACTCGTGCAAAAAAGGGCCGTCCAAATGTGTCGCGAGGCGGGAAAACCGGTCATCGTAGCAACGCAAATGCTTGATTCGATGATCACCGAGAGTCGTCCCACTCGGGCTGAAGTCAGTGACGTGGCCAATGCGGTTCTGGACGGGGCAGATGCGCTCATGCTTTCGGGTGAGACAAGCGTTGGTGCGCGACCTTCGCATGCGGTGTCAACGATGTCTACGATTATTGAGCACTTGGAGGAAGAAGCCCTCGATCGAATTCCTGCGTTGCAGGACTCGCCGACTGGTTCGACTGCCCGAGCTCTTACACACGCCGCGGTCGACGTCGCGAACGGAATCGGTTCCACGCATTTGATTGCATTCACCGAAACCGGTAGGTCGGCTCGGTTGATTGCACGTTGGCGCGCCCGCACCCCCCTACTTGCGTTTACGCCTAATCCCCGGGTTCGTAGCCAGTTATCTTTGACTTGGGGGGTCGAAACTTTTCTGGTCCCACAAGTAAGCCATACCGATGACATGGTGACCCAGGTCGATAAAGCGTTGTTAGATATTGGGCGAGCCAGTGCCGGGGAGCGCGTGGTGATTGTTGCAGGAGTGCCACCTGGTGTTCCAGGAACGACAAACGGTATGCGCGTTCACAAAATGGGAACCGCGGGTCGCGGTGGTGGTGTCTAGCACCATCCAAAGGATCGGGTAGGTTTGCACCAACGCTTGTCAACCTAGTTCACACACCTTTAAGACTCGTCCAGTGAGGCGGGGAAGGGCGAATACATGAGCGAGCC
This sequence comes from Actinobacteria bacterium UBA4426, assembly GCA_002390705.1. GTDB lineage: Bacteria > Actinomycetota > Actinomycetes > S36-B12 > S36-B12 > UBA4592. The sequence goes on along the minus strand of DGQA01000018.1, from coordinate 44,310 downwards.
ATTTTCGGGCGCATCCGCAAGTTCTTCTCGAACTAGCAGTCGGATGGTCGCCGATTCAGAGGATATTTCCCGGGCGCTGCGCAGGCTCGCCCATCAAGTTGTTGAAAATGTGAAGGACGTTTCTCATCTTGTGATCATGGGCATTCCCACCCGCGGTGTCCCTATCGCCGAGCGACTGGCTAAAAATATTGGTGACATCGAGAAAATCAGTATTCCGGTCGGGTCCTTGGACGTCACCCTTTTTCGGGATGACCTACAAATGCGTCCGACCAAAGCCTTAGAGCAGACGCGCCTCCCTGCTGAAGGGATTGACGGGAAAACGGTTATTTTGGTTGACGATGTTCTGTTTTCTGGGCGCACCATTCGAGCGGCGCTTGACGCAATCAATGAGTATGGGCGCCCGGCCGTTGTTCAACTGGCAGTACTGGTTGATCGGGGACACCGGGAGTTGCCCATTCGAGCTGATTACGTTGGGAAAAACCTTCCCACGTCGTTGAGCGAGAAAGTTTCCGTGCAGATAAGCGAAATCGACTCGGTTGATCAAGTCGTCATTCAATCAACGATAGAGCAACTATGAAGCACCTCATCTCGGTTCAGGAACTGAGCCGGGAGGACACCGTGGGAATTCTTGACACTGCTATCGAGTTGAACCGAGTAACCGATGGTGGGACCAAAATATTGCCGACATTGCGCGGCCGAACTGTTGTGAATCTTTTTTATGAAGACTCAACTCGGACTAGGATTTCATTTGAGCGAGCTGCAAAAAGACTCTCTGCGGATGTGGTGACATTTTCAGCAAATGGGTCGAGTGTTTCCAAAGGCGAGAGTTTGAAAGACACGGCACTGACCTTGAATGCGATGGGCGCCGACATGATTGTCTTGCGTCACCCTTCGCCGGGAGCAGCTCACAGGTTGGCGCATGCCGGGTGGCTGGAATCCAGTGTGCTTAATGCTGGCGATGGAAAACATGAGCACCCAACTCAAGCGCTCGGCGACGCATTTACCCTTAGAGCGCACCTGCGCCCCGGGGCAAATGATTTTGCCGGATTGACAATTGGAATTGTGGGCGACGTTTTACACTCACGGGTTGCGCGTTCCAATATTTTTCTTTTGGGAATACTCGGTGCCAAAGTTATAGTGATTGGCCCACCCACGCTATTGCCAGTAGGCATTGAGAACTGGCCGTGTGAAGTGAGCTACTCCCTAGATGCCCACTTGCCTGAGTTGGATGCAATCATGATGTTACGGGTTCAACAGGAACGTATGAATGGAACTTTCTTCCCGAGTGAACTTGAATACAGTCGAACATTTGGTCTTAACCGTAAACGAGCCAAGGAACTGCCTGAGCACGCGATCGTGATGCATCCTGGACCAATGAATCGCGGTGTGGAAATTACGGCCGAGGTGGCAGATAGTGGACGAAGTGTGATTACAGAACAGGTGGTCAATGGGCTCATAGTGCGCATGGCAAGCATGTACCTACTAATTGGGGGAGATGCCAGTGTCGCTTAATTCATACTTGATTGTGGGTGCACGGCCATACGGCGAAGACGAACAAGACATTCGGATAATAAATGGGTGTATCGCGGAGATTGGCGTTGGGCTTGACCCCGAAAATCTCGAGGTGGTGCAGGCAAAAGGACGGGTCTGCCTGCCATCGTTTGTTGATCTGCATGCGCATTTACGCGAGCCAGGGAGAGAGGACGCCGAAACCATTTCATCGGGTTCGCGCGCGGCTACTTTGGGTGGATTTTCGGCTGTATTTGCCATGGCCAACACAGCACCGGTTGCCGACACGGCCGGTGTGGTCGAGCAAGTGTGGCGCATTGGTCGCCAAACCGGCCTAGTCGATGTGTTCCCCGTGGGAGCCGTAAGTATTGGCCTGCACGGCCAAGCTCTGGCCGAGTTAGGAGCCATGGCTGCCTCGGCTGCTGGAGTGACCGTATTCAGCGACGATGGGTACTGCGTATTTGACCCCCTGCTCATGCGCAGAGCGTTGGAATATGTAAAAACTTTTGATGGCGTTATCGCCCAACACGCACAGGACCCACGGTTGACACAGGGCGCCCAGATGAACGAGGGTGAACTGTCGGGAATACTTGGGTTGACGGGGTGGCCCGCGGTCGCGGAGGAGGCAATTATTGCCCGCGACGTACTTCTTGCCCTACACGTAGACTCGAGGCTGCACATCTGCCACGTATCAACAGCAGGCAGCGTCGCAATAATCCGATGGGCCAAGGAAATGGGAGTTCGAGTTACTGCCGAAGTGACCCCGCACCACTTACTGCTCACCGAGGACCTTGTTTCCGGTTTTGATCCGGTGTACAAAGTCAATCCACCGTTGAGGTCTCGTGCGGATACGATCGCATTACGCGAAGCTTTGCTAGATGGAACGATCGACATAGTTGCAACCGATCATGCTCCCCATCCACATGAAGCCAAGGATTGCGAATGGGACAATGCGGCATTTGGAATGCTTGGACTAGAAACTGCGTTGGGCGTGGTCGTATCTGCGATGCGAGATGTACCAAATTGGAATTGGCGGACCTTGAGTGATCGGATGTCGAGTGCACCCGCAAGAATTGGTCGTGCAACCAATCACGGTCGACCGCTGGCGGTTGGCGAAAGCGCCCACATAGTCCTCATTGACCCTGACCAAGGGAGCTTGGTAGTCGCAGAACAGCTCGCATCACTGTCGGGAAATACACCGTATGCGGGCATGACCCTTCCGGTATCAGTGACCGATGTTTTTTTTAATGGCGTACATCAAGTCAAAGGCGGCGTGCTCAATGCATGAGAATTGGTCAACGGTCAGGCGATGGTCGATACGATCACGCTGGTGGTCAGGTCTGCTCTGGATTATGCCAGATCTAGGAGAAACCCGTTGTGAAACTGCAGTGGTCGATGATACTGGCGCAGGTCATCAGAAAATGATTAAATTACTCGAAAGTGAGATGAGTGTGTGATGGGCAGCGTGGGTCGGGCTGTATTGGTTCTCGAAGACGGATATTCGCTAGTTGGTAAGGGGTTCGGTGCGCCAGGGACGGCCTTTGGCGAAGCAGTCTTTTCAACCGGCATGACTGGCTACCAAGAGACCCTCACGGATCCTTCTTATTGCGGTCAGATCGTGGTCATGACGGCTCCACACATCGGCAACACCGGCGTCAACCGTGAGGATAGCGAATCACTCCATATGTGGCCTTCTGGTTTTGTAGTCCGGGAATCCTCTCGTGTCGTATCCAATTGGCGTGCGACCGGCACACTCGCAGATGAACTCGCAATCAATGGAATCGTAGGCATTGAAGGAGTTGATACTCGGGCGCTCACTCGACACTTGCGTGAACAAGGTTCGATGCGCATGGGAATTTTTTCTGGCTCAGATAGTGATAATTTAGAGGGACTAATTAAGGCTGTCGCGCAGTCCCCTGTCATGCTGGGCGCGAGTTTTACTGACCAAGTAAGTACCGCGGAAAGTTATGTTGTTACCGCGAAAGGACAGAAAAAGGCAACGTGTGTGGCTGTCGATTTTGGCATCAAGTCCATGACTCCCCAACGCCTATCGGAGCGCGGCATCGAGGTGCACGTGGTGAATGCGAACACCAAATGGGAGCAGATCGTGGCTCTGAAACCCAATGGAATATTTTTGTCCAATGGACCGGGGGACCCGGCAAGCGCGGTCGACGCCGTAGGCCTAGTGCAGAAAGCACTCAAAGCCAAGATGCCATTGTTTGGAATTTGTTTCGGAAATCAGATTCTCGGTCGCGCACTAGGTCTGGACACGTACAAAATGCAGTACGGACACCGCGGGATCAATCAGCCGGTTAAAGATCTCACCACCGGGAAAGTGGAGATCACCGCGCACAATCATGGTTTCGCGGTGCGCGCCCCGAACTCACGTGATTTTGACACCCCGTTCGGTCGTGCACGGATTTCACATATTTGCCTGAACGACAACGTCGTGGAAGGGATCGAGTTGCTAGACCTCACTGCATTCAGTGTCCAGTACCACCCCGAGGCCGCTGCAGGTCCACATGATTCTGATTACCTCTTTGACCGTTTTCTAGAGAAGATGGGCGCACATGCCTAAGCGTCACGATATTAACTCAGTCATGGTGATTGGATCGGGGCCAATCGTTATTGGGCAGGCTTGTGAGTTTGACTACTCGGGCACACAAGCCTGTCGAGTATTGCGCGAAGAAGGGATTCGGGTGATCTTGGTAAATTCGAATCCAGCAACCATTATGACCGACCCAGAGTTTGCCGATGCAACTTACATTGAACCCATTACAACCGAGTACCTTGAATTGGTAATTGCAAAAGAACGACCCGATGCGTTGCTGCCCACATTAGGTGGACAGACGGCCCTCAATGCTGCCATTGCACTTGACAAGGCTGGCATCCTCGAAAAATACAACGTTGAGTTGATCGGTGCAAATATTGAAGCAATTGAGCGCGGGGAAAATCGCGAAAAGTTTCGCAAAATCGTTCTAGAGATCGGTGCTGAGAGCGCAAATTCCCGAATTTGTCACACCATGGAAGATTGTCTTGCCGGGGTAATCGAGCTGGGTTATCCCGTTGTTGTGCGGCCGTCCTTCACCATGGGGGGCGCGGGTTCTGGGATCGCGTACAGTGAGGAGGATTTGCACCGAATCGCTGGGCTTGGTTTAAAGGCGAGTCCAACCTCTGAGGTATTGCTGGAAGAGTCCATTATTGGGTGGAAAGAATATGAACTAGAACTTATGCGAGATCACAACGACAACGTAGTTGTGGTGTGCTCGATCGAAAACGTTGACCCCATGGGAGTGCACACGGGGGATTCCATCACTGTTGCCCCTGCGTTGACATTGACCGACAGAGAATTTCAAAAGTTGCGCGATGTTGGGATAAACATTATTCGCGCGGTCGGAGTGGATACTGGTGGATGCAATATCCAGTTCGCCGTTAACCCCGACGACGGACGTCTCATTGTGATTGAGATGAACCCTCGAGTCTCACGATCATCAGCATTAGCGTCCAAGGCGACAGGTTTTCCCATCGCTAAAATTGCGGCAAGGCTGGCCATCGGGTATTCACTCGACGAAATCCGGAATGACATTACAGCGGAGACCCCAGCTTCATTTGAGCCCACCCTCGACTACATCGTTGTGAAAGTGCCTCGTTTCGCATTCGAAAAATTCCCGGGAGCTGATACGACGTTGACCACCACCATGAAAAGTGTCGGGGAGGCGATGGCAATTGGCCGAAATTTCCCTGAGGCGCTGCAGAAGGCACTGCGCTCTATTGAACAAAAATCGGCAATCTTCGCCTGGGCGCAACCTCGTGACACAGGAGAGATCGCGCGGCTATTGGAAGATATGAAGCGCCCACATGACTCCCGACTTTCACTTGTACAGCGTGCATTATGGCTGGGAGCCACAATTGTGCAGGTCAACGAGGCCACAAATATTGATCCGTGGTTCCTGGATCAAATAGTTCGAATCAATGAAACCGCAGATCTGATTCAACAAGGTCGAGACTTGTTGGCCCCGTTGCTGCGTGAAGCTAAGTCGCTCGGTTTTAGTGATTTACAAATCGCCACTTTGCGTGGTGTTGGTGAATCGCACATTAGAGAATTGCGCATACAGCTTGGGGTGCTCCCGGTTTTCAAAACTGTTGACACTTGTGCGGCTGAGTTTGCGGCCAAGACTCCTTATCATTACTCGTCATACGACTTTGAAACTGAAGTAGTTCCTTCTGATCGTCGCAAGATTATTATTTTAGGTTCAGGACCGAACCGAATTGGTCAGGGAATTGAATTTGATTACTCCTGTGTACATGCCGCAATGACTCTGAGTGAAGTCGGATTTGAAACAATCATGATCAATTGCAATCCGGAGACAGTATCAACGGATTACGACACCTCGGACCGCTTGTATTTTGAGCCGCTCACATTCGAAGACGTTATGGCGGTAATCGATGTTGAGCGTGCGGCCGGGGAACTTGTCGGAGTGATCGTGCAATTGGGTGGCCAGACCCCACTTGGATTGGCGCAGCCGCTGGCTGACGCGGGTGTGCCCATTATTGGCACCCAGCCCGAAGCGATTCATTCGGCTGAGGACCGAGAAGTGTTCTCTCGAGTGCTCGATGTGGCGAAAGTTCCGGCACCCGCTCATGGGACTGCCCGCTCATTTGCTCAGGCACGGGAAATTGCTAATCGAATCGGCTATCCAGTGTTGGTGCGACCAAGCTATGTTCTGGGCGGCCGAGGCATGGAAATCGTTTATGAAGAGGAAATGCTGAGGGACTATTTGGAGCGGGCAACCCAAATCAACCCCGAGCATCCGGTTTTGGTGGATCACTTCCTCGACGATGCCGTGGAAATAGATGTGGACGCGCTCTTTGATGGCACAGATCTGTACCTCGCGGGCGTGATGGAACACATTGAAGAGGCGGGGGTTCACTCTGGCGACTCCGCCTGTGCGTTGCCCCCGATTACTTTGGGCAAAGAAGAGATTGAGCGGATCCGACACTCAACCCATGCGATTGCTGCCGGAGTCGGTGTTCGGGGATTAATCAATATCCAATTTGCCCTCGCATCGGACGTGCTCTATGTCTTGGAGGCTAACCCGCGCGCATCTCGAACCGTGCCATTTGTGTCCAAGGCAACGGGTGTGCCAATTGCGAAGGCGGCGGCTCGAATCATGGCGGGCGAGAGTATTGCAATGCTTCGTGCAGGTGGAGTCCTTCCCAGATTCGGTGACGGTGGGCAATTGCCTGCAGGCAGTCCGATATCAGTGAAGGAAGCTGTGTTGCCATTTGGACGTTTCCATGGAGTTGACACAGTTTTGGGTCCAGAAATGAAGTCAACCGGGGAGGTCATGGGTATTGATACTTCATTTGGGGTGGCATTCGCCAAGTCGCAGGTCGCTGCTTTTAGTGGTGGGTTGCCAACGCGGGGAACCGCATTTGTTTCGCTCGCGAATCGGGATAAGCGCTCAGCCATTTTCCCCGTGAAGCGACTCTCAGACCTTGGTTTTGAAATTGTTGCGACGGAAGGCACCGCCGATATATTACAACGCAATGGTGTGCCCGCGCGGTTGACCAGAAAGCAATTTGAGGGCGTCGGTCCGGGTGGAGAGCCGACAGCGGTGGAGTTAATTAACGCCGGTGAAATTGACCTGATTATTAACACCCCGTATGGCGTTGGCCCTCGAAGAGATGGATATGAAATTCGCACCGCCGCGGTTCTTCGTGGAGTTCCATGCATCACAACCGTGCAAGGATTGGCTGCTGCAGTGCAGGGTATCGACTCCCTTTTACACGACCAGCCGTGTGTGAAGTCCATCCAAGAGCATGTACAAGGCATGCACTGGGACAACGTGTAGCGTGGGCCTATGAGCGCGGGTGCAAGTGAAGGTGCAAATTCTGGTGCGATCCAGGTAAATGGTGAAGTGCTTGATGTACAGCGAACAGGTAAGTACTTCCTGATGTCGGTAACTGCGCCGGGGATCACTGAGCGAGCCCGGCCGGGGCAATTCGTGACCGTCAGCATGGGCGGGGAAGAAAGTTCAATGGTTCTTCGCAGGTCGTTCGCAATTCAAGGTGTGCAAGCTCGAGGCATGTATGGCGGAACACTTGATTTTGTTGTCTCCCCTGTGGGTAAGGGTTCGCAATGGCTGACCAAATTGCGGCGTCATGATCCCGTAAATTTGGTCGGGCCGTTGGGCAAACCGTTTACGCTTCCCACCAAACCGGTCACCTGCGTCCTTGTGGGAGGTGGTTACGGTGCGGCTCCATTGATCATGTTGGCGCAAGCTTTGCGTGAGCGTGGTTGCCGGGTTGACACAATTATTGGGGCATCCACCGAGGAAAAACTTTATGGAGGTCTCGAACTCAAACGTGTGTCAACATCGTTAACTTTGGCCACGGAAGACGGCACGGCAGGAATCCGCGGAAGGGTGACTGACTGCTTAATTGACACCCTCAATTCATCTAAAGTTGATGTCGTTTACGCGTGTGGCCCGATGCCGATGTTGGCCAGCGTTGCTGAGGAGTGCACGATGCGGAAGATTTTTAGTCAATGTTCGGTCGAAGAGTCCATGGCCTGTGGGATTGGTGTCTGTATGACCTGCGTGCTACCCGTAATCGGTGAAGACGGTGTCACCCGCATGCTTCGCTCCTGTGTTGAGGGACCTGTGTTCAGAGGTGATCGGGTTCGCTGGGCCGATATCGGCACAATCCCAGAGGGAACTTGGGGCGGGGAGAGGTTGCGATCATGACGCGAACCATAATTTCAACGGGCAAGGCCGCACCTGAATCAACATTCGATCTGCGGACCCAGTTGGGTTCACTTGAGTTGCAGTCACCCGTGTTGACAGCTTCCGGTTGTGCTGCGGCTGGACGCGAACTCGACAACTATTTCGACATCACTGCGATCGGTGGCATCGTCACCAAGAGCATCATGTTGGCACCGAGGTCCGGCCGAGCAACGCCACGCATGGCGGAAACTCCGAGTGGCATGTTGAACTCGATTGGGCTGCAAGGCCCTGGTGTCGAAAGTTTTCTGGAAACTGATCTTGCTTGGTTACAGCGGAGGGGAGCGCGCACTATCGTTTCCATTGCTGGTGGAACAGCCGACGAATTCGGTAAAGTTGCGGCCAAGCTCCGCGTCGCAGGAGGTTTCGATGCAATTGAAGTCAATATTTCTTGCCCCAATGTCGAAGACCGCGGTCAAGTGTTTGCTTGTCGGGCTGACACTTCTGCGCAAATAATTCAAACTGTTCGGCGAAATAGCGATAACAAGATTCCAATTTTTGCGAAGTTGTCGCCCGATGTCACAGACATTGTTGAGATCGCAACATCAGTATCACAGGCGGGCGCGACCGGCGTGTCAGTTATAAACACGCTTTTGGGCATGGTCATCGATACGCAGACGATGCGGCCGGTCCTCGCGGGTGTGACCGGAGGACTTTCCGGCCCTGCGATCCGGCCAATTGCGGTGCGGTGTATCTGGCAGATCCGAAGCGCATTGCCCAATGTGCCCATTATTGGAATGGGCGGGGTCAGAACCGGCCAAGATGCCCTCGAAATGGTTCTTGCTGGCGCTAATGCGATTTCGGTAGGGACTTCAATCTTTAACGACCCAGGGGCACCAATGCGAATTCAGAAAGAACTGGAGCAAGAACTACGCAATCGCGGTTTCGAAAGCCTCACGCAAGCTATTTCGTTCGCGCACAGAGAAGTAAGTGAGGCCGTAATCGAGGACGAAACGGGTGAGTCCAAAGATGAAAGTGAACCGGACTGGGATTTCATCTCCGAATAGCCAGTGGGAAAAGAAAGGCATTCAATGGGAACAGCTCCAATTGCTGTGGCACTTGATGCGCAAAAAATTGAAGTACTGCGAGAGTGGGCGTGGCAGACGCAGGAGGTTGTCTCCACGCTCAAAATTGGATTAGAAACTTTCTACCGCAATGGTGCAGACGCAATTGAGGTGGTCCGCGAGAGTGGTTGTGATCTGTTCCTTGATGTGAAATTACACGACATCCCTAATACGGTGGCGGGAGCTGCCGCAGCCCTATCCCGCTATACGCCAAAGTTCCTGACCGTGCATGCCTCCGGAGGACCTGACATGGTGCGAGCGGCATGTCAGGAATTACCCGAGACCTTGGTTGCCGCGGTGACCGTGTTGACAAGCCTCGATGACCAAGTACTCGCCGAAGTGGGGATCTGCACGCCGGCACAGGACACGGTATTGCGGCAGGCTGCTTCATCTGTTTCGGCAGGCGCCAGAGCGATCGTGTGTTCACCACATGAAGTTGCTCGGGTTCGTGCTGAAGTGGGTGGCGGGATAATCTTGATTACCCCGGGGGTGCGCCCCGCAGAGTCGGTGCCCAGTGACCAAAGGCGAGTGATGACGCCGAAGGAGGCATTTAATTCTGGGGCAGATTTACTCGTCATTGGACGACCCATTACTGGCAGCCCGAATCTGAAAGAAGCCGCTGATGCAATTGCTCGAGAAATTGGTTCAGCGTGAATGAGATGAGTCCCGAGCTAGACCACATCGCACCACTGATTGTGGTGTCGGGTCCATCCGGTGTTGGGAAAAGCACTGTGGTGGCTCGAGCACTCGAGTTGAACCCTCAGATGTGGCTGTCGGTTTCGGCGACAACACGGGCTCCGCGAACGGGGGAGCGTGAAGGCGCCTCGTACTTTTTCGTCTCTGATCTGGAATTCACCCGGATGGTTGAGACCGGCAACATGCTCGAGTGGGCTCAATATGCAGGAAATAGATATGGAACGCCCAGCGAGCCGGTCCAGGCGAGTCGCCAAACTGGCGTGCCAGTGATCTTGGAGATCGAAGTTCAGGGGGCCCGTCAAGTACGAGAGCGGGCACCGCAGGCGACTTTAGTGTTCATTGCACCCCCGAGTGTTGCCGAGTTAGACGCCCGGCTGAGAGGCCGAGGGACCGAAGACGAGGAGACTTTAGCGACCCGATTGGAAATAGCACACAAGGAAATGGCCGCGATTTCTGAATTTGATCACGTTCTGGTGAACTCCGATGTGACCCACACGGCTCAGGCTTTGCTAGACTTATTTAATAACCCGCGAAATGAGGATTCATGAACGCACGACCTGAAGGCATCACCCACCCATCCATTGACGACCTGTTGACTAAAACTGATTCAAAGTTTTCCTTGGTCAGTTATGCCGCCAAGCGTGCTCGCCAGATCAATGCGTATTACTCACAATTGGGTGAGGGACTCCTTGAATACATCGGGCCGCTTGTTGAGACCCATGCACAAGAGAAGCCACTGTCGATTTCCCTTCGCGAGATTGACGCAGGGCTTTTGACTTCCGAACGAACATTCCCTGAATCACCGATTGCATCCGGTGGCACCGACAATGGTCTGGCTGCTGCAAGCGTCGAGGTTGAGCAGGACTAACTTGCCTCGGGTAATCCTGGGCGTATGCGGCGGCATAGCTGCATATAAGTCGGTGGAGTTGTTGCGCCTGCTCACGCGAGCAGGACATGAAGTGAGCGTTGTTCCCACGTTGAATGCACTGCGTTTTGTCGGGCAACCCACATTTGAGGCTCTTTCCGGAAAATCGATCAAGGCCAACTTGTGGGATGGCGGTGCAGACGTAACCCATGTTGCAGAAGGAATTGGCGCGGACCTCATAGTGATTGCGCCGGCGACTGCTGACTTTATGGCTCGGGCAACACACGGATTAGCGAGTGACTTGTTGTCAAACATTCTTTTGACCGCCACATGCCCCGTGGTGCTCGCCCCCGCTATGCATACGCAAATGTGGGAGCACCCGGCAACACGAGCCAATGTCGAGAGTTTGCGCAACCGCGGTTACATAGTTCTTGAACCGGATACGGGTCCTTTGACCGGAACCGATAGCGGAAAGGGCAGGCTTCCAGCTCCACAAGAAATTTTCGATGCACTGCAGGCCCAGTTCCATGCCAATACCGGTGCACTCGCCGCTCGCCACATTGTCATTAGTGCGGGAGGGACCCAAGAAGATTGGGATCCGGTGCGTTATATCGGTAATAGGAGTAGCGGCAAACAGGGTGTTGCTTTGGCGAGAGCGGCACTCGCGGCGGGTGCGAGGGTAACCCTCGTTGTTGGGCACATGGACATTGATCCACCTGCAGGGGCAGAAGTGATTCAGACAAAGAGCAGTGCGGAAATGCATAAAGCTCTCACGGGCTTGATGGACGGGCAACCTGATGGCGTCATCATGGCAGCTGCCGTTGCAGATTTTCGCCCCGCGCAGCAATCAGCCGCCAAGATCAAAAAGGCGGACAGGTATCAAAATCTCGAGCTTGAGCCGACCATAGATATTTTGACGGATATTTGCCGGCAGAGAGTTTTGGGAACCAAGCCAATTATCATCGGATTTGCGGCTGAAACCTCGGGAATCCGCGAAGACTTGATTGCACTTGGATCCGCAAAGCTGGCGGCGAAGGGCGCAGATGCAATTGTGGTCAATAATGTGAGCAACGGTGAAATATTTGGATCAGAGAACACTGAAGTCCTGTTAATTGAAGTCGATCAAACCGTTGCGCCAATCTTGGGATCCAAATTAAATGTTGGCCACGCTGTGGTTCATAGGCTTGCCCAGCTGCTGGATCAGGTAGACTCGATGTCCCGCAAGATTAAAATTTAGTCACCGAAATTCATTCGCAAACGAAAAGGGGAGTCACGTGGCGCATCGTCTATTTACTTCGGAGTCAGTAACCGAAGGCCACCCAGACAAAATGGCAGATCAGATCAGTGACGCGATCCTCGACGATCTGATTCGACAGGACCCTACCAGTCGCGTTGCGGTTGAAACCATGCTCACGACCGGACAGGTGCATGTTGCTGGTGAAGTGACCACTGAAGGTTTCGCGGATGTCATGAGTTTGGTGCGGGACACCGTGCTTGAGATCGGATACGACAGTTCGGAAAAAGGATTCGACGGCGGGTCGTGCGGCATATCCGTATCTATCGGACAACAATCACCCGATATTTCCCAAGGCGTCAATGACGCAATTGAAGAACGTGAGGGTGGCAGCGCCGACCCGTTGGACCGTCAAGGTGCCGGTGACCAAGGGCTGATGTTTGGGTACGCCTGCATGGATACACCCGACCTAATGCCACTACCCATCTCACTCGCCCACAAGTTGGCCCAGCAATTATCGGCTGTCCGTAAGTCCGGCCAGATGGGCTACTTGCGGCCAGACGGTAAGACCCAGGTCACCATCGCATACGACGAAAATGATCAGCCGCTTCACATTGAAACAATAGTCGTGAGTAGCCAGCACGCCGAAGGCGTTGATCTGGACGGAACGCTTTCACCCGAGGTAAAGAAATTTGTGGTGGACCCGATTTTGGAAAATGTGGACTTAGATTCTTCCAAAGTCCGACTGCTTGTGAATCCCACCGGAAACTTTGTTGTAGGTGGACCTATGGGAGACGCCGGACTTACCGGTCGAAAAATTATCGTTGACACTTACGGTGGGATGGCTCGTCACGGCGGTGGCGCATTTTCGGGCAAGGATCCGTCAAAGGTGGACCGCTCAGCAACCTATGCAATGCGGTGGGTGGCAAAAAATGTTGTGGCGGCTGGCTTGGCAACCCGGTGTGAAGTTCAAGTCGCCTACGCAATTGGTAAAGCGCATCCGGTGGGAGTGTTCGTTGAGACTTTTGGCACCGGTGTTGTATCCGATGAGCAAATTCAACAGGCGGTATTGAGTGTCTTTGACCTTCGTCCTGCTGCGATAATTCGAGACTTGGAGCTCTTGCGGCCGATTTATCGGCCAACCGCGGCCTATGGACACTTTGGTCGAATGACAGAAGGTGGACTTTTCACTTGGGAACGAGTGGATCGTGCGGATTTACTCGCGGCTGCGATCAAGAATTAGTGTCAGATTTCCCGCGGGTGATCGAATAGGCGCATATGGAAACGGGTGATCAGCTCTTCTTATTGGCTGATCCACCGGCTGTGCGCAAAAGAGCGCAAGTGCGTGCGAAGAAGATTGTCTCCCCTGCGGGAGTGAATCCGGTCGCTCGAGTCCGGGTCAACGTTCCTGTGTCCCATCTGGACCGAGATTTCGATTATCTGGTCCCAGCAGGCATCGAATCGCAATGCCAGGTCGGGGATCGAGTTCGGGTGCGCTTTGCCGGGAAATTGGCCGATGCGATTGTTGTCGACCGGATCATGGTTTCAGAGTTTGCCAAGCTAGCTTTCATTGAGCGCGCGGTCGGTCCAGCACTCACCGCTGAGACGATTGAATTGGTACGCAGTGTTGCCGAGCGTTATATTGGAATGTTCTGGGATGTAGTACGAGCGGCCGTTCCCAGTAAATCTAAGGCTGGAGTCGCCCACAATATCGAAAGAATCGTCGATATGGCACCCCAAGAAGATGATCCCTGGGCTCGTTACGCAAGAGGATCAGAACTTATATTCACATTGAGATCGGGGGATCGGATTCGGGCAGCTTGGTGTAGCGCGCCGGCATCATCTTGGTGGCAGGAAATAGCGGCACTCGTTGACGCTGTTCGGGCGCACGACTCCGCGGCCGGAGTGATTGTTCTCGTCCCTGACGCTTCGTCTATTGAGCGCCTAGCGGCAATGATTAGTGACGCTGGAATTATTTCGCACCACCTGGGTCAGGGCCAGCGGTACCAAAATTTTCTCGAGGTGCGTTCGGGGAGTGCAAAGATCGTGATCGGGACTCGGTCGGCGGTATTTGCGCCAGTTCACAATCTCAAGGCAATAATCATGTGGGATGATTTCAATGATGCATACAGTGATCCGCATGCACCATATTGGGATGCGAGAGAGGTAGCTGCTTTACGTAGTCACCAAAGTGACTGCTCGCTGATCGTGGGCGGCTATATTCGGTCAGTAGTAACAACGTCCTGGTGCGAGTCAGGATGGTGCGAAAGCATTACTGCCGAAAAGTCCGCTGTCGAGATCTTTCGCTCACATGTTCGCACGCTGACTGACACTGTTGTTGAGCGTGATCCATATCAATCTCGAATCCCACGACTAGCGTGGCAGGCCATTAAGGATTCACTTCCGGCCGGACCAGTGTTGGTATCTGTGGGTCGACGCGGATATATCCCAGCATTCCTGTGCACCCAGTGCGGTGAGCGAGCTGTATGCGCCTGTGGCGGACCCATTCGATTTACACATGCTGATTATTCCCAGAAGCAGGCAATGTGCGGTCGTTGCGGATCCGGTGGTTGGAAATGTGCATGTGGCGGAAGAAAAATCAAGGCACTTGCGATAGGAGCCGAACGAACAGCCGAAGAGTTGGGGCGGGCATTTGCGGGGACACCTGTGTTGTGGTCACAGCAGGAGCACGTGATCGCCAATGTTGATGGACATTCGCGCATTGTGGTCGCAACTCAAGGTGCAGAGCCTTACGCGAAAAATGGATTCGCTGCTGTTGTGATTTTGGACATGGCATCACATTCGATTTCCTTAACTGCCAGTGAGTCGTTGGCTCGCCGAGGGTTTTCAGCGGCCGTGAGGGCCAGGGTCGGCGCACCAGTTGTACTCACGGGCGATCCGGGGAGCAGAGAAAGCCAGGCTTTAGCCCGTTGGGATAGTCCTTGGTTTGCTGAGCGTGAGTTGGCCGATCGCGCCCAGGCTCATTTGGCGCCTTCGGCTCGAGTAGCACTGCTGATCGGGGACCGTAATGCCGTAATGGATGTCGCCTCAAGTGCACAGGAAAAAGTTGAGGCGCGATTGTTAGGACCGATCGAAGGAGACCCTTCACAAGTTTTTCTCATGGTGCGTCGGGCACAGGGCAAGGCTCTGACCGAGGCTTTGACTTACATTATGCGAACTCGCTCGGCTGATCCGAAGTCTTCTTTTGTACGAATCCAGATCGATCCGCGTGATTTCTGACCCGGTCGGCCATGTCCTACACTTGGGACATGGCGATTCAACCCATTAGAATTTTTGGCGACCCGGTTTTGCGGACCCCCGCAACAGAGGTTGTGGATTTTGATAAGGAATTGCGCAAATTAGTGGCAGACCTCACCGACACTATGCAAGATGCGCCAGGCGTGGGACTGGCAGCACCTCAACTGGGTGTTTCCCTTCGCGTGTTTACCTACTGGGTTGAGGAAGAGCTGGGTCACGTTGTAAACCCCACTTTGGAACTCTCCGATGACACAGAGCTAGGGGAGGAAGGGTGTTTGTCACTTCCGGGGCTTTCATTTGACACTCCGCGTTCGCGAAGTCTCATCGCAAGGGGTTTCAATATGCACGGTGAACCAATCGAGTTGGTTGGCGCGGATCTCATGGCTCGGTGTGTACAGCATGAGACGGACCACCTTGATGGAATCATTTTCATTGACCGCCTCACACCAGAGGAACGAAAAGAAGCCATGAAACAGATCCGGGCTAGTGATTGGTTCGGAGACGAATTAGTCGTGAAAACGAGTCCGCACGCAATTTCGCCCAAGTGGATGTAAATTGAAATTAGTTTTCGCTGGAACCCCTGATGTGGCGCGGCCAGCATTGGAAACGTTAATTTCGTCTCAACACGAAGTTTTGGCCGTAATCACCCAACCTCCGGCGAGGGCCGGTAGGGGGCGCGAAGTGCAACCAAGTCTGGTACATGCGTTAGCCGAAAAATACGGCATCAAGGTCTTGTGCCCGGACTCGATCCGCGAGATTGATGCGGTACTTCGTGAGCTGCAACCTGATGCGATCCCTGTGGTGGCCTACGGCCAACTGATCCCTGGGACCATGTTGGACATCCCCGCACATGGCTGGATCAACCTGCATTTCTCGCTGCTGCCGCAGTGGCGAGGTGCGGCTCCCGTTCAGCACTGCATTTGGCACGGTGACACAATCACTGGAGCGACAACTTTCCGAATAGATCAAGGAATGGACAGCGGGCCGATCCTTGGCCATGTAACGGAATTGGTGGATCCCAAGGACACCAGCGGAGCACTGCTCACTCGGCTTGCGGACACAGGGTCACACTTGCTGAGGCAGACCCTAGATGCTGTAGAAGCTGGAATGATTACACCGATTGCACAACACCACGATCAAGCGACTTATGCTCCTAAGTTACAAAAGTCTGACTCCCAGATAGATTGGCAGCTGCCGGCGATCGAAATTGACCGTCGGATTCGTGCGATGACACCTAAACCGGGAGCGTGGACCACCATGGCGTTAAGTGAACACGAGATTTCTTTGTCAATCGGTCCCGTGTCCCCCAATCGTGATATCCAGCTTGATCCGGGAGTCGTTTTAATGATGGACAAAAGAGTATTCGTAGGGAGCGCGACCTATGCCCTTGAACTGGATCACGTGAAACCACCGGGTAAGAAATTCATGTTGGCCACAGATTGGATTCGTGGATTGCGCGTGGATGGGGTGAAATTCGTCTAATGGAGGATGAAGCAAAGGAGCATCCTGATGGCGATATGCCACGCATGGCAGCCCTGGAGTTGTTGCGTTTGGTGCGAGATGAAGGGGCCTACGCCAACCTAGCGCTTCCTCAGGTGTTGCGGAAATACAAGCTAAACGGTCGCGACGCTGCCTTTAGTGTTGAACTTGCCTACGGTGTCTTGCGCAATCAAATGCTCTACGACGCGATGGCACAGCAATGTTCATCTCGCCCCCTATCGAACACTGAGCCGGAAATCATTGACATCCTGCGGCTCGGAATCCACCAGATCTACGCAATGCGGGTACCCGACCACGCGGCGGTGGACACTTGCGCAGCCCTGGCTCGAGTGACTGCCAAGGGTAAAGAATTGGGGCACGTAAAGGCGCGCGTTGGTTTTGTGAATGCGGTCCTTCGCTGCGTCACTACATCTGAGTTTGATGCCGAAACTTTGACCCTGGGAATTCGTTACTCTCATCAAGACTGGATTGTGCAGGCCTTCGAGGAATCTTTGGTGCGTAATGGGCTTGCGTTACCCGACCTGGAAAGACTCTTGAAATCAAATAACACTCCCGTACATCCGGTAATCGCAGTGCGCGAAGGCGACCCAGAGATTGAAGGGACTATCTCTGGACTTTGGAGTAAGCAGGCACGAATTCTCACCGACGTGATTCCGCTCGAGCTCGATCAGGTCCGCGATGGTAGCGCCATTGTTCAAGATGAAGGCAGTCAACTAGTGGCACAGGCATTTTTATTGGCTGAGCCAACCGGCCCTGAAAGTGCGTGGCTGGATATGTGCGCAGGTCCGGGAGGAAAAGCTGCGCTGATTTCTGACTCAGTACCTTCTGGAGTTGAGTTCATTGCAGTGGATCAACACACACACCGAGTGGATCTGATGAGCAAGATCATTGGGCCTTCAGCGACGTTACTGACCGGCGATGCGAGGGAGCGTCCTTGGGGTAATCGGTTCTTTGACCGGGTACTACTCGATGCTCCCTGTTCAGGGTTGGGCGCATTGCGTCGCCGACCTGAGGCGCGTTGGCGCAAAACCAAGAAGCAAACACTCGAACTGACCGAGCTGCAGGAGGAATTACTATTTGCGGCCATTGATTCAACGCGAGTCGGCGGAATTATCGCCTATGTCACGTGCTCGCCCTATTTGGAGGAAACGTGGGCTGTTGTAGAGAGTGTTCTTCGCGCAAGAGCAAATGTTCAACTCGAAGACGCAAGATCACTGTTCCCGGGAGTGAGTAACCTAGGAGAAGGACCATGCGTTCAGCTCTGGCCGCATGTTCATGCCACAGATGCCATGTTTTTTGCCCTGTTACGCCGGGTGTAGTTCAGTGCAGATAGTCTGAGATCGTGTTGATCTCGCCGAGTGTTCTCAATAGCGATCTGGGACGGTTGAGTGAGGAAATCTCAAGAGTTGAGGGCGTGGCTGACCTCATTCATCTTGATGTCATGGACAATCATTTTGTACCAAACCTCTCATTTGGGCTTCCCGTGGTTGCCGGCGTGATTGCCCACACATCACTTCTGGTCGATGTTCATCTTATGATCGACGATCCAGATCGGTGGGCACCGGCGTATGGCGAAGCGGGCGCATATTCGGTCACTTTTCACATTGAGGCAGCAAAAAATCCTGTGACGCTGAGCAAGAATATTAGTGCCACGGGGGCAAGAGTTGCCGCCGCGTTGAAACCTGGCACTGACCTCGATTCACTTGATGGATTGCTTGAACACCTCGACATGATTTTAATCATGACGGTGGAACCCGGATTCGGCGGTCAGGCATTTATGTACGACATGATGCCTAAGATAGCCCGTGCAAGAGAATTAAGCGGCGCTCACATGTGGATCGAGGTTGACGGTGGCGTGTCCCAAAATACCATCCAGGATTGCAAGGAAGCTGGTGCCAATGTTTTCGTTGCAGGGTCGTGTGTCTACTCCAACCCTGACCCGGCTCAAGTCGTGCGCGATCTCAAAGCGCTGGTGGAGTAATAATTGACATTCGACCCGCAGTTCATTTCGCAGGCAATTGAATTTGCGCAGCTCGGGCCGTATTCATCTAATCCACGTGTGGGAGCCGTGTGTGTCAAAGATGGAATTGTGGTGGGCACCGGCGTCCACCGTGGTGCGGGTACCGCTCATGCCGAGGTTGAAGCGCTGGCAACTGCTGGCGCAGGAGCTCATGAGGCGGATCTTTATGTTTCTCTAGAGCCGTGTTCACATTTTGGTCGCACTCCTGCGTGTACCCAATTAATCATAGACGCCGGAATTTCCCGCGTATTTTATGCGCAAGATGATCCGACCAGCGAGGCTGGCGGTGGAGCTGGTGTGCTCAGAAACGCGGGGCTGGAAGTCGTAGGTGGGTTCGATTCGGCGCTTTCGTCTGCCTTAAACCGCGAATGGAACCATCGGATGGTCACAAGAATGCCGTTCGTGACGTGGAAGTTTGCGCAGAGCCTTGATGGGCGAGTCGCCGCGGCAATTGGTCAACGCACCACGATCAGCGGAACACAGTCACGGAGTTTCGTCCATGAACTGCGTGCGAGGGTCGGCGCAGTTATGGTGGGTACCCAAACATTTCTGGTCGATTCTCCAAGTCTTGCCGCCCGTGAGGTGGACGGTTCTCTCAAAGCGAACCAGCCACTGCGGGTGGTTATGGGCATGCGCAACGTCGCCCCGAAGGAGTTTGTGCACTTGGCAACTCGAGATCCAGAGGTTGCTCTCGCCGACTTAGCGGGCCGGGGTGTCAACCATCTCGTGTTAGAAGGGGGACCGACTTTGGCCGCCGCATTTGTTGAATCCGGCTGGGTAAATGAAGTGATCAGCATCACTGCGCCGATTACGCTGGGAGCAGGTCCGCGGGCGTTGGCCACCAATTCGCCACTATTGGGCCGTGTGAAAATCTCTTCAAGTTTTACTTTAGGAGATGACCTCATCCAGATCGGAGAACTGGGATAGCCACTAGAGTTGGGCCATGTTCACCGGCATTGTTGAAACCACGGGTTCGGTGAGCGCAATACGCGCTGGTTCAGATTCTGCTCACATGACGTTCTTGGCACTCGGTGTGTTAGAGGACGCGAAAGTTGGCGCCTCAATTGCAGTCAACGGAGTGTGCCTAACCGTTACCGAATTTGATCACGAAAGTTTTTCAGCTGATCTCATGAACGAAACACTCATGCGCAGTGCGATGGGGGATTTGAGCATTGGTGATTTGGTGAATATTGAACGGGCAATGCCACTCACCGGTCGCATGGGCGGCCATATCGTTCAGGGACACGTTGATGCCGTCGCAGTCGTGCGATCGATTGAGCCCAGTGAAGACTGGACAATTATCTCATTTGACCTATCACCGGAGATCGCGCGTTACGTCGTTGAAAAGGGTTCAATAACGGTCAGCGGGGTTTCTTTAACGGTGGTCGCAGTGACGGAACCCACCGCGAAACACCAGTGGTTTAGTGTCTCGCTAATTCCGACAACGATGAAAGATACGACATTGGGGAAACTTGAAGTGGGCAGCCAAGTTAACCTTGAGGTTGACGCAATTGCCAAATACGTT
Source organism: Actinobacteria bacterium UBA4426 (assembly GCA_002390705.1). Taxonomy (GTDB): domain Bacteria; phylum Actinomycetota; class Actinomycetes; order S36-B12; family S36-B12; genus UBA4592. The sequence continues at coordinate 23,854 of DGQA01000018.1, read as the reverse complement.
GAGCGCATTCTCGCGTTCGCACCACCGAAGGAGACCTCATGAGTGGCGGAAGTGCTCCACATTTGGACTTAAACGCAGAAGGTCTTCGCACGTGCATAATCGCCGCGCAATGGCATGAGGTCGTGATGAACGGCTTAATCGGCGGTGCCACGCTAGCTTGTGAACAAGCCGGCTCTACGTATGAACTAATCCAGGTTCCCGGCGCATTCGAATTACCCCTGGGGGCCCAACTTGCGGCGCGAAGCGGGAGATTTGATGCGTTGATTGCCCTCGGCGTGGTGATTCGTGGTGGCACACCACATTTTGAATATGTTTGCAGCGCGGCGACACAAGGATTGCTTCGAGTGGGCCTTGACAGCCAGATACCGATTGGGTTTGGCTTACTGACTGTTGATAGTGAGCAGGAAGCGCTTGACCGAGCAGGTTTGGCGGATTCACCGCAAGACAAGGGATCGGAGGCGGTGGGGGCCGCCCTTTCCATGGCCTTGTTGGCACGGGACACGTTCGCGCTGACGGGAAGTTCAACAGCAACCGGCTTTCGGTAGACTCGGCACGTGACGCACACGCCTTCGACGAAAACTTTTGAGGATCTTTATCTGGAGCTGTCTCACAAGCTTGCCACGGGCGACACCAATTCAGCGTCAGTTCGTCTCGTTCAGGCGGGCACTCATGCGATTGGGAAGAAGATCGTTGAGGAAGCGGCGGAAGTATGGATGGCGGCGGAATACCAAGGCAAAGAAGCTTTAGCATTAGAAATTTCACAATTGATTTATCACCTAGAAATACTCATGCACGCACATGAGTTGAGCGTTCAAGATATATACAAGAACCTATAGACCATTTTCCGAACCGAAGGAGCACGCCATGTTGCGGGTTGCAATCCCTAATAAGGGGCAATTGGCGCAGCCGGCTGCGCAACTTCTTAAAGAGGCGGGTTATCTGGCCTCACTTAATTCAAGGGCGCTCACCGTAACCGACTTGGCAAACGAGGTTGAGTTCTTTTTCCTTCGTCCAAAAGACGTTGCGATTTATGTTGGCGCGGGAACTATTGACTTGGGAATCACCGGCCGAGACATGTTGCTCGACAGCGGAGCTCCGGCGCAGGAAATAATGCAGCTTGGCTTTGCCCCATCGACATTTCGATTGGCTGTCCCCAAAGGTTCAATAAGTTCACGTGCAGAGCTCAATGGCAAGAGAATCGCCACTTCCTATGAAGGCCTTCTGCGCGCCTGGCTGGATCGGTTCCAGATTTCAGGGCAAATAGTTCGCCTTGATGGCGCGGTCGAAAACGCGGTAGCACTTGGCGTTGCCGACGCTGTAGCTGACGTTGTGGCTACTGGCGCCACCTTGCGTGCCGCTGGACTGGAATTGCTAGGGGATCCGATTTTGGAATCTGAAGCGATTGTGATTCGACCTGAGAAGTCCGAGCGGACGCAGGCACAGGAGACCTTTGGCAGACGGCTACATAGTGTGAATGTGGCCAGATCGTATGTCTTAGTCGATTTTGATATACCTAATGACCGGTTGCCCCAAGCGTGTGAGATCACCCCAGGTATTGAATCACCAACAATTTCTGCGCTGCAAGATCCAGCGTGGTCTGCAGTACGTGCAATGGTGCTCAGCATCGATGTGCATCGCATTATGGATGAACTATTTGCACTAGGGGCAAAAGGCATTCTGGTAACTGACATTCAAGCGTGCAGGCTTTAGTCGACGTGTACATTTCGACGGAGTGGCAAGACCGTGAGTAATTGCAACACAGCAATTCCGGCCAAGATGGTGAAAACCATTGACCACGAATCAAAATAGTCAAGGAGCACTCCCGCAATTAACGGGCCGGCAGCGGCGACCGTGTAGGTAATAAAGAACGTCATTGCGGAGAGTCGAGCAGCACTGGCTGAATCTTTGCTGTATTCGCTGATCAACCCGAGGGTCATTGCGAATGTGCCGCTGAGAAAAAAACCGAGGATCAAGAGAATCAGCCAAGGTAAGAAGTCGGGCAGCCAAGCCATTGAGATGAGCGCAATTGCGGTAGCCACGATGGCGATGGTGAATAGTGTCCGACGATATTTTATCCGTACGGCTAGTGCGACGAGCACGAAGCCGGCCACAACCTGAGCACTGGTGAATAGACCGAAGAGCCATCCAGCATTCTCCTGGGTCCAGCCACGAGCTTGGTAGGAAGGCGCAATCCAAGCGAGTGAACTGTAAAAGATAATTGAATTAAGGGTCATGCTCATTGCCAACGCCCATGCGATTTTATTTCTCCATGGCAATTCTCGGATTCGCACCGTTGTTGAGGGCCGATCATGGGCGGGGGAGTTGCGTTCGGTGAAGGTCCAGGCTGCTAGCGCTATAAGCGCCGGGATCGCCCAGAACGCCAGTGCGAGTGACCATGACCCAAGCGATTGCGCAATGGGCACGGTGAGGGCCCCACCGAGGGCGGCCCCAACCATGAGGGCGGCGATCCAGGTTGATGTTGCCCTACCGAGGGCGTGGGGGAGCTGTTCCCTGACGATTCCGGGGATGAGTCCGGCAACAAATGCGATGCCGACTCCCGCAAGAAAAGCTGAAAGAAAGAGCAATTCGGGTACTGCTTCGACCGCTCGGAGCAACGTTGCGACGCTTAAGGAGACCAGGGCCAAGATTACCAAGTGCTTGCGACCAAAGCGCATAGCCAACGCGGGAACGGTGAGCGCGAAAATTCCCATGCATAAAACTGGGATTGTTGTGAGGACTCCGATTGTGGCCGAACTCCAACCCGTAGTTGCGACAATGTCACTGGTGAGAGTGGGAAGGCTCGATAGGACGGGGCGCAGGTTCACCGCCACCAGGGCAACAGCGGTAAGCACCAGCCACGATGGTGGCGCTTTTGCGGCTCTAGTCTGATTGTTCAATGCAGATGACACATGCGCATTCTCCCGTGCGTACAGTATCGATATGCACGAGCATGCCAAAAATGGCGAAAGTGATCGTGGGCAGAGGGCGAGCCTTGGGGACTACCAGTCCCAGTGGTCACAAGACCTTGGCGAGGCGGATCCCACGCTTCAGGCAGCGATGTCAAATGTAGAAATTGGTCCATTGTTGACAGCGCTGTCGTCCTCGCGAATTTTTATCGCACTCGTTGCCGAAATTGCTGGTCAGCCAAATGCGGGGGATAAGAGTTCAGATATGAGCGTGGCATGCTTAAGGGCAACCGATGGTCGGTTGGGACTTTTGGGTTTCACGGGTCTTGATTCGTTGGCAGCATGGAATCCGAGGGCGAGGCCGGTGCCCATTTCTGCCCCGGCCGCCGCCGAAGCGGCACTTGATGAGAACGCTCAGGCGCTTATCCTTGATCTTGCGGGCCCGTATGCAAGGACGGTGACGTTACAAGACGTAGTCACCCTAACCGGACGAGATCAGCGAGAAAGGGCAGTTCACCTGTTACAAGGGCTCCTTGGCGAGGTATGTGAGCTGGTGACTTTCTCTCAGCTACCGGATGGAGTGTTGCAACTTGACGTACCAGATTCCGTGTCCGATCGCGTTTGCGAAATTCTTCAGACAAATTCAGTTTTACATAGCTTCGTGCCGGCAGGAATCGCGGTGCACGAGCGTGAAAGACTAGGAAAGCAGACTGAATACCGCTTCGACGGCGGGTATCTTGGCAATATCTAGGCCTGCGGAATTGTCCTCGTTCCTACCTGTTACCCTGAGCGCACTCAGAACTGGGGTAGCTCTCAGTTCTGGCAAGCGGAGCGTCGGTTCCCACCAGAAGACAAGTCAACTTGTGCATTTATGCACACAGGAGCAAGTCTTTCTGGTTAAGGCATGAGCCCTTTGGGGCGTCATGCTTCAGGGTGTCCTCATCCTGCCGATATCTCCGTGCGCCCTGCGCCGGAGTTTTTTTGGTTCGGGGGATAAGTACCGTCGATTTATTGTCAACTGATAGGAGGCGCCATCAGCGTCGAACCAAGGATCAACGACCGGATTCGTGTCCCTGAGGTGCGCCTTGTCGGACCCGCGGGCGAGCAGGTGGGGATTGTCAAGATTGAAGACGCCCTCCGTCTTGCGCTTGAAGCAGATCTGGACCTTGTTGAAGTTGCACCTACGTCAAAACCACCCGTGTGCAAGATTATGGATTTTGGCAAATTCAAATATGAAGCAGCTCTTAAGGACCGTGAATCGCGCAGGAACCAGTCGCATACTGTGATTAAGGAAATGAAGCTTCGACCCAAGATTGACTCACATGATTACGAGACAAAAAAAGGCCATGTGACGCGTTTCCTCTTGGGTGGAGACAAAGTAAAGATCACGATTATGTTCCGCGGACGTGAGCAGAGCAGGCCTGAGCTGGGAATAAAGCTACTGGGTCGCCTAGCCGAAGATGTTGCTGAAATTGGATTTGTAGAGGCCGCTCCGAAGCAAGATGGGCGCAACATGCTCATGGTGCTCGCACCGTTGCGGAAAAAGTCTGAAGGAAAGAAGCAGGAGAACACTCCTGCACCCGACGCTGCTCCTGTTTCGCAGGAAACGGACTGAAAGGAAAAATAATGCCGAAGCAAAAAACACATAGCGGCGCCAAGAAGCGCTTCAAGGTAACCGGTACTGGAAAAATCATGCGCGAGCAGGCTAACCGCCGCCATTTGCTTGAAGTTAAGTCGAGTAAGCGCACCCGTCGCTTGGCAGCTGATCTTGAAGTTGCGCCAGCAGACCTAAAGCGGGTCAAGAAAATGCTTGGTCGCTAAACCACCGAACCGAAAAAACTTTCACGACCAGAGTACACATAAATAGTTTTCAACTAACAAACATTCAGGAGAAGTTATGGCACGCGTAAAGCGTTCAGTAAATGCGCATAAGAAGCGCCGGGTAGTTCTCGAGCGCGCGTCTGGTTACCGTGGGCAACGCTCACGTTTGTATCGAAAGGCCAAGGAGCAGGTCACCCACTCCATGGTGTACGCCTATGCGGACCGTCGCAAGCGCAAGGGCGATTTCCGTCGGCTATGGATTCAGCGCATCAACGCTGCAGCTCGCTCCCACGACATGACTTATAACCGCTTTATTCAGGGCTTGAAAGCCGCCGACATTGAAGTGGATCGTCGCATGTTGGCAGAACTGGCTGTGAATGACGAAGCTGCTTTCGCCGCGTTGGTTGAAATCGCTCGCGCCGCGGTTACTACGCAGAGTGCGTAATTGCGCACCATAACCTCGCGTAAGTCAGAGCGGGTTAAAGAATTAACTAAACTTCACAAGAAGTCATATCGGTACACAGCTGGGCGGTTCCTTGCAGAAGGCCCAGCTGTGGTAGCGATGGCTCCCAGTGATCAGATCGAAGAATTGTTCCTGACTGAGGAATATCTTGAGCAATTTGAGAGTTTTGATACCTCCACGACATTGGTGTCCAGTGAAGCCATGAGTGCGTTATGTGAGTCCGAATCACCCCAAGGTGTGTTGGCGCTGTGCACGATTGTTAAGCGCAACCCCACTGAAATCTTGTCCAGCTCAGGTCAGGTAATTGTGGTTGATTCCCTGGCAGACCCTGGCAATATGGGGACCATTATTCGAACCGCGCACGCCGCTGGTGCTGCAGGAATACTCACTTTCGGCTCGTGTGTTGACCCATTTAATTCAAAAGTGGTTCGTAGCAGTGCCGGGTCACTGTTTCATGTACCGATCGCTCAATTAGCGGGCCCTGAGGTATTGCCACGTGATCGTTCCGTTTTCGTGCTGAGCGGGCAGGCTACAGTTGAATTGGGTCCGGAAACGGCCATGGGCACAGGCAACCCGATCTGGGTAATTGGTTCAGAAGCCCATGGAGTGAGTGAAACGTGGGTTTCCGGTAAGTGGAGCTTCTCTCAAGTTCGGATTCCGATGGACTCCGGCGTTGAATCACTCAATGCTGCCGTAAGCGCCGCATTGTGCTTGTACTCGCAGGTAATTTAGTGTCATTGTTCTATGAAAATGCTGCACAACACGCGCCCCCGAGTGGCCCATCGGCCAGCACGAAGTGCAAAAATGAGCCTATGACACACACTAAACTTCCGGTGTTTGACCAATCCGGATTCGTAATCGTTGATTCCTATAACCAAGAAGCCGACCCCCGCGAATGGGAAAACTTGGTTTTTGTCGACTGGAAGTCATCCGGTGATACTCGATTCGCCCCGCTGGCCAGTGCGTATGGCGATATGGAGTGTGACGGATTTTGGAACCATACCCCGCCCAAGACAGACAAAGATGGTGTGTGGGTGCAGGAGAATATTGACATCGCTCCGATTTTGACGGCGCGGGCTCAGGAAGTGGGTGCGAATGTGGGTCGTTGCCGGGTGATTGAGTTGCAGCCGAATACCTATGCTGATGCGATTTACAATTTGCACCGCGATGACAACAACCGGCTTAACCCTGAAGGAACAGGCTGGATCGTTCGCTCCTTTTATAACTTGACGGAGGATTCTGATTCGGTCATGATTTTGCGCGAAGATCGCGATGACCCCGCAACCGAAGTCCGGGTGCCTCTTCCAGCCGGAGCACAGATTGTTATTGATACCCAACGGCTCTACCATGCGGTCTGGCATCGGGGAGTTGCTCCACGTTACTGTCTGATTACCTCCTTTGAATCCGGTCCAGCATTAGATTCGTGGATCTCGGCGCGCACTCCAGTGACCAGCATCGATTCGCCACATCTAGATCCAGAGATAATGTCTGCAGGAAATGAGTCGGCCATGGGTAAGCGGGCGGCCCGGGAAGCGGCGAGTACTTCTACGGATTCGGGCATGGATTCGGCCATGGAAGTTCTTTCTGAGGCCTAGTCTCGGCTTCCTCTATGTCGGTCGCGGCCGACGGCCACCACGCCCCTAGGCTTATGAGTGGACCAGTCGTCAGTCCATCGGAAACTATTCGTTAGGAGTAATGGAGTGCATCAAACTGTGCCGTACTCCGCCGTTCTGGACGAACTTGAGGCAGAAGCTATTCACATATACCGGGAAACCGCTGCGGCATTTCGCAATCCGGTACTGCTTTACAGCATCGGTAAGGACTCCTCGGTTTTGTTGCACCTCGCAATCAAAGCTTTCTACCCAGCTCCCTTGCCATTCCCGGTGATGCATGTTGATACGACCTGGAAATTTAAAGAAATGATTGAATTTAGAGACAAACGAGCCCATGATCTTGGTTTGGATCTGCGCATCGCACAGAATTTGGAAGCGATCACTGAAGGGGTTACACCTTTTTCGCACGGAACCCACGAGTACACCCGGCTTATGAAAACGGTGGCATTACGCGAAGGAATTGATCGGTATCAATTTGATGCAGCTATCGGTGGTGCGCGTAGAGATGAAGAACGAAGCCGGGCAAAGGAGCGCATTTATTCACTCCGCGAGCCGGGGCACAGATGGGACCCACGCAAACAGCGTCCGGAGTTTTGGCGTACCGCCAACACTCAATTGGCGCCCGAGCAAAGTATGCGCGTATTTCCGCTTTCCAATTGGACCGAGCTTGATATTTGGCGCTACATTCAGCGCGAAAGCATAGAAATTCCGGATCTATATTTCGCAAAGATGCGGCCGGTTGTTGAGCGAGAGGGCACCTTGCTCATGGTTGACGACGAACGCTTCCCACTTGATCAGGGTGAAGTACCCGAAATGAAGAGTGTGCGATTTCGGACCCTCGGCTGCTATCCCCTTTCAGGAGCGGTCGAGTCAACCGCGGACAACTTGGTCGACCTGATCGCGGAAATGGAAACCAGCAAATTATCCGAGCGTTCAGGGCGGCTTATCGACGGCGAAGGCGGCGGCTCAATGGAAGCTAAGAAAGCTGAAGGCTACTTCTAATGAGTGGATACACACCAGTCCTTCACCTCGTCACGTGTGGTTCAGTCGACGACGGAAAATCCACCCTGATTGGCCGGCTCCTTGTTGAGACTGACAGCGTTCCCATTGATCAATTGGAATACGCTCGAACAACCCGGCGTGGCGGTTCCACGGTTCCGGTGGGTGAAGTTGATTACTCGCTTCTTACCGATGGGCTTGAAGCTGAGCGTGAGCAGGGCATCACGATTGACGTGGCGTACCGACACTTGAACCTGGCCAATGGTCGACGAGTGCTGATCGCTGACTCTCCCGGTCACGAGCAGTACACCAGAAATATGGCGGTTGCGGCTTCAAATGGTGACGTTGCCGTGCTCCTGGTTGATGCGGCTCGGGGAGTTCGCCCGCAAACGCACCGACACCTCACAGTGTGTGCGCTGATGGGTGTACAAACAATCATCGTTGCAGTCAACAAGATGGACCTTGTGAATTTTTCCCACGAAGTGTTTGAGGAAGTAATGTCAGAGGTGCGAACCACGGCAGCGCGACTAGGTGTGGAACAAATTTATGGCATTCCGGTGAGTGCAGTGACGGGCGCCAACATCACCACGAAATCTGATGACATGCCTTGGTTCAAAGGCGAATCCCTACTTGGAGCCCTTGCCGTTTGGGAGCCCGTCGGTCGTGTCGCAAATGAAGGCTTTAGATTCCCCGTTCAATTCATTATTCGCGCGGAAGGAAACTTCCGAGGTTATGCGGGAACTGTTGTCGCCGGCTCAGTTCGCCCCGGAGACGAGGTCATGGTGACAGATTCGGGGAATAGTGCCAGAGTCGATCGAATTGTGACATCTGATGGTGACCTGCAGGAGGCTAAGTACGGCCAGGCTGTGACCCTCACCCTCGATCATGAAGTCGATATCACGCGCGGCGATATTTTGGCATCAGGTACTTCCCTACAACCTGCTGATCGCTTCGGTGTCGACTTGGTCTGGTTGGGGGAAGAGCCACTGGCACACGGTCGCTCGTATTTGCTGATTTCGGGCTCGCGCTCGGTTCCTGCAACTGTGACTAGCGTGCGACACCGGCTGGACGTTGTCTCGGGGCACGAGCATGCTGCGCGCGTGTTGAACATGAATGATATTGGCCGCGTTGAGATTGCGACGGATCGTCCAATTCCTATGGACCCATATGTACAGTGCCGAGATACAGGCGGATTTCTACTCGTTGACCGGGTGAGCGCGGACACGGTTGCTGCTGGGCTTTCTCGTCACGCTATGCGCAGAGCTTTTAACTTGGTCCCCCACGACTACGAAGTGGACCACCAGGCGCGATCAGCCCTGATGGGGCATCCGGCGCGAGTTGTATGGCTCACCGGGCTTTCTGGTTCTGGAAAATCGACCATAGCTGATGCGGCAGTGCGCAAGTTGCACGCAATGGGGATCCACACTTATGTCCTCGACGGGGATAACGTTCGAACCGGATTGAACAAAGACCTTGGATTTACACCAGAGGACCGAGCCGAAAATGTGCGTCGGGTTGCCGAGGTGAGCAAACTTATGCGCGATAGTGGGGTGGTCGTATTTGTTGCCCTGGTATCCCCCTATCGCTCTGACCGCGAAACGGCTGCTTCACTTTTCGTGGAGAGCGAATTTGTTGAAGTGTTTGTCGATACGCCGGTTGATATATGTTCCGAGCGTGACCCTAAGGGACTCTATGCGAAGGCAGCGGCGGGCAATTTGCCGAACATGACGGGGGTGGGACAGATCTATGAACCACCGGTGTCACCGGATTTAATCCTCCGTGGGACTGGCGATCTAGAAGCCAGTGCCAATCTACTCGTTGCCGCAATCTTGGAGGCATAAGTTGTCCGCACCTAATAAGTCATTCGATCCAAAACAGGTCTCCGCATTGAGTTCGGAGTCAGTAGACGCAATGGTTGTTGATGCTATCGCCGCATTTTCCACTGCAGCGGACTTGGAATCGCTTAAGGTGGCTCGACTCACCCACTTCGGTGACCGCTCGGCAATTTCCCTTGCCAATCGCGAAATCGGCGCATTACCGCCGGCGGCTAAGGCCGAGGTGGGCAAGCGAATAGGTGAAGCTAAGGCTCGCATAAAGGATGCCCTGGAATCACGTGAGGCTGAACTTACGCAGATCCGAGACAACGAAGTGCTTCTGTCGGAAAAGGTCGATGTCAGTGTCCCGGTAGATCGGCTCAAACGCGGCGCTCGTCATCCATTGACCACCCTGATGGAGAGACTGTCTGACGTATTTATCGCGATGGGTTACGAAATAGCTGAGGGGCCCGAGCTTGAACTGGAGTGGGCGAATTTCGATGCATTGAATTTTCCTAAGAACCACCCAGCCCGACTTATGCAGGACACATTTTTTGTGGAGAGTCCAGATTCAGGAGTTGTGCTGCGGACCCATACGTCCCCCATTCAAGTTCGAGCGATGCTTGAACGTGAATTGCCGATCTATGTTGTTGCCCCCGGTCGGGTTTTTCGCACCGATGAACTAGACGCAACTCACACCCCTGTGTTTCACCAAATAGAAGGATTAGCCGTCGACAAAGGACTGTCCATGGCTGACCTTCGGGGGACCCTGAACCACCTAGCGCACGTGATGTTCGGGCCCCAAATTGACATCCGGTGGCGCCCATCTTTCTTCCCATTTACGGAGCCGAGCGCCGAAGTGGATTTGAAATGCTTCGTGTGTTTGGGTGATTCAAGTGCGGTCGAGTGTCGGGCATGTGGTGGAGAGGGATGGATTGAATGGGGTGGCTGCGGAATGGTTAACCCCAAGGTGTTGCGTGCAGTGGGAATTGACCCCGATGTGTATTCCGGTTTCGCATTTGGCATGGGAATCGAACGGACCCTGATGTTTCGAAGTGGTGTTTCCGACATGCGTGACATGGTTGAGGGAGACATCCGGTTCACGGGTGCTTTTGGGCTGGAGGTCTAGTGAAACTTCCCTTGTCGTGGATTAAGGAATTTGCCCCGGTGCAGGAATCGGGGCGCGTGGTAGCGCAGGCTCTGATTAACGCTGGGCTTGAGGTAGAGAGTGTCGACACTGTTGGTGAAGGTATTGATGGAACCCTAGTGATTGGGCGGGTACTTGAAATAGAAGAACTGACAGAGTTCAAGAAACCCATTCGGTGGTGCCAGGTTGACATAGGAACTCAGATCCGAGGAATTGTGTGCGGGGCAAGCAATTTTTCAGTGGGAGAGCACGTAGTTGTCGCAGAGCCCGGCGTCACTTTGCCGGGTGATTTCACAATCACATCGCGTGAAACCTATGGTCATGTCTCCGATGGCATGATTTGTTCAGAGCGTGAATTGGGGCTGGGTCCCGACCATGCAGGAATCATGGTGTTATCCGATGTCGAGCCGGGTCAGGATGCCAATGAACTGCTGGGAATTGGAGACCAGGTGCTTGACATTGCAATTACTCCTGATCGCGGATATGCACTGTCGGTTCGCGGAATTGCGCGGGAGGTCGCGACCGCATTTGGCGCTGACCTGCGCGATCCTGCGTCCCACTTTGAGCCAGAATTGGGCGCTCCCAATACTGGGACAACACCACGAGATTGCGTCATCGAAGACTTTAGCGCCTGTGAATTGCTGACGTTGCGCACGATTAATGGGTTTAATCCTGACGCTTTGACTCCACGGTACATGGTCGGTCGATTGCAAGCTGCGGGGATGCGGAGCATCTCGTTAGCAGTTGACGTCACCAACTATGTCATGTTGGAGTTGGGGCAGCCAACACATGCTTTTGATTTGGACAAACTTGAAGGGGCAGTGCGGGTACGGCGGGCGGAGTCCGGAGAAAAACTGGAGACCCTAGATCACGTTGAAAGAATCCTGTCTCCACGCGATACCGTAATTGCCGACTCACGTGGTCCGATTGCACTTGCCGGAACCATGGGCGGATTAGCCACAGAAATTGATGCGAACACCATTAATATTGCGATTGAGGCCGCATTTTTTCCGGCTTCCACAGTCGCTGGAAATTCACGGCGGCACAAGATTTCCAGTGAGGCATCGAGACGCTTTGAGCGAGGCGTGGATCGAGAATTGGCTCCGGTTGCATCAGCTCGGGTGTGCGCGCTCCTGATCGAACATGGAGGTGGTACTTATGCCGGGATGAGCGCAGTGGAATCACCGATGTCTGAAACCGTGATCGAATTTGATCTGGGCCTATCAACGCGAACCGCAGGAATGACCATTGATCATGCAACTGTGATTGAGAAACTTGATGCGATAGGGGCCACACATGAACCACGTGGGCCCGAGACACTCTTGGTCACTGCGCCCAGTTGGCGTCCGGATTTGACACAGCCAGCGGACCTTGTCGAAGAAGTGGTTCGGCTTGTAGGTTACGAGAAACTTCCATCAACTTTGCCGAGTGCGCCCGCTGGGCGAGGATTAACTTTCGAGCAACGGACGCGTCGTCGAGTGGGTAATCTTTTGGCAGGGCGAGGCTTACACGAAATTCGTGCTTATCCCTTCATTGGATCAGCGGACCTAGATGCGTTGCGACTTCCGGAGAGTGACCCGCGCAGGTCATCACCAACTTTAGTCAACCCACTTTCAGAGCTTGCGCCCAAAATGCGATCCACTCTTTTACCGGGGCTACTTTCGGTTGCTGCGAGAAATGTTGGTCGAGGCGAAAATGACTTGGCGCTGTTTGAAATCGGGTCGGTATTCCTTGGTCGGGTAAACAAGAGCAATCTTGACCCCGGTGTCGAATCTAAGCCTTCGGATCAAGCGTGGGTTGACATGCAGCAGGCGCTTCCGGCCCAACCTGAACACCTGGGGGTTGTGTTCTGCGGTGCTGTCGAATCTGCTGGGGTGTGGGGGAGCCCTCGATTGGTTAGCTGGCGTGATTCATTGGACGCCGTAATGGCGGTCGCGGACGAACTCGGAATTGCTCTTGAAATCCGTTCCGCTAGCGATCCAAGTTTTCACCCTGGCCGCTGTGCCCAGGTGACGCTTGCGAAAGCGGGCGACGTAATCGGATTCGCTGGTGAGCTGCACCCGTCAATTGTTGAGGACTGGAACCTTCCTAAGCGGAGTTGCGCAGCGGAGGTGGATCTGACCAAGTTGATGAGCGCGGCGCCAAGAAGCACAGTGGCGCCGGCCTTTTCAAACTCACCGTTGGCCAAGGAAGACCTTGCATTCGTGGTCGAACGCCGATATCCAGCCACCGAGGTTGAAGCCATAATCCGTGAGGCTACGGGGGACTTACTTGAGGCGATTCGCCTCTTCGATGTGTACGAGGGTGACCAGATTCCACCCAGTCATAAATCGCTGGCCTACTCGTTGCGGTTGAGAAGTGAGGGTCACACTCTGTCGGCCGAGCAATTGCATAACCTCAGGGACCGCATCATTTCATTAGTGGCAGAACGTGTGGGGGGCACACTGAGATAGCCCAATACGGCCATTATATGTGCATATGTGTATATTATAGCTATGCGAGTAGCAATTGCCGGGGCATCAGGTTACGCCGGAGGGGAGCTCTTGCGTCTCCTCGAAAATCATCCGCAGTTCGAGGTGATTGCTGCGGCGGCACATTCGTCCGTGGGAGAACGCGTGGACTCGGTTCATCCGGCCTTGGCTCCCACTTCGGTGGGCTCGGTGAGAATGTGCCCCGCAACAGCGGACCAACTTAAGGCCGATCTGGTGTTTTTGGCACTGCCACATGGTCAATCAGCATCAATTGCGCAGGAACTCTTGGAAATGGACTCGAGCCAAAAGATCGTTGATCTTGGCGCGGACTTCCGGCTCGTAGACGCGGGCGCATGGGACCGGTTTTACACCGGGTTACACGCCGGGTCATGGACCTATGGCCTACCGGAGGTAGGAGATCAACGCAGGCGCATTTCACAATCAACCACGGTGGCAAATCCGGGGTGTTATGCAACAGCCATTTCCTTAGCGTGCGCTCCGGCAGTTGCCCATCAAATAATGGGGCAATCAACCATCAACGTTGTAGCCGCGAGTGGGACAAGTGGAGCGGGTCGCGTCCCTTCGCAAGCACTTATGGCCTCCGGGGTTATGGGTTCTATTAGTGCGTACAAGATCGGTGGAGTGCACCAGCACACACCAGAAATTGAGCAGACGTTGAATTCACTGCGACCAGAAGTCAGTTCACGCATTAGCTTTACGCCGCTATTAGCTCCGATGCCTCGGGGGATTATCGCCACGTGCACGAGTGCAATGTCCTCATCGAGCACGGTTGATCCGATTACCATCTATCAGGAGTATTACGAGCAGTCGACTTTCGTCTGCGTACTTGAGCCCGGTCAAATGCCCAATACCGGAAGTGTTAGCGGCAGCAATTTCGTACAACTCAGCGTGAGCGTTGACAAACATTCACAACAGTTAATCGTCATTGCAACCCTGGATAACTTAGGAAAAGGCGCAGCCGGACAGGCAATTCAAAATGCGAACCTCATGTGCGGATTTTCAGAATCGAGTGGACTACTACACACGGGCGTGACGCCGTGAGTGTGACACAGGCCCAGGGTTTTAACGCCGCAGGAGTGGCAGCCGGGCTCAAATCCAGCGGTGCAAAAGACCTCTCATTGATCCTCAATACTGGCCCAAAAGCAACGTCTGCGGCAGTATTTACCACCAACAAATTTGCTGCTGCCCCCGTGATTTGGTCCCGTCAGATCCGATTAGGGGGTGACGCACGGGTAGTTGTACTCAACTCTGGAGGCGCAAACGCCTGCACCGGCCCAGCAGGATTCGCAGATACCCATGCAACGGCCGAACTTGTTGCTGCAGGATTGACGGCACGAAAGCTTGGTGAGTTTGGGGCCGGTGAAGTGTTCGTATGCTCGACCGGGTTGATTGGAGAGCGGCTCGACATGGCCGCACTTGGGAAGGGCATAGACCTTGCAATTTCTCAATTAGCTCCGACTGGTGGTGTGGACGCGGCCGAGGCAATCATGACCACGGACACCCAATGCAAGATTTCCGAACTTCGCGAGGACGGATACACCATTGGCGGCATGGCGAAAGGTGCGGGAATGCTAGCCCCGGGAATGGCAACGATGCTCTCGGTAATCACCACTGACGCGGACGTTTCTTCGAAATTTCTCCAACCGGCTTTAGAGTTCGCCACGTCACAAACATTTGACCGTTTGGACTCGGACGGATGCATGTCAACTAATGACACGGTGATCTTATTGGCCAATGCTGCCAGTGGAGCATCTCCGGATCCCAAAGAATTCCAGAAGGCGCTGACCCGGGTGTGTGAAGACTTGGCGCAGCAACTGATGGCTGACGCTGAGGGTTCTACCAAGGAAATCCATATTGAGGTTACCGGTGCCATTTGCGAAAGTGACGCCGTTCAAGTGGGACGGTCGGTGTCTCGAAGCAACCTGTTTAAGTGCGCCATGTTCGGTGAGGATCCGAATTGGGGTCGCATTCTTTCCGCTGTCGGCACAACAAGTGCAATTTTCGCAGCAGACGAAGTGGACGTGAGCATCAACGGGGTGAAAATATGTATCGGTGGGGGAGTGGGCGAGGATCGTTCTGCGGTTGATTTGTCACAGCGCCGGGTTGACGTGCTTATTGATCTCCATGCAGGAGTCCATCAAGCCATCATCCGAACAAATGACCTCTCCATCGGTTACGTGGTCGAAAATTCTGAGTACTCGACATGAGCACCCATGGACCCATCTTGGTCATTAAATTTGGTGGCAACGCGATGACCTCACCGGATTTATTTATCTCCTTTGCCCAGGACGTAATTTCGCTTCGGGAACAAGGATTTTGCATCGTTATTTCACATGGCGGCGGACCGCAAATATCCGAGATGTTAAGCAGACTCAATATAGAGAGCGAATTTGTAGATGGTCTTCGGGTGACGACCGCAGAAATTGCATCAGTGGTGGCGACCGTGCTTTCTGGAGAAGTACAAAGAACCTTGGTAACCGCACTCAACACGCATCAGGTACCCGCGGTTGGAGTCAGTGGAGAGGATGCAAAGGTTTTTACTTCTACGCGGCTAGTTGATCAGGAGTTTGATCTTGGGCAAGTAGGGACAGTTGCCTTTGTTGATCCGAAACTTATTTATGTGCTACTGGATAATGGATTTATACCAGTGGTTTCACCCGTTTCATCGACTCGCGACGGTGAAAGCCTTAACGTGAATGCAGATACGGTTGCTGGTTCTCTTGCGGGAGCACTAGGCGCGCACAGACTCGTTTTGATGACTGATGTTGATGGAGTCTTTTCCGCCTATCCAGATCCCGAGTCACTCCTTAGTGAGATGACCCTTGACCAAGTGTGCGAGTTGCTTCCAAGCGTGACACAAGGCATGATCCCAAAACTTGAATCCTCCATCCATGCCATGCGTAGTGGATGCGTGAGCGTCCAAATAATCAATGGCAGTGTGGAACATTCGTTGATAAAAGCCCTGTCCACGAATCGTAATTTCGGGACATTGATTACGCCATGAATGTGAATTGGGAAGAGACTTTTCTTAACACCTATGGCACTCCTGAGTTGACGCTGGTGCGAGGCCATGGCTCTCGAGTGTGGGATGTGACCGGTCGCGAGTACATTGATTTACTTGGAGGCATTGCCGTCAATATTCTGGGTGCCGCACATCCGAATTATGTCCAGGCTGTCAGTGATCAGGTGGGAAAGTTGGTTCATACCAGCAATTTGTATATCAATGAGCCATCAGTGAAGTTGGCAAATAAATTGCAGGAGTTGGTGGGATGGACCGGTGCAAAAGTTTTCTTTTGTAATTCCGGAGCCGAGGCGAATGAGGCAGCTCTGAAATTATCCCGGCTAACAGGAAAGACCCAAGTTGTTGTTGTGGAGGGTAGTTTTCATGGCAGGACTATGGGATCCCTTTCACTCACTGCACAACCGGCAAAACAGAAGCCATTCGAGCCGCTATTGAATGACGTAACTGTGGTTGCAATCAACGATCTCGAGGCCTTGAAGATGGCAATTACCTCAGCAACTGCAGCCGTTTTCCTCGAAGTGATCCAGGGCGAGGCGGGGGTACGTTCACTTTCCTCGGAGTTCATTCGGTCTGCGCGGGAGTGGACAAGCGAGGTCGGGGCTCTGCTGATAATTGATGAGGTCCAAACGGGAATTGGCCGTACCGGTGCATGGTGGGCACATACAGAAAGTGGTGTTACTCCTGATGCCATCACTGTGGCCAAAAGTTTAGCGGGTGGACTACCAATCGGTGCATTGATCACTGGTGGGGAAGCGTCCAAATTGTTTACTCCTGGCTCACACGGATCGACATTTGGTGGAAACCCCGTTTCGTGCGCGGCTGCGATTTCAGTGATAGACGTAATCGAACAAGAAGGACTTCTGAGTCGCGCAACTACGCTCGGACAAGAGTTCAAAGATTCATTGGTTAACCGATCCCACGGTATTGTGACTCAGGTCCGCGGGCGTGGGCTCCTTTTAGCCGCGGAAATTTATATTGGGGGCGAAAGCGATCCGGCTCCAAAATTTGTGATCAAGGCGCTCGAACACGGTCTACTTCTTAATGCGGTGACTCCAACTGCGGTCCGACTGGCGCCTGCGCTCACGATTGCCGATGCAGAAATGGAGCAAGCGCTCCTGCGCTGGGAACTCACCTGCAACTACTTCAGCGAGGTCCCATCGTGATGCAATCTAGGCGGGCGCCCGCGACGGTGAGTTCACGTCGTTCTTTGGTCGCAGATTTGGTCAGCACCAATCGCGTGCATAGTCAGCAGGAGCTGCTAGAACTTTTGCAGACGCAGGGTTTTAGTGTCACGCAGGCGACTCTTTCTCGAGATTTGGAAGCACTTGGCGCAACTAAACCCTCAGACCCTGATGGATCGGGTGCGCACTACATCGTTCCAAGTGAATCAAATACCTCCTTGCGTGCTCAGGGGTCCCGGCAGGCACTTACGCGAGCGTTACATGAACTTCTACTCAGCGCCGAATACTCGCAAGTGATGGTAGTTGTCCGTACTCCACCGGGAGGCGCGCAATTCCTTGCCGGGCATCTCGATCGAAGCGGTTGTTTCGATACTCTGGGAACGGTCGCGGGAGACGACACGATTTTCTTGGTTGCGCGGAGCGAAATAGAAGCGAAAAAGATCTGCAACGATTTAGTTGCACTGGCCGAGAGTGGGACTTAAAAGTGGTTGACACAAGTTCGCAGGGCAATAGTGAGAGCAGACTCTGGGGCGGACGCTTTGCATCAGGTCCTTCCCCCGCCATGGCGAGACTGAGCCGTTCAACACACTTTGATTGGAAGCTAGCGCCTTATGACTTGATGCAAACAAGGGCGCATGCGCAGGTACTCGAGCGCGCTGGATTGTTGAGTCAAGATGAGAGCCGAAGTGTTGTTCTGGCGCTTGACACTCTGGCCACTCAGGTGGCCAGCGGGGAGTTCACTCCCAATGAAGATGATGAAGATGTTCATTCGGCTGTTGAGCGCGGATTGATGTCACTTTTGGGAGAACTCGGCGGGAAACTTCGCGCGGGTCGTAGTAGAAATGATCAGGTTGCCACTGACTTCAAGCTCTATTTGCGCGATCATGCACAACAAATAGCGGGGGAGGTGATTTACCTCCAGGAGGCATTTTTGGATCAAGCCAATGAGAATATTTCCACGCACTCTCCAGGGTTCACGCACTTGCAACACGCTCAACCCGTGTCATTCGCGCACGAATTAGCCAAACATGTACATGCATTGGGTCGAGATCTTGAACGTCTATCCGACTGGGATTCACGAGCGGCACGTTCGCCACTAGGAGCAGGGGCTCTGGCCGGCTCAAGTCTGGGGCTTGACCCGGAGCTCGTAGCTGACGCACTTGGATTTGATAGTGCGTTGGGTAATTCAATTGATGCCGTGAGCGATCGGGACTGGGCTGCTGAATTCCTGTTCGTTGGAGCGATGATCGGTGTTCACTTATCCCGCATTGGTGAAGAAGTGATTCTGATGGCGTCTCGTGAATTTGCTTGGGCGCAATTAGATGATGCCTGGTCAACGGGTTCCTCGATTATGCCCCAGAAAAAGAATCCCGACATTGCTGAACTGGCACGTGGAAAATCCGGACGTTTAATTGGAAATTTAACCGGCCTGCTGGCAACTCTAAAAGGGCTCCCATTCGGTTACAATCGTGATTTACAAGAAGACAAAGAACCAGTATTCGACACAGTTGAGCAGTTGCTCGTTTTGCTCCCGGCGATGACTGGCATGATTAAGACCCTGAAATTTAATACGGAACTTATGACTAACAGCGCACCAGCTGGTTTCGCTCTCGCAACGGACATCGCCGAATGGTTAGTGCGCGAAGGTGTTCCATTTCGCAACGCCCATGAAATTGCGGGAGCTTGCGTGCAGGTAGCTGAAGAACGCGACTGTGAATTGTGGGACTTAACAGATGAAGAACTATCCCGGATCAGTTCTCACTTGAATTCGCGGGTGCGCGATGTTCTCAACCTGGAGGGGGCGCTGAATTCGCGTGATGCTTTTGGTGGAACAGCTCCGATTCGAGTTCGCGAGCAATTACAGGTACTTTCGGAGTTGATCGGCGCTGAGCGCACACGTTGGATGGGCTAGCTGCGGCCCGGTTACCAAGTGGCACTGTCTCCGTCAATAATGCGCCAGCAGTACCATGCGGCAACACTGCGATACGGACGAAAAATTTCACCTTGGCCATCTAAAAGTTTGGGATCGACGTATTCGGTGAGTCCATGGATTTGTTCCCAACCGCGGCGCATTGCCAAATCGCCCGTCGGCCAAATATCTAGCCGATGCAGGGTAAACATGAGAAACATCTCCGCGGTCCAGCGGCCTATACCCCAGAGTTTTGTCAGTTCGGTAACGATTTCGTGATCACTGAGCTTAGGATCGGAAAAATCATATTCATTGGTGTGCCAGGCTTCTGCCATTTCCTTAATTGTCCGCGTTTTGGCCCCGGACAATCCCGCAGATCTCAAATCCGATTCGGCAATATCTCGCATTGATGTTGGGTTGACATCGTCGTTCAGAGCGAGGGTCACCCGAGCAGTGATGGTGTCGGCAGCCTTTACGGAGAGTTGTTGGGCGATTACTGAGTTGACGAGCGCTTGGAAATGGTTCACGTCCTGATTCGTTTTGCGTCCAATGTTGCACAAAGGACTCGAATCTATGATGGAACTAAAAGGAGCATCGACCGCGACAATGTGACGTGCTGCTTTTCGCATCTTTTGGGCTGAGTGACTCACAGGACCATGCTCTCACCAATAACTCCGGCGTGTTGCGCTGACAGGTACCAACCACCTATGCGAGAAGATAGGAGCGTGGATTCAGTGGTGAGTAGTCAGGAAATCATTCCCGAGCTTCAGTGGCGCGGACTTATTGCACAAAGCACGGACCTTGCAGAACTATCCAGGGTGTGCACTGGCCCTGTGACCCTGTATTCCGGTTTCGATCCAACAGCGCCAAGTTTGCACTTAGGCAACCTGGTTCAGATTCTTACCGTACGGCGGTTTCAACAACATGGACATAGACCGTTAGCACTTGTTGGCGGGGCGACGGGCTTGATTGGCGACCCAAAAGAGTCTGGTGAGCGAACTCTGAACTCAGTTGATCTCGTGGGTGAGTGGGTTGAGCGAATCCGAATTCAGCTCGAACGGTTTTATGAATTTGATGGGTCTAACTCTGCGCGGATGGTGAACAACCTTGAGTGGACTCAGGACCTCAATGCAATTGAATTCTTGCGAGATATTGGAAAGCACTTCAGCGTGAACAGAATGCTAGATCGGGAAGCGGTTTCAGCGAGACTTGCAAAAGATGGAATTAGTTTCACTGAGTTCAGTTACCAACTGTTGCAATCATTTGATTACCTTGAGTTGTATCGCCGGTACAACTGTGTTTTGCAAACTGGCGGTTCAGACCAGTGGGGCAACATCACGGCGGGCGTTGACCTTGTGCGTCGAGTAGAAGCCAAGGGCGTTCACGCACTGACTACACCACTTCTCACGAGGGCTGATGGTAAGAAGTTTGGTAAAACCGAAAGTGGGACGATTTGGCTCGATCCTGGGTTGACGAGTCCGTATTCATTTTTTCAATACTGGATCAATGCAGATGATCGGGATATCGCAAACCTGCTCAAAACATTTAGCTTTAAATCAGAGTTGGAAATCAATGAGCTTGTTCAGGCAACTATTGAGCGACCGCAGGAGCGAGCCGGCCAAAGGGCGTTGGCCAGTGAACTGACCGAGCTCGTGCACGGTGCGGCTGAACGAGTTGGTGCCGAGGACGCGGGGAAGGCTCTCTTCGGCGTTGGCAACCTCGCTGATTTACCGGAGTCGACATTGCACGCCGCGTTAACCGAGGCTTCGTTGGGTGAAGTTAACAAAAGCGAAGTCGTAGATGGAAAATTACCCACGCTGGACGAATTGTTGGTGCGGTGCGGACTCGCACCGAGCAAGAAGGCGGCCCGTCGCACGATCGCGGAAGGCGGTGCCTACGTGAACAACATCCGGGTTGATCAAGAAGATTTTCAGGTGCCAGTGCGTGAACTCCTTTATGGACAATGGGTAGTATTGCGCCGCGGTCGCAAGGCATTTGCTGGAGTGGTCGTTAAGTAGTCCCGGACTCGGGACTACTCCTAGCAAGCCCTATCCGAGCCGTTTCAATGCTGCAGGTGCAGGTTTCTGATCTTCTCCGATAGGTAGTGATGACTTCTTTTTCTGACCTTGGTGTTGTGCGCCCTCTGGCGCAGGCGCTTTCTCATTCCGGTTTTTCCGAGCCATTTCCCATTCAAATCGCGACACTCCCTGATGCGATCGCCGGGCGTGATGTCCTTGGCAGAGGGCGGACCGGCTCTGGGAAAACTTTGGCGTTTGCTCTGGCTCTGCTTTCCCGTCTTGATAGCCGGAAAGCCAGGCGAGGCAAGCCTTTAGCGCTTGTACTTTCACCGACTCGTGAACTTGCAATGCAGATTAATGCGACGATCTCTCCGCTTGCGCGGAAGGTGGGTTTGTCGTCGGTGCTGATCGCTGGTGGCATGCCATTTGGTAAACAGCTACAAGCGCTTGAGCACGGTGTTCCGATTGTTGTTGCGACTCCTGGGCGATTGATTGACTTAATGCACAGGGGTGCCGTGGATCTTTCGGATATTGAAATAACAGTTTTAGATGAAGCCGATCTCATGAGCGATATGGGCTTTATGCCTGCAGTTAAAGAGATTCTCGACGCAACCGGCCAGGGTGGGCAGAGACTTTTGTTTAGTGCGACTTTGGACAAGGATGTAGATGCTCTCGTCAAAAAATACCTCCGCGACCCTATTGAGCACGCGGTCGAATCTGCTGGAATTGCACATGGCGAGATGGATCATCATGTCTTTTTTGTGAAACAAGAAGTGAGAGACGAAATGCTGGCGCAAATCGGTTCTCGCCAAGGACGCACAATTATGTTTGTGCGAACCCAGCGCGGCGCCGATCGGTTGGCTGAGAAGCTTCAAGCCAAAGGTGTTGCGGCGGGAACATTGCATGGTGGGAAGGCTCAAGGGGCGCGTACCAAGGCATTGGATGCCTTTAAGAGTGGGAAGACCCCCGTCTTGGTAGCCACCAACGTCGCGGCGCGTGGTATTCACGTTGATGACATTAGCTTGGTGATTCACGCTGACGCTCCGACCGACCCAAAGGACTATTTGCACCGAGCTGGTCGTACGGCCCGAGCGGGAGAGTCTGGCACCGTTGTGACTTTGGCTCGACTCAATCAGCAACGTGAGATGAAAGGTTTGATTAAAAAGGCGTTGGTGGAAGCGACTTTTACGCACATGGACGTGGCGAACCCTGAATTAGCGCGCATCACGGGAGCCCAGGAACCGACAGGGGAGCCGTGGTTTCCTGCGGTCGAACACGCACCTAAAAAGCGTCGTACTTCGCGACCTGGCGGCCACGCCGGTGAGGGCGGGTCTGGCGCCGTTGGCCGGCACAAGTCTCGGCACAAGGGCAGATCAGGTGGGTCGGGTTCAGGTGGTGAGCGGTCAGACCGGCCAAGGAAGGGCTCCGGCGGGGGCCGAGGGCGAGCTGGGAGCGGATCGGGCAAGTCACCAGGTGGCCGTCCGAGTGGCCGTCCGGGTGGTAAGCCAAGCGGCAAGCCTGGTGGTTTTAGTGGTAAGGCTGGCGGCAAGCCAAGACACAAACCAAAGGCATAAGACAAAGTCATAGGCCCTCGGGTCTTATATATGTTCCGTTTGGTCGGTCACACCACGACTCTGCGTAAAATTGGGATAGTTATTTACGAGTAAATCGTAGCTCCAGGGGTTGATATCATCACGTTTCGTGAGACCCACTGAATTCATATGGGGACTTAATGGCCACGCGGCAAATCTGGAACCCAGGGGGAGCATGGAAGATCCAAGTAGAAAAAATGTTGCTGTTAATAGAGATCTCCGCTGATTACGATTAGGCACCTTTACGGTCATATCCCTTAAGGCCCCCCCCTTACGAGCCGTGAGAGGCCATCCCCTATGTTTGAGGTCCCCGCAAGAGCAACGGACGATCAGGCCGGTCTCGTGGGAAAGCCCCAAGATTCTAAAGCGAAAAGTCGTCCGCTCTGCGGATTTGACTTCACAGTCAAAAATCTGTAAGGTTAAGTTTCTGCCCCAAATTCCGTCCGCAAGGACCGGTTTATGGTGCGCGCCCGTAACTTGAGAACTCAACAGTGTGTCACATGTCAATGCCAATTTTATAACCCGATTGGTAATTTGCGGTCTATGACTGTCTATTACCAACGGATTCCTTTGGTTGACAAGAGCACAACAGCTCTGTTAGCCAGTTTCAACTATTCATTTATGGAGAGTTTGATCCTGGCTCAGGACGAACGCTGGCGGCGTGCTTAACACATGCAAGTCGAACGGAAATAAAGGAGCTTGCTCCTTTTGATTAGTGGCGAACGGGTGAGTAACACGTGGGCAACCTGCCCCTGACTCTGGGATAACTATTCGAAAGAGTAGCTAATACCGGATATGAAACCTGGAGACATCTTCGGGTTTGGAAAGTTTTTCGGTCAGGGATGGGCCCGCGGCCTATCAGCTAGTTGGTGAGGTA
>DGQA01000055.1 GCA_002390705.1 Actinobacteria bacterium UBA4426 | reverse complement strand
GTCTTCATCGAGGAAAATATCTTTCGTTCCCATGTCGATGTAGGTAGGTGGTAGACCAGTGAGGTCCTGCGCGCGGGCGGGTGCCGCATAGATCGGTGGACTGATATTCGTGGGCTGATCTTGCAGGTAGGCGTTCCAGGCGAACGCATTGTAGGCGAATCCCCAGGTGATGAAGGGTCCAGTGAATCTGGAGTCCGGACCAAGATTTCGATCATCGAGCATTGGGTAAATCAAGATTTGTGCACAAATGTCGATCTTGGTGGTGTCGCGATTTCGCAGGACCGCCGCCGCAGCAAGCCCACCGCCGGCGCTGTCCCCGGCAATAATAATTTTGTTGGCGCCGAACTTATCTAGATTCCCTGACAACCATGTCAGTCCAGACATTACGTCGTCTAGTGGCGCTGGGTACGGATGCTCGGGGGAGAGTCGATAGTCCACGCACACTACGACACTGCCGGTATTAGCTGCCCAATGCGCGCAGCGTGCCTCGTAATCTTCCACCGTGCAAAGAATATAACCGCCACCGTGGACATAGTAAATGATGCTGTCCGTGGAAATTTTGCCAGGAGTGTAGGTCCGCAGGCGTAGTTGGCCAGCCGACGTACTAATGAACTGGTCGGTGAAAGTAACGTCCGGTGATATACCGAATTGCCGAGTCAGATATTGGTTGAGAACCTGTGACTGAGCGCGAAGCGCATTGATTTCAAGCGGGTTCGGAGCGGGGCTCTTGCGCAGGGCGGGTAGTTGGCGCAGAAGTGCCAACGCGAGACTGGAGTTGGTTCCTTGGATGAGCATTCGATAATTATGTCAGAAAGGGCGATCAGTCGCGGTTGGTCAATAATCCATGTTAAGAATTTTGCTCAATTGAAGGATTTCACGAGGCCAGAACGTGATCGAACGGCGTGAAAGTCGGGTGGTGACGGCAGAGTCGTGACTCACTTTGTCACTCATCCGGACGTTTAGCGGCCGTCAAGCGTCATACAAATGTGCGGTGCTTATGCAAGTGAGTGCAACACCATTATTTTTAGTAGGTCAATGTAGGGCGCTTGTCTACCTATTGGTTAAGATGGCATTGTGTGGGGAGGCCTCCCCGAGTCGTTGGCCAGAATGTCTACGGCGCGCAGTTCGTGAATCAGACGAAAAATACTCGAAGAGCCATTTGGATCTTAAACCAGCCTGGGAAGGCATTAATGAACAGCCTGCGCAATGCGCTGAACAATGGAGTGGTTATCGCCGACGGAGCCATGGGAACGATGCTCCAAGACGCGGATCTGTCGCTCGACGACTTTCAAGGTCATGAGGGGTGCAACGAAATCCTCAACGTTACCAGGCCGGAAGTCGTGGCTGCTGTTCACAGGGAGTATTTCGAGGCCGGATCAGATGCGGTTGAAACCAATACTTTTGGCTGTAATTGGGCAAATCTCGCTGAGTACGGAATTGAAGACCGTATTTTCGAACTCGCTCAAGCTGGAGCGCAGATTGCCCGTCAGGTCGCTGATGAATATGCAACTGCCGCAGGTGAGGGACCAAAGTTTGTTCTTGGATCCCTGGGTCCTGGAACGAAACTGCCCTCGCTTTTGCATACTTCTTATGATTATCTGAAGCAGGCTTATCGGGAGGCGAGTTCTGGACTAATCGAGGGCGGGGTGGACGCCCTTCTTGTCGAAACAACTCAGGACTTGTTGCAGGCCAAGGCCGCTATCAACGGTGCCCGTGAAGCCATCACTGCGCACGATGCAGGTCGTGACATTGTCCTCATTGCTCAAGTAACCATCGAAACCACTGGGACCATGTTGATGGGATCAGAGATGGGGGCAGCGTTAAGCGCTCTTGAACCACTCGATATTGACGTCATCGGATTGAACTGCGCGACCGGGCCCACAGAAATGAGCGAGCATCTACGGACTCTCTCTCAAAGGACCGAAGTCCTCATTTCATGCATGCCAAACGCTGGTCTTCCCGTCCTAGGACCAAAGGGTGCGACCTATGACCTTAGCCCTGCGGACCTCGCTCAAGCTCTGATGGATTTCAACTCCGAGTTTGGCGTCACGCTCGTTGGGGGTTGCTGTGGAACAACCCCGTCTCATATTCGGGCCATAAAGGAAGCGTTCACTTCGCCTCCGGTCCAGCGCTCCCGATCTCGAATAGATGAACCTGGTGCAGCTTCTCTTTATCAGCACGTTCCATTTCGGCAGGACTTGTCGTATCTTGCAATCGGTGAGCGCGCAAATGCGAATGGCTCAAAGGCCTTCCGCGAGGCCCTATTGGCGGATGATTGGCAAGCGTGCATCGATATCGCGAAGGAACAAATCCGCGATGGCGCTCACATGCTTGACCTCAGTGTGGATTACGTGGGACGCGATGGTGTCTCGGATATGTCGCACCTCGCGTCGCTTTTAGCGACGGCGTCAACGCTGCCGATCATGCTGGACTCGACTGAGCCCCCGGTTTTACAAGCCGGGCTAGAGCGGCTTGGCGGGCGATCCTTGGTGAATTCAGTTAATTTTGAAGACGGCGACGGCCCCGAGTCGCGCTACGCCCGGATCATGCCGCTTGTAAAGGAACATGGGGCGGCAGTAGTCGCGCTCACGATTGATGAAGACGGTCAAGCGCGCACCGCGGACTGGAAAGTGCAGGTGGCACGGCGACTGATCACTGATCTGACCGAAAAATGGTTCCTCAACGTTGGTGACATCCTGGTGGACACTTTGACTTTTCCAATTGCAACCGGTCAAGAAGAAACCAGGCGCGACGGTGTGGAAACCCTTGAAGCCATTCGAACTCTGACATCAGAATTCCCGGATGTTCAAACCACCCTGGGAATCAGTAATATTTCATTTGGTTTAAAGCCACAGGCCCGTATTGTGTTGAACTCAATGTTCTTACATGAAGCAGTAGACGCCGGTTTGACCTCGGCGATTGCTCACCCATCGAAGATCATGCCACTGGCACGCATTCCTGAGGAACAACGCTCTGTTGCCCTGGATCTAATTTATGATCGGCGGGAGTACAACGATAAAGGTGAAATTACTTACGACCCGCTGCAGAAGTTCCTTGAACTGTTCGAAAATGCAGACGCCATCGCTCGTCGACTCTCCGTTGCGGAAGAATTAGCTCTCTTACCAATGCACGAACGCCTTCCCCAAAGAATAATTGATGGTGAAGCAAAGGGACTCGAATCTGACCTTGATGAGGCAATGGCCGAAGGAATCAAACCGCTTGAAATAATTAATACTTTTTTACTCTCGGGAATGAAAACTGTTGGGGAACTCTTCGGCAAAGGGGAAATGCAGTTGCCATTTGTCCTGCAATCGGCGGAAGTGATGAAAAAGGCTGTTGCATATCTTGAACCGCATATGGAAAAGCTTGAATCAGATGTCGGTCGAGGGAAAATACTCTTGGCTACAGTCAAAGGTGATGTACACGATATCGGTAAGAATCTTGTAGATATAATTTTGACAAATAACGGTTTCTCCACAGTGAACATCGGCATCAAACAGCCGATAGGTGCGATAATCGGTGCGGCACAAGACAATGATGTGGATGTAATTGGGCTTTCGGGATTGTTGGTCAAGAGTACCGTAGTTATGCGAGAAAACCTTGAGGAGCTAAATAAGCAGGGCCTGCATGACAAATGGCCCATCATCCTTGGTGGAGCAGCTCTCACGCGTGCGTTCGTTGAGGATGACTTGAGCTCAGAATTTCCGGGGACTGTGCGCTATGCGAAAGACGCTTTTGAAGGTCTCGCTCTCATGGATACGATGATGGCGATCAAGCGTGGCGAGGCGGGTGCGCAGTTACCTGAGCTCCGCAAACGAAAAATTAGGAAAGTCACCCGGGAAGAGGATGAAAGTGTTAGCGCAGAGCGGAGCGACGTTGACGCTGACAACGTGATTCCGGTTCCCCCATTCTGGGGCAGCAGGGTAGTCAAAGGAATTGCCCTTGCCGACTATGTGGACATGCTTGATGAACGTGCACTATTTGTCGGGCAGTGGGGACTAAAAGGAAATCGTGACACGTACCAGTCCATGATTGAAGAGCAAGCGCGACCTCGGCTTCGGTCGCTTCTTAATGAGGTGCAGGCGAACGGTTGGATTGAAGCGGCGGTCGTCTACGGGTATTTTCCATGCTATTCAGAGGGAAATGATTTAGTAATTCTGAATCATGAAGGTGAACTAAAAGGTCAGGAGCGAACACGGTTTACGTTCCCGAGACAGCGGAGAGATAGAAGGCTGTGTCTCGCCGATTTTTTCGCATCTAAAGAATCTGGCAGGATTGATGTTGCTGCATTTCACGTGGTAACGATGGGTAATGCTGTGAGTGTTGCCGCATCGCAGCTTTTTTCCAAGGATGCCTACCGCGATTATCTGGAATTACATGGGCTTTCTGTTCAACTCACGGAAGCGCTCGCCGAGCATTGGCACGCTAGAGTCCGAGGCGAGTTGAGTTTTTCTAATGAAGACGCAACAGAGTTACAGGCGATTCTTGATCAAGGTTACCGAGGCTCTCGTTATTCCTTTGGCTATCCGGCTTGCCCCAATCTTGAAGACCAAGTGCAACTCTGCGATCTTCTTGATCCGGCACGCATTGGAGTCGAACTCTCCGAAGAGTTTCAACTACACCCGGAGCAATCCACTTCTGCAATTCTTGTTCATCACCCTGAAGCGAAGTATTTCAATGCGCGTTGATAACCCAACGGTCTCGTTTGAATTCTTTCCACCAAAAACCGCAGAGGGTGAGGTAAAGCTTTTTGAGGCGATTCATACCC
Source organism: Actinobacteria bacterium UBA4426 (assembly GCA_002390705.1). Lineage (GTDB taxonomy): Bacteria > Actinomycetota > Actinomycetes > S36-B12 > S36-B12 > UBA4592. The sequence goes on along the minus strand of DGQA01000055.1, from coordinate 46,132 downwards.
TTGATGTGGTTAAACCTGATTTTGTGTCTGTGACCTACGGTGCCGGCGGGAGCACTCGAGAACGAACAATCAAAGTCGCATGCGATATTTTTGCAAAAACCGGTTACCGCACTATCGCGCATTTAACTTGCGTGGGGGCCACTCGGGCGGAAGTCAGGGCAATCCTCGAACAATACGAGCAGGCAGGAATCACCGATATTCTTGCCTTGCGCGGTGACCCCGCTGAAGGGCCAACTGCTCCGTGGATAACGACGCCAGATGGCTTTACCCACGCAGATGAATTGGTTCAGATGGCCCATTCATTTGGATCGTTTGAAATAGGTGTGGCCGCTTTCCCTAACATGCATCCTTCGGCAACCAGCTTTGAGCAAGGGGTTGACGTGCTCATGAGGAAAGAGGAGTTGGGAGCAACATTTGCCGTTACCCAATTTGTATTCCAGCCGGAGGCTTATGTGCGCCTTACAACCGAGTTAGCCCGGCGCGGCTCCACGCTGACAATTTATCCGGGAATCATGCCGGTCACGAGTTTCCGTCAGTTTACTCGGATGCTTGATTTCGCAAATGGAGAGATCCCAGATGCAGTTATGGCCGAGTTTCAACGACACCAGCATGATCCCGCGTCAATGCGCGAGATAGGAATAAATATTGCCACTCGGGTCAGTGAAGAAGTTCTCGATGCGGGAGCGGAGGGATTGCATTTTTACACACTCAATACGGCTTCTTCGACATTAGAGGTGATCAAGAGACTAGGTGTGCGCGCTAGCACGATTTTATAACTTTTCCGCACTGGCGTAGTCATAACTGAAGCCGATGCCGTCACTGTCCGCCGCAACTCATTGACAAGTGTCTTGGCGACCATTGGGTATTATCCGGCAAACGAGAAATAAGTTGTCGCCATAAGACCCAAGAGCACGGCGCCACGGTTGTCCCAACATCTGTTGGTCGGATACAAATTACCCATTCATCAAAGACGGCTCACTTTCGTGGCATACTCGGGCGATGGACTCACTGCTTTCGCGCCGCAACTTCATTGCTGCTAGTGCCGCCGGTGCAGCGGCTCTATCCATACCCCAAGTTACGGCCGCTTCTATGGGCATACTTGATGTGAAGCGAATTGCTCGCATCGCAGTCCATCCAGCTATCGGCATTGCTCGGGTCGGGAATAGCAAAGACGCGTTCTATTTTGGAGCAGAAGTCCCAGAGGCAATCCCGTCAGGTCCTTTTAAGGACTCATCGGGTGCGATGGCCAAGCAAGCAGTGCGTTTTCGACTCTACGCGTACGACGCCGACGGTATCGTACTTGGCGAAATTACCGCGGAACATGGTGATGTTAGCTGGCGAGTAAAAGTAGGCAACGCGAAGGCTGCGTGGTACGGCGCAGACGAACCTCTTGATATTCCACAAGCAGAGCCGACCAAACTCCGTAACGCCGAGGTCCGGGACCGCAGTTCGCTCGCCGTGGTGTCGACAGAGCGGAGAGTGTCTGGTGCAGGCGCTGCCCCCCGAGTCCTAGATGGGGGAAGTTTTCTGGGGGTGCCGGTCACTCTGGGTGAAATCACCACGGATGGTCGGGGCCGGCTTATCGTGTTTCCTGGCACAGGGGATGCAGTTTCTGTGGCAGATTCCCCTCCTTTAAGCGGCTTCGCCGACAATGATGGATGGACGGACACCACGAGCGACGGACCGGTCCATGCACGGGTGAAGATTGGTGGTCGCCTTTTTGATGCTGATCCGGGATGGGTGCTATGTGCGGGACCAAACTATGGCCCTGGCATTGGAGCAGGGCTAATTACGCTCTACGACGCTGTTTTTTCTGGCTTGGTTGGGGCAGGTCGCCGTAAGCGATCGAGAACTGAATTTCACCGTGACATCGCGCCGATTTTCGACCGAATGACGGACATGCAGTGGGTTAATTCTGGGTATCTCGCGACCAATGGTTTCGGTTCTCTTCGGGATTGGTCGAGTGAAGAGTGGCAGGCGCGATTGATGGATCGCTCACAAAGAAACCGGAAGTTGCGCCAGCAAATATTAGCCATGTTCCGAGACCCGGAATATTCTTCCGTTCAGCCGTCACTGGAACCGCAGGAGTACGGGGATATGGTTTCCATCCCGCCAACGCGGTCAGAGCCACGCCAATGGCTGTCGCTCACGCCTGTGCAATTCGCTCATTTGCGTTCGTGGGCTCGAGGAGATTTCACGGTGGGAAAGCCACGGATTTATGAGCGGCACGCAGACGTTCCATTACAGAAACGACCTACGTCACTAGATCGAGCGGCACTGGACAGTTGCCTCGGAGGCGCATTTCACCCGGGTGTGGAATATCCTTGGATTTCACGGGTTCCTTGGATGTGGACAAGGAACATGCGGCTGAAGGCGGATGCGCTGACGCCAAACGTTCAGGTGTACGGCGAGGCGCTCACCCCCGACATTGCTACTTCCCGCAGTGGGCCACTTTCACAGATCGGCCCCGGAGATCTTGTCAAGTGGATGGGAGTCCCCTGGCAAGCCGACGCTGCAAGCTGTAGATTCGGGTACGTCAAAGGAGTATCGCCGGTCCTTCCAACTTTTTGGTCAGCGCGTATCCCCAACTCAGTGCTGACGGCCGAGGACTACGCGATCGTAGTCGATACGGACAAGAGCCTAGAGGATCGGCGGGCCGCATTTGGGCGGCGAGCGAATTGGGAGCGGTACATAACAACAAAGGACAATGGAACTGTTTTGTCACTTATGGTTCAAGAATGGTTCAAGTTGGGCGTTGTGCGTGAACGTTCGGGCCCCAAGGACAAAATCTTCCCCGCTCGGATGGCGGTCGAATCCCGCGTGGGGTTTGTCGGAGAAGCCCCGGACACTCCCAACTGGTACGGGCGAAATCCGTTGTCCTTGTTCCCACTCATAGTAACCAATTCTGACGACAATACGTTGCGATCCATTGACTCCGGTGGCGTGGTGAGTGACCTCGCCCAGCAATTTCCACTCGCTCGTCCCGAGGGAATTGCCAGCGATTCCATGGGCAACCTGTATGTCGCCGTCATGGACGGCGATTCGATTGTCCGGATCACTGCGGCTGGAGAATCCACCACGATCGCCAGCGGGTTGCGAAAGCCGGTGGGTGTTGCATGTGACAGATGGGGCAATGTCTACTGCTGTGGGATCGGAGATGGCGGTTGGACGGCGGTGATCAGACTCGATGGCTCGGTCACGAAACTGATCACCCAGAAGTCGGGAACCTTCGTTCCTGTGGCCCTTGCCGTCGCTGTTGACGGGGCTCTGCTCGTCGCCGATGAGGGAAGCAACTTGATTATGCGCTACGACCCACTGTTGACAAAGATGCTGAACCCTGAATGGATCACCGGTCTTGCCGCACCGAGGTGCATGGCTTGGGATGCCAATGGTGACCTTTTTGTAGTGGAGCGCTCGTCGAACTTGGTGAGTAAATTCGACCCACAAGGCCGCAAGTTGCCCTTCACCCTGCAAGGCATAGCCCTTGATGGTCCTTCCGGTATCGCTTTTGATGGCGACGAATCGATGTATGTGAGTAGCGCAAACCCGACTGCAAATCGTGTTGATCGAATCACACTTAAGGGGGAGATCGGCGGCGTGAATGCTTTCGCATCAGGACTGGCCAACCCATGCGGAGTGGTGTTCCAAGGTTTAATCTGATGGTGCAGCGGATCTTAGAGGACGGCAAATTAACCGAGTTTGACGTTGTGGTGGTCGGCGGCGGGCCGGCAGGAAGCGCATGTGCGGCGGAGTTGGCGCGAGGTGGGTGTGTAACGGCTCTGGTAGATGCGGATAGCTCCCCCCACGGTTGGGCTGGAGAAAGCCTCCCCCCGGGTTCGACGTCGCTGGTGAATTCTGTGCTGGGACCACTCCTCACAAAGGAGGGCCCCCACACGGTTGCCCATGGTACGGGCGCGAGTTGGGGGAGCGACGAATTTGTTATCACGGATTTCATCATGAATCCCCTCGACGACGCATGGATTCTTGACCGTGTGGCTTTCGACGCTGATGCTCGGAGCGCGGCGAGCCATGGTGGCGCGCACCTTTTCGTTGCACGTGCACAAAGTCATGTTGCACAGGGTGATAGATGGCACGTGACGTGTCGCTCACCAAATGGTACGCGGGGTCAATTATCTGCACGGATACTGGTGGATTCGACTGGGCGCCAATCTTTTATGGCGGCGCGCATGGGAGCACGCCGGCGCAAGTTCGACCGCCTTATGGCAATGATCGCGGTTTCAGATCGCCCGGGAGATTCGCGCGCAGGAACATCGATTGAGTCGTGCCGGTCAGGTTGGTGGTACACGACACCTCTTCCCTCCGGGGGGCGAGTGACGGCTTTCTTAACTGACGCGGACCTTATTCCCGACCATCGCGAGCGAAGGGAGTTTTGGCGTAACTCCTACGAGGCAACCACATATATACGCAACTTCGTGAGCCTTCCTGATAGATCTGAGTCGCTTGAGATTCACACCTATAGAGCAGACACCTCTGTCCTAGTTGCAGACGAAAATAGAAATCAAGGGCCCACGAGACTGCCGCCATGGCTCGCAGTGGGTGATGCCGCAGCGTCGTGGGACCCCTTGTCTTCGCAGGGACTCATGACGGGCATCTTGATGGGGGCAAAGGGCGCCAGGGCGATTTTAGATGGACCGAGCGCAGTTGTGCGGTGGCGTGAAGACGTAGCTTTGTTGGTCGAAGAGCATCAGGCATTGCAAAACCACTATTACTCGACGGAGGATCGCTGGCCCAATGAAGAATTCTGGCGTCGTCGACGCCAAATCGTTTGATATTTGCCGTTCGGACAGGGCTATTGTCGGAGCGATGCGCTGAACGGTGGTGCGGTGAGTGCGGACCTGGTACACCCATGGGAGCATTTCCGGAAGTGAGTCCGCGTCGTAGGCTTGCGTCATGGATTCCTTTGACATTCGCTCCGGTCCGTGGAGCGCCAACCAGATCGACGCTCACCTTAGGTCAGCCACTATCCCCATTCGACTTGCCTCTTCCGGAACTTTTCCGCTGGTTCAGTCCTTGTGGTTCACATTTGATGGCACGGCTTTGTGGTGTGCGACACCTCGTGACTCGGTCCTGTCGAAGAGATTGTCGCGAGCCAATGGCATCGGATTTGAAGTCGCGGCAGACACGCCTCCATATTTTGGGGTTCGAGGCACCGGACGCGCGCAACTGCTGCCCGCGGATGCTGCCACTGTTCTTCCGCAACTCATTGACAAGTACCTTGGAGACCAAACCGCGCCGTTGGCGAAGTGGTTGCTCTCGCGACTGGATGAGGAGGTCGCGATTCGGATTGACTCGCTGACCTTGTCCTCGTGGGATTACTCGGCACGAATGTGATCCTGAGCGAGTGTTCCTACCGATTTTGCGTCAATAATTTTTCGACTGCGGGTGCAAGATCTGCGGGATCCGTGGTCGGTGCAAACCGCTGAACGGTGGTGCCGTCCGGGCTGACCAGAAATTTAGTGAAATTCCACTTAATCCGCGAGCCCAGGGGTGCGCTCGCGTGGTCTTTAACAAACTTAAAAACTGGGTGGGTGTCGGAGCCATTCACATCAATTTTAGCCGCGAGCGGAAAGCTCACATTGAACTTTGTTGAACAGAAATGCTCAATCTGTGCATTTTCGCCTGGCTCTTGGTGCCCAAACTGGTCACATGGAAAGCCAAGTACAACAAGGCCGAGGGGCCCAAGTTCTTCATGAAGTTTTTGAAGCCCCTCGTATTGCGGAGTAAAGCCACATTTACTCGCCGTATTGACAATGAGAACGGGTTGACCTCGAAAGGGCTCAAGGTCAACTTCGTTGCCGTTGATATCAGTGAAGCTCAGGGCGTATAAAGAACTGGGATCTGGCACGCTCTTATTGTGTCTCACCGAAGGTTGTGGCGCATGTCCAACGGTTAGGCTCCTGGGGTGACTGAGTCTGAAGCAATCCCAGCCACCCCAGCACGTAAAAGCCGCAGGGGAATAATTATCAGCTCAATTATTGGGCTTGGCGTCATGGTGTTACTTCTGTGGTTCATTAGCCAAAATGCGGACGAGTATCGAAAAGCTTTTGCCGAACTGGGATCAATTGATTCTTTTTGGAAGGCCATGATCGGGCTTGCCTCAATTATCAATATTGCGCTCTACCCCCTCACTGCAATCGCAGCTATTCGTTCGCTGAGTTATTTGCATGCGTCCCTGAGCCGTCAGTCCGGATTCACTCTCAGCAACATTATTCCCGGGGGTGGAGCTGTCGCCGTAGCGACGCAGTACGCGGTGTTAGCTAAATACGGGGTCCCGCAGGCAAAAGCTGCAGCTGCCGTGACCGCCGACGCGATCTTTACGTACTTGTTCACACTGGGGGCACCCTCCATCGCTGTGACACTGCTGGTAATTGAAGGCCGTTCAGCGGGTGGTTTAGTGACCTCTGCAGTGATTGGTTTGACGGTAGTAGTCGTTTCCCTAATCGTGATTGTTGCCGTCCTTCGAAGTGAAAGCGCTGCCCACAAAATCGGCGGATGGGCGCAGAAGCCACTGGACTTCCTGCTGGGAAAATTGAAGAAGGAAGCTCCCGATGTCACAACCATCCTGGTTCAGTTCCACGATCAAGCATCAGATTTAATTCGGACTCGCTGGAAAGCTTTGGCCACTACAAACGTGGCCGCACAGATGGCTCCTTTGTTGGTGCTTTGGGCGGCCCTTGAAGGCTTGGGAGTTACCCGAACTGAGCTTTCACTAGTGGAACTCTTTGCAGCCTTCTCTGTTGCGCTGGTATTGACCGCGTTTCCGATCACTCCCGGCGGACTTGGCACAGTTGATGCCGCGTTGATTGCGCTGTTAATCGCCTTTGGAGTAGATAGTTCAACCGCCGTAGCCGCGGACCTGCTGTGGCGATCGGTGTGGTTCATGCCGCAGTTGCTGGTCGGGGCTCTCGCGGTCGCCAAAGTCGGGTGGGACCGACGACAAGCCCGGCGCGTAGCTTCCTAGCGCATTTTTTCCTGCGTCAATTGTACAAAGTCGCTTTTTTGGCACACCCCGCAGTCGGGACAGTTCCACGCATCAGGGAAGTGAGAGAAGGGCGTTCCGGGAGCAAAACCTTCACGCCTATCGCCGTGTTCCACCCGGTAGGTGTAGTTACAACCGGGACATTGAGCGGATTGCCATGATTGAGTGAGCGAAATAGTGTCCTCTTCAGCGAACTGTGCACGGCTTTTAGTTTCGCTCGCATACTTGGCAAGAATCTTTTCTCGCCGTGATGGTTGCAGGTTGGCTCGAGTTATGTCGCCTTGGAAGTGGCTCAGTACCCGAGGATCCATCACTCGTGACCAGGCAGGGGGAAACAGCGCAAGTAAAATCATGCCTGCATAACCCGTAGGGAGTACGGGGCTTTCATGATAAGACAGGAGTGCTTGGTAACGCCTGGTTGGCTGAGCATGATGGTCACTGTGTCGTTGTAGGTGATAGAGCAGGACGTTGGTTGCAATGTTGTCTGAATTCCAGCTGTGACTGGGGTCGACACGCTCATAGCGTTCGCGGTCCCCGGATTTCACTTTCTGTCTCAACATTCCGTAATGCTCGAGATAGTTAACGGCCTCGAGCAGTGTTATCGCAATGAGCATTTGAATTATGAGATAGGGAAGGATCCCAATTCCCAGCCACAGCAACATGACCGCCCACAGCACGACAGACATGAGCCAGGCGTTGATGTTGTCATTGCCGATCCGAAATGGATGTTTTTTGCGTCGAGCAATTCGATTCGATTCAAGGGCCCAGGAACTTTTGAGGGACCCGACAACGGTTCGAGGCCAGAAACGATAAAAGTTTTCACCCATGCGACTGCTGGCAGGATCCTCAGGTGTCGCAACCCGGACGTGGTGACCGCGATTGTGTTCGATGAAAAAGTGACCATAGAAACTTTGGGCCAAGGCAATCTTCGACAACCATCGTTCATACTTCTCTTTTTTGTGACCCAATTCGTGGGCAGTGTTGATTCCAATTCCACCAATCATTCCAATTGAAATCGCGAAACCCACTTTGGTGATAGTGGACAAGTCCCAGTGTGCAATTACAAAGAGGCTGGCTGCGAACCCGGTATATTGCAACGGCAGGTAAGCGTAGGTCAAGATTCGGTAGTATCGATCTGCCTCAAGTTGCGCGATTAGATCAGTGGGGGGATTGCGTACGTCTCGCCCCGATATTAAGTCGATGATCGGGACTATTCCGAGAATGAAAATGGGCCCAATCCAAAACCACGCGGTCCAGCTGGTAAGCGAGTACATGCCTATTGCAATAAAAAGTAATGCGGGCATAGTGATTGCGACTAGCCACAAGTAGCGCTTGGTATCGCGCCAATGCTGGGTTGAAAAAGGCGGAATCGTGCCACTGCTCATGGCAGAAGACTATATCGAATTACTGGATCTGAGAAGCACTTAATTCGCTGAAAAAAGACTTAGTCCGCGCCAAGATCAAATGAAGCCCGCTCAAGGAGTGCTTCGTCAGGTGATTGTGGGGTTGTTGTCTTCTCTACGATCGCTTTTGCGCCACCGGGTGTGAGAGTCCCCACTAGGTTGAGGTGACCGTCAAGGAGCTGACCCTGACCCGCGTACAACTCGAGTTTGCTTCTTGTGTCAGCAATGTCCAGGTTTCGCATTGTGAGTTGACCGATCCGGTCAGTGGGACCGAATGCTGCATTTTCGGTGCGCTCCATTGAAAGCTTGTCCGGGTGGTAGCTAAATGCTGGACCTTCGGTGCTGATAATCGAATAGTCTTCCCCACGGCGAAGCCGCAGGGTGACGCTTCCGGTGACAACCGAAGCAACCCAGCGCATCAGAGATTCCCGTAGCATTAATGCTTGTGGATCAAGCCAACGGCCTTCATAAAGAAGGCGACCCAGACGTCGGCCTTCAGTGTGATAATTCGCGATCGTGTCCTCATTGTGGATCGCGCTAAGCAGTCGTTCATAGGCAATAAAAATCAGGGCCATGCCCGGTGCTTCGTAGATCCCACGTGATTTGGCTTCAATGATTCGGTTTTCAATTTGGTCCGCCATGCCAAGCCCGTGTCGGCCACCAATTGCATTTGCTTGAAGGACTAAGTCAACTGATGAATCAAAGGCATTTCCGTTGATGCTGACCGGACGGCCTTGAAAAAATTCGATAGTGACGTCTTCGGTGTCAATCTGGACTTCGGGATCCCAGAACCGGACGCCCATGATCGGATCAACAATCTCCATTGACTTGGTCAGAAGTTCAAGATCTTTCGCCTCGTGGGTTGCGCCCCAAATATTCGCATCAGTTGAGTAGGCCTTCTCGGTGCTGTCGCGATAGGGCAGATCGCGGACTTTGAGCCACTCGCTCATTTCGTTTCGGCCACCGAGCTCGGAAACAAATTGCGCGTCAAGCCATGGCTTGTAGATTCTCAGTTCGGGGTTAGCGAGCAGCCCGTAGCGGTAAAAGCGCTCAATGTCATTGCCTTTATACGTTGACCCATCACCCCAAATATTTACGCCGTCTTCGAGCATCGCTCGAACGAGAAGAGTTCCAGTGACTGCCCGGCCCAGGGGAGTGGTGTTGAAATATGTGCGGCCGCCCGAGCGGATATGAAATGCCCCGCACGCGATCGCCGCAAGGCCTTCTTCAACTAAAGCATCCTTGCAGTCAACGAGTCGCGCATTCTCGGCTCCGTATTTGCCGGCTCGGCCTGGTACCGAGTCAATATCGGGTTCGTCGGCTTGGCCAAGATCCGCGGTGTAGGTGTAGGGCATCGCGCCGTGTTCGCGCATCCAGGCCACAGCGACCGAAGTGTCCAAACCACCGGAGAAAGCTATTCCGATCCGCTCGCCAACGGGCAAAGATGCGAGAACCTTAGACATGGAGCCAATCTTAGCCAAGGGCCAGCGACCCGACGCGTGGGATTGTGGTGATGCCTGTCGGGGCTAGGTGATCTTGAGGACTAACTTGCCAAGATTGTCGCCGGTGAACAGCCGGTTGAGTGTTGCGGGGAAAGCGTCGATTTTTCCTTCCACGACCGTTTCCGGCGCAGTAATTTTGCCCTGTGCGATCCATGCCCCGATCCGGCGCTGGGCCACGCTGAACTGCGATGCGTAGTCAAAAACGAGAAATCCGGTCATGGTGGCCCGCTTGACCAGCAGATTCATGTAGTTACTAGGTCCTGGAGTGATCTCGGTATCGTTGTACTGCGAGATTGCTCCGCAAATTACCACCCGCGCTCCAAATGAAAGATACGCGAGATTGGCGTTCAACATTTCCCCACCAACGTTGTCGAAGTAGACATCGACGCCTTTAGCACCCACTGTGTTAAGCGCCGTACCGAGTTGCTTGCGAATACTGGTTTCTTCTTTGTAGTCAATGCAGTAATCGAAACCTAACGTGTTGGTGATGTACTCGCACTTTTCCTTGCCACCGGCGATTCCAATTACCGTGCAGCCGTTGATCTTGGCGATTTGGCCCACAATGCTACCCACGGCTCCGGCTGCAGCCGAAACAACAACAACGTCTCCGGCGCGCGGCTTACCCAATTCGAATAGACCAAAGTAGGCGGTCATACCGGTCATGCCAAGCACCCCGAGGAATGCAGGTAGGGGAGCAAGATCTGAACTAACAATATGGACTCCGGAGCCATCAGAGATAGCCACTTCGGTGACACCAAATGTTCCGACTACTTGGGCACCCACCGGGAAGTTGGGGTTGAGTGATTCACTGACAGTTCCCACTGAGCCAGCGCGCATGATCGCGCCAAGTTCAACGGGTGGAAGGTAGGAGGGGCGGTCATCAAGCCAGCCGCGCATTGCCGGGTCAAGGGAAATGTATTCAACCCCGACCGCGAATTCGCCAGGTGCGAGCGCGGGGAGTGCCTCAGACTCGATTGCCCAAGTGTCCGGGCTGGGGATTCCGGTGGGGCGTTGGGCAAGACGGACAGAGCGAAATGAGGTCATGGGGGGAGGCTAGCAATTGGAGACGGGTAACACTGGGGCCCGGGGTAATATTGGAAAATAAGTGCACTCAAAAGAATGGGGAACGGTGAGTTTTCGCGTAGTGACTGCAAATGTTAATGGGATTCGGGCTACGTCCAGGCGTGGTGGGCTGCAGTGGCTTGCCGAAAGTGGCGCGGATGTGATCTGCTTACAAGAAGTGCGTGCGACAACAGAACAATTAATGTCAGTGCTCGACTCTTCGGTTCTTTCTCATTGGCACACCCAGCACGCTCCGGCTCCAGAACTTGGTCGATCTGGGGTTGCTGTCCTTTCTCGTGAGGCGCCCAGTGCCGTTCGGATTAACGTCAAAGTTCCCGATATCGACGGGCAGGGGCGTTGGATCGAGTGCGACTTTGACTCGGGGGTTGGCCCAGTGACAGTGGTGTCGACCTACATTCATTCGGGGGAGGTTGACACACCCAAACAGGTGGCTAAAAGTGCTTTTCTCACTGGGGTTGACAAGCGGTTAGCAACTTTAGCCCGGCTAGCCAAACGAAATGGCCGAGAAGCATTGGTGTGTGGAGATTTCAATATTGGGCATCGAGAAGTTGACATTAAAAACTGGAAAGGAAATCGGGGAAAATCTGGTTTTCTTCCCGAGGAAAGAGCGCATTTGAATAACTGGTTTTCTGGGGCGTGGACAGATCTAGGACGCGAGTTGGGAGGCGAAGGTCCGGGGCCGTACACGTGGTGGTCATGGCGCGGCCGCGGATTTGACACCGATGGTGGCTGGCGCATCGACTACCAAATCGCGACCTCAGAGTTGGCGGGGCGGGCGCGTTCTGCGGTGGTCGGGAAAGCAGCAACCTACGCCGAGCGCTGGAGTGATCACGCACCGTTAAGTGTTGATTTTCGGTAACGTGTCGCATAGCCTCGGGGTTATAAGGACACGGCGCCACCCATGTCCACATGGGCAACATCCCCCTTGTGTATTGGTGAGCTCACGAAAGAGGGTCCGATTTAGTTCATGGAGGACGATTTCAACGGCGCTGTTGAGGGGGTCTCGCCATAGACTCTGAAGTAGGGCGCATGCACGTGGGGCAGGCTAGATGTGGCTCGCATCACGAGCGAGTGTGCGCGAACTCGATCCGTCAACTAATATTTATGTAGTCGTGAAGGGCTCGGACAATGCGTGACCACCACTGTGAAATAGCAGCAGGGGATAATGAGAAAGTAGGGCCGTGAACAGGAACATCACTTACTCACCAAAAGTATTTATTCCCCTGACCTCACTATGCCGTGATCGATGTGGCTACTGCACATTTGCCAAAAGCCCGCATCGAGTCGAGAGCCCATATTTGAGCATTGAGTCAATCCTGGAAGTTGCCCGGGCTGGAGCTGCGGCTGGTTGCCATGAAGCCTTGTTTACGCTTGGGGAATACCCTGAGTTTCGATATGAACAAGCACGACAGTGGCTTGATGCGAATAACTATTCCAGCACGATCGAATACCTTGCCGCAGCGGCTGCAGCCGTGTTACAAGAAACGGGCATGCTTCCGCACGCCAATGCTGGGGCGCTAGGCCACGAAGACTTGAAGTTGCTGCGCACGGTCTCGCCTAGTCAAGGAATGATGATTGAAAGCCTCAACCCTGATCTTGCCGCACATCGTGGTGCTCCAGATAAAACACCCGAGAGACGCCTAGAAACGCTGCATGCGGCGGGAGAACTTCAGATCCCGTTTACGACTGGCATTCTGATCGGCATTGGCGAGTCGCGGGCTGATCGGGTTAACGCCTTGGAGGCAATTGCGCAGGTACATGAAAAATACGGACACGTACAAGAAGTAATCGTGCAAAATTTTGTTCCAAAGTTAGACACGGAAATGAGAAATTGGCCAGCCTGCCCTCCAGAGCAACTTTTTGAAACTATCCGGATTGCTCGGGAGGTTCTTCCGCCCAGTATCCATGTGCAGGCACCTCCGAATTTGAGCGAAGATCTTGATGAACTTCTCGAGTCAGGAATCGACGACATTGGTGGTATATCGCCTATCACTGCAGACTTTGTCAATCCCGAGAAACCTTGGCCTTCACTTGAATTGCTACGCGAACGAGTTGAGTTACACGGTGGGACCTTGGTTCCTAGGCTCACAATTTACCCAGAGTTTGTTCGGGATGCGCAAAAGTGGATCGATCCTGGTTTGCGTTTCCCTGTTATGGATCGAAGTGACGCTGATGGATACGCCCGCGACGATGTGGGAGCCATCTTTCCGGAGAAATATGAAGACGCTGCAAACGTGGGTACCGGTGCTGAAGTGATTCAGATTGGTCGTCGGTCTACCGCATGGTATTCAGGTGCTGACACCGCACCAGAGATTCTCATTTCCGGGACGTCCTCGAGTCGAGTCTCGAATCCAATAGCCGAAATCTTGGAAGCGGCTGTAAATGGCGAACTCATTGATGAATCACAGATCGCAATGTTGTTCAGATCTCGCGGTAAGGATGTGACCGCAGTTGCATCGGTTGCAGATCACCTGCGCGAAACTGTTAATGGGGACGAGGTTACTTTTGCCCGAAATCGGAATATCAACTACACAAATGTGTGCACCTTCAAGTGCACATTCTGTGGTTTTTCTAAGGGGCCTCTTTCTCTGAATCTGCGTGGAAAACCGTATCTGCTCGCTGATTCAGAGATCGCTGAACGGGTAGTTGAAGCCCATGAACTCGGTGCCACCGAAGTGTGCTTGCAGGGCGGTATTCATCCAAGTTTTGATGGTGACTATTACATAAACGTAGCGCGCGTCGTGAAAGAAGCAGTTCCATCAATGCATATCCACGGTTTCACTGCCCTCGAAGTATTTGAAGGAGCCAACAGGCTAGGCGAGCCAATTGAGGATTATCTGGTCCGGCTCAAACAGGCAGGTCTTCGATCTCTTCCCGGGACTGCAGCAGAGATTTTATCCGATGACATCCGCGCCGTCATTTGCCCCGACAAGATTTCCAGCCGGGAGTGGTTGCAGGTGCACGAAATTGCACATTCACTTGGGCTTAAATCCAATGTAACGATCATGTTTGGCAGTGTTGAGAGACCGGAACACTGGGCAAGACACATTGTGCGCACGCGCGAGTTGCAGTCGCGCACAGGCGGTTTCACCGAGTTTGTTCCCTTGCCATTTGTGCACATGGCCGCGCCCATCTATTTAAAGCGCGGCGCCCGCCGGGGCCCTACGTGGCGTGAAACTGTTTTGATGCATGCGGTCGGGCGGATTGCGTACCATGGATCAATTTCGAATATCCAAGCTTCTTGGGTGAAGTTAGGTCCACGAGGTGCGCGACAACTTTTGCAAGCAGGAGTCAATGATCTCGGCGGAACGCTCATGGATGAAAACATCTCGCGTGCTGCAGGAGCTTCCCACGGCCAAGGGATCAGCGACACCCAATTTCGGGAAGTCGTCGAACCCTTGGGACGCACACTTGTCCAGCGCACGACCCTTTACGACCGAGTGGAATCAGAGTCGTCCCAGACTCCAGTCGCGTAATGCCTGCGCATTTTTTAGGCACTCCGGCAACAGCGCCAGGCCCGCTAGGCCCCGATATGTTGCAGAGTTTTAATCTGATCCGCTGCGATCCGTTGGAATTCCTCTTTGCGAATTGGCGAAAGTACGGAGATGTTGTGCAATTTCCACTTCCCAGGCCGCCGACATACCTTGTGAATTCACCGACGGGAGTGCGGCAGGTACTTGTCGGCAATGCAAAAAACTACAGCAAGGCCACGATTCAGTACCGGGCGTTGTCGCTCGTGACTGGCAGCGGCTTGCTGACGGCGAATACCGATTTGTGGCGGGAAAGGCGACCCATAATTCAACCTGCCTTTCATCAAGAGGCAATGGACAACCTCATTCCGGTATCGCAGCAAGCAGCGGACCGAATGGCCGCCGAATTGGATAGCAACGGAGCTGGAGTCGTCACGGATGTTGACCAATTCATGCTTAGCGCTGCCCTTGAAGTTGTGGGAGAGTTTCTCTTCGGTTCGGATCTCAGCGCGGACGCACAGCTGATTACCGAGGCAACTTTGCAGGCGCTCGAGGTGGTAATTAAACGTGCACGCGTTCCTTTGTCACCGCCCCGCAAAATCCCTACACCCGGGAATCGAGTCTTGAAGCGCAGTTTGGACACTTTAGATTCAGCTGTGGCCTCAATCGTGGAATCTCGCACGGGTGCGCAGTCACTCGGTGTGACCGCATCAGGGGTGAATCTTGTAGACCTGCTCCTTGCTGCAAGTGCGAATGAACAGATTGATCTTGAGGGGATCCGAGACGAAGTTGTCACTTTCATCATTGCTGGACACGAAACTGTTGCTAGCGCACTTTCTTGGTCAGTTGCGCTCTTGGCGACACACCCTCAAGTCCAAGAGCGAGTCGCCGCTGAAGTGCGCGCGGCACGGGGGGAGACCCTGGATTCCAAATTGGCGCAATTGCCATACACGCAAGCGGTATTTAGTGAAACCTTACGGCTTTATCCACCAGCTTGGTTGATCACTCGCAAAGCATTAGGCCCCGATTGCATTGATGGACACGACATCCCAGCCGGTGCGCTGGTGATCACCAGTCCCGCCCTATTGCATCGACACCCTGAAATTTGGAGCGACCCGGACTCATTTAACCCAGAGCGATTTTTGGTGCCTTTCCCGCGGGAAAGTTTCATCCCCTTTGGAGCTGGCTTGCGACAGTGCATCGGAAAAGATTTCGCCTATGTCGAGGGAGTAATCATGCTGGCGAGTCTGTGTGAGCGACTCAAATTCGAGTACCCTACTGGGGGAATTTTGCCTGCAAGTGACCCTTTGGTGACGATCCGACCGGTCGGTGGGGTAAAAGTTCTCGCTAGCCGCCGTGTGTGATGTATTCGACAAGAGCTTCTTTCTCAGCTTCGAGTTCGCTTAAGCGAGCTTTGACTAAATCACCGATACTGACAATTCCGATCAATTCGCCACTGTCCGTGGTGATCGGTATGTGACGAATGCGTTGTGATGTCATGACGGTCATGAGCTCGTCAATCTTGGCGTGCATAGTTGACACAAATACTTCACTGGTCATGATGCGCGAGACAGGCTCACTCATGAGCGACTCACCCGCTGCAAGTGCACGCACGATATCTCGCTCAGAGACAATTCCTGAGATTGTTGTGCCGTTAGGGGAGACAACCAGCGCACCAACTTTATGCTGTGCCAACAGAGAAAGCAGCCCTTGGACATCTTGTTCAGGGCTCACCGTGACAACGTCGGCGCCCTTATTTGCCAGAATTGTGGAAACTAACATGTGTGCCTCCTCGGTTGACCACCTAGTCTGGCAACTCTTTTGAGTTATGTCTGTACTTTGAGTAATTTGAGGCATTCTTGGTGCAGAGAGCCGTTAGAGCAGATAAGTGATGGTTCAATGTCAGGGTCGTGGATGGGTAGGGGCGTACCGTCAAATTGAGAAGCTTCCCCCCCTGCTTCAGCTACGATGGGCAACAGTGCGGCATAGTCGTAGAGCGCGAGTTCGGGCTCTGCACTGACGTCCACGGCACCCTCGGCGAGTAAAACGTGGGACCAGAAATCGCCATAAGCCCGTTGACGCCAGGTGGCCGCGCGCAGGCCCTCAAAGTCAGATTGATCCCACCCTTGTTGATCAGAAAATGAAAATGACGCGTCACCGATCTTCTGAACCGAACTGACGTACAGGCGGCGGGGGGAGTCAGAACCTAGTTCTTGAACCCATGCGCCGAGGCCAATTTCCGCCCACCATCGGCGACCCAGCGCAGGCGCACTTACCAGACCGACGGTAATTTTCCCGCCTTCTCGCAAAGCAATCAAGGTCGCCCATACGGGTACACCGCGGACGTAATTCTTCGTTCCATCAATTGGATCAATAATCCAGGTGCGTTCACCGAGTGAGGTGTGGCCGAATTCTTCACCAATCACGCTGTCATCTGGGTTGTGCGCTGCAATTTGGGCCCGCAGTTCTGTCTCCACTGCAAGATCAGCATCACTGACGGGAGTGAGATCAGGTTTTTGGGTCACATTGAGGTCCAGTGCGTTAAAGCGTGAGAGTGAAATTACCTGCGCACGATCAGCAAGATATTGTGCGAATTCGAGGTCAACGGAGAACTGACTCATAGCACCCCTATTGAGCTATTACCGGCGAGAAGATTACGCATGGACTCTACCCGCTCAAGGACGATCGGATCGGTAACGCCTTCCAGAGCGCAGTCAGGTTCATTATGGCTACATGCACGAGGACAATTCTCGGTGTACAGCACAAGGTCGGGGTAGGAGTCAATAATAGTTTCCTTGGAAACGTGAGCTAACCCAAATGACCTAATGCCTGGCGTATCAATCACTATTCCATTTGCTTTCGGCAGGGGAAATGCGATCACGCTGGTTGAGGTATGTTTCCCCTTCCCGGTCAGGTCATTGACAGCACCGGTGATTCGATGCGCATCTGGCGCGAGTTCATTTATCAGCGTTGATTTTCCGACGCCTGAGTGACCGAGCAAAACGCTGGTGTGTCCTTTTACGAATTCCTTAAGTTGATCCGGCGCCAGTCCGCTGTCCACTATAAAAATTGGAATTGCGAGTTCTTGGTAGATATTCACCAAGGCGCTGGGATCCTTGAGATCTGATTTAGTCACCACGAGGAAAGGCGTAACTGCTGCATCAAGTGCTGCAACGATTGCCCGGTCAATAAAGCCAATCCTGGGTTCCGGGTTGGCGGCTGCAACGACGACCCCGAGGAGATCAGCGTTGGCAACGATTACGCGCTCTTGTGGATCGTCGTCATCTGCCGTGCGCCGCAGCTCTGTGGATCGAATTTCCCGCCGAACAATGCGCACCTGGTGGTCAATACCTCCATTCGGATCTCCGACCATTGCTACTCGGTCGCCCACGACTAGGCCTTTTCTACCGAGTTCACGAGCCTTGACCGCGTAGAGAATCGAAGTGTCGCCCTCGGGGTTCACGGTGAACCGCCCACGGTCAACAGTCGAGACCGACCCGAAAAAAATATTGCTAAAACTCGGTCGGTCCTTTGTGCGTGGGCGTGATTTTTTCTTGCCCGGTCTTACCCGAACATCGTCCTCATCTAGCTTGTGTGATTTCACTTATTAAGGAGTTCTTCCCAGCGGTATGTGAAGTCGGGGAGCGTCTTCCCTGTTGTCTCGATGTTCTCAACGATAATTCCCGGCACTCTAAGCCCTAAAATGGCCCCTGCTGTCGCCATGCGGTGGTCTTCGTAGGTGTGGAATGTTCCGCCATGTAATCGTGCTGGATTTATGCGTAATGCGTCGGGTTCCTCGATCACGTCTCCACCGAGTTGGTTAATTTCAGTGGCAAGGGCACTGAGTCGATCGGTTTCATGCCCGCGCAGATGTCCGATTCCACGAAGATAAGACGGTGTCTCAGCCAAGGCGCATAAGGCTGCGATGGTGGGCGTTACCTCACCAATGTCGGAAAGATCAATGTTGATTCCTTGGATTTCTCCAACACCGCTCAGGGAGAACAGGCCAGCTGCGCGGGTAATGCGTGCACCCATAGCTTCGAAAACCTGTGCGATTGCAGTCACTGGCTGCACCGAGTTAAAAGGCCAGTCAGCACAGGTGACCTCACCAGAGGCAATCAAAGCCGCTGCGAAGAAGGGGGTCGCATTGGAAAGGTCGCCTTCGAGAGTGAGGTCAATCCCATTAATATTTTGTGGATCCACATGCCAAGAATCCCGCGCTGAACTGGTGCGGTGCACGGTGACACCACGCCTTGCGAGCGAATTGATCGTCATTTCGACGTGGGGCAGGCTTGGGACGTCGCGCGGATTGCCCAGATCTGCGGGTACGTGTCTGATCGTGGCACCGGCATCACACCGGGCTGCGCTGAGCAGCAACGCTGAAACAAATTGGCTGGATTTGGAGGCATCCAGTATGACTTCACCACCGCGTACCTGCCCTTTGCCATGAATTAGGAAGGGAAGCCGTCCGCGATCTTCCACTTCAACCCCTAGATCCTTCAATGCTTCAAGCAGAGTGGCCATGGGTCGCTTGCGTGCGCCGGCATCCCCGTCGAAATAGGAGTCTCCATGTGCGAAGGCGGCAACCGGTGGCAGAAATCTCATGACTGTTCCCGCAAGTCCGACATTGATCACCGTGGGTGACTCATAAGAAGCGCGCAAGAAATGCGGGGTCACAACGAGATCTAAATTTCCAGCCGCATCCCGGCCACGTTCCTCAATGTGAACTCCGAGTGATCTGAGGCCTTCGATCATTAAAATCGTGTCTCGGGCGTCGAGTACACCGTGAAGTGTTGAGGGAGAATCCGCGAGTGCACTCAGAATGAGTTCCCGATTGCTCAAGGATTTGGAACTAGGAAGGGTGATCGTGGCGTTGATCGCCCTAGTTGCCACGGGAGCTCCCCAGTCAGTCATGGGGACAGTCTTTCACTTACGCCTTACTATCGAGTCATGTGCGGTCGATATGTCTTAGTACATGACCCCAATGTGCTCGCAACTGATTTCGATGCGGAGCTAGATCCTGAGGTTATAGGGCGAGAGTTCAGGCCGAATTACAACGTGGCACCCAGTGAAAATATTCCCGTGATCATCTCAGTTGATGGAATCAGGGTTCTGACCGAAGCGCGTTGGGGAATCCTGCCAAAATGGAGCCAGAAGGCGTCAACTTTGCTGATAAATGCACGGGGTGAAAGCGTGGTTGAAAAGATGACGTTCGCAAAAGCGTTTGCCACTCATCGAGTAATTATCCCGGCCACCGCATACTATGAGTGGAAACGTCCGGCGAAAGATCCATATCTTATTTCCCCTCCGCTCGGGGATCCGTATTCTATGGCCCTAGCGGGGTTGATCGTTGAAAGCGTGATCGACGGAGAAGCCCAATCAACGTGCGCGATCATCACTTTGGCAGCTCAGCCGAACCTGGAATCAATTCATAACCGAATGCCAGCTTGTATTTCCGCCTCACATTGGGGGACATGGCTTAACCCCGATTATGATGTGGAATCGGCGCGTGAGCTCTTATTGGCTCGATCCGATTTGCGGGCATTCCGGGTTGATCGAGCTGTAAATTCTGTAGGCAATAATTCGCCCGCGCTGATCGAAGAGTTGAATTCAACGGACTAAGATCGCAACCATGCATGTTGTCGCGGAGATGGTTGCCTCAGTCCACTCACTAGAGGCACGGATCGGTGATCATGTCGCGATCGGGGACACGTTGTTGGTTTTAGAGTCCATGAAAATGGAGATTCCAGTATTGGCGGAAAGTGCCGGAGTGGTCAGCGAGTTTGCCGTAGTGGTGGGTGATGTTGTCAACGAAGGCGATTTGCTGGTAATTCTCCAATGAGCGCCGCATGTACTTGCCTTGATCACGTCGTTGGCAATGCGGCACAGCGCGAGTTCACGGTGAGTCCAAGGGATACAGCAATCGCTCTGGGCAGCGGATCTGTAAATGTATTGGCAACACCTATGGCAATTGCCTGGTGTGAGGCGGTAACCACTATCGCAATATCTGAAGCGATTTGCGGTGACTGCACAACGGTGGGATACAAGATGGATTTTATACACCTGTCCCCCACGTCAGTTGGGGAGACTGTGTACGCCAATGCACTAGTTGAATCTGTATCCGGCGATCGGATTATTTTCACCATTGACCTTCGCAATGCGGAGATACAAGTGGGCACAGGCAAAATTACTCGCGTGCGAGTTGATCGTGACTCTTGGATTTAATTAGATGCCCGTGGTTGCGCGGGGGTATGCCACTTCGGGGTCGGTCATGACATTTACTAAGTAAGGGACTTCTGAATTCATGGCACGGTCAAGAGCTGGACCTAGGTCGGAAATCTGGGTGACAATCTCCCCAGCCCCGCCCAACGCCCTGACTACTTGGTCATAGCGACTTGGCTCCAGTTCAGCAAGCACGTCGTATCCGTAAAGAAAACGCATCGGGTGTCGTTCCAGACCCCAACCAGCGTTATTTCCGACAATAATTGTGCACGCTACATCGTGTCTCACCAGTGAATCAACGTCCATGAGTGAAAACCCAGCAGCCCCGTCCCCGAGAAGCAATACCAGGGGGTCGCTAGGAAAAGACTTCCCAGCCCCAAGCGCGTATCCCATTCCTGTGCCCAATGCGCCGAAGGGTCCCGGATCAAGCCAGCGGCCGGGTTGTTGCGGCTCAATGAATTTGCCTGCAAAGGAAACAAAGTCTCCCCCGTCACCGATTGTGATCGTTGACTCGGTTAATCGGGGGATGAGTTCACCATAGATTTGCGCCGGATGAATTATTTTTTGGTGGGTTGCCATTAATTCCGAATTGCTCAATCGAACGGCTGAACTGCGTTGCGCCAATTCATCTTTCCAAGATTGGGTGCCTACAGGTTTTGAAAGGCTTGTAGTAATGGTGTTCATCAGGTGAGGTAGATCACCCGTAATGCGGATCGCTTGGGCAAGGGGTGATGTCCGGGGGTCATCGGAAATAAAAATCACGTGTGCGTCGCCGAAATCTCCATAGCCAAGTCGAAAATCAAGTGGGGTTCCTGCCACGATTACGAGGTCTGCATTTTTGAGTGCGTATGAGCGAGCCGGAGTTACCAGTAGCGGATTCGTTGGGTTCAAAATCCCACGCGCCATCCCGTTGACAATCACGGGAATATCGATCTGCGCCACAAGCGCCCGGAATTGAAGTTCTGCTTGATTTTGCCAAATATCTCCACCGGCAATAATCACCGGGCGTTGCGCAGCACCGATCATTTCGATTGCGAGGTCAAGTTGGGTGAGGTCTGATTGTGGCTTCGTGATAGTCGCCAGTGGTTCAGTGAGGACTGGCGCTGGCGTAAAAAGTTTGTCCATGGGGATGTCGAGAAAAGTGGGACCTTGGTGCGGTGACATGGCAGTTGCGAAGGCAGCCTCGGTGAGGTTTCCGACCTGTTCACAATCATGTGCGGTGACCGCCGACTTGGTCACTGAGGTAAATAGCGGTGGCTGATCTAGCTCCTGCAAAGCGCCATGTCCCCAACGAAAATCAGGGGATCTACCGCCGATTGCAACAAGTGGCGCACCGTTGAAAAACGCGCTGGTGATCGGGGTGAGGAGGTTAGTGACCCCAGGCCCGGCCGTGGCTGCCACAAAGCCCGGGGTGCGGGTGAGTCGCGCGGCTGCTTCAGCAGCAAAGCCCGCTGTTTGCTCACTTCGGGTATCCACCAGAGCTGGTGCATGTGGCCGCTTCTCACATGCGTCGTAGAGGGGAAAGATATGGGCGCCAGAAAGTGTAAAAAGATGTTTTACTCCGTATTTTTCTGCTGCTGCAATCACCTGGTGGCCGGCCGCGGGTAAATCCTCGGTACTCATGGGGCCACGTTAGTCTGTGTGCGTGGGGCAAGTAACTAAAACCTTGCGGGAGCGCACCGAGCTCCCACAAGAGGCAATCGCGGCTTTGGAGATTCTTACGTCGAATTGGTCATTGCTAGCGGACTTTGCGTTAAGCGATTTGGTTCTCTGGGCACCCACGTGGAATGACGGGGGTATGACCGCAGTCGCCCAAATCCGACCGACAACTGCGCCAACCACTCTGGGCCAGGATGTTGTTGGCACGTTTGCGCCAAAAGGAAGATTCCACTACCTCGACCGGGCCGAAGCATTGGGTCAAGCAACCATCGTTCGTGAGATCCTTGAGCCTCTTTCGCCAGTGGGAGTTGAGGCGATCCCAGTTAAGTGGAATGAACAAGTGATTGCGGTAATAGCCCGACACTGCAGTGGCGCACCACGTGTTGCCGGAAGACTCGAACAAGTGTATCTGGAGAGCGCTGACTCAATATTTGCCATGATCTCCTGCGGTCAAGCATGGAGTTCTGACTCAGTTAGCGAATTAGGTCGTTGGGAGTTGCCGCGGGCAGGAGATGGCGTCATTAGATTAGACAAAGCTGGAAAGGTTAATTTTGCAAGTCCCAACGCCGTGAGCTCGTTTCGGAAAATGGGTTTGGCAATTGATTTGATGGGGCAGGGGTTTTTTGAAATTACAAAACGGATGAATGTGGCAGCGGCGGGGATGTCGCAACCTTTGATCAAACTCTCACATGGTGGCACAACCGGGATGGCAGACCTCGTGGGTGATGGCGCAACTCTTATGTTGGCGTCCCACTACCTAGCCCCATCAGCCTTATCTGCGACGAAAGATCATTGCACGATCATTATCGTAAAAGATGTTACTGACCTGCGAGAGCACCAAAAAGAATTACTCTCAAAGGATGCGATTATCAAGGAAATCAATCACCGAGTTAAGAATAACTTGCAAATGGTGACTTCAGTTTTGCGCTTACAAGGCAGGCGAGCGGGTAATTCCGCAGTGACCGAAGCTTTGGGAGACGCCCAGGCTCGCATTGAGGTGATCGCGGCTATCCACGATTCACTTTCCCGCGAAGGCGCTACTCACGTCGATTTTGATGCGCTTGTCGGGTCATTGCTTGGGTTAATTCGCCATGATGGAGTGAGACTTGAGAGCGTTGTTCACGGGAGGTTTGGAACGCTGAATTCACGGGTCGCTACGCCATTAGCTATGGCGGTGTCGGAATTGATCCATAATGTTGTTGAGCATTCCGGGGCCACGGAAATTTTGGTGACGGCGGAGCGTGATAAGGGTCACTTACGGGCAATTGTCAGCGATAACGGAGTTGGGACTATGCAATCGGAAGCACCGCTCACGGAGCTCCCGAATTGCGGGTTGGGATTAACAATTGTGTCGGATTTGGTGTGTGGCGAACTAGCCGGTCAGGTAACGATCGGGCCAGTGCAGACGAGCGAGTCTGGAAATATGGGGACGCGTGTGAAGATCAGAATTCCGATTGCGCGAAGGGAGGCTGGAGGCTAGGCGGATGTGCGAGCGCGTAGGCGTGCATTGCGTCGCTTGAGTGCGCGACGTTCGTCTTCGCTGAGTCCACCCCACACGCCAGAGTCTTGGCCCGTTTCTAAGGCCCACCGCAAGCAGTCGTCCACGACAGGGCAACGACGACAGACGGCCTTGGCCTCTTCGATTTGGACCAAGGCAGGTCCGGTATTGCCGATTGGGAAGAACAACTCAGGGTCTTCATCACGGCAGGCTGCCTCGTGGCGCCAGTCCATGCGGGATCACTCCATCTGTGCTGATGCGCTGGGGTTGCCAGCACTTGTTAATGCTCTCACGCGCTGGCTTCCACTTGGGGGTGAAGGTTTGCTTCACTGGCCCACGGGGGAAGGCGGCCAGCCCGTCAAAACAAGGGCAGGCATAGGTTCGCAGACCTTGGCCTCGGGTACAAGAGGAAACGACAGAAACTTTGGGGGAATTGCAAGTTTTTGGTGTTGAATGCATCACATCTCGTCAATTTGTACTAATTGTCCGTTTACTCCGATATTTTCACAAGGGGTCAACCACGGTGAGAGCATCTGCATGGTGGCTAAATTGAACCTGGGAAACATGGCCAAGGGCCTCACCGTCAATCTGAATGAGAACTTCGCAGTGCGCGGCAATCGAAAAAGCGTTTTGGTCGTGCCAGCTCGTGTAAGCGTTTGCTGAGACCTTGCGGCGTGACCGGGTGATAATTCGGCGTGCCGCCCGCGCGGTGGAGATGGGGTCCAGCTTGCGCACGATAAACACATCGAGGCCAGTAGCAAAGCTAGCCGCGGGATTAGGATCCAGCGCCCAAGAACCAAAGAATGTCCAAGGTGATGAGTTCTGAACGAGTACCACACGCGCGTGGTCAATCGCGGGGTTTCCGGGTCGGGAAACTTGAATGGATGCCCGTCGGTTGCTCCGGCGGAGGTACTCTCTCGCCGTGGTTCCTAGATATCGAAGTGGTGACGCACTTACGCCCATTTTTCGGTCTTGATCCATCGCAGCGATGATCGTTGCATCAAGCCCAATGCCCGAATTGGCCCCAAAGTACCGACTAAAAGTCTCCCCATTGCCGCGAGTTGCAACTGCAAGGCCCAAGCTAATCGTACGAAACTGATCCGCACGGCAACTCTGCATAATTGCCCCGGTAGCTTCAACCGGATCAACAGGCAAGCCCAAGGCGCGCACAAAAACATTTCCGCTGCCTCCGGGAATTGGAGCGATTGCGGGCTTGGACTTCGCAGGGTTTGTCCACATGATCCCGTTAACCACTTCATTGACCACGCCGTCTCCACCAAGAGTTATTACTAAAGGAATCTCGGCTTCAACCGCGTATTCACCGATTGAGTGAGCATGCCCTTTATGCGTTGTCATGGTGACTTCAAGATCGAATTCATGTGAGAGTGCTCGCACGATCACGTCAATAACCCGAGGAGATGTGCTTGTCGCATTTGGGTTAACTACCAGTAAAGCTCGCACAACCTCACTCTACGCTGACGCAGTTCAATTGAGCTTTGGCGTTACGCTACGGAGGTGAATAATGCTAGATCAGTCGTTAACCGACTGAGAATTCTGGGTGCCATCAGCACGATCGAGGGTCTCTTTTATCTGGTGTACGCCTGTCTTGTCGTGATTGGAATCTCCCGAGAAGGGCTCACGGGGCCGTCGCAGGTCTCTAATGTTTCTGGCGTGACCCTGGAAGTATTGATTTTCGCCATGTTCGGAGCTGCAATGTTGCTTGTGTCGTTCGGATGGTTCGGTCGGCGCAGATGGGCGCGCGCACCCTTCGCTCTAGCCCAGGTGCTAGTCCTCGTTGTCAGCGTTCCGTTGATAGGCGCAACCGATGCGTGGCAGCAAGCCATAGCCCTAGGCGTCAGCTTAGTTGCACTTATTGGTGGCTTCATGGCATTTACTCCTCGTGTAACTCAGCAGTTACATGGTGACGAAGTCGCTCAAGAATCGAATTGAGACGTCGAGAAACCGCCATTTGATTCATGCCAAGTTCCTGGGCAATTTCACTTTGCCTCTTTTGCTCGATGAAACGCATCCCAAGAATCTTTCGCTCAAGTGGAGCCAATTGATCAATTGCGGGTTGAACCGAAGCCCATTCGTCAACGAACTCGTATTCGCTGTGCGTGGCGGCAATGTCTAGGTGTGTTTCGGGGTCATCCAAAGAAAATAGATGGGTGCTCTGGTTGGCCTGCAGAGCATCGAAGAGCTCACTTCGATTGAGATCAGCGTGAGTCGCCAGCTGAACGAAAGTTGGCAGCTCGTTGTGCTGGGCAACAAAGTCATCTTGCGCGGCCCGAACCACTTTGATGTGCGATTGCACTGACCGGGGAATCCGAATCGTCGCGTTATCGCGCAAGTAGTGTGAAATTTCACCCCGGATCCGCGCACCCGCGAAGGTGGCAAAGGCGACCTGCCGATCAAGATCAAAGTTATCAATTGCAGCTAACACTCCGATAGTGCCAAGCTGAACCAAATCCTCCACAACCTGCCCGTCGTATAAACGAATAAAATAGCGGATCAAACCCTGATGCTCAGCGATAATTTCACTCTTAAGCTCATCGGACCGGGCCGCTGTCACATCGGTTGATCTCAACTCGCGGATTAACTCATTAACTGCCCCCGCGGTGAGCATGGCTAGATTGCGCCTTCGACACTGAGGTCAACATGAACTTCACCATTTTCTAAGAAAATCTCTAGTGTGCTGGTAATCGAAGAGATGATCACCCAGGCATATCCGAGTGTCTCTGGAAAATCGGGAAGGTGAGAAAGTGAGCAGCGCGTTCTTGCGTGCAGGTGGAGCACTCCCGGACCTGCTGCCCATTCGAAATTAAGTGGGGCGCCTGGTTCAGCAAATTTCATCAAAATATTCGCGGCTTCGTCACTAGCCAGTTGCCCTTCATCGAGGGCGTCAAGGAGCAAATCGGCTTTGGCACCCACTACCATCGCAATTTGCCGAATTACTCTGAGGTATTCGGGCGCATTGGGAACGCAGACCGATACGTCGGTCACGATCGAGGCTCTTTCCCTGCCAGTTCATTGAGTGCATCGCCGACAACGCGGTAGGGAATCCATTCGGTCAGCGCTTTCGCCCCTAAATGGCCATAGACATTGCGAGCACTCACATTCCAATCAAGCACCCACCATTCAAAGCGCGGGTATCCATTATCCACGCAAATTTGTGCCAAGTGGGATAGCAGGCGTGCCCCTACTCCCTGTCCACGGAAGGCAGGTCTTACGTAGAGGTCCTCCAGGTAGAGGCCGTGCTTTCCGAGCCAGGTGGAAAAATTCATGAAATATACGGCGAATCCCGCAGTGACACCATCGGCCTCGGCAATCACTGCGAATACTGACGGGTTGTTGCCAAAGAGTGCAGCTTCGAAATCAGCGACAGTCGCGATGGCCTTTCCTCGGGCGTGTTCAAACTCGGCGAGTTCACCAACCATGTCAAGGATTTCAGGTACATCTGGATTACTTGCCGGCCGGATCGAAATTTGTGGCATCATGCCCTTCTTGTTGTTGACCAATGAAATGCGACTTTGGGCACCGCTATTGAGGTTGGCCCAGGATCATTGATCTCAATCTAAACCGAAAGAGCGCAGTTGGCATGAAAACCGTAAGGAAACTTTTATGAGACCAGCTGCTCATGATCACGTGGCACCGTTGAATGTGCATCCACATGCAAGTTGCCCATAGATTTCCAAATGGAAACCCACGGGCAACTGATACAGAGTGCGTGTGTGCTAGGCCTTCTTGGTCTCCCAGAAGATTTCAGAAATTTCATCGATCTTAGTGAGGAGCTGATCCGCCACTGCAACGTCGACGGTGCCCTTGGTTCCGCCGGCACCGGCAAGCTTGGTGGCCTGGTTAAACAATTCGTTGAGATTGGGGTACTTCTCAAAGTGCGGTGGTTTGAAGTAATCGGTCCACAGAACCCAAAGGTGCTCCTTGACCAAGTGCGAGCGCTGTTCTTTGACGAGAAGGGCGCGCGCCTTGAAGTCCATATCGTCTGTTGCATTGTGCTTTTCCATGCACACTTTGACCGACTCAGCCTCTAGTCGAGCCTGTGCGGGGTCATAGACGCCGCAGGGAAGATCACAGTGGGCGTATGCGGATATTTGAGGAATAAATTTTGACATAATCAGGGATCCGAAATGCTTATGCACTTTTGCTCCTATCGTGTGGGTGAAGTGGGATCGGTACTTATTGAACAAGACAACTCTAGCCCCGATAATTTTTCGCGCAAGACGCAGCAGGCTAATCTATGATCATGGGGCTTATGGCGCGATGGGTACCAATTTTTCGGGTGAAGGTAATCGGTCCGTCAATGCTACCCACACTGGGAAATGGCGAAATTCATCTTGCGGTCAGGGGTCGTATTTTTGCCAGACGCGGCGCCATCGCCGTTTTTGCGCATCCTCAGCGGCCGGGCTTGACGCAAATCAAGCGTCTTGTGGGCAAGTCGGACGGCAGGTGGTGGGTGGAAGGGGATAACGCGGAAGCGAGTACGGACTCGCGAGACTTCGGCGGGATTGATCCCGTCTTAATCCAAGGAATCTTGTTGCGGAAGTAGCTGAGATCAATCCTCGTCATGGTCATCGAGACGGGCGAGCCAGGTCGCCACTCGATCAATCGCATTCTCGAATTCAGGATTGAGATTTACGAATTCTGCGAAACGTTCGGCGAGCCACTCGAAAGATACTTCTTCTTCTCCTCGTCGACGAGCGAGTTCCTCGGCGCCACGATCTGTGTCATACATAGGCAAATACCAATTGACTAATTGAATGCTGATTCGATGAGAGATTCCTGCTCTTCTACGTGGCGTTGATGGGTGCCCACTGCAGGAGTTGAAGACGCTGGACGCGAAACACAGGAGATGCCTCGGTCAATGAGGCCTGGAATGTTCATTGCAACGAAACTCCAGGCACCCTGATTTGCCGGCTCCTCTTGGACCCAACGCAAATCGGCATCGGGGTATTGCCTCGCCATACCGGGCAAGCTGACTCCGGGGAGAGGATAGATTCGCTCAAGTCGCACGATTGCAGTATCGGTGATGTTGTGTGCTAGCCGGTACGCGAGTAAATCGAAGTACACCTTGCCCGAACAGATAAGTACTTTTGTGACACCGGCTCCGGTGAATTCTGTATCCGGGAGGAAAGGGTGAAAAACTCCGGTTGTGAAATCCTCGACGGGGGAGACCGACGCCTTTGACCTCAAAAGTGATTTCGGCGTGAACACAATGAGCGGGCGTGAAAGCCTTCCAAGCACTTGCCAGCGCAGGAGATGAAAGTAGGAAGCCGGCGTGCTAGGAACTGCAATGGACATATTGTCTTGTGCGCAGAGCTGAAGAAAGCGCTCAATGCGACCACTGCTGTGATCTGGTCCCTGGCCTTCTTGTCCATGTGGCAGCAACATCGTGACAGATGATCGTTGCCCCCATTTTTGTTCACCCGAAGAAATGAACTCATCGATAATTGATTGGGCGCCATTCACAAAATCTCCGAACTGAGCTTCCCACATGACGAGTGCATCGGGGCGGGCGACGGAGTAACCGTACTCGAAACCTAATGCAGCGAACTCACTTAACGAAGAGTCATACACATAAAGTTTTCCACCGTCGCGATAGCATTTTTTTAGGGGCTTGTATTGCCAACCGGTCTCTTTATCGACAATCACCATGTGGCGGTGACCGAATGTTCCGCGGCGAGAATCCTGTCCGGCGAGGCGAACTGTTCGACCTTCCATGAGTAGTGATCCAACGGCCAGGGCTTCTCCCATGCCCCAGTCAATTGTGTTATCAGCGACCATTTGGGCGCGACGTTGAAGTTGGGGGGCTAGTCGCGGATGGACATTAAAACCTTCAGGCATTGTTAATTGAGATTCAATGACCGTGTCAATTTGTGCTTGCGTAATCGATGTATCTACATCTTGTGATGGTGTTTGAGGAACGAGGTTAAGTTGCCCGGATTCAATAATGGCCTTTGCACGCTGGCTGAATTCAGTCTCCGATTCATCTATGCGTGTCTCTTGGAACACCATTTCGAGTTGTTCTTGAAAGTGCTTGAGAACTTCTTCCGCCTCTTCGAGAGTGATGTCCCCTCGCCCAATTAGTGAGTCAGTGTAGTGCTTGCGAACTGATCGCTTTTTATCAATGATCGCGTACATTAATGGCTGAGTTAATGACGGGTCGTCCGCTTCATTGTGGCCGCGCCTGCGATAGGTGACCAGATCAATCACAACGTCTTTGCCGAAGGCTTGACGAAACTCAAACGCCAATTTGGAAACGAAAACAACTGCCTCGGGGTCGTCTCCGTTGACGTGTAAAATCGGAGCTTGAATCATGCGGGCAACGTCGGTGGAGTAGATCGAAGACCTGCTGTACTGAGGGGAGGTAGTGAAGCCGACCTGGTTGTTGACAACGATGTGGACTGTCCCACCGGTTCGATATCCCTGCAGTTGTGAAAGTTGCAGTGTTTCTGCGACAACACCTTGGCCCGCAAAAGCTGCGTCACCGTGAATGAGTACGGGCAAAATATCGTGTCTGCGATCCGCCGGCAACAGATCTTGTTTTGCGCGAACGATTCCTTCGAGTACTGGATCAACAGCCTCAAGGTGAGATGGGTTGGCGGCGAGATACACAGAGGTGTAGCCACCTTCAGCCGACACGTATGAACCCGTTGTCCCTAGATGGTATTTGACGTCGCCGGACCCTTGTACTGAATTCTCGGCATACTCGCCTTCGAATTCCCGGAAAATCTGCCCAAAAGATTTCCCCGCAATATTTGCTAGAACGTTGAGACGTCCGCGGTGGGGCATGCCGATTGCCACTTCCAAGATTTCATTATTCGCAGACTCAGTCAGGATTTCGTCCAGCATGGGAATCAGTGATTCAGAACCTTCAAGGGAAAATCGCTTCTGACCAACATATTTCGTTTGCAGAAATGATTCGAGTGCTTCAGCCTCATTGAGCTTGCGCAGAATTCTCAACTGGTCTGCCGGATCAGGTTTTACATGTGGTAACTCCACACGCTCTTGGATCCACTTGCGTTCTTCCGGCTCTTGAATGTGCATGTATTCAATACCGAAGGTCCTGGTGTAGGAATCGCGGAGCACGCCCAGGATCTCACGTAATTTCATGAGCGGTTTGTTGCCGAACCCACCAGTTGCGAATTCTCGATCCAGATCCCAGAGAGTTAATCCGTAGGAGAGAACGTCAAGATCGGGGTGTGTCCTTTGGTGATACTCGAGTGGATCCGTGTCAGCCATAAGGTGGCCACGAACTCGATATGCGTGAATTACTTCTTGAACTCGAACATTTTTGTCAAGGTCTGTTTCGTGATTTGCCGAAATGTCATGAGCCCATCGAATGGGGTCATATGGGATTCTTAGGCTTCTGAAAATTTCGACGTAGAAGTCATCTTCGCCGAGAATTAAAGAGTGCATTTTGCGAAGGAACTCACCGGACTGCGCGCCTTGAATAATTCGGTGGTCGTACGTCGAAGTGAGGGTCAAGATTTTTGAAACGGCGTTGCGAACGATTGACTCTTCAGAGGCGCCTTGCCACTGGGCCGGGTACTCCATGGAACCCACGCCAATAATGGCCCCTTGTCCTTTGACCAATCGGGGAACTGAATGATTTGTGCCGATAGTGCCTGGGTTGGTCAAGCTCACCGTTGTCCCAGCAAAATCGTCGATCGTGAGTTTATTAGAGCGCGCGCGGCGAATCATGTCCTCGTAGCTGGCCCAGAATGTTGCAAAGTTCATATTTTGCGCGGCTTTGATGTTGGGCACCAGCAGTTGGCGGGTGCCATCTGATTTGACTAAGTCAATTGCTAAACCGAGATTGATATCTGCGTTGAGCTTGACTCCAGGCTTGCCACCGACTTCTTCGTATGCGTAGTTCATTTCGGGTTGAATTTTTAAGGCCTGTACCAGCGCAAACGCAAGGATGTGTGTGAAGGAAATTTTCCCACCACGGCCACGAGCAAGGTGATTGTTAATCACAACGCGGTTGTCAAAAAGGAGTTTGACGGGAAGGGAGCGAACACTTGTTGCCGTGGGAACGCTGAGGCTTTCTTCCATGTTGGTGACTACTCGAGCGGCCGCGCCTTTGAGGCGCTCTACGTCATTGGTCGACGCAGATGATGCGGCCGGTCCGGCGGTCGAGACGGGCGCAGGGCTTGACTCGGGTGTCTGAATCGGTGTTGGTGTCGCCGCTAAAAGTGGGGTACTGGGTGTGATGACGGCTTGAGCATCTTGTGGGGTAAACCCGGCAAAGAAGTCCCACCAGGCTGGGTCGACTGAGTTTCGGTCCTGCAGAAACTGCTGGTAAAGCTCATCGACAAGCCAATCATTTGGTCCAAATTGGTCGGGAGGCTCAGCAGCCACGGGTATTCCTTTCACAGACGACCTAATTGCGATATAAGCCTAGGGCGCATTGCTTGGCCGTGCTTGTGAGGGTGCGAAAGTGATCAAACTAGGCAAGGGTAGGAGTCATGGATAACGGTGTAGCGCTCATTACCGGAGGCGCCTCGGGAATTGGCTTTGCAGTTGCGGCTCAACTTGGCCGGGCCGGGTACACGGTTGTGGTTCTGGGTCGAAACACGGAAAGTGGCCGGCAAGCGGCGACGGCACTGTGCGCCTCAGGAATTGACGCGGTGGGTGATGGAGCCGATTTTTCGAATCATGCAGAAGTTGCGAGTCTTCGCGAACGACTCGGTCCGTTGGCAGAACCCGAAATTTTGGTGTGCTCGGCAGGAGTCATGAGCGAGAAGATGTCCAAAACCCTCAGAACTGCGCCAGATGAGTGGGATCGGGTGCTCGGGGTGAACTTGCTGGGAGTGGTAAATGCCTTATCGCACTTCGCTCCTCCCATGGTTGCAGCGCGTTCGGGCAGAGTCATCGCCCTGTCAGCCTGCTTGGGTCGATTTAGCGGCCCCGGAACAAGCGGAGGACTCGCGCCGTATCGCGTGAGCAAAGCAGCTGTCAATGCGTTGATTCGCAATTTTGCAGCGGAAACTGGGTGGGGGGCCCGCGGCGTGCTCGTCGATGCCGTATGTCCGAATCATTGCCGAACACCCATGGGGGGACCTGATGCCCCGAGATCAGCGGATGAGGGGGCTGAAACCGTTGCCTGGCTGGCTCAAACCGATCTAGAGAATCGACAAAATTTTGTTGGAAATGTCGATTTTCCCCTCACCGGGTTGCTGTGGGAGGATCAAGAAATCATTTCTTGGTAGGCGGTCTCAGTCCATTCTCGGCCTTGTGCTTATCCTTATAAAGAATTGGTGCAGGGCTGGAGCGAAAACTTATAGTCAGAAATAGGGGAATGCGGGATGCGCGGCTCATTACGAGTACTAGCAAGTGCGGGGTTGTCAGTACTATTGAGCGCCGGTTTACTGCCCGCACAAGCCAATGCGAACAAGGTCCCGCCCGCCCCCCCGACGATTATCTCCGTAAGTCCAGGGGCGACCGCCCGGATACTTGAGGTCGTGTTCGCGGCTCAGGTTCCTGATCCGGCTCAGAGTGCTAGTGATCCAATCTCGTATCAAATTTCGGTGGACTCGGTTAAATGGTATACCTGCCGGGAACTTGCAGTTCCGGAAAATGCACTGATCGGCAGCCCCGCTCAAGGCATTTGCCCACTGACAAATTTACACCCACTGCGTACCTATGGGATCTACATGCGTGCTGCACGAGGTGTCTCCGTGAGCGAGGTAGTTGGCCCGATCGTTGCGACGACACAACCACCGGCCGGAACTGAAACGTCCAAGCCCGAGAAACTGCCTAAGAAACGCATCTGGGTTAAGGCAAAGTTTATTGCAGCAAGCAACTCACTCGGCGTTGATGGATCTAAAGTGAAGGTCGGCGTGGGCGTGCTACCCAAAATTGTGTTCAGCAAGCCCATCCCGGACAAAATAGTGGTCGAAAAAAACTTGATTGTCTCTGCGGAGTTGCCCAGCGGGAAGTTAGTCCCTGTGAAAGGTGCGTGGGGTTGGTTAGACGAAACTTCGGTGGTTTTTCGACCTAAAACATATTGGCCGGGTAATTCAACTATTCGTATCGTGTCACTTCTCGGACGCGCAGTGCTGGGACGCAGTGGATCTCAGTCATTGATTGGATCTGCGAGATTAAACACGACTTATACCTTCCAGACGGCTCGGAAACTGATCGCGAGAGTAGATGGCAAAACCAAAAACATGAAAGTCTATGTTGACGGAAACAACGTCAAGACCTTTAAGGTATCCCTGGGTAAAGACGAATGGGAAACTAGGAACGGTACCAAAGTAATCAGTACCGCTAAAGAGGCAACAAAAATTTATCGCAGTGAGTCTCTGGGGCTCACTGATCCAGAGGAACAATACGAACTTGAAGGTTTTTGGAACACGAGATTGACACCCACGGGCGAGTTTCTGCACTCAGCTCCTTGGGCGTACGGGCGTCTGGGGATTTACAACGGGTCCCACGGTTGCACAAACATGTTCGTTAACGACGCTAAGTGGATTTTCAATGAAACGATCCCAGGGGATGTCGTTTTCTATACGAATACCAACGGAAAGATCAATGAGCCGTGGAATGGCCCTGGTGGTTTGTGGAACATTGAGTGGAAGAAGTGGCTGAAAAAGTCAGCCTTGTCCAATGGCAATCAAAAGGTCGACACAGATACAAATGCAGGCACAGGGTCACTCACCGATGCGAAACCTGCCAGCGTCTGATGGGTGAGGGCACAACTTTTGAGTCAACGTGGGCGGTCCCTGACACGTGGCAGCAAGGGAGAGGCGCTTGGGGCGGGCTACCGATCCGTCGCATGGTGGAGGAAGTTGTCCAGTGTGAAGCTCCGGCACGTGAGGTGCGGTCGATAACGGCACAGATTCCCGAACCGGTGCTAGTGGGGAGTCACCAAGTCGTATCTCGGCTGATTCGAAAAGGGTCTGCGATGTCCATGTGGCAGGTAGATATCTTGCGTGAACACGACAACGTAACGGTTGCGCGCGGGCAAGTAGTTACCGGCGTAAATAAGAATTTGGAGCTCGATCCACCAGGAGAAGCTTGGGGCAGTGCCTTATTTCCACACGTTCCTCCAGCTGAGCAGGTCGAACTAGCCCCGGTGGGGCCGCCGTTTGGACCCGTTTTTGGTCAACATCTGGAGTATCGGCCGATTACACCTTTGCCCACAATGGGTACCGAGCCAGTTGTGCATGGTTGGATTAATCTTCCACAAAGAACAGAACTCGGAGCGCACTGGAACGCAGCGCAGCTTCTGTCAATGGTGGATGCATGGTGGCCATCGCCGTATACGTTAATGAAAACGATGCGTCCGGTAGCGACGGTCTCGTTTAGTGCCAATCTTCTCATTGATCCGATAAACATTGAGTCCATCAATGGGGAGCGCTCACCGCTGCTACATGACGCGTCGGTGAGCGCGATTCATGGCGGGTTCATGAGTGAACTTCGTAGGTTGTGGACACCCGATGGCCGACTCGTTGTTGAAAACTTGCAGTCGATCATGGTGATTAAATAAATCTACCGTGTTGCCCAGGTGAGTTTTTTACTGTTGGTAAAAATCCGTTTTATGTATTCCTGTGTTTCAGGAAACGGTGGAATTCCGCCGTATTCCAAGACGGTTCCGACCCCCGCGTTGTAGGCGGCAAAAGTATGTTTGATCCGCGGACCATCTAGGCCTTTTACTAGCTTACGATTAATGCAATTCATGCGTGCTGCTGAATGGATCGCATCTACCGGGTTCCACACGTCTGCGAGTCCGTCATCGTCTCCATCAATTCCATAGTGCTTCCAGGTGTATGGCATGAATTGAGCGATTCCTTGAGCGCCAGCCGGACTTTCCGCCATCGGATTAAAGCTACTTTCCGCGTGTAGTTGAGCCGCGAATAGTTCCTCAGAAATTGCCGGGCAACGAGTGGTTGCTTCTTTAATCAAATCTGCATACTGGGCTGGAATAGTTATGGGAGCGCCCAAGACATTTTCCTTAATAGAATTTGGCATTAGCTTGTTAAATGAAAAAAGTGCGAGACCGACCACTCCCACGACTGCGGCAACCACGGCCATTGACCGCAAAGGATGCGGTGACCTGTTTCTCGGCATTAACCCACCTTAACCCGGCGCTTGTTCGAGGTAGGGTTCTTGGGTGTCCAATAGTCAAGAGCGGGTTCCGTCAGATTTGGATTCGGCGGCCCTCGCGAGCCTTTTTGACCGAGAATTACAAAAAGCATTTGACTCCCTTGGATGTTTTAACCTAGCTATTTTTGGAAAGACAGGTAGCGGAAAATCAACGTTGCTAAACGCCATTTTTTCTCAGGCAATTGCAGCAACTGGAATTGGCGAACCGGTCACGAAAGGACTGGACTACTACCGGCACCCAAACGGTTATTTGGGAATCTACGACTGCGAGGGTTTTGAAACGGGCACCTCAGGCGACGTGATACTTGCCGGGCTGGACCGGATAGTCAAAAAATCGCATTCAGGCGTAGTGGATCAACGGATCCATGCGGCGTGGTATCTCATTCGCTGGTCTGATCGAAGACTGGAGAGAGCCCAGCAGGCCTTCATCTCCACTATGAGCGCATTGGGCCTGCCAGTCATAATCGTGTTGTCCCAGGTGCCAGTTGCCGAGCGCAATAGCGAGTTGGAGGTGCACCCTGATGCAATCGCATTCGCGGGCTATATTGAGACTTTGCAGCTACCCACCTTCGGAGATGGCAAAGTCTTCTTGACCAATGCCCTGTCAGATTCATTCAGTGACACGGTCGTCTACGGACTGCAGGAATTGCTCGACGCAACTTATGAAGTAGTACCGGGCGCCGCACGAAATGCCCTAACCGCCGCACAAGGTGTTGATAACCGGCGAAAAAAAGACGCGGCCACCGCGGTCATTAAGCAAGCGACCGGGGTGGCTAGTGGAATTGGTGCAATACCGATCCCCGTAGCGGACGCTGCGTTACTGGTGCCCAATCAAGTGGCAATGATGGCTCGGATTTCGGCAATTTATGGGCTTCCGCGTTCAAAAGTTCGCACACTGTCAATTGCCAGTAGTGCAATTCTTACTGGTGGCGCGACTTACGCGGGGCGTTATGTGGTCACCCAGTTATTGCGTCTAGTGCCGGGAGGAATTATCACCGGATCGGTGATTTCCAGTGCAGTCGCAGCCACTTTGACCCAGGCAATTGGATCAGCCTGGGTCAAAGTGTGCGAGCACTCGGTCACATTGTCAGCAGCTGATCAGGAATCTTTTTTTAAGAGCACGGAGGTTACCAAGGCATTTCACAGTTACTTACGATCCGAGAATTAGGGGTTCCCTCAACCCGGTCGTGCGTGAATTCTGGGATGTTAAGGTGAGGTTCATGAAGAAGTTCTTGGGGTCAGTGCTCATGATTGCAGCAGGTGTTGGCGGATTCCTGTGGTGGAAACGGAAACAGGTTTTAGTGGCGAACGAAGTAGCAGCGGATCCGTGGCCGGCGGCAGTGGCCTCTCCAGCAGTGGCTTCACCCGACGTGGTCTCACCGGATGCCGCCTCTGCGGTTGTGGCACAGACTCAAGTACCAACGGAGACCGGGACGCCAAAGATTGCACCGGCAGCGAAAAAAGCGGAGGCAAAAAAAGCGGCCGTGAAAAAACCTGCAGCGAAAAAAGCTACTCCAAAGCCCCCGCGCCCTAGTGAGCCAAAGCCCGAGTAGTTGAACGGTTTTCGCCGTTGGCGAATCATCTGGATTGATAGGGATCGTTGTCGCGCAGCTCGTGGTTTACTTGGGTGCCAATAGGAGGTAATGCAATGCGTGATCCAGCTGAACTAATCGCCTTTGATCAGGATCCCCTGTTTGGTGTGCCCCCTATTTTGATTCACGCTTTTAACGGTTTCGTTGATGCGGGAGGAGGGGTCCGGCAATTAGCCGAACACATTTTGGACAATTGCAGCCATACTTTGATTGCGAGTTTTGATGTTGATGAACTCATTGACTACAGGGCGCGTCGCCCGCGAATGCAATTTGTTGTGGATCATTTTGCTTCAGTTGATTTTCCCAAGATCGCCTTACATGATGTTGAGGATGCCAACGGAAAGCACTTTCTTCTACTCTCGGGGCCCGAACCGGATTATCAGTGGAATAGATTCTTAAGTGCGATTGAGCTCGTCGTTGAGAAATACGGAGTGGAACTGGCAATTGGGCTTTCAGCGATACCGTGGCCGCTCCCGCATACGCGACCGCTGGGACTCACGGTTCATGGGAACAAGCCGGAACTGTTATTTGGAGCAGGTTCGGTAATTGGAGAGATCGAAGTACCGGGCCATGTAGGCGCGCTTCTGGAACTGCATTTAGGTCAATGCGGGCTTAATTCGATGGGAATTACCGCTCAAGTGCCGCACTACTTAGTGCAATTTGAATACCCGCAGGGCGCTCTGGCTTTGCTCGATGGATTAATGGCTGGCCCGGACATTGTTATTCCGCGTGGGGACCTTTCTGATTCGGCGGCGCAGTCCCTTGCAAATATCACCGAACAACTATCCGGTAACGAGGAGTTTTCTGCGGTGGTTCAAGCGCTAGAGGCCCAATACGATCAAATCGCCGAGGCTTTGAGTGCGGGTGCCCGGGGGTTGCCTGATGCAGATATTCCCAGTGGTGACCAGATCGCGGCCCAAGTCGAAGCGTTCTTAGCTGAAGTTGATTCGGCAAAAGACTCCGACAAAGACAAAGATCTCGACCTCTAGCACCTTTTAGTCGTGGGTGGTACGCCAGTAAGCAGGAATTCATTAACTACCCGATCAACGCACTCGTTTCCACCCAGGTAGGCCGTGTGACCATCACCTGCATAGGTAAGCAGGGAACTGGTGGGCAGCTGCTTTTTGAGCGATCGGGCCCACGAAATCGGAGTCGCGGGGTCGAAAGCGGTGCCGACAATAAGAATCGGTGCAGTTGTTCTTGTGTCGGCCGGAGCCGGCGTGGTCAGGGAGTGATCAAACCACGTGCTGCAGGGGGCATTGCCCCAACTCATGGCCATGGCTAATTCAGGAACCGAAGCATTTTTCGCAAACCGGTCTGCTCTTCGTGCGAGGCCCTTACGTGCGGGTGTTTGTGGGAAATCCCAGCAGTTGATTGAGATAAATGCAGAGATCGAATTACTGGAAAAGTTAGTTGGTCCGGTTTGATCATTCGCGTAGTAGGACAACTCTTGTAATTCGGTTCCATCACCTCTTTTCGCGGCAATGAGGGCATCGTGCAGCGGTGGCCAAAATGAGGTGTCGTACATGGACAAAAAGATTGCCGTGGATGCCTCGCTTTGTACCAGTCTCTGTAGACCGTCAGTTTTCATTGGCATTGAATCCAGTGAAGCCAATAGCGCGTTTATGTGGGCAATCGAGCCGGGGTATTTGCGATCGAATCTCCTGAGCGCTCTTTGAAAACCTGCTGATTGCCCTCGTGACAACTCCATGGCATCAAGTGAAGGATCAACAGCGCCGTCGAGCACCATTCGTCCGACATTGCGTGGGAAGAGCTCTGCGTAACGGGTTCCCAGTGAAGTTCCATAGGAAAATCCGAGCCAATTGAGTTTTGCACTCCCGAGTGCACCTCGAATAATGTCCATGTCTCGTACCGTATTTTCAGTGCCGATGTGGGGAGCAATCGTGGGTGAGAATCTTTGACAGGCGGATGAAATCTTGGCGGCGGCTGCCATGTATCGCACCTGTTCGGCCATCGTGTCGGGTGTCGCATCAGTTCTGAGCCATCGGTTTGCGCTCTGTCCGGTGAAGCACCGCACTGGTGCGGAATCTCCCGTGCCCCGTGGATCAAACCCCACAGGTGTGAACGCCGCGGTCACAGCCGGATCCAGTGATCTGGCAATACCTTGTGCGAATCGTGTCCCTTCAGAACCGGGGCCACCGGGATTCATTACTAACGGCGGCAAGTCGGGTGAACCGATCCTTCGAACTGACAAAGTGATGGTCTCACCTTTGGGCTTCGCATAGTCCAAAGGAACCGTTACGCGGGTACAAGTAGCCCTGCCGCAGTCCTCCCACATCAAAGATTGCATATAAAAAATAGCGAGGGGATCGGTTTGTTGAGCTAGCACAGGTGATGCGGTGTACGAGGTGACTACTAGGGCACTAGCCAGACAGGCTCCTAGATGGCGCCGCCTAAATCGATCCTTGCTCACAGTCACCCTTTATCAATCATCGCGTAGCGGCATACCTGACTCTGGCCAATTATCCATCACATGGCAGGCTAGGCGCCGACCCACCGGGAAAGGCTCATCATGAGTGGCAACGCCACATTCACGTACTCAGACACGGCGATTCTGTCCGTAACGGCCGCCGTTGCGCCAATCGTCGTGACCAGTGACGAAATTGACGCTCAATTATTGAAGACCTATGACCGAGTTGGGTTGATTCCGGGGATACTCGAATCCCTTGCTGGAGTCAAAGAAAGACGGTGGTGGGCGCCCGATGTCTCTTTTGCGGACGTCGCTGCAATGGCCGGAGCCAAAGCACTCGCGGAGGCAGGGGTCAATCCAGAGGCGGTGGGTGTGCTCATTGACACGTCCGTGTGTCGAGATCGACTCGAACCGTCAGCTTCCGTTGATGTTCACGAACAGCTCGGATTATCGTCTTCGTGTGTGAATTTTGACCTGAGCAACGCGTGTTTGGGGTTCATCAATGGGATGCAGGTCGCATCCATGATGATTGACTCTGGGCAAATAGAATTCGCTTTGATCGTAGATGGTGAAGGAAGCCGAAGACCCCAAGAGGCAACAATTGCGCGCCTCCAACGTGATGATTCCACCAAGGAAGATGTTCTCGAACAATTTGCCACCATGACCCTTGGATCTGGTGGGGCTGCAATGGTTCTAGGGAAAGCATCGGTTCATGGTGGTCACCGGTTTAGAGGCGGCGTTAGCCGTGCGGCAACCCAACACAAGCAACTGTGCATGGGCGATCTTGACTTCATGCGTACGGATAGTCGAGGGCTCCTTGAAGCGGGGGTTGCTCTGGCAAGAGACGCCTGGGATGACGCGCAATCTCAATTCAGTTGGTCTGATCTAGATACCTACATTTTGCATCAGGTTTCCAAGGTTCATAATGCCGCACTCATCGCGGCATTGGGAATCGATCCGACGAAAGTGCCGACTACATTTCCCCTACACGGGAACATCGGGCCAGCTTCCGTGCCGTTTACTTTGGCACAATCAGTGGACGACCTCAGCAGTGGAGATCGAATAGCCTGCATGGGAATTGGCTCAGGGCTTAACGCGGCCGTTATAGAGATCGATTGGTAACGGTGAGCCGGCCAGCTCAACTACCTCCCGTCAATCTGCACGGTTTGGATCGCAAATGGTCGAAGATCGTTGACTTTACTGACCTCGATGGAATCCCACGTGGCGTTCATGTGCTTGATACCGGCACGGATCGCGCTGCTGTACTCACGCTGGTGTGTGTTCATGGGAATCCCACCTGGTCGTACCTGTGGCGTAATTTCCTGCGCCAGGCCCCGATCAATATTCGAGTGATTGCAGTCGATCAACTGGGTATGGGTTACTCGGAAAGACTGAGTTCAGATCGAGTTCTTGAGCAAAGGGTGGACGACCTCACCCGTGTAGTGGCAGCGCTGGAAGTCACGACGCCGATCGTGTCATTGGCTCATGACTGGGGTGGTCCAATCTCATTAGGTTGGGTCGAAAACGTGATCAGATCGGGGGAGCACCAGATTGCTGGATTGATCTTGCTCAATACCGCAGTGCATCAACCCAAAGAGTTCAATAGTCCAGCCATCATTCGACTCGCGCGCGCACGGGGCCTATTGGCGCCCGTCACCGAATATTCCCAAGGATTCGTCCTCGGAACCAGAATTCTTAGTGGTAAGAAAATGTCCCGGGACGTTGCAATAGGGTTCCGCGCGCCGTACCGAAAGCGTGAATCCCGTAAGGCGATTCACGGATTCGTCGCCGATATTCCTTTTGAAGAAGATCACGTTAGTAGGGCGCCGCTGGACCACATTGCCGAAAGCCTAAACCTGCTTTGTGACACCCCCATTC
This sequence comes from Actinobacteria bacterium UBA4426, assembly GCA_002390705.1. Taxonomy (GTDB): domain Bacteria; phylum Actinomycetota; class Actinomycetes; order S36-B12; family S36-B12; genus UBA4592. The sequence continues at coordinate 4,265 of DGQA01000055.1, read as the reverse complement.
TGATGTGTTGGGGCCCTAATGACCCAGTCTTTTCGGATCTCTATTTGCGCGACCTTAAAGAGCGATTGCCCCATGCGGTGGTGCACAGATACGAGGGGGCATCTCATTTGGTGAGTGAAGATGCACCAACTTTGGTGGGCGATATTTTCGATTGGATCGGCTCGCCTTCGGGAACGCAATCGACATTTTCGTCTGAAAGCGATAGCGATGTGATCGACTTGGGAGCTGCAATGCGTGAGCAGTCAAGTACGCGACCAGATGCCATTGGCTTAACAGCCATGAGCGATCCCGGCAGTCTCACCTGGCAGGAATTAGACACCCTGACAAACTCTTATGCGGGTTACCTGTCCCAGCGAGGGGTCACCGCAGGGGATCGAGTCGCCCTTCTTGTTCCACCGGGCCCGCTATTGATCCCCTTGATTTATGCCATATGGAATCTCGGTGCTGCTGTGGTGCTGGCAGATTCAGGTCTGGGCCTGCGAGGAATTTTTCGCGCATTACGTGGCGCGCATGTGGATCATGTTGTCGGGATACCACGTGCCGGGCCTCTGATGAAGAGCCTGCACATTCGGGGGGCACGAATAAGCACAAAGGAAATTGATAAGGCTCAAAAACTTCCCAGGACTGTTTTTGATACAGACCAGAAGGGCACAACACAATTTCCTGCAACGAATCTTGGCGCAGTCGTCTTCACATCAGGGTCAACCGGTCCTGCAAAAGGTGTTCAATATTCGCGCGGCCAGATTGCGCGAACAGTTACTGCTTTGCAATCGCAGTACACAATTTCGTCGCGAGATGTAATCATTGCCGCATTTTCGCCATGGGCTGTTTTTGGACCGGCTCTGGGAATTGCTTCTGTCCTGCCACGCATGGACCCAGGCAAGCCAAGTTCGTTGACATTCGAGGCGCTGAAGGAAAGCGTGGTGAGTGCCGCGGGCACGCTGTTGTGGGCCTCTCCCGCGGCATTAATCAACGTATTGGACACGGCCCCCAAACACAATGACGCTGACTGGAGCAGCATTAGACTTATCTTGAGTGCGGGTGCTCCAGTTCCCAAATCATTATTGCAACGATTGGCGCTGCTCATTCCCCACGCTTGTATCCGCACCCCTTATGGCATGACTGAGGCGTTGCCAATAAGCGAAACTGATCTGGAAGCGATCCTAAAATCGCAGAGCGATCAGGGAGTACTCGTCGGCAAAGGGATTCCCGGAGTCGACATCTGCATTGCCGCGTGGGATGCGCCCGATCAGCTCACCACTGACCCCCAAGTAATGGGCGAGATCGTAGTGCGAGCTCCACATATGAAAAATAGTTATGACGGCCTGGAATTCACGGAACGAAGTAGCTCCTACTTTATGGGTTGGCACCGCACGGGAGATGTGGGTCACCTTGATACGGAGGGCTTTCTGTGGATTGAGGGTCGCAAATCACATGTAATTTCAACGTCGTTCGGAGTAATTACGCCGGTCCCGGTCGAGCAGAGAATTGAATCTTTGCCTTTCGTACGTCAAGCAGCGTGCGTTGGAATTGGACCACGGGGCGGAGCAGTTGTTGCAATTGTGTATATCGAAACTACACAGGCAAAAGGCCTATCGCAGATGAACAAGGAAGACGAGATGCGCGCCATTGCTGGTGTTCCACTCGCGGCGATGCTTCGCGTTAAAACACTTCCCACGGATATTCGACACAACGCGAAACTTAATCGTGAAAAAATCGCTGAGTGGGCGAATGCGAAACTAGCAGGCAACAGGTGAAAGTCTTAATTACCGGTGGACGAGGACTACTTGGGTCTGCGGTGGTGAGGGAGATTCAAAAATCTGGCCATGAATGCGTTGTGGTGCAGCGGACACCATGCCATGTGCCAGGAATCAGCGAATTTTTGGACGATTTAATCGCACCTACGAAATCCGAACAATGGATTAAAGGTGTGGAGGTTGTGGTTCACCTGGCCGCAAAAGTGGGGATCGTAGGAAGCTACCAAGAGTTTTTTGATTCAAATGTTTTGGCGACAAGAAAGCTTCTGGAAATGGCAAAAGAAAATGGTGTCCAAAGATTTATTTTCGCATCCTCGCCGTCAGTTGCGCACACAGGGAATGCACTCATTGGCGTGGGTGCGCACAAAGCCGAACCAGCCCACGTACGCGGCGCATATAGTCGCACCAAAGCTCTGGCCGAGATTGATGTCCTTGCCGCGCACTCACCTGATTTTTCTACTATGGCTTTGCGCCCACATTTGGTGTGGGGACCGGGGGATACGCAGCTGATTGAACGAATAGTTGCACGGGCTCGGTCGGGAAGGCTCTTTTTGATAGACGGTGGTTATTCACTGATTGACACAACGTATGTCACGAACGCGGCGCAGGCATTTGCTTGCGCGATCGATGCGCCTACTTCGGCTTTTCACAGGGTGCTCATGGTGACTAATGGAGAGCCACGCACGGTTCGAGAAACTCTGGGCCGCATTGCCCATGCCGCCGGTGCGCAGGCCCCAACCCGCAGCATCCCGTTCCACATCGCCAGGGCGGCTGGGTATGCCGCTGAAGGTGCGTGGCGGAGCCGTAAGAGCGAGCCACCGCTGACGTCATTCCTAGTAGAGCAGCTTGCAACCGCACATTGGTTTGACCTCGGGGAAACCAAGAGATTACTTGACTGGAGCCCCTCGATCTCACTTGATCAAGGGTTCGCAGATCTGGCCATGTGGTACGCAAAGGCGTAGGCGTATTTCATAGCCAGATGATTTTGTGACATTTTCGTGACACGAGGTGCGTGCAGGGACGTGTCCAGTGACGAACATTTCTCATATGACATTGCGAACATCAATTTCTCGAAGAAATCTTTTAGTAGCTGGTGGTGTGGGAGCAGGTGCCGCGACATTGGCAGCGTGTGGCGCCGGTACCACGTCCACGTCTACGGAGACCAGCGCAACAGCTAGCGCGACAGCGGGTGAAGCTTCTGCCACTCCGACCCCGGAACCTAGTGTCAGTGATTTATCTGATTCAGAGAAAGTTATCTTCTTTTCCAACTGGCCGCAGTACATCGACGTTTCTAAGAAGAATCCCACAACACTGGGCGATTTCATTTCGAGCACTGGGATAGATGTTGTCTACACAGATGACATTAATGACAGCAATGAGTTCTATGCAAAAGTGCGAACCAATCTAGAACAAGGTCGAAGTATTGACCGGGACATCGTCGTGCTCACCGAGGAAGGAGTTGAACTCTTCATCGATTCCGGTTTTGCTGCGCCGTTGAATAAGGAGTTGATTCCCAATTGGGTGAACCTACTGCCATCCTTAAAGGATGTGCCATTTGATCCAGGCCGCGAATACTCGTTGCCCTGGCAGTCTGGTTTTACCGGCATCGGTTGGAATACCCCGCTACTCAAGCGTGAGCTAGGGGTCAAGAAGATTACCTCACTTGATCAATTTTTCGACCCGAAGCTCAAAGGTCGCATCACGATTTTGACGGAAATGCAGGACAGCATGGGACTAGTTCTTAATTGGCTGGGATACGACATGGCCAATTTCACCCAGGAGCAATTTGATGAAGCACTGGAAGTTTTGGTGCAAAAAGTTGATGACGGCTTCATCCGGCAAGTGACGGGTAATGACTACATCGCTGCACTTGACAGCGGTGACGCCATTGCGTCGATTGGCTGGTCCGGCGACGTGATCGCACTCGGCAAGAAGTTTGGCTTCAGCATCCCTGATTCTGGGGGAATGCTGTGGGCTGACAACATGCTCATTCCTTCCGTTGCAACCCATAAGTCGAATGCAGAGAAACTCATGAATTACTACTACGACCCGGTTGTCGCCGCGCGGCTTGCTGAGTGGGTCCAATATGTATGTCCAGTTGCTGGCGCACAAGAAGCGATGGCCGATATAGACCCGGATTTAGTTGACGATCCTTGGATTTTCCCCACACCTGAATTGTTGGCAACCGTGTCCGAATTCATGACTTTGGGTGTAGAAACCCGGATGGCTTATGACCGGCAGTTTCAGAAGGCAGTCCATATGTAGCATTGCGCGGTGAGCCACGGATTTGACGTCGTATCCCAGCTTGATCAGACGCGTGGGCGAACCGGGACTATTACTACGCCACACGGCCGTATCCACACCCCGGCATTTATCCCAGTGGGTACAAAGGGAACGGTAAAATCGGTGTTGCCTGAGAGCGTTCGAGATCTTGGAGCACAAGCAGTACTTGCCAACGCCTATCACCTATACCTGCAGCCGGGAACCGAAATCATTGATGGTGCCGGT
>DGQA01000028.1 GCA_002390705.1 Actinobacteria bacterium UBA4426 | reverse complement strand
CTTTTGACCGGACCGATTGGCGGGCTGGATGCGAGTGAAATGCGGCGTGTGGGGCGGGCCCTTCGCTCAGTACAACCAGGGGTGAACTCATCCCAACTTGTGAGGGACCTCATCGTGGGAGAAAACTCTCGCGATTTATTGGCTCAGATCACCTTGAGGGAGGGCCCGAATCTAGGCGAGTTGTGCACCCGGGTGAAAGCAATCGCCGGGTTAGTAGCTCAATTGAGAACCGACATTGCCACCCACGGATCTGTTCCTGATATTTTGTGGACGGCGTGGAGTGGGGGGAGCAATCACCCCCACGGGTGGCCCCAGCGCTTACAGGCAGCCGCTCTGTCACATAGTGGCAGCGCCCACCATGATCTGGATTCAGTCATGGCCCTTTTTGATACTGCGGCTCGATTTTCGGAGCGATCAGATGCTGGAATAGAAAACTTTCTCACCCAGATGAAGTACCAGAGTGTGCCGGCGGAACCGGTATCGGCTCGCGCACTGCGCGCAGAGGCAGTACAAGTTATGACCGTGCACCAAAGTAAAGGCCGAGAGTGGGACCGGGTGTGGATCGTGGGACTCGAGGAAGGGATTTGGCCCAATCTGGTAGCCCGCGGTAGCCTGCTCAACGCTGAAGAAATCAGTGTTGGCGAGGTAACCTCGGGTACGAATCCGATCGCACTCTTGCGTGAAGAACGCAACTTGTTCTACGTTGCGGCCACCCGCGCACGTGAATCTCTCACCTTGACCTGCATCGACCAAGGCAGTGAAGGGGGGGATCAACCCAGTCGATTTATTCATGACGTGCAGTCCTTCCAGATCACTGCTCGCACGGTTACCGGCTACCCGAAAAATCGTTCAAGTTGGGCTGGGCTAGCAGCTGACGTGCGAGAGACCTTGGCGGATCCGCAGGCAAGTGCGGGACTGAAAGCACGAGCAGGAGAGTTGCTCTCCCGAATGGGGCCCAGTGTGGGTCCCCACAGTTGGTGGGGCCTAGCAGAGATCACCCAGTCACAGCGGCCCGTCCGCAAGACACACACGCCGCTCCACATGTCAGGAAGTTCGCTGGATTCGCTGCTGGAATGTCCATTGAAGTGGTTCTTGGACCGTGAAGTTAAAGCGCAAGTCTCGCGCGGCTCTGCAACAGCATTTGGCAGCATTGTTCATGCGATAGCTGAATACGTAGTCAAAGGCGAGTTGGATCAAAATCCTGAGCAAATTCAAAGGCTCATAAGCGACTCCTGGCAAGCATTAGCCTATGAAGCTCACTGGCAGTCAGACTCTGATCTCGCGCAGGCTTATAAAGCCGCGGAGTTGTTCCTTGACTACCACAACCTGACACCACGAGTTTTCGTCGCAGCCGAAGGCAGGTATCAAGCATCACTCACGGTCACTACACCGAGCGGAAAACCAGAGAAAATCGATCTCAGTGGAATCCTGGACCGAGTTGAAACCGACGAATCAGGCCGTCTCGTCGCAATAGATTTTAAAAATGTTAAGTCTCCACCCACAAAAGCGGCAATAGTCCAGAACGGTCAATTAGGAGTGTATCAATTGCTTCTGCGAGATCACCAGGTTGTGGAATTAGACGACGAGGGCGAGGATCCACCTTTCGGTGCGGCCCTTGTGCAATTACGAGTAGAAGCATCACAACCAAAAGTACAAAGACAGGAAGCGATTAATTTTGATAATTCACCCACGTGGATTGAAGTAAAACTTGGGGAAGCTGCGGAAATCATTCGCTCCGAAACGTTTGTTCCGCAGGTGAACCCCTCGTGTCGGTACTGCTCTTACACGCTTGTGTGCCCGACACAATCATCCGATATTTTCAGCAGGGTGCTGATAGACGAGAGTGGGATCGATGACGACGCAATCACATAACGAGCTCAGCAATGCAGATCTCGAGCACATTCTGGGTTTTTCGCTTTCGGAACAACAGTTGAGTGCCGTCAAGGCTCCGCTCCAACCTGCCGTGATGGTGGCAGGTGCAGGATCAGGGAAAACCACATCAATGTCAGCACGCATCGCATTTCTGATCGGGAGTGGCTATCTCACACCTGAACAAGTTCTCGGACTAACTTTCACTACTAAAGCAACCGCACAATTATTGGAGTCGGCCCGGTCGCGAATTAGCAAGTTAATGGATGTGGACCCACAAATTTTTGCGTCCGAAAGTGGCGATCCGGTAATTGTTACCTACAACTCTTTTGCGTCAGGGATTGTCAAGGAATTTGGAGCCCTCCTTGGGCGTGATTTCAGTACCGATGTCTTAACCGATGGGGAACGGCAACAATTGGCTTACCGGCTGGTGTGCAACACGCCACGAGATCTCTCGGGTATCTCTGTTGGCCCGGCAAAATTGACTTCTGAGTTGTTGGCACTTGATTCTGAGCTGAGTGAACTCGCGATCGACCCGGAGCAGGTGATCGCCTACGACCTGAAATTGATCTCCTATGTGGCTGACTTGCGCGGATCAAATGCATCACTGCGGAAAATTGTGAGTACTGCGGGCCGGCGAATCGCTCTCTCGCGACTCGTGCAAGATTGGCGTGAGTTAAAGCAAGAGCGCGAACTTATCGAGTTTTCCGACCAAGTTCGATTAGCCACCCAGATCGTTACCCAATTTCCGCAAGTCGCGATGCAGATTCGATCCCGATTTGAAATCGCGCTACTTGATGAGTATCAAGACACGTCCATTAGCCAACGTATTCTTTTGGAAACAATATTTTCCGGTGGGTTTCCGGTCACGGCGGTGGGAGATCCGTGTCAAGCGATTTACGGTTGGCGTGGGGCCAGTGTTGAGAACATCAACAGCTTCCCGCGTCAATTCCGCACTAAAGATGATCAGCCAGCGAGTGTGTATCCGTTGTCAGCAAATCGTCGTTCTGGAGTTCAAATTCTTGAGCTGGCAAATCTTATATCGGAAAATTTGCGGGCTGAGCACCCGAGCGTGCAACGTTTGGATCCAACCCGCGAGCTTCAAGGTGAAATCACCCTCGCACTTTTCGACTTCGCCGATCAGGAGATTTCCTGGATGGCAGACCGAATCGCCGATCAGCACGAAGCGATTCACGCGGCTGGTCTTGATCACGACATTGCGGTGCTAGCGACAACGGGAAACTATCTGTTACGCATGCGTGATGCATTGCAACACCGGGGGATTCCTGTGCAATTGCACTCGGCGGCTGGGCTACTATCGCACCCACTGGTCATCGATCTTCGCGCAATCCTGGAAGTCATCCACGAACCAACTGCTAACCCGTCATTCGTGCGCTGGGCCAGTGGTGTCAAGTGGCGCATTGGCGCACGGGACTTGGCGGCATTAGGCTCTCGCGCTGCTGAACTCGCGAAGACGGTTGGACGGTCCCAAGATGACAGTGACCACGAAGCCCACAGTATTGATCAGGCACTCAGTTCGGCAGTTGAGGGAATCGATCTCGTCGATGTCGTCTCGCTCTCTGATGCATTATTTGATCTTGGTTCACTTGACCACTATTCAACGAGCGCGATTAATCGCTTCGGGAAAATGGCGGGTGTGATCCGATCCGTGCGTCCGCATATGGGGGAACCACTGGTTGAATTTTTGGGGCGGGTTATTCGCGTGACTGGGATCGATGTTCAAAGTCAACTCAATGCCAATGACGCGATTGCAGTCAACGAATTAATTAATCTGGCAGCGGACTTCACAGACGCTGATGGTCGGGTTTCCCTCGGAGCATTTATTTCTCGGCTGAACGACATTGAAAGATTCGACATAAGTCTGGATTTTGAGCAACCGGTGGAAAAAGGTGCGGTACAGCTCATCACAATCTACAAAGCAAAGGGCCTGGAGTACACCCACGTGTACCTCCCCAACCTCAGTGACAAGGCTTTCCCCGGTGGCAAAGTGCGCGGCAATTGGAGCACAGATGCGACTATGGCACCCTGGCCTTTGCGACAAGATGCGTCTGCTGCGATCGCCGCATTCCCTGATTACAGTCTGACCAAACTCTCTGAGACAGATCTCAAGAAAGGCTACTTGGCACACTTTGATTCGCTCAAGGAACGCGAGGTTGAACGGTTGGCTTATGTCGCCTTGACTCGGGCTAAAGACTCATTAACGCTCAGTGGTAGTTGGTGGGGCGTGAATTGGAAAACTCCCCATGGCCCACACCCCTTCCTGACGGCAGCCCATGACCTCCTTGCCGGGACGAGTGCCAATATTCCTTTTTGGGCGCCGAGACCTGATGGTGATCGACCCGAGCGAAGCGAAGACCCGCAGCAGTGGTCGTGGCCCCTACCTGTGCCACAAGGCACTCGGGAGGAACTCATTCGACAGTCCGAATTTGTGCACGAGGGCGCGACCCCTCTGGCAGAGTTGGCCGATAATGACAGCGTCACCGTGGATCGTTGGGAAAGTGCACTCGCGGCATTGCGGGAAGAGCGTGAACGGCTTAATTCACCTATCCGCACGGTTGCTTTGCCACGGAGTCTGGGAGCGAGCAGCATGCTGCGTGCATTGCGCGAACCTGAAGTTCTCGCGGTAGAACTTGCCCGACCCATGCCCCAGCAGCCGAACTACATTGCGGCGCGAGGTACTGAAATCCATGCATTTATTGAAACCCACTACGGCCTGGCGACACTATTCGACTGGGATGAATTGGAGGGTGCTTGGGACCGAGTGGGAACCGACACTGAATCGGTGCGCAACCTCAAAAAAGCATTTCTGTCGAGTCGCTTTGCAGAGCTGACACCGGTCGCTGTTGAGCAGCAATTCAGTCTTACAATTATGGGCCGCTCTGTTACAGGGTATATCGATGCAGTCTTCGAAATTGATGGACGGTATCTCGTCGTTGATTGGAAAACGGGGGGCACCGACCACCTTGATCCAACCCAACTCGCTTTTTATCGACTCGCGTGGGCACAAATCGCCGGAGTTGATTGGAAAGAAGTCCAAACCGCCTTCGTCATGCTGGCATTAGGAACTGAACTACCGGTTGACACTGATGGAATTATTCACGATCTGGAACGTCAATTGGCTTAGCAGCTGTCGGGCCGGTGTTCTCGACAATGGCCTCACCCGCTTCTTCGGTGGGAGTTGGACGAATTCCAATCCAAATGCGCATTCGAATCCGCGCCGGCTCTTCAACGAGACGCCACATCACATAAGCAATCACAAACGACATGCCAAGCAGAAATACGACCGAAAGCGCGTACAAGGGACCACTTTCAAGACCTAAGGTTTTCATGCCCGCGCGCCATAATCCAAACCAGACAAGATGCGTCATGTACAGCGAATATGAAATGAATCCGCCAAACACCATAATTTTTGTTGCCAGCAGATTCGCCATGCCCCGACGTGACAGTGCAAGGACGCCAATCCACACGATTAAAACAGGCACTAGCGTGAGGTGAAAAAGGGGAGGAAGCGGTTCGGCATCTGGATCTGTGGAAGTAATGGGCGCGACAGCCGCAGGAAGCCAAGCCAAAAACACGGAACCGGCCACAACAATTGCTGGCAAGACAAAGGCCAATACATCGCACATGGCCGCTGCGCGATCAGATTCACGAAGTCGATCCACGACCAAGTAGGAAATTGCACCGGCGGTAAAGGCCGTAAGAACCCGGTAAGTAGAACCCCAATTTTCCGTGTAATAAGGGTCTGAGGATCCCAGCCCATAAATAACTAATGGTGTAAGTGACATGATCCATAAAAGGCACAAGGCCCAAGTCGGTAAGTGCTTATGCATTCGCCACAAAACAAGAGCCATGAAGGGGAAAATCAGATAGGCGAGCCATTCCATTGAGAGTGACCACGCCACGAAGTTCCAGCCCCGCTGCGGGTCTGAGCCCCATTCCTGAATCAACAGCAGATTTTTAATGAAATCCCATGGGTTAACCCAACTGCGGTTGAGTTCCTCACCGGTAACGATTGATTGAGCAGTAACAGCAAAGCCCGCTATTACAAGCATAACCACATGGACGGGATAGATGCGTGCGAGTCGTAGCCACAAAAATCTCGCAGACTTGTTCACTTTGAGCCGCTCGCCAAGTGAACTCAAATAGGTGTGCGCCAAGATGAAACCAGAGAGGGCAAAAAATAAATCCACACCCAGTCGGCCGACCCGAATAAAATCTGGGAGAACGGGGATGCTCAACACACCGATTGCATCCAAGGGGCCCTGTGAGTGGTAGAGCAAAACCCAGACGGCAGCAACCAAACGAATGCCGGTGAGTTGCCTAATAAACACGTTCACGGTCAAAGCCTATGTGCAGGTGATCTGTTCAGAGGGTAGGTTGGTTCTCGTTGAAAGGATTCCATGGCACATTCGCCCAGGTTAACCGATTTAGTACTTTCTAGAAGCGCAACTGACCGCAGCGCGCATTTGCGCAAAGATTCTGAGTGGATTGCAGAATCACTCATCGATCCAAGCACCCGGTTCATTTGTGTGCATAATTCGCAGTTTCCCTTTGACGGCGAAAATCTTGTGGTTTTCAAGTTCGAAGATATTCCCCAAAACGCGCCGACGTACTTTCTGGGCCGTGATGCCGGAATAGTTTTTTTTGGAGTCTCGGCTGAGGCCGATTTTGTTTCCGCCCATGATCCCGATTCTTGGCTGAACCTGCGGGCGGGCGGGGCGCTTGTCAATGATCGCGATGCTGGATTGCTGGTAGCAGCCATTGCTTTGGACAATTGGAATTCCACGCATACGCATTGCCCTCGATGCGGAGGCAAGACGGTTCACAGCGATGCCGGTTGGACTCGTAGGTGCACTACAGATAACTCAATTCATTTTCCACGTACAGATCCGGCAGTAATCATGTTGGTAACGGACCCCGATGACCGAGTGCTTCTTGCCCGGCAAAGCCGATGGCAGATCGGATCGGCATCGGTCCTCGCAGGTTTCGTTGAGGCGGGCGAATCAGCCGAGGCAGCAGTGGTCCGCGAGGTGAGTGAAGAAACCGGGATTGCCATTGATCCGGACAGTATTGAATACCTGGGGAGTCAACCATGGCCGTTTCCTAACTCGCTTATGTTGGGGTATCAGGCGCGAGCCATAACTACCGACATTTGCGTCGATGGTGAGGAAATCGTGGAGGCCCTGTGGTACGACCGGGCCGAAATCATGGAATTGTGCTCGGCGCAGAAGTTGCACTTGCCACCACGGGTGAGCATTGCCCACCAGCTGATCACCCGCTGGTATGGAGAAATACTGCCCAGCAGTTCTTCATTTCGCTAGCAAAAAGCTAGTCCCCAAGTTTGGCAATTACCTCGGCGATGGGCGGATTAGTCAGGGTTGATCCATCAGAAAACTTGAGGGTGGGCACCATTTCGTTGCCCTCGTTGACCGAAGCGACAAAAGCGGCGGCGGCCGGATCGGCTTCAATGTTCACTTCGGTGAATTCAATTCCTGCTCGCCCCATTTGGGCCTTCAGACGCTTGCACGGCCCGCACCACGTTGTCGTGTAGACGGTTACCAAAGCTGTATTACTCATAGCCCTAGTCTACGGGTGATCCGGAGTTGTTGCGAGGGGGTCAGATCCCCATGACAAGATCAGTGGGTGAACTCAGAGCAGCGCGCGCACAGCATCCTTGAAGGATTGGATGTGGAGCAACGCGAGGTGGCCTTAGCTGTTGGGGGCCCAGTCCGAGTGCTCGCTGGGGCGGGAACCGGAAAGACTCGAGCAATAACTCATCGCATTGCTTATTCGGTCATGATTGGGGCAAGTGAGGCAGAGCGGACATTGGCACTTACTTTTACCAATCGTGCAGCGGGGGAAATGCGGCATCGTTTGCTTGGATTGGGAGTCCCAGGAGCGCAAGTGCGCACTTTCCATGCGGCCGCATTGCGGCAACTTCGTTTTTTTTGGCCACAGTTATCGCGTACGGCATTCCCTGAGCTCATGTCGAGTAAGGCTTCCATGGTTGCTCGTTCTTTGGCGCACTGCAAGGTTGATAGTGACAAAGCCTTGGTTCGGGACGTCAGTGGCGATATTGAGTGGTGCAAGTCCAACATGATGGATTCGGCGTTAATCCACAAAGCAAAGCGAGATTTCGCCATTGATGTAGCAACGCTGGCAAAGGTAATGGACTCCTATGAGACGCTGAAAAAGGATCGGAACTTACTTGATTTCGATGACATTCTGATGCTGATGTCGGCTGCAATCCGGACCCGTCCCGACATTCAAAGCGCAGTACATTCGGCCTATCGATGGTTCACGGTCGACGAATTCCAAGACGTAAACCCACTGCAAAAAAGTGTTCTCGATCTGTGGATTGGTGAACGTGACGATATTTGCGTGGTGGGGGACCCTAGTCAGACCATCTATTCCTTCACGGGTGCTTCATCAAAATACCTCACCGAATTTGTCAAGACCTACCCAAATTCAACACTTGTTGATTTAGTGCGGTGCTATCGATGCTCACCTGAAATTGTGGCAATGGCTAATGCCGTCATTCATGCTGACTCCCGGTCAAAGCCGCTCACCCTGCGTTCCCAACAAGCAAGTGGCCCTGCGCCAAAAATCTCGGCCTACGCCGACGACAATGACGAAGCGGAGAAAGTCTCGGCTGAGATTAAGAAACTGATCAGTGCGGGTACTTTGGCATCTGAAATTGCCGTGCTTTTTCGGATTAATGCGCAATCTGCTGAATTTGAGACAGCTTTATCAAATCTTGACATCCCGCTGGTGCTTCGCGGCACGGAACGGTTCTTCCAACGTCCTGAAATAAAGTCGGCCGTAACTCTTTTGCGTGGGGACGCTAAAAATACGGGGTTAGTCCCTACCAGCCTTGCCGAGCATGTCCGCGACGTGTTATCGAGTACCGGGTGGAGCCCGCAGACACCTCGCGGTGCGGGTGCCGTGCGTGAAAAATGGGAGTCGCTCCTAGCCCTCATGACTATGGCGGAGGAAGTGGATCCAGGTACTTCGCTCACAGATTTCATTGCAGACTTGGATGCCCGGGCTTTCGTCGAGCACGCGCCAACCGCCGACGCTGTGACCCTGGCATCGATCCATTCGGCGAAAGGCTTGGAGTGGCCGGTCGTTTTTCTTGTCGGGTGCAGCGAGGGTCTCCTTCCCCTGTCCTATGCAGATTCTGAAGATGAAGTAGATGAAGAACGGCGCTTGGCGTACGTGGGAGTCTCGCGCGCAGCCCGAGTGCTTGAGGTGAGTTGGGCAAAGTCGCGCGCCCCTGGCGGAAAATCGAGTCGAACATTGAGCAGATTTTTTACCCGGTTGTCGCAAGAACTAGTAAGTGCCACTCCTGATAGCGGCTTATCGATTACCGGATCAGTTGTGCGTGGAGGGTCCCAAGTGAAGCACGCGCGGAAGCGAACCGGGCCTAAACCATGTCGGGTGTGTGGCAAAGGACTAGTAACACCGTCGGAGCGAACAATTGGCCGTTGTCAAAGTTGTCCTGGGGAACCCAACGAAATCATTTTTGAGAATCTGAAGGCGTGGCGCAAGGATAGATCTGCGGAGAAAAGTGTTCCCGCATACATAGTTTTTACGGATGCAACTCTGACCGCTATGGCTGAAATCGGTCCGAGTGATCTTGATGAACTGGCGGCTATTCCAGGGGTCGGTCCGGCAAAGCTGACCGAATTCGGTGCCGAGCTACTAGAAATTATTAAGACTCAAGATTAGAGGCACTGGCGGAACTTGGGGCGCCCGAAAATCCTGGAACCCAAGCATTGAGTTCAGCCAAAACCGGAACATTGGCGTCAAGTTGGCACAGCACCGCAATGCTGCCCAACCAGACCCGGTGAATTAATGCGTAGGAGGGTGGCAAGTTGATTTTCAGTCCAATGGTAAAATCGGGGCCTTTCATGTCATTGAGCCTTGTGAATTCACCACGGATCCAGTCCCGGTTGAAATGAAAACTTTCGTGACGGGTTGGCTCCACAAAGGGCTCCAGGTAGTTGAGAATTTGGTCGGCGTCCACCTCGATATTGGGCTTTACAAATCCTTCAGCGCGTAAGCCCGCAAGGACGTCTTCCGCATCGCCACTTTGGGCAATCCTCAGGAGGGTTCCCATGGCAATTGGTAATCCCTCAGGGAGCCGCGAGACGGCTCCAAAGTCAAGTACGCATAACTTGTTGTCGGCTGTGATTCGGAAATTTCCTGGATGCGGGTCTGCATGCAGCAGTCCCGCACGTGCGGGACCCGCGAGCAGGAAGCGTTCATAGAGCAACCCAGCGCGATCTCGTTCGGCTGGGGTTCCATTGGAAATGATGTCTGATAGCGGCCGCCCGTCAATCCATTCGCTGATCAAGACATGTGGCGCGGCGGCGAGAACGTGTGGAATGTGAAAGTCCGGATCGCCCTCAAATGCAACTGCGAATGCGCGCTGATTTTGTGACTCGAGTAGGTAGTCAAGTTCCTCAATTGCCCGCTCCCTCAGTTCTTTAAGGAGGGGCCCCAAATCAAGACCGGGAATCCAGCCAGCGAAAAGCTTGCCCATGCGGATCATTTGGTTTAAGTCCGCAACCAACGCCTTATCGGCTCCGGGGTATTGCACTTTTACTGCGACCACGCGCCCGTCATGCCAAGTGGCTTTATGCACTTGACCAATTGATGCGGCGGCTGCAGGTTGATCACTGAATTCAATAAAACGATTGCGCCAATCCTCGCCGAATTCTTCAGTTAAGATTTTATGAATTGCGCTGGCTGGCATGGCGGGGGCTGAGTCCTGCAGTTTTGTCAGCATAGCTCGGTATGGAGCAGCGAACTCTTCGGGCAGTGCGGCCTCGAAGATACTCAACGCTTGGCCGAGTTTCATGGCGCCGCCCTTGAGCTCCCCGAGGACTTTGAACATCTGTTCAGCCGTGCGGGCAGACATTTGGGCAGTAATTGCTTCGGCAGGTGTGCCACCTAAACGTTTTCCAAGGCCAAGCGCGGTGCGCCCGGCGTAGGTTGCGGGCAAGGAAGCCATGCGGATCCCACGCGTGAACGCATTTCTCGGTAATTCGGGCACCCGCCTATTGTCCGGCCTAATCAATAGCTGCGCACGGTCAGGTTGTGGCAGTGGGAGTTGAGCCGTGCAGTTGGCATCCGCACAGTGGATGTGGCGGAGCGTTTTGTGGATCAAATCGCGGCCATGGGAGTTTCGCGCTCCAGAGTGTGTTGGTGAGTGCTGTTCCGTCGATCCAATGTCGAATAATGAGCAGAGCGTGTAGGGCCGTGTAATGGGTCAGAATCGCATCGCTTTGACCAGAATTTGTCTGGCGTCGCCATTGAAGATCCACTTGCATCCAGTCCGGCGAGGTATCACACCGATGTAGGTGAGCGCATCGAAAGCACGAACTTGAGTCAGGGATCACCAGCGGCCCGATTGTGGCGTTGTCCATTCGAGTGGCCACGTGAAGGTGCGGAAGGTTACATAGGTGAGAGTTTTCATGGTCAAAAGTGTGCGGATGGGAGTTGCTGACAAAGATTACGAAAGACGCCAACGAGCGCTGCTGCGTGAATTGGAAACCAGAGTCCAATCCGATCCGATAAACAGCTCGGGCAAGAGGCCCTTGGCCGACCACATCAATTAGCGTGTTATTGCGGTGATCGATAATTTCGGCAGCATCTGAGAGACCAAGGGCGTTCGAATAATTAATATTGTGCTTTTGGACGCAGGCCAAATCTGTATGCATTCGTTCCCTTCCCCTGTTGTTAACCCAGCGCGATGAACTTGGTGGGTGATGAGCATCAATAAGTGCGCCTGATCTAAATCCATGATCGACCAGGTTTCTTATGAGGGCCAACGGCAGATTGAGTTGCTGCGCTCCGAGCCTGCTGGCCTGGTCAGCACACATTGAGCCATCAAGAGCAATGAACCATTGGACAGTCTCAAATCCGGGTGAAGGACTCAATGTGTAGTCGCCCAACTCGATTACGCCATGCGCTCGTCTAATTACAGGGACACAAAAGTTGTATTCGGGGTAGGCGCGTTGGGCAAACGAATCAATCATGTGGTGATTGTCAATCTGAGCCCCTGTGGATGGCGAGATGCAATCCACAGGCGATTTCGATATAAGCAGATTTACCCGATGCTGTCTCGGATCACCTGTGCAATGACGCGAGCAGTTGTTTCAAGTTCGCGAGTATGGACATATTCATCAGGAGCATGAGCGATCGAAACATCTCCCGGTCCGTACTGCAGGGTGGGAATAGCCGCCAGACCCGTAAGCAGTCGCAAATCTGAACCGTAGGGAGCTCCGTATTCCTCAAGTGGCGCGCCAACAACCTGTAAGTGTGCCTTCTGGAGATTTTTGATCAGTTCTGATCGTGGTTCAGTTTGCCCCGAGGCGAATTGGCCACCCCACCACTCAATCTCTACCGGGTTTTCGGCAAGCCATAGATCCTTAGCAGAGGCGTCTCGAATGCATTCTTCAAATATCGATCGGGCAGATTCGATGTCCTCGCCAAGAGCAACTCCGAATCGGCCTTCGGCTACGAGCAAGTCCGGAACCGTTGATGCCCAGTCGCCACTGTGCACCGTTCCAATTGAAATGGGATAGGCGACTGGCCATCGCCGCATTCGTGAATCGACATCTACATTGCGGCGTGCTTCGAGAATTTCGAGTGCCTGGTAAATCGGATAAAATTTTTCGATCGCGCTGACACCTTCGGTTCGGCGTGAAGCGTGGATGGCAGCACCGTGGACGAGTAAACGAAATGTCAACGCTCCACCGTTGGCTGAGATAGCGGCTAGTGAAGTGGGCTCGGGGATGATCGCCCCCGCGACTTGGTGTTCGGTAAGGCTATAAAACTGCGGCAAGCCCTCGGTGATCAATGAATAAGTGCCCAGACCACCGTCTTCTTCGCCGATCACGGGAGCAAAGAGCAGATCTCCTCTTGGGGTGAAACCACTTGCACGCAGGAATTTTACTGCTGCCCAAGCTGCAATCAGACCGCCTTTCATATCGCAGGCCCCGCGGGCCATGATCACTTTTTCACCGTCAACGGTGGTCGCGCGGGGGGTAAAAGGATCTGCGCTCCACGCGCGCACATCACCGGGAGGTACTACATCTGTATGGCCATTAATCAGAAGGGCGGGTGCGCCACCGGAGCCACGCCAAATACCGAGAACGCCCAGCCCTTGTTCGCGCAACACCTCTTGACCGGGAAATTGTGGGTCTGCGGTGATGGTTTTGAGGTCCATCTCCCAGCTTCTCACTTCCAAGCCTGCGGTGCGCATGAGCGTGGCCATGAACTTTTGAGCGTCCTGCTCGCTGTTCGTGCCTCCTGTTGACGCGATGGAAAGTAGGGTGGCCAGTTCCTCGTACATGGCGCTTGCCGAGCACAGATCCTGCGGGGGAGTAGGCATGGAGGAATTGTGCCGGCCCGCAGGGCCGGGCGTACGAAGGAGGGTCATTTTAGACAAATGTCCGTTTTGTCGGATAAATTGACGAGTTTTTGGCCGCCACGCCGAATTCTGCCTGTGCGTAGCGCATGAGGGGGACCTTTTCTGCCCTATGGTGGAGTCGGCCCCAGGGCCACGAGAGTGGCGCCCGCCACCACCGCTGCGGCGGAGATTGTCAACAGGAGGACCCATGGCCGAGGAAAGCTATACCGGCGAGGCGTATTGCGTTAAGTGCAAAGCCAAGCGTGAATTCACCGGACACGTGGAAGAAACCAATGGTCGCCGGTTCGCGAAGGGCATCTGCCCAACGTGCGGCACCAAAGTAACGCGCATTTTGGGCAAAGCCTAAATACCGCGTTTTATCTCAGTAACTCTTTAAAGGGGCGGCCCAGCAGGGTTGCCCCTTTAAATATATCTGGTTCATCCGCTGAGCGTGGTGCCAGATTTCGCACAGGGTGAACTACTTGCTGGCCAACCGAGGCAGCCAATGCAGCAACGCTGTATTACCGTAAAGCCATGGCACAATTCCCGTTCGGCTTTGGAGCGTCAGATAGTGGTGATTCTGGTGGCTTCGACATGAACAACCTTGGAGCCATGTTCACCCAGTTCGGTCAAATGTTGCAGCAGTCTCAAAACGAAGGACCGCTCCCGTGGTCCACGGTTATGCAAGTGGCGCGATCGGTGCTCGGCACTGATCCAAGTGTGACAGATGCGTCGGTGCGGGCAGTCGAAAGCGCGATGGAATTGGCTGATCTGTGGCTCAATGAAAGCGTGACTTTTCCGGCAAGTAGCACTGTGGTGAAAGTGTGGTCACGTAGTGAGTGGCTCGTTGAAACGGCTGAAGTGTGGCAGAAAATTATTTTGCCTATCGCCACGACAATGTCGCAAAGAATGGAAACAATGCTGCCCGGGCTCGCGGACAGCGAGGATCTCAATGGGCTCGAAGATCAGTTACCCCAGGAGCTCAAGGCAATGTTGCCTGACGGCTTGACACCTGAATTGATGGCAATGCTTAAGCCGATGCTGGGCATGGTCACACAGCTCGGATCCACCGCATTTGCTTATCAACTTGGACAGGCCTTGTCGGCGCTGGCGAAAGAGGTGGTTTCCTCAACTGATGTCGGGATCCCATTGGCCCCTGCGGGAACCAGGGCATTGATTCCATTGAACATCTCAGAGTTTGCACAAGGGCTCGGTATTGAAGAGCGTGACCTTTTTCTTTTCTTCGCGCTACGCGAGAGCGCGCACCAGCGTCTATTTGATCACGCTCCTTGGCTCCGTCCACGTTTGATGTCAGCGGTTGAGGAGTATGCGCGCTACATGGATGTTGATGTAGCATCTTTGGGGGAAAAGTTTGAAGGATTTGACCTGACCAGCCCGGAAGCCTTGCAGCAAGTCATGGCATCAGGCGTGTTGGAGCCGCAGGACACGGCTGAGCAGCGTCAGGCGGTTATTCGCCTAGAAACGCTGCTCGCATTAATCGAGGGCTGGGTCGACGAAGTTGTGACTCAGGCCGCGGGCGATCGCCTCGCAAGCCTGGGGCAACTGCGGGAAACCATGGGCCGTCGTCGGGCAACAGGCGGCCCGGCAGAAACTAGTTTCAGCACATTGGTGGGCATGAAGTTGCGGCCGAAACTTTTCCGTGAGGCCAACACAATTTTTGCTGCGGTTCGGGCAAAGTCCGGTGTCCAGGCACGAGATGCCCTGTGGAACCACCCCGATTTGTTGCCAGACGCTGAAGCGCTGGCCGATCCTCTGGGTTTTGCGCAGGAGGTTGCGGGCGGTTCCGCATTTGACGATATCTCCATGAGCGATTTCGAGAAGGACGAGGACCAAGGCTAAATGCGTGATCCTGCTCGAGTCGAGCAATTTGCCGGAGAACTCAACGGCTGGTCTGTCTCTCCAAGTGGGGGGCAGCGCGCCCTACATGATGAGTACCGGCAGCTCCTTGAGCGCGAGCCTAGCTCTTTATCTCGGGAGAGAGAGCAGGGACATTTCACCGCGAGCGCTTTAATGATTGACCCATTGCGCGCCAATGTCTTGCTCGTAATGCACCCACGGGTAAAGCGCTGGTTACAAATGGGCGGACACATTGAACCGGGAGATATAAGTTTTCGCGATGCGGCCTTGCGCGAATGTATTGAGGAAAGCGGTTATCGCGAGATTGAGGTGCAATCAATGCCTGCCCGATTTGATCGACATGATGTTCCCTGTAAATCGGCCAGGGGTGAAGTTGTCCAAAGTGTGCACTGGGATGTTCAGTTCCTGGCGATCGTGGATTCCCAATCGGAATGCATTCTGACCGAGGATGCGCCGACACGGTGGTGGGATCTGGAGTCCGCTATGCCCGAGCTTGATTACAGTGTGAAGCAACTCATTGACATTGCTCGACAAGCACTCCAACTGTGAAGTTGGCTTATGCACAGGCTGTACACAGTTTTACGATTATGGCGTGCCGGAATTGGACAAGTTATCCCCAACTTGTTAATTGCGTGACTTATCACAATCGAGTGTTGGGCGGCCGCTCTGAGCCTAGGGCGAACTCCGGTAGAGTGATGTGTGCGCTGAAAATTTAGGCGCAGTTGACAGTGGGAACGAAAGGGTGAGCAAAGAGCGTGAGCACATTGCTTTGGTGGCTAATCCCTTTAGCAGCGGTGCTTCTTGGCGTTGCTGTGAGTGCGCTCGTCAATTACTACCGTAGAGAGACAGAAGACCATGATTTGGGCCAACATGCATCCATGCGAGAAGCAATGAACAAGCCACATGGACAGCGTGGCCCTCGCTCGCCGCGGCGATAACTGACCCCGATAACCACCCCCAGTACCATAGTCCAGTGAAGGAATCATTGCCGATCGGTAAAGAGTCTGTCGTTTCACGGGAAAAATGGGGAAGTCGCACCATTACTCTCCTTGTGAGCGTGGCTGTGACATTGAGTATTTTAGGAATCGCTTTCTTGTTGCCCGTCCCGTTTATTAAACTTGCTCCTGGTCCAACCTTCAATGTGATTGGCGAAGTCGACGGTAGTCCAGTCATTCAAATCTCCGGCACCGAAACCTTCCCGACCAGTGGAGATTTAGACATGACCACGGTTCGGGAATCTGGAGGGCCCAGGGGCGGCCTGACGTTCGTGGACGCCGTTGGCTCTTGGTTTGATGCCTCTGATGCTTTAGTTCCACGTGAGCTGGTGTATCCCGATGACGTGAGCGGAGAAGATGTTAAAGCAAGAAATGCGGCGCTGTTCAGCACTTCAGAATCAAACTCGGTCGCAGCGGCACTCAACTACCTAGACTTACCGGTCCAGACGAGAGTCGTAGCAACCGCGGTGATCGTGGGTGCACCAGCTGACGAAGTATTCCTTCCCAGAGACGAAATTCTGTCAATAGACGCCGTTGAAGTGGCTTCCCCGAGCGATGTTGTTGAAGCGGTGCAAGGCTCGCGGGTGGGAACCGAATTTACGATCGAGATTCGCAGAATGTCCGAAGATAAAACGGTGACCGTGGTCTCTGGCGAGAACCCAGACGCACCGGATAAGCCTTATCTCGGGATTTCTGTAGGCAAACTATATTCGGCAGAATTCGATATCAATTTCACGCTCAGCGACGTGGGCGGCCCTAGTGCAGGTCTGATGTTTGCCACTGGAATCGTCGACAAACTCACCCCTGCTGACTTAACCGGTGGCGGCCACGTAGCTGGCACAGGCACCATCACTCCCGAGGGTGAAGTTGGGCCGATCGGCGGGATTCGTCAGAAGCTCGGCGGCGCTAGTTCTGCTGGGGCGAAGCTGTTTCTCATGCCCGAGCAGCACTGCGCGGAGGCCCAGGGGCATATTCCCGATGGACTCACGGTCACCCCGGTGACCTCGCTTGCAGATGCTCTGAAGGAGTTGGGTCACTGGGTGGCTGGAATCGCGGTTACTTCATGCCCCGCTACGCCGTAGTGCGACTGTTTTAGGTGTGACGTAGGTTAAGGGGGTGAGCACCGTAAATTCGATGAGTCCTGACCTTGAACGAAAGCGCCCCGGGGGAGTATTGCTTCCCACTTTACTGATTTTGGTTGGCGTTGTAGTTGCCTTCGTGATCTTTACCGGGTTCTACACCGAGTTCATGTGGTTTGACTCGGTTGAGAAGACCCAGGTCTTCACAATTTCTCTAGTCACTCGCGCCATCATGTTTGGAATCATGTTTGCAATCATGTTCGTGGTGTCTTCACTGGCACTGCTCATTGCATTTCGTACGCGGCCTTCTTACGTGGGAGCAACACCAGAACAAGCAAGTCTTGAGCGCTATCGGGTTGCCATTGAGCCCTACCGCAAGTGGATTGCAGTGGCGATTGTCTTCGTTCTCTCGTTCTTTGCGGGCCTTGCTGGCTCAGGTGAATATGGCACGTTTTTGCTGTGGCAGAATTCAACCCTTTTTGGCCAGGTTGATCCGCAATTCGGTCGGGATCTTTCTTTTTACACATTCGAGTTACCGTTCTTTCGTTTTATTTTGGGCTACGGTTTCGCTCTTGTCATTCTGTCTCTCATGATCGTGACAGCGGTCCAGTACCTGTATGGCGGATTGCGACTTCAACCCAAAGGTGAGCGGGCAACTCGGGCAGCGCAAGCGCAGCTCTCAGCATTGTTGGCAGTCTTCCTCCTACTCAAAGCAGTGGCTTACTACTTAGACCGCTTTGGATTAGTTACCAAGAGTGAAGAACTCGTGAGCGGTTTCACCGGACTGAAATACACGGACGTCTTCGCGGTGATGCCAGCATTAAACATATTGATTTTCGTAGCAGTTTTAGTGGCGGCTTTGTTCATCTTCAATATTTTCCGCAGGCACTGGATGATTCCAACAATTGGCCTGGGCCTGTTGGTTTTCACATCGGTGGTCATTGGCGGCATTTACCCCCTGATTGTGCAGCAATTCCAGGTAAGTCCAAGTGAATTGGTCCGAGAGGAACCGTACATTCAGCGAAACATTGAGGCTACGCGGGACGCCTACGGAATCGCGGACGCAGAAATCGAAGATTATGCGGGCTCAGTGTCGCCTCCGACGAGAGAGACCCTCAACGCGAGTGCGGGAACGTTGAGCAATATTCGTTTGCTTGATCCCGCTGTGGTTTCGCCGACTTATAACCAGCTTCAGCAAATCCGTGGCTATTACGCCTTTAACAACACCCTTGATGTCGATCGCTACGACCTGCCGGAAGGTCGCCGAGGTGCCGTAGTTGCTCTGAGAGAAATCAACCTGGCGGGAATCCCGGATGGACAGCGCAACTGGACCAATGATCGGGCCGTGTATACGCACGGTTACGGCTTCGTGAGCGCTTACGACAACACCGGCTTAAATAACGGTACCCCTGACTTTTTTGCATATGACATTCCGCCCGTGGGCGAACTTGAAGTCACCCAGCCCCGGGTGTATTTCGGTGAGTTGAGCCCGCAGTTTTCAATTGTTGGCGCACCCGAGGGAACCCCGCCGGTCGAACTGGACTACCCCGATGATGCGAACCCCACGGGTCAGGCCACAAATACATATAGTGGTGACGGCGGAGTCCCTATGGGTTCGTTCTTTGGAAAACTGTTATTTGCAACCAAATTCCAAGACACAAATATTTTGCTTTCAGATTTGGTCAATGAGGAATCTCAAATCATGTGGGACCGCACGCCGCTCACTCGCGTTGAGAAGGTGGCCCCGTGGTTGACCTTGGACCAAGATCCATACCCCGTGGTGGCCGACGGCCGAATTCAGTGGGTTGTGGACGGTTACACGCTGTCTAATGAATATCCATATTCATCTCGAGTATCACTCTCTGATGCAACGAGTGACGCAATCAGTAATCGGGCTGGGCAATCAGGATTACTTCCACGTGATCAGGTCAACTACATGCGCAACTCGGTCAAAGCCGTTGTCGACGCCTATGAAGGAACTGTCCAGTTGTACGCATGGGATGAATCGGATCCGGTGCTACAAACTTGGATGAAAGCTTTCCCTGACGTCGTGGAGCCAAAAAGTGAAATGTCTGACGACATTCTGGATCATGTGAGGTACCCACAAGATATATTCAAGGTTCAACGAAACATCATGTCCCGCTATCACGTGACCGATGCGGTTACTTTCTACAACGGTACCGATGTGTGGATCGTGCCATTTGATCCAACGGTTACCCCAGCTCAAGTGTTCCAACCGCCTTACTATTTGACTCTACAAATGCCAGGTGATAGCGATACGGCTTTCTCGCTGACAACTACGTTCGCGCCGCAGCGGCGACAAACTTTGGCGGCGTTTATGGCAGTTAACTCGGATCCAGGGCAGAACTACGGGAAAATCCAAGTGCTTCAATTGCCGAGTAACACGACGATTCCTGGGCCTCAGCAGGTCCAGAACAACTTCGAATCAGACCCAACAGTGAGTTCGCAACTCTCGCTTTTGCGCCGTGGTGGTTCCGAAGTTGAACTGGGCAACTTGCTATCACTGCCATTCAATGACGGATTGCTCTATGTAGAGCCGGTCTACATTCGGGCGGCTGCCGACGGTTACCCACTATTGCGCAAGGTTCTTGCCGGGTATGGCGCGAACGTTGCGCTAGAGGACAACTTAGCGGCTGCGCTCGCAAAGGTTTTGAATACAAATCCGGATGCTATTCCTGAGACGATTCCCAATATTGATCTGGGTGGTGGGTCAGCTCTTCCCGACACCGCCGATCCTGATAATCCGGATACGCCAGTGCCAACGCCGGCAGATCCAGTCGAGCAGTTGACGGCGGCTCTCGAGGACGCGGAGCGTGCTTTCGCTGATGGTGAGGCAGCGCTCGCGAACGCAGACTTCGCGGCTTATGGTGAGGCTCAAGATCGGCTCATGGCGGCTATTGCTCGGATAGCCGCGGCTGAAGCGATCCTCAATCCTCAGCCAACCGAAGTTGAACCACCAGAAGAACCTGAAGTGGTTGTTGAAGACGGAACCAGCGCGTAGTCGAAAATCGCATGAGTCTGGCGGATCATTGGAATGACCGGTATGAAAACAATCCAGCATCCAAGCTCAGTTGGTTTCAAGAGAGTTCGCCTGAAGTTGAATTCATAACAGTAAATGTGGGCAAGGCAACCCCGGTGATAGATATCGGGGGCGGCCTTTCCCCGCTTGTTCATCAACTCATCGATGAGGAATTCACCGACCTTACGGTCGTCGATGTCAGCGAATTTGCATTAGAGCAGGGCCAAAGAAAGGCTGAAGGCCGCCAAGTCCAGTGGATTCAATCGGATCTTCGTGACTGGACGCCCACGAGAATGTATGGCCTATGGCACGATCGAGCGGTTTTTCATTTCCTCACAGATAAGGAAGATCAGGAGCGATATTTATTGATGGCTGCTGAGGCACTTGTGCCTAGCGGCTATTTGATCCTAGGAACCTTCTCTGAGAACGGCCCGCAAACATGCTCTGGATTGCCAGTTGCACGGCACAGCGTTGATGAGTTAACCGCGGCGATTGCCGGGGACTTCACAATAATTGACTCGCACACTCAGGAGCATGTAACTCCCAGCGGTGGGGTTCAAGAGTTCGCATGGATGTACGCCGTGCGCAACTAGGCTTACCCACCAACAAGTGATTTGGAGCACTGACGTATAGTTAATATAGATAAAAAAGGCAGCGCGGGGTGGAGCAGCTCGGTAGCTCGCTGGGCTCATAACCCAGAGGTCACAGGTTCAAATCCTGTCCCCGCTACGACGTGTGATCTCTCAAGAGATCGGAGACAGCCGAACCTGTAAATTGGTTAGGCTGATCTTCATTTTCGGGGCGTGTTTCGGGGCCGGTAGTCCCGTTCTGGATCGATGATCAGCCCTCGTAAAAGTTCGCCGGTGACCGCGTTGACGATGCGAACGTTGAGGTCTTGGATGAGCAGGATGACGTGGGTTCGGGCGTGGGTTCGGCCGATGCCGATGTGGTGCGCTGACTGGCGTCGGCGGGAGTTGTAGAAGCCCTCGATGTAGGCGATGACATCTCGTCTGGCTTGGGCCTTGGTGGCGTAAACCGTCCGGTAGACGCGTTCGTTCTTCAATGCTGAGAAAAACGATTCGGCCATCGCATTGTCCCGACACACGCCGGTCCGGCCCATCGATGAACGCATGCCCAGGTCCTTAACCAAGAGCCGGTAGTCGGCCGACGTGTAAACGCTGCCGCGGTCGGAATGAAAGATCGCACGAGGCTCGATCACCGTCGTTGCGCAGCGTTCTTCAACGCGTCCTTGACGAGCTCGGCGCGCATGTGATCAGTGATTGACCAGCCAACTACCTTCTTAGAACAACAATCAATTACCGTGGCCAAGTAAATGAATCCGGCCCAGGTGTGGATGTAGGTAATGTCACGGACGAACTTGATACCCGGCATCTGAGCTACCGCCTCGGCATCGGCTTGGGTGGTGACCCGAAACGGTCGCGGCTGGCAGGGGATCAAGTGTTCCTCGCGCACGATCTGCCGCACCAACTCCGGTGAGCACTCGGTGTCCTCGCCGGCCAGATCCGCGTGGATCCTGCGGTAGCCGCAGGTTCCGTGCGACGCCTCGAAGAAATGCCTCACCCGTGCCATTAACGCCCCACGGCGGGCCGCGGTCGCCGACTGTGGCCTCGCCAACCAGTGATAAAACCCAGAGGTCGACACCGTCAACCAAGTACACATCTTGAACACGGGGTTGATCTGCGCGGGATCGTTCTTGCAGGAGTCGATGTACTCGTACTTGCTCACTGTCGCTGCTCCCTCGCGAAGTAAGCCGTTGCTTTTTTTAGGAACAAGGCCTCAGCACGAAGGTCGCAGACTTCGCGCTCCAACTCCTTGAGCCGGGCCCGCTCCGAAACAGTCAACTCGGTCTCGGTGCCACCATGAGTGTGGCGGTACTTGTTCAACCATTTCCGCAGCGTCTCCGTGCCCACACCATAGGCCTCGGCTACTTCCCTGATCGGCTTGGAAGTAGCAATCACCTCCTGACACAACTCGTCCTTAAACTCCTGGCTGAACCGTTTACGTGCTGCAGTCATTCTCCGGATCTCACTTTCCAGTAGAACCCTCATTTTAAGAGGGCCCACCGTCCGAAATCACCACAGCAGACCAATCGGTGCCGTCGGCGAGCCTGTAGTGGGTGAAGTCTGATTGCCAGGTTTCGTTCGGCATCTTGGCTTCGAAACGGATGTAGGAGGATTTGGGTTTCTTCTTTGGCTCCGCGATCACGAGGCCTGCTTTGGACAGGTGGCGGCTGATCGTCGCGGTCGAACAGTGACGTCGTGATGCTGGGCAAGGCGCCAGGCGAGCGTGTCGGGGCCGGCATCCAAGCCAGACTTGGCCAGTTTGCGGCGTAGGTCAAGGATCAGCTCGACTGTTGCTCCCGGAGTCGCCATCGGTGAGGTCTTCGGTCGACGTGACTTGGGTACGAACGCGGCGTCGCCCTCGGCCTCGTAGCGGGCTTTGAGTTTATAGACCCAGGAGCGGTGGACGCCGTAGTTCGCGGCGACCTCTGCAGGGGACTGATGATCGATGAACGGGGCGG
>DGQA01000033.1:11262-37998 GCA_002390705.1 Actinobacteria bacterium UBA4426 | reverse complement strand
CTCAATGGCGGACATGGCCGAGATTAGCCAGGTCGAGCAGTGTTGGACTGACCTTGAATCTGCGAGCGTGGCGGGTGTCACCGTCCCGATTACCTACATGAATTCAACGGCTGCCATCAAAGCCTTCACGGGTAGGCACGGTGGTTCAATCTGCACCTCAAGTAATGCCCAGCGCAGCCTTGAATGGGCATTTGAGCGGGGCGAAAAAGTTCTCTTCATGCCCGACCAACACCTAGGCCGCAACACCGCTGTGCGCGAGTTGGGTTTGGGCCTTGATGACTGTGTTGTGTTCAACCCCAACAAACCTAATGGTGGTTTAACCGTGGACGAGCTGCGCAACGCGAAAATGATTTTGTGGAAAGGCCATTGCAGCGTCCATGGTCGTTTTACGCCTGAGTGTGTGGATCAAGTTCGCGCAGAGGTTCCCGCAGTGACAGTGATTGTTCACCCTGAGTGCACCTACGAAGTTGTGGAAAAAGCAGATCAGGTGGGCTCAACCGAAAAAATTATTGCTGCCATTGAGGGCGCACCTGCCGGCTCGGCGTGGGCGATCGGCACTGAACTAAATTTGGTGAAACGCCTGGCACTCGCTCACCCGGAGCAGAAAATCACCTACCTGGACAAAACCGTCTGTTTCTGCTCGACCATGAACCGCATTGATTTGCCGCACTTGGTGTATTCACTTGAGTTACTTGCCAGTGGAAATGTGGTCAATCAAATTAGCGTGGATCCGGAGACTTCACATTGGGCGAAGATTGCCCTTGATCGCATGCTCGCCCTGCCAGGGGTCACACCAACACTCGACTAGCTCGGCTTGCTTCACCTATTGAGTCACGATCGGGATAATTAGTTCATTGCGTCGCATAAACCACGGCTTCCATGGTGGGTCGTAACGTGCCCACCGCGGTTTCCCATTTACTCGGTAGCCAAGGTCAGCAAGTTCGGTGATCATGGCGTCACCGCGTTTTTCTACTTCGGCGTACTTCCAGTTACCCGACCAATGTGTAGCCGCAGCAAGGTGCGCTGGTACGTTGTTAATGGTGAGGTTTCCGTGGCCAGGTTCGGGCAGTTCCTCCGCTTTCAGTCCAGCCGGCATGACAAAAGAAACATCCCATAGTGCAGCATTGCGCTCCTGAATAACAGGTGCGGTCATCGCAATTTTGTTGCGAGAAATGTAGCCGATGAGTGAACCAAATGCTGTGCTACCGACCTGGTTTGGATCTCCGGCCAGCGTTAATTGAGCATAGACACTCGCCGGGTAGTCGCGGATCTCGATGCCCCCAATCTTGTCAATCACCGTGTACGGCTGCTGTTCGGTCATTCCTTGAGCATACGTCTGAACAAAAAAATTGTGGCCGCGAGAGGAGAGAACCCCTCGCGGCCACAATTTCGTGCGTTTAAAATGGGAGCTAAGCGCTCTTTCCTGCCGAAGAAGGTGCTTCGTGGATCTCTGCAGCGGCAAAGGACTCGTCGTCTGCAAAGCTCTTTTCGCGAGCAATCTTGTAGATCAACAGACCGAAGAGGCACTTCGCCAGTACGTCGGCGATCGAATAACCGAGTTGGCGACCGACAAATGAGTCAGCGCCATCGATTCCCAACTGTGGCAAGAGGAAGGCAATCGGGTACACGCCCCAAGTTGCCAGTAGCAGAAGTCGGAGCCCGTTGAGGTCCTTGCGGACTTGACCTGGCTGCGTAACCATGGCCTTGCTGAGTTGCGTCCACAAGACGTACAAGATGTACAGGAATGGAAGGGTCGATAGGAAGCCCCAGATTCCGCGAGTCATGTTGTCCGTGGAAATTTCACCTGGGTAACCGAGTGCGATCATCAAGAATGCAGCCGGGATCAGCTTGATCATGAGGCTGCGACGCACCATGCGAGCTAAGGCAAGTACTGCAATTGCTTCAAACAGCAACAGTGGAACTGTAAGGAGCCAGTCGATGTATCGGTAGCCTTCGTTGAAGCCTTCGCCATTGACAAGTACGTAAGTAGGATCTGAGCCAGCCATTGCTGCCTCTCCGGCTCCCTCGGCAACGTATGCCTCCGTGAAGGAATTGAAAATCCTCCAATAATGGTAGGCAGCGATCAGGCAAACGATTGACGAAACAGCAAGCGCTTGACGGTAGCGGGGAAGAACGCGGGGCATCACGACAAGTAAAAACACGAACGTGGCGAGCATTGAAGCAAGTGCAAACGATATCGCGTTATACACAGTTGAATATTGATTGAACGAGAGTTCGAGAACTCCAGGCACAAGATCCTCCTTAACTGGCTGACACGGTGTCAGCTATCGACTTTCTTTGACCAAGGCTATGATCGTTGCATAGTTTCCTCGTTCTTGTTCAACCTGCCATGCGAATGCAAAAAGTAGTCCGATTTAGGTCAATATTCGTTTTTGTCTGTTATAGACCATTTGAGAACGGATCAGTTCGATGTGGCACGAACTTTTACGATTTTTAAGTACCACCCGGGGCGTCCCACAAAGTAAACCATCGGGCTATGTCCAGTTCAACGGGAAGTTCTCCGACAAGTTTGTCGCGGATCTGTAGTTCTAAAACATTATTGCGTGACTTATCTTGGCCACGAACCCTTGGTGCAAACGGGTAGAAAGTTCCCCTCTTGTAGAGATACACCAGTGAAACCGTGTTGCCAGCTTGATCAGTAAAAGGAAAAACAGAACACAGCAGTTGCGGACCAAAGCCAGCCTGGACCAGAGAGGTGTTCACCGCGTGAATATCTGTCACCGCGGTTGCCAGATCAGCCGGTTCGGTTCGCACCGTGAGCCAGTCGAATCCGAATTCATCAGTACTTGCTTCGACTCTAGGGCCACCATCTGCGTCGAGTAGTTCGCGCACGTGCGTTTCAAGGTCTGAAAATGCTTTTCCTTCTGGCGATCGAAAGCACACCGAACCAACACCTGTTGGGGTGAGGCCCAAGTCAACATCCAGAGTGATCGCGGCAGAGGGCAGCGCAAATAGGGCGTCAAGGTGTGGCCTGGCGGGCGCCTTGCGACCGCGGATCACATCGAGGAAACCCACCGGTTAGCGCTCACCCAGTTGGGCAGAGATTTTTGCGAGCTGTTCCAGTCTTTCTTCCAACGGTGGGTGGGTTGCAAAAATTGCTTCCATTCCCATTCCTTTGCCACATTTAAATGCTGGGGCGAAAGCAATCGAACTTACTGGCTCCATCGACCGCAAGTCCGTGTCCGGGATTGCATTCATGCCGCCACTAATCTTGACCAAGGCACTGGCCAGAGCAGTTGGTTTACCCGTCAACAAAGCTGCTCCGCGGTCTGCCCCGAGCTCGCGGTATCGCGAAAGCGCGCGAATCAGAAGAAATGAAATGAAATAGACAACCGCGCTTACGGCCATTACCGCCATGAACACCACCGCGGTGTTTCGATCCCTACCCCCTCGCATCATGGATCCCCACATCGCACTTCGAGTAATAAACCCAGCGAGAATCGAAGTGAAAGACGCGATCGTCATAACGGTCACGTCACGATGGGCAACGTGCGAAAGTTCGTGCGCTAAAACCGCCTCAAGTTCCTCTTCGTCGAGTTGTTTAAGAATTCCCGTCGTAACAACAACCACACTGCGGCTAGGACTGCGACCCGTTGCAAAAGCGTTCGGCACCGCACTGTCTGAAATCCCCACCCTGGGTTTCTTTAAGTCCGCCATTGCGCAGATTCGATCAACGATTGCGTGCACGGACGGTGCTTGCTCCTGCGTTACCTCAACCGCGCGCATTGCTTTCATTGACAGCGTGTCAGAGAACCACCATTGGCCAAAAAGGAATCCGCCGGAAAGTACCAGCACAAAGATCGCATTGATTCCAATCGCGATCAGGAGGCCAGCCAGGATTACATAGAGAAGCCCTAAGCCAAAAAGGGTTCCCAACATGCGAGTGCCAAGTCCTGAATCTTTTTCATACCGTGACCGAGCCACTCCGCGTTATCCCCTTCCCTTCAGTCCTCGATTGCTTTTTTTTCGGCCGAACCGAGCTCATTTTTCATCGCAGCAAGTTGGGATTCGACATCCGTGTCACTTGCCATGCGCTCAAGCTCGATCGTGATGTTGTCCTTGGACATCCCGGATGGGTCCTCAAGTGCTCCTGAAGCCATGAGTTCGTCGATAGCACCGGCACGAGCCTGCATCTCGGCTGTTTTGTCCTCCGCGCGCTGAACAGCTTGGCCAACGTCTCCAAGTTCGGACGAAATGCCAGCAAAAGCTTCGTTGATCTTTGTGTGAGCTTCAGCCGCCGAGTAGGTCGCTTTGATCGTTTCCTTCCTCGTGCGAAAACTTTCCACCTTCGCTTGTAACTGTTGTGCTGCAACCGTTAGTTTTTCTTCCTGCTCGGACAGTTGCGCGAGTTGTTCTTGAAGGTCAGCAATCTGGGTGTGAAGTCCACTGCGACGGACCAGTGCTTCGCGGGCCAAATCCTCACGGTTCCCGGCCAGAGCAGCACGGGCCTGCTCTTCCAGTTTGGCTTCCTGCTTATCCAAACTTTGCACTTGCAACTCAATCCGCTTGCGGCTGGTCGCGACGTCGGCGACACCCCGGCGCACTTTCTGTAGGAGCTCAAGCTGCTTTTCATAGGAGTAGTCGAGAACCTCACGTGGGTCCTCAGCCTTGTTGAGAACTTTATTAGCTTTGGATTTGAAGATCAAAGTGAAGCGCTGCCACAGACCCATGTGAATTCCCTTCGTTGCGACCAAATAATTTTGCTCAATTACCCTGAGCCTAGGGTAAACGACACTTCATCAACGGCCCAGTGGTACTTGGGGCTACGCTAGGCGGATTATGTTTGGGATCCCTAAGAAGACAACCGAGACCACACCCGTTGCAGAATCCAGATCAAATTCGGAGCTAGTGGGGAAAGGTCGGCCCACTCCTTCGCGCAGAGATGCAGAGGCCGCCAGAAAGACCTCCATTCGTTCCCCACGCGGTTCACAAGGCGGTAAGAAGGCCGCCAGAGAGCAAGATCGCGCAGAGCGATCCCGTGCCCGCGCAGGGATGATTGCCGGTGATGAAAAATACCTGCCTGCACGCGATCAGGGCCCCGTCCGAGGATTCGTGCGTGACTTTGTCGACGGTCGCTACACGATCGCTGAATACTTTATTTTCATGGCCGTTGTTGTGTTGCTGCTGGGCTTTGT
Organism: Actinobacteria bacterium UBA4426; assembly: GCA_002390705.1. GTDB lineage: Bacteria > Actinomycetota > Actinomycetes > S36-B12 > S36-B12 > UBA4592. The sequence continues at coordinate 32,842 of DGQA01000033.1, read as the reverse complement.
AAATAACCCATCGGTTCAGCAACTTGTGTCACTCGGTTTCTTTCTCATGGCAACTCTCATCATTGTCGACACGACTATTTTGGTCATCCAACTCAAGTCCCGAGCCAAGAAAGTCTTTCCTGATAAGGCGGACCGACGGGGAATCACGCTGTACGCACTCATGCGCACCTTGCAATATCGACGGCTGCGCATGCCAAAACCACGTGTTAAACGTGGGCGAAAAAAGGGCAAATAGACCGATGGAGTTTCGTCACTTAGGCCGTAGCGGCTTAAAAATCAGTGAAGTCACCTACGGCAACTGGATCACCCACGGATCACAGGTCACCGATGACCTCGCGATAAAGACCATGCAGGCGGCCATGGCAGCCGGGATCACCTCTTTTGACACGGCAGATGTGTACGCGGCTACCAAAGCGGAAGAAGTAATGGGCAAAGCCCTCAAAGGCCAACGCCGAGAAAGTCTAGAAATCTTCACCAAGGTGTACTGGCCGACCGGCGAGGGGGTTAATGACCGCGGACTATCACGCAAACACATTATGGAGTCATGTGAGAATTCATTGCGCAGGCTGCAGACCGATTACGTGGACCTCTATCAAGCGCACCGCTACGACTACGCAACCCCGCTGGAAGAAACCCTTCGCGCATTTGATGACTTGGTCCGTCACGGCAAAGTCCTCTATGTGGGGGTGAGTGAATGGACAGCCGAACAAATCCGCGATGCAGTCCGCATCGCCTCCGACATGGGTTTTGATCGAATTGTGAGCAACCAGCCCCAATACAATATGTTGTGGCGGGTAATTGAAGCCGAAGTTGTACCGGCAAGCGAGGAACTAGGCATCGGCCAAATTGTCTGGTCGCCCATCGCCCAGGGCGTGTTGACCGGTAAGTATAAAATTGGAGCCCCGGCTCCACAGGGGAGTCGAGCCACCGACACTTCATCTGGCGCGAACTTTGTGGCCAGATGGGTCAATGATCCAGTCCTAGCGGCTGTTGCGAAATTGGAGCCAATTGCCACAGACATGAATTTGACCATGTCTCAACTGGCCATAGCCTGGGTACTGAGCAATCCCAACGTGTCTGCCGCCATTGTGGGTGCCTCGCGACCTGAGCAAATAACTGAAAATGCGAAGGCTGCGGGGGTAACATTGCCGGAGGATGTACTCAGTGCGATCGACTACGCATTGGGTGATCTTGTCAGCACGGACCCAGCACTCACCGTTTCACCAGTAATAAGACCATAAAATTTAGCCTGAGCGTTAAGGAGACGCAATGTCTTGGAGTTGGCAATATCTAGATAACGGCGGCCAAGTAATCGACTCTCCGGTGGAGCCATGTGTCACATCGGCATTCCCCAGCCAGAGCGATGCGGAAGCCTACGTGTCTGACACCTGGCGTGAGCTGCGTGCATCGGGGATCAGTGCCGTCACCCTCGTTGACGGCGATCGAGTCGTGTACGGACCTATGAGCCTGGACTCTGAATAACCCCTCTGGACCTCGTCCGTGTTCACATTGACACGGCCGTCCAAACGTGGTCTCATAAGGTCACAACAAAAGATTGACGCGAGTGGATTTAGGGAAAGTTCGGTGAAAATCCGGCGCTGTCCCGCAACCGTAAGTCAGGCAAACACCTGGTAAGTCGGAGCACCTAACACTTGCGAGCGGTCATCCGTCGAGGTAACGGGACGAGCGCTCAAGTGAAAACTTGATCGCCCCTTGCACTTTTAGTGCTTGGGGTTTTTGATTGAGGGATCCATGGGCCATGTTCTAGTGACCACTCACTGAAAGAAGGCACCATGAAAAAAATGTACAAATCGATTCTGGCGGCAGTGCTGAGCATTGTCGTTTTTTTAGGCTTGGGACTCTCTCCAGCACACGCCGCTGGACCAGACGCCGGCCTTTATGGAACCACTGATCCGACCTACACCGGAGTCGACCATCAGGCACTGGCCATTCTTGGCTTGGACTCGGTGGGGGTCAGGCCCAACAAGGCTGCCGTCAAATGGTTGGCGGACCAGCAATGCCTCGATGGCAGTTTTAAGTCCTACCGGGTCAGCATTCGCACCGCGTGCGGACCGTCAGACGCCGTCAACGGTAGCGGGCCCAATACCAACTCAACCGCACTTGCCGCGCTCGCGCTGAACGCTACGGGCAACACCGCGCAAGCCAAGCGCGCCGTAAAGTGGCTTACCAAAGCAACAGCGGTGGCACCCAACGGCAAAACTGGTATCGCGTACTACCCCGGTTCAGGCGCATTACCGGATACGAACTCATCCGGATTGGCTTACGCCGCAATGACTGGAGTCGGAGTCAAATCGCCAGTGGTTAAGCAGATTCGAGCCTACCTACTCAGCGCGATCACACCATGCGCTCAAAGTGGAGGCGCAAAATACCAGGTGAGTGAGTCGGGCGTGAACAACTCAGCCTCAGCCCAAGCTTTATTCGGTCTCGCTGCACTAACCCCGGCTGAACCTGCCAACAAATTGGGGTCGAGCCCCAAATGTGCGAAGAACAAGGTCAAGAATCTGGCCAGCTACCTCAGTGGCCAGCTCACGACCGGTGTCTTATCTTCATTTCCCTATGACGGGGATGACTTTGGAAACACTGCCGCAACCGTGATTTCCTTTAACACCATGAAGATTGGTAAAAAGCCAGTGGGTAAAGCAACCGCTGCGTTGAAAAACAATGTGAAAACGTGGGCGCTCAAAGACGGCAAAACAAACGCCGGCGCCCTCGGGTGGCTTCTCATGGTCGCCCAAGCAACAGATTCCAATCCGAAAAAATTCGGCGGCGTTAATCTGATCTCGACCCTCACCAAAAGCATGAAGAAGTAATTTGCTCATGCGGCATGCACCCCGGTCGCTGACGCGGAATTTGAGTCTTGTCTTCGTGGCAATCCTCCTTTTTTCGTTGTCAGCGGTCGCCGGTGCGCAGGCAACCGCCTATCGATACTGGAACTTTTGGACCCAAGATGGTGACACCTGGTCTTATTCCCCTGTCGGCCCTGCCAGCACCAACCCGGCCGAGGGAAGCGCGCAGGCATGGCGATTCGATGCGTCAAGTCCCAGCGTGGCCGGTCTTGCCCCCGCCGACTCGCCCACTGTTGTATTTGAGCGTGCTTGCGCCGCCGTGAGTCCAATTAAGGGCTCCAAACGTGTCGCAATACTGATTGATTCCGGCGACCTTGCGTTGGCACCCCAGGGTGAGACTCCGCCGGCACCTGTTGCCTACTGCGCGGTGGGCACTCTTGACGCTAATGGCTACAACCTCCTGAAAAATATTGTTGAACTTCGAACCGATAACGGATTTATTTGTGGAATTTCCGGGTATCCAGTGAGCGAATGCGCAACCCCGGTGGCTGACTACGTTGCATCGACCCCACCCGAATCGATTACCTCTGATCTGGTTCCTATCTCCGCAGATGAAACACCACGCTCGTCCGAGCAATCCTCACTTGCGCCGCTGGGAACCGCTTTAGTTTTTGGGTTACTCGCGGTTGCCGGGTTCTATTTTTGGCGTCGGAGCAGATCATGATTGCGCGCTGGTTACATCCGGGGGCGTGGTGGTTGTGGTCACTTTCCCTGGCAGCGGCCGCATCCCAGACCACAAACCCACTTCTGTTGGCGCTGCTCATCGGTTCTGCGGTAATCGTGGTGGCATCGCGCAAACCGCAGGCGCCATGGGGAAAGTCATTCAATTTTTTTCTGTTTCTTGGTGCAATGATCATCACTATTCGCGTCCTATTCCAGCTCATTTTTGGTGCCGGTATGGGAACCACAATTTTAATTGAGTTGCCCGGTATTTCACTACCAGATTGGATGAATGGCCTGCGGGTAGGCGGGTCAGTAACACTTGAAGCCCTTTTAGGGGCATTTTACGACGGACTTCGAATTGCCACTATCGCAATTGTGATCGGGGCGGCCAACTCACTTGCCTCACCGACCCGGCTGCTCAAAGCTATCCCTACCGCATTCTATGAATTAGGGGTCAGCATTGTGGTCGCATTGACTTTTATTCCGCAACTCACAGCCGACGCCGAGCGGATTCGAGAAATGCGTCGGCTCCGCGGCAGGAATACACAGGGAATTCGTGGCTTCACTTCCCTTGGGCTTCCCGTGCTTGCCGGAGCACTTGATCGCTCAATTATTCTGGCCGAGTCCATGGATTCACGCGGATATGGCAGGCATCGCAAGGAATCCGCCGTGGGTCGCCGAATTTCAATTGGGCTTGTGCTGACCTCACTTTCACTCGCGATCATTGGGCTTTACGCACTTCTCACAGCCAGTGTGAGCGCCATGATTTCATTCCTCATTCTCGGAACTGGCGTCCTCTTGGGCGGTGTCACCCTGTGGCGAGCCGGCCTTACCCGCGTTCGCACTGTCTATCGACCCGATACCTGGGCTTTACCCGAGTCTCTGGTGAGCACCGCGGGTCTGTGCGTCTTGGGAATTTTTCTCATTGCCCACTCCCAAGTAGGTCAAGCTTTAGTGCTGACTCCTGAGCTGAACAACTGGCCTGCCTTGCCCTTATGGGGTTTAATCGCCTTTACGGTTGCCTGCACTCCCGCACTGTCTTCTCCTCGTCCACCTGATCTAAATTCGGATGCGGACGCTGAATTAAGAGTCGGGGTCCGCACATGATTCGTTTTGACAACGTGACATTTCGTTACTCCACCGAAGCCGAACCGGTGTTGCGAAACCTCAACCAAGAGATCCCGGCCGGGGAACTTGCGCTCCTACTGGGGGCGACCGGCAGCGGGAAAACAACTTTCCTGCGCGCAATCAATGGACTAGTTCCACACTTCACTGGCGGGCATCTAGCTGGAGTAGTGAGTGTCAATGGTCGCTCAACCCAAGAGCATCAACCGCGCGAACTCGCAGATCTCGTGGGCTTCGTCCCACAGGATCCGGTGTCAGGTTTTGTTACGGATCTCGTTGAGGACGAACTCGCCTATTCGATGGAGTGCCTGGGCGTATCGCCATCGGTGATGCGGCGTCGGGTCGAAGAGATCCTGGATCTACTGGGACTCACGCAGTTGCGCACCCGCCCATTGCGCACGTTGAGTGGTGGTCAACAGCAGCGCGTAGCAATCGGATCAGTCCTCACCGCGCAGCCACTGGTTTTGGTTCTCGATGAGCCCACATCTGCTCTTGACCCGGGCGCGGCCGAAGAAGTTTTGGCTTCATTGCATCGCCTGGTTCATGATCTAGGCATCACCGTGGTTTTGGCTGAGCACCGACTTGAACGGGTGATGCAATATTGCGATTCCATACTTCTCCTGGAAGGCGGTGAGATCAGTTCCGGGTTGCCCAGCGAACTCATGCAAACCTCACCTATCGCCCCACCCGTGATTCACCTAGGTCGCCTTGCGGGTTGGGATCCCCTTCCGATCAGTATCCGCGATGCGCGTCGGGCGGCACCTCCCCTTCGCGCATTGCTCGCCGACCACTCACCTGCCGTCCATGCGGTATCGGCCCAAACACAGCAGATTGCTAGCCTGCGCAAACTCCACTTCGCATACGGAAATCAGAGCGTCCTGCGTGGGGTTGACCTCGACCTCGATGCCGGTGAGATAACCGCTCTTATGGGTCGAAATGGTGCTGGGAAATCAACCTTGCTGCGCGTGCTCGTCGGGCTTAAAGAACCTCTCAAAGGAAGTGTGCGCATCAATGGTGTGGATCCCCGAGCCCTTCCCGCCAGTGATGTGTTACGCCATGTTGGATTCGTTCCCCAAGAGCCCCACGATCTTTTTGGAGCCCTCAGCGTTGGAGCCGAATGTAAAGCATCAGATGTTGATGCCAGATGCGCGCTCGGTACGACCCGAGCGCTGCTTGCCCTCATGGCACCTGAGGTGTGCGACCCTACGCACCCCCGAGATCTCTCCGAAGGCCAGCAAATGCTGTTGGCCTTGTGTCTGATTGTGGCCGCAAAGCCACCATTGCTCTTGCTTGATGAACCCACTCGTGGCTTGGACTACCCCACCAAAAAGAAGTTGGGTGAGGTCCTTCGCGGCTTGGCACAGAGTGGTCACAGCATCTTGTTGGCAACCCATGATGTTGAACTTGTTGCAGAACTTGCCACCCGCGTTGTGATCATGGGCGATGGTGAAATTGTGGCAAGTGGTCCAACCCCTGCCGTCATCACTGAATCCCCCATGTTTGCCCCACAAGTGTCCAAAATCCTGGCTCCCGAGCGCTGGATCACGGTTGAGCAAATCGCTCACGCATTAGAAGAAGAGCCGGCCTAGTGCACGCGGTCCCTTTAGGCCGATCCTCGGCGATATCAATTGCCGCACTCAGCCTGATTGGTGTCTTCAGTTTTCTGTGGCCATTTGTTGCACCCGCTGATTCATTTTTAGTTATCAACTCGAGTGAAGCTCCGTTACTTTTTGCAATAATCATTCCGCTGCTCCTGACAACCGTGTTTTCTCAGATCAGCGACGGTGTCCTCAACGCAAAAGCAATTGCCTTGCTGGGAGCTTTGGCCGCAGTCATCGCTGTTTTGCGACCACTTGGCGCTGGACTCGGTGGGATTGAACCCATTTGGGTGATTCTGATCTTGGCTGGTCGAGCCCTTGGCCCTGGCTTCGGATTCCTCCTGGGGTCTATTTCGCTACTCGCTTCGGCGATGTTTACCGGTGGAGTGGGACCGTGGCTTCCGTTTCAAATGCTGGCGGCGGCCTGGGTGGGGCTTGGCGCAGGGCTCCTTCCCAAAGCAAACGGTAAGTGGGAAATATTCTTGTTGAGCCTCTATGCCGCGATCGCCTGTGTGGCATTTGGGTTCGTCATGAACCTGTGGTTTTGGCCGTTCTCACTTAATCTTCCCGAACAGATTGCTTTCACACCCGGTGCAGCGACCGGTGAAAACCTTCTTGCGTGGATCAGGTTCAACATCACGACGTCTCTTGGCTTTGACCTGCCTCGCGCAGCGTTGACGGTGATCCTGATCGCATTGATTGGTTCACCGATCTTGCAACTGCTGCGCCGGGCGTCGCGCAAAGCCTCATTTGGTGCACCCACCGTTTTTGCGGGCGTCGAGCGCATATCCTGACGCCGTGAGCTCTCCCTATGAAAGCGAAAACCCATTTGACCGGATTGAGTCGTTCACTCCCAACAGCGAGATCACCATTAACCCTCGAGCTACAGGGTCACTGGCTGAGCTTGTGACCTGGTGGCAGCAACGAGGGACCGTACTTACTCCGCACCGACTTGAACCCACAGCAGGTGACTTCGGTTCAGGAGTGGTTGCCGTTGACGCCGCGGTGGATGCCGGCGCCACGTTGCTCTACTTCATGAGCGATATTCAGGCCGAACCGGTAGTTACTCGAGCGATCATTGGATTGTTGGCCCGCAAAGATGCGTGGCAGGTGACCCATCAACCACCAGGGATGAGCGATCAACAGGTCATGGACAACATCACTGCCACCGTGAACTTGATGCGCGACAACCGCGAGTCACGGGCGCAGCCACGCGAGCTAGCACTCCTAGACTCGACCGGTGCGATTGCTTTTTACGTTGACGCACTGCTCGAAGCCGCTGTACGCAAAACCCCAGTTATTTTGGGCTCGACCCAAGAACTTGCAGCAGCTCTGATCAGCCACCGAATATCAATGAAAGCAAGTCGCTGGTGGCGCAATGCAACTACATCCCCTGATCGCGCGGTGGGTCAGGCCGTTGAGCGAATGGATATTGCCGCCGGGCTACCACTTGACCTTAGCGATGATCAAGGCGTCGGCGCGCAAATAAGTGTTGAACTACTGCAATCCTTTACTTCGGACTCGCCACAATAAATGGCAATGAGACGTTGGCGGATTCAAGTGCCTTACCCCGCACGTCAATGAACATTCTTGCCAATTTTTCATGCTCAACGTCCACCAGGGCCATTGCGATTCCTTCTTTCAAAGTTGGCGAGAAAGTTCCGCTCGTTATTTCACCGATCTTGTGCTGCAACTCAAGATCGCTGTACACATCCATGTGGGCTCTGGGGATTCCCCGGCCCACTGCTCTTAGCGCAACACGTTTACGCACAGCGCCCGCTACGCGGGTAGCTTGTAATGTTTCCCTACCATCGAAATGGGGCTTGTCCCACCCGACCGCCCAGGAAATCTTTGCTTCAAGGGGGGAGATGCTGGGGCTAATGTCTTGGCCGTGCAATGGGTAACCCATTTCGGTTCTGAGAATATCTCGCGCGCCCAGGCCAGCCGGAATTCCGCCCACTTGCGCGGCAGCGGCTATCGAGTGATCCCACAGGTGTTGCAACACGCCTACCGGTGCAACGAGTTCGAATCCAGCTTCACCCGTGTAACCGGTCCGACAAATAATTACCCTTTCACCCTCCATATTCACCTGCAGCCAATTCATGTAGTCGCAGTCAAATGGCAGGCCCATGCGGCCAAGGACATTTGCCGCTAACGGTCCCTGGATGGCAATAATCCCGTACTGATTATGCAAGTTTTCAATTATGATCCCGGACGGAAGTGCCTCACTTAGTCTGTGAAAAACTTTGGTTGCGTTTGTCGCGTTAGGAATAATAAATATGTTGTCTTCAGTGAACCGGTAAATGATGAAGTCGTCGACTACTCCACCACTTTCATTACACAACATGGAGTACTGGGCCTGACCATTACCGATTTTGGCCAAGTCGCTCGCCACAATTGAATTGAGAGCCGAGACCGCTCCCGGGCCCGTGACCCGAAGCTTGCCCATATGGGATACGTCAAAAACCCCCACGGTTGAGCGGACCGCTCCGTGCTCGGCCACCGCTCCTTCATACTCAATCGGCATTTCCCAACCGCCGAAATCTGCGCACTTTGCCCCGAGCTTTTGGTGACTGGCAAACAGTGGGGTGTGCAAAAGGTCCGAGGGTTGGGTTGACATAGTCGACAGCCTAGACTTTGAGCATGCCTACCGCAAAGAAAAGTGCCCCTACCTCTCGCGCAAAATCCACGATTGCACCATCTGTCCCACGCTTCACGCTTACCGCGACCAAGCCGAAAGACCTCGTGGCTGACGCCTTGATTGTGAACACCGCTCCTGGCAAGGGCGATAGCGTGGAGCTTGTTGCCCACGGCTTCACACCGACTCAAGCACGACGGATCGCCACCGAAATAGCGCATTTGGGCGGAAGCGGTACAACCGGTGAGGTGATCACACTTGCATCTGGTTCTGGGGTCAAATCTCCGATACTCATCGCAGTTGGCCTAGGTGATTTCCGCAACGGTTTCGACCTCGAGCAGTTTCGACGAGCGATGGGTAATGGTGTTCGCGCGCTTTCTGGAGCCAAGAAAGTTGCCATTTCTGGTGGTCACTCTCCTGAGCATGTCGACGCAACTGTCATCGCGTGCGCTCTCGCCGCCTACACGTTCAACGAATACAAAACCAAGCCAAGTCCGGCGAGCGTAGGTTCATTTGTAATTTCTATTCCGACCGAACTCAACTCCAACATGAAGTCGGCACTGGCCCAAGCCCAAAAAGTTGCGGCCTCCATCTACGTGGCCCGCAACTTGATCAACACTCCCCCAAACGACCTCGCTCCGGCCGACTTGGCGAGCGCGGCCAAAACGGCCGTTAGTTCCCTTCCCGTAACGGTGAAGATCTGGGATGAAAGAGCCCTAAAGGCGAGCGGTTGCGGCGCGATTTTGGGGGTTGGGCTCGGCTCCTCTCGACCACCCCGCTTGATTAAAATGACGTACGCGCCCAAAGGGGCCAAAGCCCACCTTTCCTTGATCGGCAAGGGGATCACATTTGACACCGGTGGCATCTCGATCAAGCCAGCATCCAAAATGGATGAAATGAAGGCCGATATGTCCGGCTCGGCTGCCGTGATCGCCGCAGTAAGCGCAATCGCCGGGTTGGGTCTGAACCTCAAGGTGACCGGATGGGTTGCAGCAGCCGAGAACATGCCCAGTGGCACCGCCCAGCGCCCTGGCGACATTGTGACCACTTTCGACGGGACCACGGTTGAGGTTCTCAACACGGATGCAGAAGGTCGACTTGTGCTCGCTGACGCAATCGGAATGAGCGTTCGGGAAAAACCCGACCTCATGGTTGATATTGCCACCCTGACCGGTGCGCAACGCATTGCATTGGGCCGCCGAATCGCCGGTGTCATGAGCAACACCGAGTCCGCTCGTGATCAGGTTGTTGCAGCAAGTGGGATGGTCGGCGAGGAAATGTGGGGTATGCCCCTGCCCACCTACCTTCGGGAAACCCTCAAATCCCAGACAGCGGACATCGCAAATATCGGCGATGGACTGGCCGGAATGCTCTCCGCCGGCGTGTTCTTGCAGGAATTCGTCCCTGATTCGCAACCTTGGGTCCACATTGATGTTGCCGGCCCTGCCTACAATGACGTCGCCCCTTATGGCTACACCCCGAAGGGTGGAACGGGAGCTGGAGTGCGCACTCTCGTGCAAATTGCTCGCGAACTCAGTGCGGGCTAAGCGGACTCAATTGGGCTCAGTAGCCCCTGCGCACTCCCACACGTTACGGTGAAAGGATAGGGCCATGACTTCTGCAGATGTATTGATCCTTGGTGGGGGCAGCGGTGGCTACGCTTGCGCTCTTCGATCCGCTGAACTTGGCCTTTCCGTGATCCTCATCGATAAAGACAAATTGGGCGGCACCTGCCTTCACCGTGGCTGCATCCCCACCAAGGCTCTTCTTCACGCAGCCGAGGTTGCGGACTCAAGCCGCGAATCAGAAAACTTTGGGGTAGTAAGCACCTTTGAGGGCATTGATATGCCCAAGGTCAATGAATACCGTGACGGTGTTGTGGCCCGCCTGTATAAGGGACTACAGGGTCTAATAAAGAGCCGCAATGTCACTTTCGTCGAGGGCGCAGGCACACTCGTCGACTCACAGACTATTGAGGTCGATGGCGTAAAATACACTGGAAAAAACGTGGTGCTGGCGACCGGGTCATATGCGAAATCAATCCCTGGCCTGGAAATCTCAGGTTCCATCATGACTTCGGATCAGGCGCTGAATTTAGACTACGTGCCCAAAAGCGTGATCGTGCTGGGCGGCGGCGTCATTGGAGTGGAGTTTGCCAGTGTCTGGAAATCATTTGGTGCCGACGTGACGATTGTTGAAGGCCTGCCGCATCTTGTTCCTAATGAAGATGAAGCCGTGTCCAAAGCACTTGAACGCGCCTATCGCAAACGCGGTATTAACTTCATTCTCGGAACCAAATTCGCTTCGGCGAGCCACTCAGACTCGGGCGTGGACGTCACTCTCGAAGACGGCAAAGCTATTAGCGCGGAACTTCTTCTCGTTGCTGTTGGCCGTGGACCAAGCACCGCAGACATGGGCTTCGAGGAGAATAATATCGCAATGGATCGCGGCTGGGTCCTGGTCAACGAGCGCTTAGCCACAAACGTGCCCGGTATTTTTGCCGTCGGAGATATCACTCCTGGTTTGCAGCTTGCTCACCGCGGATTCCAGCACGGAATCTTTGTTGCCGAAGAGATCGCTGGTCAAAACCCGGTTGTGATCGCTGACATCAATATTCCCAAAGTCACCTACTGCGAACCAGAGGTTGCCAGCGTGGGCATGAATGAAGTGGAAGCCCGCGCAGCCTTCGGTGACAATGTGAATGTTTATGAATACAACCTCGGTGGAAACGGGAAAAGCCAGATCCTTGGTACGGCTGGTTTCATCAAGCTTATTTCTCAAAAAGATGGACCTGTCGTTGGGATTCACATGGTCGGCTCGCGTGTGGGTGAGCAAATCGGCGAAGCCCAGTTAATTGTTAACTGGGAGGCGTACCCAGAAGATGTTGCAACCCTGATTCACGCACATCCCACCCAAAACGAAGCCATGGGCGAGGCCCACCTCGCCCTCGCCGGTAAGCCACTTCATGCCCATGCCTGAAAAGCCAATGCAGAGTTACTAGGAGCCCCAATGTCAGTTTCCGTCAAGATGCCACAGCTCGGCGAAAGCGTCACCGAAGGAACTATCACCCGCTGGTTAAAAAGCGTGGGTGACCATGTCAACGCCGACGAGCCGCTCGTCGAGATCTCAACTGACAAAGTCGACACTGAGATTCCTTCCCCGGTGACCGGAATCCTGCTTTCATTGGCCGCCCAAGAAGATGATGTCGTCGAAGTTGGCGCGGAGTTAGCCTTGATCGGCGAAGAATCCGAAGTTGGCGCGCCCGTCGAGACTCCCGCCCCTGCGGCACCGCCCGTAACCCCGCCCGTAACCCCGCCCGCACCAGTTGCTGTTGAGGAAGCCGCCCCAGTTTCGGCGCCTGCGGCGGCAGGCATCGAAAGCATCATTGTGCTTCCCGCATTGGGCGAAAGTGTCACGGAAGGAACCATCACCCGCTGGCTCAAATCCGAAGGTGATGCCGTCGCCGTCGACGAACCAATTGTTGAAATCTCTACTGACAAAGTTGACACTGAAATTCCCGCCGCGATTGCCGGTGTGCTCATCAAGATCACCGCACCCGAAGACTCCATCATTGAAGTTGGTGGCGAGCTTGGCCGGATCGGATCTAGTGTTGCCGCAGCACCCGCAGCACCCGCAGCACCCGCAGCACCCGCAGCACCCGCAGCACCCGCAGCACCCGCAGCGTCGACCCAATCGGGTTACGTGACACCATTGGTTCGCCGCATGGCCGGTGATGCGGGAGTGGACCTCACCACCGTTGCAGGGACCGGCGCTGGTGGCCGGATCACCAAAGCCGATGTTGTGGCAGCCTCGGCGGGCGCAACCGCAGCGCCAACGGCGCCAACAGCGTCGGTAGCGACAGATCCACCAGCGCCGACACATCCCCCCGTTACCGCACAAAAGCCCAGCACACCAACCACACTTGCTAGTGGCCCACTTGCCGGAACCACCGAACCCCTCAGTCGCTTGCGCAAGGTGATCGCCCAGCGCATGGTGGAGTCACTGCAGGTATCGGCTCAACTCACCACAGTCGTTGAAGTTGACGTAACCCGAATTGCTGCCGTCCGAAAGCGAGTGAAGGCATCATTTGAACAACGTGAAGGCGTAAAGCTGTCCTTCATGCCGTTTTTTGTGAAGGCCTCTGTTGAAGCGTTAAAGCAATACCCACAAATCAACGCGTCCATTGACATAGCTGCCGGCACGGTCACGTATTACGCGGACGAAAACATCGGCATTGCCGTTGATACCGAGCGAGGGCTACTCGTTCCCGTTATCCACGAAGCTGGCGACCTCAACGTTGCCGGGATCGCACGTCAAATTGCCGATCTAGCCGAGCGAACTCGCACCGGTAAAGTCTCCCCAGATGACCTTTCGGGTGGAACATTTACGGTAACCAACACCGGCAGTCGCGGGGCATTGTTTGACACCCCAATTGTTAATCTGCCGCAGGTAGCCATTCTTGGCACCGGAGCAGTTGTCAAGCGTCCCATTGCTGTCACGGATGACAATGGACAAGACGTAATTGCTATTCGTTCAATGGTCTACCTAGCTTTGAGCTATGACCACCGACTGGTTGACGGAGCAGATGCTGCCCGCTTCCTTTCAACCATGAAGGTTCGGTTGGAAGAAGCTTCATTTGATGCTGAGCTTGGCCTGTAGCTATGCGCATCGCAATCACGGGGGCTAGCGGACTCATCGGGTCGCAGTTGCTTCCGCAACTGCGTGCTTCTCAACACCAAGTGATTAAGCTCGTTCGACGGGACCCGGTTGCAGCAGAGGAAGTGCGCTGGGAACCAGACACCGGATTCGTCGGTGATCTCGGTGACATTGACGCTGTGATCCATCTTGCCGGTGCCGGAGTGGGCGATCACCGCTGGAGTGACTCTTATAAAAAGAAAATCTTGGACAGTCGAGTCAACGGCACCGAAACGATCTCCCACGCAATTGCTCAGATGGAACACACACCGCACACCCTGATCAGCGCTTCGGCAATTGGTTTTTACGGCGATACCGGAGCCACTGCAGTCACAGAAACTGCTCCCGCTGGTCACGGTTTCCTATCCGACGTGGTGGTCGCTTGGGAGGGCGCCACCCGAGCTGCCAGTGACGCCGGGATTCGGGTCGTTCACCTTCGCACCGGCCTAGTTGTTTCAGCACGAGGCGGCGCCTGGGAGCGCATGTTCCCCCTATTTAAAGCAGGTGTTGGCGGCAAACTGGGGAACGGCAAACAGTACTGGTCGTGGATTTCCATGCGCGATGAACTGCGAGCGATCGAGTGTGCCCTCAACAACACTGCAATCAACGGCCCGGTGAACCTCACCGGACCCCGGCCAGAAACAAATGCCGAAATTACCCGAGTGATGGGCGCAGTCTTAGGCCGACCAACGCTTCTGCCTGCACCCGCCATTGCCCTGAGGATTTATTTAGGTGAATTCTCTACTGAGGTTCTCGGCAGTTCCCGCGTGTTGCCTGGAGAACTTGAAAAACATAACTTTGATTTCCAGGACAAAAATATTGAATCAGCGATTCGTGCGGCACTTGCAGAACCGGGCGCCTGATTCGCAGTGACCACTCCACCGGTAGTCGTTGTTGGAGGCGGGCTTGCGGGCCTGTCGGCCGCGAGACAACTCTGCATCCATGGCGTCGAGGTATTGGTTCTTGAAGCAGGCGATCGTGTCGGTGGTCGGGTGCGCACCGACATTGTTGACGGGGTCCACATGGATCACGGATTTCAGTTATACAACACCGCCTACCCTGAAGGCCAACGAGTTCTGGACTACGAAGCACTCGACCTTCACGCATTTAGTGCTGGAGTTATTTCCTCTTCGGACAACGGGCGAATTAAACTCGGTGACCCCCGTGAACTCCTGGGCTGGTTGCCTAGCTCGATCAGATCGGGATCTCTGGGCTCAAAAGCCGCTTTCTTGCGCTACGCATTAGCCCAGTCGAACAAATCACCCGCCGCAATCGCCCTCGAAGTCGACACCAATTCGCACTCAGCCCTAAAGCGTGCTGGAGTCAGCGGTGATTTTTATTCCCAAGTGGTCCAGCCATTCTTCTCAGGTGTCTTTCTTGAACAGGAACTTTCCACGTCTAGTCGATTCATGAACTTTGTGCTGCGCACATTTGTTAAAGGAAAGCCTTCCCTTCCAGCGTGTGGAATGCAAGCAATCCCGGAACAAATTTTTCACGCACTGCCTGAGGGGACCGTTCGATTTGATTCCGCCGTCACTTCCATCTCACCGAACTCGGTCCACGTGGGTGGTGAAATTATCAATGCCAAGGCGGTGATTGTTGCAACTGATTCGACCTCGTCGGGGCAATTGAGCGGGGTAAGTGTCCCGGCATGGAACTCGGTGACGACGTGGTATCACCTCGCACCCTTAGGCACTCTCGATGAAAAAAAACCAGTTGTAGTGGTCAACGCGAGCGCGGAAGGTCCAATCACAAACAGTGTCGTGTTGACCAATGCGGTGCCCAGCTACGCACCCGGCATGCAACTGATTTCCACTTCAGCAATCGGTGTTCATAAACGTGACCTCGATCTTGTGGCTCGACTGAGCACAATGCACAATACGGACGCTTCCTCGTGGGAGCTAGTTGGCCATTACCCAATTCAACACGCACTTCCCGTCATGGCTCCCCCGCACGACTTTAACCCGCCCGCGGTTTCCGGTGGGGTATATCTCGCGGGGGATTACCTTGCCAGTTCCAGTATCCAAGGGGCGATGGTCAGCGGTCGACGCGCGGCTGACACCGTTCTCTCCGAGAGCCTCGGTAAAGGAGCTTCACATGCTGGAAATTGAACTGCTCGGTACCGAAATTGACTACCAGCAGGCCTGGGACTACCAAAAAAGGGTCCACGCCGAAGTCGTTTCGGGCTCCCGAGAAGACACGATCCTGCTTCTCGAACACTCTTCCGTGTATACAGCGGGAAAACGCACAGAAATACATGAGCGGCCCACTTCAAATGTTCCGGTAATCGATGTCGATCGAGGCGGGAAAATCACTTGGCATGGCCCCGGTCAAATTGTCGGGTACCCAATTCTTCGACTCGGTGATCCCATGGACGTCGTCGCCCACGTGCGCCGAATCGAAGAAATGTTGATGCGCGTGTGTAGTGAATTTGGGGTAGTTTCCGAACAGGTTGACGGACGCAGCGGCGTCTGGGTCACTCACCCATTACCCGCGCGCAAGATTGCTGCTATTGGGATTCGAGTTTCCCAAGGAGTGACCCTGCACGGGTTCGCCCTCAACTGCAATAACTCACTCGATCCCTACCACAGCATCGTTCCTTGTGGAATTACCGATGCCACCGTCACCACGCTCAGTCAAGAATCGCATCGTGAACTCACCCCTAGTACGGTGCTACCTATCTTGCAGACCCATCTTCGCGAACTCACCCCCATTGGAGGAAATGCCCCATGACTACCGATGCCGCATTTACCGGAACCACCGTTGAAGGTCGCAAGCTCCTGAGGATCGAAGCCCGAAACGCTGAGGTTCCCATCGAAAGAAAGCCATCGTGGATTCGGACCACCATGAAGACTGGACCCGAATACACCAAGATTCGCAATCTTGTGGCAAGCGAGGGCCTGCACACTGTGTGTCAAGAAGCTGGTTGCCCCAATATTTACGAATGCTGGGAAGACCGGGAAGCCACTTTCCTGATTGGCGGAGAGCAGTGCACTAGACGTTGTGACTTCTGTCAAATCCACACCGGGAAGCCCGACCCCTTAGACGTTGACGAACCCCGCCGGGTCGCTGAGTCGGTGCAAAAAATGGACCTACGTTACGCGACCGTCACCGGCGTCGCCCGTGACGACCTCCCCGACGAAGGCGCTTGGCTCTACGCGGAAACAGTCGCTCAAATCAAGCTCCTCAACCCCGACACCGGTGTAGAAGTGCTGATCCCTGATTTTTCGGGGAACCCTGAACTCCTCGCCGTTGTTTTCGCCACCCGCCCCGAAGTTTTGGCCCACAACGTCGAAACTGTGCCACGAATATTCAAACGAATCCGACCAGCGTTTCGTTATGATCGGAGTCTGGATGTCATTACTCAGGCGCGCGATGCCGGCCTAGTCACCAAAAGTAATTTAATTCTTGGCATGGGTGAAGAACCAGACGAGATTGATCAGGCACTCGTCGATCTGCATGAGGCTGGGTGTGACTTGATCACAATTACCCAGTACCTGCGCCCATCAAAACTGCACCATCCGGTCACTCGATGGGCACCCCCTGGGGAATTTGTGCAATGGGAGCAGCGCGCCTACGAAATCGGTTTTGCGGGCGTCATGAGTGGCCCGCTGGTGCGTTCGAGTTACCGCGCCGGCCGGCTCTACGCCCAGGCGATCGAAAAGCGTGGAGCGGTTAATTCATGAGCGCCGCGGTTACTTCCTTGCACGTGTGGTCGGCCGATTCACAGGTCCCCACCCGCGTTGATCAAATCACCTTAGATTTTTCCGGTGTCGAAGGGGATCGACACTACGGTCGCACCATGTTTGCTGCTGCCCGAGAAGCCCACGCTTTCGCACGCGGGACCAAAATAAACAACTACCGCCAAATCTCAATTATTGACACGGCGGAACTCGCCAAAATCGCGGCTAACCTGGGCATCGATGAACTTGAGCCCGGAACGATCGCGGACAATATCTGTACTGAAGGCCTCCCCGATCTCACCGCTTTGCCGCGCATGACCCGGCTGGTCTTCCCCAGCGGTGCCAGCATCATGACCGGCGGGGCCAACGCGCCGTGCACGATCGCTGGAGAAATGGTGCATGAAAAGTACGGCACTGCCGCTCATCAGTTCCCCAAAGCTGCCATCAACCTTCGCGGAGTTACCGGATGGGTCGAGTGCCCGGGTGTAATCAACGCCGGTGACCCAATCACGGTGGTTACCCTTAACTAAACGTCAACTCGCATTGCCATAGAGTGAACCCGTGGCTAAAGGAAAATTTCTTAAAGGACTCTCATCACTCGCTCAAAATTGGAAAATGACCCAAAAGGCATATCCATTCCTGTGGGCCGAGTCGCTAGGTTTCTTCGTAGTCGGGTTCCTCGTGGTTGCGGCCCCCGTGTGGCTGTTGCTCAATCCCCCCACCGCATTCCTTGTCGGCGTACCGGTCGGGCTTCTGGCCAGCACGTATTGGTTTAGCCGCCGCGCCATGTCGGCGGCCTACTCCTCAATTGAAGGACAAGCGGGGGCGGCTGCCGCCGTTGTGCAGAGTATCCGCGGCAATAAATGGCCGATGACTCCGGCCGTTGCAATCAATAAGAGCCAAGACATGGTCTCTCGGATCGTGGCACGCCCTGGCGTCATCCTGATCTCCGAAGGTCCAGCATCCCGGGTTACTGCCTTGCTCACCAACGAGCGCAAAAAGACTGCGCGCTGGGTGCCAGATATCCCGATCTACGAAATCCAGGTGGGAGTTGAAGCAGACCAGGTGACGCTGAGAAAACTACAAAAAACGTTGACAAAGCTACCCCGCAATTTACGCGGAGGCGAAGTAACCGAAGTCCGACGTCGCCTTGATGCTCTGGGCAACGCCGCAAACACGCTCCCTATCCCCAAAGGACCCATGCCGAACAGCGCCCGTTCCATGAAACGTCCACGACGTTAGATGTTCCCTCGTTAGATGTTCCCTCGTTAGACCTGCCCATGGGGGACGCGTATCAACCGTTGTTAACCCTTAGACACCCGAATAACGCGCGATCGAACAATTCGGTCATGTAGGCCACGTCCATCCGAATCCATAACCAGTGCTGGGATTACCAAAACAATCAGCAGTGTGCGCAGCATGATTCGCCACAGGGAAAGTCTGCCACCATCAATATTTATCACCCGGAGACTAATAATCCGCTGCCCGAATGAAGCCCCCATCAAAAACGTGAAAATCACAATCTCCGCGTAGAAGATCACCACCGTTGCCAACATTGATTCTGGCGATCCGTACACAAACTGCTGGAATGCCAGGACAGCGATGCCCAAACTGGCAAACCAGTCGATGCACAGTGCCACAATGCGACGACCCACACTTGCATAGGTGTTTTCACCAAACATTAAGTCTGGCTGCGGGCTCACGTAATATCACGCTTGGTGGTGAAGAAGGCCGCGGCTATTGCGAAGACTGCCGCGTAACCGATCAGTACGAGCGCGCCTACTGGCACGCTGAGCAGATCCGCATCAATTGCCTCGGGGTTTCCATTTGTCTGCAGGATCGCATTCAATGCTCCTCCCGGCAGCCAATTAGCGAACGTGTCAAAAAATACTGAAAGCAATGACTCAACAATCAAGAACCAGATGAGGGCGATGATGATCGCGGCGACCTGGCTGGTGATCAAGGACCCGATGGCCACACCCAAGATTCCGTACAGCACCAGGCCGAGCACGGTCCCCCCAAGGATCTCAAGTGCTCCGCTCCATTCAAATGGCGCGGAATCTTGAGTGGTGAGTAGCAGCATCGCCGTAATCGACACAATCAGCCAAAGCAAGATCGCGATAAAAAATGCCAAGATCGCAAAAGTGGCCATTTTGGCGACAATCACTTTCCAACGGACGGGCGTTACCAGAAAAGTGGAGGTGATCGTCTGGTTACGGTACTCCCCCGACATTGCAACAATCCCCAGAATCAGTAGGAAAATACTGGCGCTTCCGGCCGAGGCAGTAATCGTTTTGACGTATTGGGGGTTCATGAGTTGGTTTGCCTCTTCGAGGCCAGGCGGAGTCACAAAAATTAGTAAAAAGACCTGAAGTAGGGCAAACGCCGCTGCCGAAATAATCAAAATAAACAGCAATTTGGTGGAGAAGACTTTTCGGAACTCGGACCGGATCAAGGAAATCATGATTGGCTCCCGTCGGTGGTGGCGGCTTCCTCTGCGGTCAGACCCAAAAAGAGCGCCTCAAGATCCGGTGCTTTCGAAGACAGTTCATGCAGTTCAAAGGACTGCTCGAATGCTGCCCGCCCGACCGCTTCCAAAGTTGCACCCGTGACAACTACCTCGCCCGGTTCTGATTCCCGCAAGGACCAGTCCCCCGGGATCGACAGTTGACCAATGTTCGGACCGCGAACGGTCACTTCGGGGAGGCCATCTTCGGTCAGGGAGTGCAATGAACCCTGATACACCAACGACCCTGAACGAATAATGATCACGTCGTCGACGGTTTGCTGGACTTCGGAGAGTACGTGGCTAGAGACTAAAACACTGACTCCTGCGGCGGCTTGGTCTCGGAGGAAGGAGCGCAGCCAGGAAATACCTTCAGGGTCGAGGCCATTTGCCGGCTCATCGAGAATCAGGACCTTGGGATCGCCCAACAGGGCTACACCGAGTGCGAGCCTTTGGCGCATGCCTAATGAGTAGCCGCCGACCTTACGGTCAGCCGCGGCGGTGAGTCCAACCGTGTTGAGCACTTCACCAACACGCGTGTCACCGATTCGTGCTCCGGAAGCAATCATGCGCAGGTGATTACGCGCGGTCCTGGCCGGGTGGAAGCCACTGGCTTCCAAGGATGCGCCCACAACGTTAATCGGGTTCGAGATCTCCTGGTACCGCACCCCGTCGATGGTCGCGGCGCCGGAAGTGGGAGCAACTAAGCCCAACAGGCAACGCAGGGTGGTGGTTTTGCCAGCTCCGTTGGGACCAAGGAAACCGGTCACTTTGCCGGGCGCCGCCGCGAAGCTCAGATCCCGCACCGCAGTCACCCCAGACCCAAAACTCTTGTTCAAGTGCTCGACGACAATGCTCATAAAGATAGGTTAGCCGACATCAGTTAACACGCTGGTAACAGACGGGATACGTGTCCGATACCCATCTTGCCTACAATTGGGTCCTACATGGTTCCCGAATTGGAGCCCTTATAGGAGGTCGGCATGTTCACAACGAGTTCAGAAGTTCTCGACTTCATCAAGAAGGAAAACGTCGAGTTCGTCGACGTGCGCTTTATGGACCTACCCGGTGTCATGCAGCACTTCAACGTCCCGGTGGGTTCATTCACCATTGACGCTTTTGAAGAGGGCCTCATGTTTGATGGTTCCTCAATCCGCGGTTTCCAAGCGATCCACGAGTCTGACATGAAACTCGTTCCCGATCCCAGCACCGCCTACATTGACCCGTTTCGCCCCGCTAAGACCCTGATCATGAACTTCTCGATCTTGGACCCGTTCACAAATGAGCCGTACTCACGTGACCCGCGTAATGTGGCCTCGCGCGCCGAAACCTATTTGAAGTCAACCGGCATCGCTGACACGGTCTATTTTGGACCCGAAGCCGAATTTTACGTTTTTGATGACATCCGGTTTGAAACAAATCAGCATTCCGGGTACTACTTCATCGACTCTGTGGAAGGTGCCTGGAATACCGGTCGCGTGGAAGAAGGTGGCAACCGCGGCTATAAAACCCGTTACAAGGGTGGTTACTTCCCCGTTCCCCCCGTTGATCACTTCGCTGACATCCGGGATGACATGGTGACTAAGTTGCAGCAGGTCGGGCTCAAAGTCGAGCGTTCCCACCATGAAGTAGGAACAGCCGGCCAAGGCGAGATCAACTACACATTTGACAGCCTGAGATCTTCTGCCGATGACCTGATGAAGTTCAAGTACGTGGTCAAAAATGTTGCCTGGGCTCACGGCAAGACCGCGACCTTCATGCCAAAACCACTCTTTGGTGACAACGGTTCAGGAATGCACTGTCAC
>DGQA01000033.1:0-11241 GCA_002390705.1 Actinobacteria bacterium UBA4426 | reverse complement strand
AAGCCACTGTTTTACGATGAAAGCGGCTACGGCGGCCTGTCTGATATTGCTCGCTGGTATATCGGTGGCCTTTTACACCACGCACCGTCGCTACTTGGGTTTACGAACCCCACCGTTAACAGTTATCACCGTTTAGTGCCGGGCTTTGAAGCACCGGTGAACTTGGTGTACTCCGCTCGCAACCGGTCAGCCTGTATTCGGATCCCAGTGACCGGTTCCTCTCCGAAAGCAAAGCGTGTGGAATTCCGAGTACCAGACCCCTCGAGTAATCCCTACCTTGCCTTTTCTGCCCAGCTTATGGCCGGGATTGACGGAATCAAGAACAAGATCGAACCGCTTGCTCCCGTTGACAAGGATCTGTACGAATTGCCGCCCGAAGAGTTGGCAAATATTCCACAGTTGCCCGCGTCCCTTGATCGTGCCCTTGAGGCACTTGAGGCCGATAACGAGTACCTGCAGGCCGGTGGAGTGTTCCCCGCAGACCTCATTGAGACCTGGATCGATTACAAGCGCACTAACGAAATCGCACCCATGCGCTTGCGTCCGCACCCACATGAGTTCGAGATGTACTACGACCTGTAACAACGATCAACCGCGCAACCGAACTCAGGCAAAAAGGCCTCGGCTAATTAATAGTCGGGGCCTTTTTCGGTGCGATCTTTATTCAGGAATTGGTTGTGGACCGGAAAAGTTGATCGGCTGGGACGACACACTTAACCACGGACCGGCTAACGCCGATCTCAGTCGCAAATGTTCTTCTTATGCAACGCTTCCGTAGAAGATCCGCTCGGCAACCCCACGGGCCCTGCGAGTTGCCCGCAAGTAATCCTGCTCTAGTTGTCCAACGCGCGAACGTGAATATCCCATCAAGTAAGCGATCGCTGCAAGATCGGTGACGTCAATCGGTAGCACGTCACTTGATTTACCTTTGACCAACACAATTGCATTACGGACTTCGCTAGCCAGCGTCCACGCTTTAGCGAGGATCGCCGAATCTTGATGGCTCATCAGCTGCCCCTGTTCTGCCGCATCCAACGCTTGCAGTGTTTGGGTGGTACGCAAATCCGGGTACTCGTGACCGTGGCTTAGTTGCAGCAGTTGAATCGTCCATTCGACATCGCTGAGCCCCCCACGCCCCAATTTAATATGCCGGTTTGGGTCAATCCCCCTTGGCAGTCGCTCGGTTTCCATCCGCGCCTTAAGCGTGCGCATCTCTAAAAGTGCTGTGGCATCCAAACCAGCAACCGGATAACGAACTGGGGCGATCATCTTTTCAAAACGTGCACCCAAGTCTGCATCGCCGGCCACGGTTCGCGCGCGCAGAAGCGCTTGGGCTTCCCATGGTGATGACCACTTTTTGTAGTAAGCGGCAAATGAATCCAAGGATCGAACTAGCGGACCGTTCTTGCCTTCGGGGCGCAGATCAGTATCGAGTTCAAGGGGCGGTTCATCTGCGGGCGCGCTGAGTAGACTTCGCATGTGCTTCACTCGAGCAAAGGCACTCTTGGCCGCTGCTTCATGGTCGGCGCCAACTGCAGGTTCGAAGACAAACATCAGGTCCGCATCGCTCCCGAAGCCCAGTTCACAACCGCCGAAGCGGCCCATTCCGATGACCGCTAACCGAACACTCGGATCCTCCTCGTTGGCACACGCCAGGGCTCCACGGATTGTTGCCTCAGCAACTTCGGTGAGCGCTCGTCCCACCGTGGTTATGTCGGTCAACCGCAATGCATCAGCCGAACTTGTTCTAAACAGTTCCCGACGCCTGATCGCACGCAGAGATGACACTGCACGCTCGGGTTCTAGGTGACGAGTGAGAACCGAGTCAATTTCTGGCCCCAACACTGGCGGGACCAATTCTTCACTATGGGCAAGCATGGAGATGGATTCCGGTACTTTGTGGATGAGTTCGGTGACGTAACGGCTTGACGCCAGCAGGTAGGCCAAGCGCTGTGCAATAAGTGACTCATCTCGCAATAGACGCAGATACCAATGGCTTGACCCCACTTGGTCACTTAGGGCGCGAAAAGCGCTCAACCCGGTATCAGGAAATGGTGCCTGGGCAAACCAGGACAGCATGACCGGCAGCAAGGTTCGTTGAATATTGGACCTTCTGCTCACACCGCTGCTGAGTGCTTCAATGTTGCGCAGGGCTCCAGCCGGGTCAAGAAAACCGAGTGCACGAAGTCTCTCAGTCGCGGCAGCGCTACCGAGTCGGGCCGCAGATGCATCAAGCCCTGCGACAGCATTGAGTAAGGGTCGGTAAAACAATTTCTCGTGGATCCGGCGTACCTCGGCACGATTACTCCCCCACTGACTTATCAAGGTATCAATTGGGTTGCTCGTGATGCCCATGCTGCGTGCAATAACTCGCAGTTCATCTGGGTCTTGGGGCACAATGTGGGTCCGGCGCAGGTGACGCAATTGGATTCTGTGTTCCAAGGTGCGCAGAAAGCGATACGAATGTTCAAGTTGAGAAGCTTCCTCTCGACCTACGTATCCCCACATGGCCAGTGCCCGAAGTGCATCAATCGTGTTGCTGCTCCTAATCAGAACATCGCTGCGACCGTGGACAAGTTGCAGGAGCTGCACAGAAAACTCGATGTCACGCAGCCCACCTGGTCCCAATTTTATTTCCCGGTCGGCAATGGAAGCATTAACATTTTCTTCAACCCGACGGCGCATCGCCTGAACATCGGTTACGAATCCATCTCGGTCAGCAGCTGCCCAAATAAATGGCTGAACACCGTGAATGTATTGCTCACCGACAGTCGGGTCACCAGCAACACATCTGGCTTTGAGCAACGCCTGAAACTCCCACGTACTCGCCCATCGTTCGTAGTAGCCGACATGGGATTCAACCGTGCGCACGAGTGCACCCTGTTTACCCTCTGGGCGCAGCGCAGCATCGACCTCCCAGATTGATCCCTCCGCGGTGACAGCACTACATGCCCGCATCAGACCACGTGCTATTTGGGTTGCATCATTAATCGAATCACTTTCATCCGTCACAAAGATAACGTCAACATCGGAAATATAATTTAATTCCCGACCGCCACTTTTCCCCATCGCAATGACGGCGAGAGGCGTTCGCGGATGAGGGACCCCTACTCGACCAATTGCGAGTGCGGCGTTGAGGGTCGCATCAGCCAAATCTGATAGCCAGCCGGCAATCACTTCCATGGGGTAGATCCCGGTCAAATCTCGAGCGGCAATTCCCATCAGTTCCCGAAAGTATGCAACACGCAAGGCATCAAGCACATCGTCCTGGAAAGACATCGCGATTGGAATTTCCTGATGTGGATCAGCGCCGACACAGATCATTAGCCGAGCCCCAATCCCCTCGGGAGGTTCAGCTAATACTTGGGAATCGGCAATCATGCCAATCTCTGGGTGAAGTATCAAGAAGTCAGCGAACCTCGTTGACACGCCCATGAGGGTAAGCAGCCGGCCCAACACGATCGGCTCAGCGGTAACGGTGTTAATCATTCGAGTCAGTTCGGGTACAGGTGCACTAGCGACCAATCGCGCAAGTGACGTCAGGGCCAAGTCAGGGTCGGCGACTCCCACGAGAGCCCGCGAAAGTTCAGCACCAGATATTGCTTGATCGGAGTGAGATTCAATTTCAGCTACAGCGGCAATTGCGGCTTCTGAGTCGGTGACTCCTGCCTTGAGTAACCCCACACGCAGCGAGGACACACGTGGTGAGCCTTGAGAGGAATCAGCGATCACAAGTGGAACTTAGTGCCTACAGCGCACAAAATCTAAAGGGAAGGTAGATATCGGTTGAGCTCCCATTGGGTCACTTGCTGGCGATACTCGTTCCACTCGGCCTTTTTATTACGCAGGAAAAAGTCGAACACATGCTCACCCAAAGTATCAGCCACCAGTTCACTGTTTTCCATAGCAATAATCGCCTGATTCAAACTGCCTGGCAACGGCTTCATGCCTAGAGCGCTGCGTTCAATTTCGCTGAGTGCCCATACATTGTCTTCAGCCTCTGGCGGCATCTCATATTCTTCTTCGATCCCTTTAAGCCCTGCGGAGAGTAGGAGGGCAAATGCAAGATATGGATTAGTGGCGCTGTCCAAAGCCCGGTATTCGAGGCGGGCGCTATTTGCCTTGTCCGGCTTGTAGATCGGAACACGCAACAGCGCTGAACGATTGTGACGGCCCCAGCAGGCCCAGGCAGGTGCCTCTGCGCCGCCGGCAATGCGCTTATAAGAGTTGACCCATTGGTTCGTCACCGCAGTTATTTCAGGTGCGTGAACTAGTAGCCCGGCAAGAAATGATCGCGCGACTTTAGACAGTTGGTGAGGGGCACCAGGCTCATAGAAAGCATTGGTGTCACCTTCGAAAAGGGAAAGGTGCGTGTGCATCCCACTACCCGGGTGCTCCATAAAGGGCTTCGGCATGAAAGAGGCAAAGATTCCTTGGTCCAGAGCAACTTCTTTTATGGCCAGCCGGAAAGTCATTAGGTTGTCAGCGGTCGACAGCGCATCTGCATAGCGCAAATCAATTTCCTGTTGACCTGGACCACCCTCGTGGTGACTAAATTCAACTGAGATTCCCATTGCTTCTAGCGTCGTGATTGCTTGGCGTCTGAAGTCGTGCGCGAGACCATTTGGGGCATTATCAAAATATCCGTACCGATCAATGGGGACTGGCTCGCTTCCCAGCTCTGGTTCGTCTTTGAACAAATAAAACTCAACTTCGGAGTGCGTATAGAACGTGAAACCCATCTCCGCGGCTCTTGTTAACGCGCGCTTGAGTACGTGCCGTGGATCAGCGAAAGAAGGAGAACCGTCAGGCATTTTGATATCACAGAACATTCGCGCAACGCCCGGGCCTTCTTCCCGCCACGGTAAAATACTGAACGTGCTCGGATCGGGCGTGGCAAGCATGTCAGATTCGTAGACTCGGGCGAAGCCTTCAATCGCTGAACCATCAAAGCCAATGCCTTCGGTGAATGCACCCTCAAGTTCAGCGGGGGCGATTGCTACTGATTTCAGAGCTCCAAGAATGTCAGTGAACCACAAACGAACGAATCGAATATCACGTTCCTCAACAGCCCGCAAAACAAATTCAGCCTGCTTATCCATTACGCCTGCCTTGTCTCTATGTCTAGATCTCTATGCCTAGATTTTTATGTTGAGATCTCTATGTCAAGATCTTCATGTCAAGAATTCCCCGGGTAGAGCAGAGCCTGCCACCGATACCCCATATCGTCCTCTCCCTCGTGTTACGAGCAGGTTAAATGCCTGCAGTATCCTCACCCATATGAACGAAAATGGGTCCATGGGGGTAAGTGGGTCCGCCAAGAGCCAGTTGAGCGTGGTTTTAGCGCAGGTGAACCCCACGGTGGGCAATCTGAAGGCGAACGCCCAGTTGATCCGGGATTCGGTTAACTCAGCGGCTCAAGAAGGACCAATTGACTTGATTCTTTTTGGTGAAATGGTTCTCAACGGATACCCCATCGAGGATTTAGCGCTTCGCGAGGATTTCCAGACCGCATCTATGCACTCTATCCGGACCCTTGCCACCGACCTTGCCGCCGACGGGAATGGCGAAACACACGTAATTGTGGGCTACCTAGGAGTTGGAAAATCCGGACCGACCAACAGCGCAGCCATCCTGCATAACGGCCAAGTAATGGGAACGTACACGAAACATTTTCTACCCAATTACGGTGTTTTCGACGAAGCGCGATATTTCCATCAAGGGAACTTGCCACTTATTTTCGACATCAAGGATCACACAATTGCTGTGGCAATTTGTGAAGACCTGTGGCGCATCGGTGGGCCGGTTCAGTGGGCTCGCGAGGCAAATGCTGACATTCTCGCTGTTCTCAACGCTTCACCCTATGAATCGCAGAAGGAAAATATTCGGATTAATTTGTGTCGTGATCAGGCGCGGGAATCCGGTGCAACCATTCTGTACACCAATATTGTGGGGGGCCAAGACGAATTACTTTTCGATGGCGGCAGCATGGTTGTTTCCGCGGAAGGCGACGTACTACTGCAAGGTGCGCAACACATTGAGGAGCTGCTTCACATCAGTCTTCCTTGTCACGGTAAACCCGTTGAACTCATGCCAATTGTTGATCCACTTGAGACTATTTACAGCGCACTCACGTTGTCGCTGCGTGACTATGTGAAAAAGAATGGATTTAGTTCGGTTCTCTTTGGGGCCAGCGGTGGAATCGATTCGGCACTTGTTGGCGCAATTGCGGTTGATGCCTTGGGCAAGGAAAATGTATTTGCGTGCGCAATGCCGAGTGAATATTCTTCAGAGCATTCCGTCGCCGACGCCTACGCACTTTCTGAGCGAACCGGACTTTCAATCCACACTGTCTCAATAGCTCCCATTGTTGACGCGTTCCATGCCCAGGTGGGTGTCACTGGCCTTGCGGAGGAAAACTTGCAGGCTCGAGTCCGCGGAACGACCTTGATGGCTCTGTCGAACTCACACGGCCATCTCGTTCTTGCGACCGGAAACAAAAGTGAGCTCGCCGTTGGCTACTCCACTATTTACGGTGACGCGGTCGGAGGCTTCGCCCCGATCAAAGATATTCCCAAAACAATGGTGTGGGCGTTAGCCCGCTGGCGCAATGCCACGGCTGCAGCGACAGGAGCAACTCCTCCGATTCCCCACAACAGTATAGAGAAAGAGCCCAGTGCCGAATTGCGACCTGATCAACTCGATAGCGACTCACTGCCCGACTACGGACTCCTTGACGCGATCCTCGAAATGTATATCGATCAAGATGCATCAATCGCAGATCTAGAAGCGAAAGGCTTTGACTCGGCCTTAGTTCATCGAATAATTTCGCTCACCGATCGCGCCGAGTATAAACGCCGGCAGTATCCACCGGGCACCAAAATTTCAACCAAGTCTTTCGGCCGTGATCGCCGCCTACCTATCACTAATCGCTGGCAAGGTTAGTTTTTTTGGGGCAATCCCATAACTGAACGAAGGACATCTTCCGTCCTGGTGTGTAACACCGGATCACACATTGACCACATGCCCAGATACAGCATTGGCCCAATCAGGGTGGGCATCGCAACATCGATATTGAGGGTGCTGGGAAACTCACCAGCTTCGATCCCTTGCTCAAGAATCTCGCGGACGCGCATACGACGAGGCTGCAGGATTCGGTTGTAGACCAACTGCGCCAACTCCGGATGTTCTTGGCTGGTGGAAATCACAGCGAGCATGATCCGGCCATAGCGAGTTCCCTGAATACCTGCTCTTGTGCCTTCCATGAGGTAGAGCAGACGCTCGTAGGCGCTTCCCTCCGTCGGAATGATCGGGCTTTCCTGTCGCATCCGCTCAACGGCGGCTTGTGCCATATCAGACTTGGTGGGAAAACGTCGATACAGGCTGGCTTTGCTCACACCTGCCCGTTGGGCAACTCCTTCCATGGTGACCTTAGAAATTCCATCTTCGGCGATAATGTCAAGGACGGACTCCACGATCACTAAGTCCACATCTTTACTTCGAGGACGGCCGCGTACTTTACATTCTGACATGGATTATTTCGCCGATTTATCTGGTTCGGGGTCCGGCACCTGATTGGGTTCTTCAATTTTTATTTTCTGCGGTGGGTAAATCTTTGGAAGACCAAGTAATACGGTGAAGAATGCAATGAGCACTACCGCTGTTGAGATCATCGAGGTGATGTGCGAAGCATTCAAAAATGCTTCAAACGCCCCCGACTGCAACTGATCAATGATGCTCGCCGGAACACCGCTCTCGGCCGCCTGATCGAGCACCGAGACAGTTCCAATAATGGATTCGGAGGCAACATCCTTTGCTTGATCAGAAATCTCCACGGGCAATCTACCCAAGAACGGTTCAACGTTTTGTGCATAACGAGTAGCGAGGATTGTTCCGATTACTGCCACACCGAGTGCTCCGCCGACTTGACGCACGGTGTTTTGAACAGCAGAACCGGCACCTGCCCGGGCCAGCGGTAAGACATTTTGCATCACGGTGGAGGCTGGAGCAATGACGTTGCCCAATCCGAAACCGAAGATGAAGAAAACAATAAGAATCAACCAGATCGGCGTGTCAATTTGGATGAGTGACAGTGCTCCTAGAGCTGCGGCCACCGCCCCTAGGCCAAAGGACATCACCGCTCGGTAGCCAAATCTATTCGCCATAGTTGCAGAGCGTGGCGCTGCAATGATCTGCCCCACGGCGAATGGGATAAACGATAAGCCCGCTGAAAGCGGGTCAAAGCCGCGAAGGATCTGCAGGTAGAACGGCAACATAAACGTAATTCCTGTGAGCGCAAAGAATGATAGCGAAATCGCCGCCAGGCTCACCGCGTATCCGCGGTTCTTGAATAGTGCTACATCAAATGAAGCATGGTCGCTGCGTGACTCAATCCATAGAAATAGCGCAATTAACGCGATGCCGACAAATGCTGGAATCAGAACTGATGGGGCCAGCCAGTCACGGGTTTCTGACGCACGAATGATTCCGTAAATCAACAGGCCGAGTCCAGTGACGGAGAGCAGCAATCCGGGGATGTCCAGGGCTCGAGGTTGTGGATTCTTGGTCTCGGGAACTACCCGGGCAATTGCAATCACCCCAATAATCACAATTGGGACGTTGATCAGGAACACCGAACCCCACCTATTTCCCAGCAACCATTCGAACCATGAAGGATGCTGTAAAAGTATTCCACCCAAAACTGGACCCAGCGCAATAGCAGCACCGACGGCTGCGGCCCAAGCGCCGATTGCCTTGCCTCGCTCGTGGGGTGGGAACACAACGGTGATAATTGCCAGGGTGGTGGGTAGTACCGCAGCACCACCAACTCCCATAACCGCCCGCATCCCAATCAGCATTCCTGAACTTGCCGAAAATGCAGCAATTGCTGATGCGACCCCAAAAATAGCAAGACCAATGATCAGGACTTTCTTGCGACCAATCCGATCCCCCATTACGCCCCAACTGAAAAGCAAGGCGGCAAACACCAAAATATAGGCATCTATGGCCCAAATTAACTCAGATTGACTTGCCCCCAGTTCACTCTGAATAGTAGGCAGCGCGATATTGAGAATCGTGTTGTCGAGGACTACCACTAACAGGCTGACGACCAGTACCGCCAAAATCGCCCATCGCCTGGGGTGACCGTCGGCACCGAATGCACCGTGGGAATCGCGGGCTGATGGGTCCATGGGCCGCGTGGTTGACATTTATCTCCTTGTGCCGGAAGCGACACTGCCATCGCCATTAATTATGAAACGGTACCGTATCGTAATAACTGTCCTCACTTTAGGGTCGGGGTTGAACTGATGGGGGGGCTGACATCTGAACGACAACATGGCATGCTTGAGCCGTTAGCCAAGAATTCTCGACGTGATCCGGGGACTCCATGTGAGCCTCGAGATTGGAGAAGAAAAGTGTCAACCCATTTCGCTCACACTGGGCGACGAACCACTCTCAACGACCTCATCGCCATGAGTGAACGTGGCCAGCGTTGGTCCATGATCACCGCTTACGACTATCTCAGTGCAGGAATCTTTGAAGAAGCGGGAGCCCACGCCCTACTCGTCGGAGACTCTGCAGCCATGGTGGTTTACGGCTACGACTCAACGCTGCCCGTTACCGTCGAAGAACTCATGCCGTTGGTGCGCGCAGTCGTTCGAGGCTCACGCACACCGTTAGTGATAGCGGATCTGCCTTTTGGCAGTTACCAAGCAAGTGTTGCCCAAGCAATTGAGACATCATCTGCATTCATGAAAGATGGTGGCGCTCAAGCGGTGAAATTAGAAGGTGGCGCACCGGTCATCCCCCAAGTGGAAGCATTATCCAGTGCTGGGATCCCAGTAATTGGCCACCTCGGTCTGACCCCGCAGTCAGTTCACTCACTCGGCGGCTATCGAGTCCAAGGCCGTGGAGAGGCTGGCGAATCTCTCATGCGCGACGCGAAGGCTCTGGCAAATGCTGGCGTCAAAGCAATCGTCTTAGAAGCGATCCCATCTGAATTAGCGGGCCGAATCACCGACTTGCTGGACATTCCCACCGTGGGAATCGGCGCCGGGAAGGCTACTAACGCCCAAGTAATCGTGTGGCAAGACTTATTGGGGATCAGCGATCAGGAGCCGCCCAAATTCGTCCGCCAATACGCCCAACTTCGAGCACCAATTAAATCCGCGGTCAGAAAATGGATTGCCGATGTGGCAAGCGGAGAATTTCCCGGACCCGAAAACTCGTACGAATAGCAAACCTGAGATTTAAATATCAGTGATTTGCACTCCGGCGTGTCCTTTGTACCGACGATTCATTGAAATTAAATTTGCGGTGAAGGCTTCAACCTGACCCGCATTTCGCAAACGTCCCGCGTACACACCACGCATGCCACCCAAGGTTTCGGCCAGCGCACTCACAAGGTCTGTCGCTTCCCGATCATCACCTAAAACGAGAACGTCACCGCTGAGTTGTGCGCCGTCCGTATCAAGTAACAACTTTGCCGAGATGTGATGGAATGCAGCCACAACCCTCGAATCTGCAAGTATTATTTGCGCTTGTTGGGCGGCAGACCCTTCGACAACGTCAAGGCGAAAAGCGCCTTGCTTATCAAATCCCAGTGGATTCACGCAGTCAACCACAATCTTGCCACTGAGCGAAATAACCAATGATTCCAATAGTTCTTTGTGACCATCCCACGGAACGGCGACAATTACCAGGTCGCTCGCTAGTGCTGCATCAACATTAGACATGCCTTTAACGCTGTGACCAATTTCGCCTGCGACTTCGTTCGCTCGCTCAGCAGTACGCGACCCAATAATCACCGACAATCCGGCTAGCGCGAAACGTGTTGCAAGTCCGCGTCCCTGCTCACCGGTACCTCCAAGAACGCCTATCGTTTTCTGCGAAATATCAATCTCAATTTTATTTTTATCTGAATCTGGGCTCTGTGTCATGTGACTAATGTTGTCAGAGTTTGCATTCACGCGCACATGCGGATCAATTTCCATGTTTAGTTATGCGACACGGCTTTGACAATAGACGCCGATATCTTTGTATTTTCGTGTTTGCTCTGTCACAGTTATGGCAATTGTTCCCTGTAAAGCGCAGGGATCGCTCGACACGGGAGGCATCGTGGCGGTAGCAAAGAAGACTGCACGCAAGAAAGCTGCAAAGAAAGCAGCTCCTCGCAAGGCAGCAAAAAAGACAGCCAAGAAGGCTGCAAAGAAGACTGCTCCTCGCAAGGCAGCAAAAAAG
>DGQA01000004.1 GCA_002390705.1 Actinobacteria bacterium UBA4426 | reverse complement strand
CTCGATCTAAAAGGGCGGCATCAAATGCGAAACTCTCCTCCGGATCCAATCCAAGTTCCCGTTTAATTTCCGCAACTTCGACGTCACCAAGCGCTGAACCATGTGCCTTCGCCGTGCCGCGTGCATGCGGTGCAGGCCACGCGATTGTGGTCCGCATCCGAATAAAACTCGGTGCACCCGTCGTGTTTGCGGCTCTAATCATCGCAGCGTGCAACGCCGGGATATCGACATCTCCATTGGCACACATGTCGATTTCGTGCACGTCCCAGCCGTAAGCGCGATATCGATCTGAGACGTTCTCTGTGAAAGCGACTTCGGTGTCTCCCTCGATGGAAATCTGATTGTCATCCCAGATCACATTGAGGTGCCCCAATTTTTGGGTTCCGGCGAGGGAGGATGCTTCACCGGAAATTCCCTCTTGTAAATCACCGTCGGAAGCGATCACCCAGACACGGTGTGCAAATGGAGCCTGGGGGAACAACCCGGCTTCAAACCTCCCTGACATCGCCATTCCTACAGCTGTAGCAAGTCCCTGACCGAGCGGGCCAGTGGTGGTTTCAACTCCAACCGTATGGCCAAACTCGGGGTGTCCAGGAGTGCGACTCCTCAGGGTACGGAAGGACTTCAGATCGTCCATGCTCAGCGGGTAACCGCAGAGAAACAGTTGGGAGTATAGGGTCAGGCTGGAATGGCCAGCTGAAAGAATAAAGCGATCTCGACCAAGCCATTGGGGATCTGCCGGGTCATGGGTCATGATCTTGTTAAAAAGCAGATAGGCCGCGGGAGCAAGGCTCATGGCTGTTCCGGGGTGTCCATTTCCCACCTTTTGCACGGCATCGGCTGCTAAGGCTCGCAAGTAGTCGATCGTGCGTTGATCATCGGCATTCCAGTCAAGTGTGGGGTGCAGATCGGTGGGTGCCGCTGGCGCATGTGTCATGTGGCAAGTGTATCGGTGTGCATGGGCGGCTTTGTGGCGCTCCGAATGCTCACCGCCACCAGAACAAGCGACCTGAACCAACATTGAGTATGTTTAGTAGGTGGGCATGGTCGGGGTACGAAATCGGATCGCACCATATTTCTGGGTTACCAAACCTCGGATTGTCGAGTTGCTATTGGCCACCGCCATACCCACACTCTTTCTCGCATCTGATGGCTTTCCTTCCGTGGTTGTCACACTCGCGGTCGTGATTGGTGGTTCAGCAGCGGCCGCAAGCGCGAATACGTACAACAGTGTGTATGACCGGGATATCGATGCAGTTATGCATCGAACGGGAAGTCGCCCTATGGCTTCTGGGTCGATTAGCGTTCGGGCAGGTGTGATTCAGGCGTCAGTTTTGGGAGTAATCAGTGTGCTGACCCTGGGCTTACTCACTAACTGGCTGGCGGCATTTCTTGGATTTCTCGCCATAACTCTGTATGCCTTGGCATATACGGTCTTGCTGAAGCGCTCGACACCACAAAATATTGTGTGGGGCGGTGCGGCTGGTTGCATGCCGGTGTTGATCGCTTGGGCTGCGGTGACTGGAACGTTGGGTTGGACTCCATTAGTGCTGTTCGCGATTGTCTTTTTTTGGACTCCCGCGCACTATTGGCCTCTGGCGATTAAATACCGCGATGATTACGCGGCGGCGGGCATCCCCATGCTTCCCGTCGTAGCCCCGGCTCGCGTGGTGACGCGAAACGTGGCTTTGTATTCAATTGCTATGGCGATTTCGTCCATCGTGCTCATCCCTATTGCACCTATGGGCTGGGTGTACACGGTCGGCGCGGTGATTTTGGGCGCGTGGTTCATTGTGATTTCACTGGGGCTTGTGAAACTTTCCCATCGGGACAACGCGGTCTACGAAGACTTACAAGAACCCGCCATGAAGGCTTTTCACGGATCCATTACCTACTTGGCTCTGCTGTTCCTACTCATTGGCGTTTCCCCGTTCCTTCCCTAAGTGAAGCGGGGTGCTTAAACAGGGTTCGTCCGTGGCGACGCGACGCCGCGAACGCGCATCGAAAACGGAATGAACAGAACAGCGATCCACGTGAGCACAGCGCCGGCCACGTGAACTGCCACGAGGGCGCTGGGTAGTCCCGTGAAGTACTGCGCGTAACCGATTGCGCCTTGAGTGATTGTTACCCCAATGAGAAGAAGCGTCCGCTTACGCATTGAACCGGTGCTGCTGAACAGCATGAGTGATACAAGTAGGCCGATGAGTAAACCGATGAACAGAAAGACCGTGTCTGCATGTAGCCAGGCAACTGTTTGCGGGTCAAAAGAGAAACGGGCTTCGCTTTGCGCATCGCCGCTGTGCGGTCCACTGCCTGTTGTGATGACACCGAGCACAACTACGAGGGCTGCCACACTCACCATCAACCAGGTGAGCAAGCGAACCGGTGTGGGGGCTAGCCGAATAACTGGTTGATCCCCGAGATCACCAGAGCGAGCAACTAGTGCAACCGCGGCGGTGACCAGGACCATGGACAATAAAAAGTGTGCGGACACGATCAAAGGGTGTAAGCCTGTGAGGACCGTAACCCCGCCCAGAACGGCTTGGGCTGCCGTGCCCACAAAAGGGATCACCGATAGAACAATTATGGCCGGTCGCTGAGCGATGCCAGCGCGTCTGCGGGACCGGACGTTGATGAACATCGCCACGAGTACCGCAATGGCGATTAGTACCAGTACGAACGTGAGTAGTCGGTTACCGAACTCGATGTATTTGTGAAAAACCTCTTCTTGCCGTGCGGTGGGCGTATATGACCCCTCCACACATTGTGGCCAAGTCGGGCATCCGAGTCCGGATCCGGTCAGTCGCACGACGGCTCCGGTAACGATTATTGCCGATTGTGCGACCAGGTTGGCAACAAAGATCGCTCGAACCCAACGGGGGATCCGGGAGGAAATCATGGTGTGCATGTCACCACCTTAAGTTGATTAACGCCACTTGAAAAATCGAGAAGCCAAGACGTGACCAACAACACCCCAGCCGAAAAGCACCAGCACGGCCATAAGGATGCTCGCATCTGCGCTGCCACTTGTTGCTACCGATGCTTCCATGACGTGTTTAAGGGCCAGCGGCGGGAAAAACTCGAGCACTTGTGTAATTTCTGTACTAAAGGTGTAAAGGACTCCGCCGAACAATAGGACGCACACAAAGACGGCGTTGGCAATCGCCAGAACTGCTTCTGCACGCACTGTGCCTGCCAGCAAATACGCAAATCCACTGACGCTGAACACACCAAGAGCGATCGAAATTGGAATGAGAACAGCACTGGGCGAGGGAATCCAACCCAGTAGCAGAGCCGCCACCAGCGTGAATGTCCCGGCAAGAAGAGCGAGGAGAAAGCTTCCGGCGCTTTTGGCCAACACAACTTCAACACGTGTGAGTGACGTGGTGCCCAGGAATACTAGGGTGTCACTTCGACGCTCAAAGGCGGTCGCGATTGCTAGGGAAGTGAAACCGGCGGCAAAAGTTGACACGGTAACAACGGTGGCAAATCCGAGCGGGATTGGGCTGTTTTGACCTCCGATAATTGTCGTGTTGGTCAAAATGAACAAAATCAAGACGGGAATAACTACGATTAACAATGCCTGCTCAAAGTTACGCGCATTAAGCGAAAACTCCCATTTGGTTTGGATGGACAAACGACGTAGCGAAATCACGCAGTGCCCCCACCTAACAATAAGTCTTCTACATCTGCCATTACCCCACCCAACTGCCGTACTTGCACCTCAGAAACTTCAGCGCCGATCTGCGCACAAAAATTCATCACAGTTGCAATAAAAGCTGCGTTGATCTGGGGCTGACTAGTTATGGAGTATCGGCCGTTGATGGTCTCCGAAATTTTGACGCCCTCGGGCAGAGCTTTGTGCAGCGCACTCAAATCGAGGTTGTGCCTACTGGTGAAAGTCATGCAAAAGGCCGAACTCGTCGGACTCGCAATCGAGTCGTATGCCACTGCGCCGTCTTTGATTGCAATCACGCGGCTATTAATGGTTTCCAGGTCTTCGAGAATGTGTGTGGAGACCAACACACTGCTGTCCACCGGGACCACACTTGCTAACACCGCATAGAGATCTCGCCGGCCTTGGGGGTCTAAGCCCGCCGTAGGTTCATCGAGAATAACAATTGGGGCACCTGGCATTAACGCCGTAGCGCACTTTAGCCTTTGTAATTCACCGCCTGAAAGGTTTTTGATCGACGTTCTCGTGTTGAGTGCGAACGCCTGCACCAGAAAGTCGACGGTGGGAGCCATCGACCTATTGGATGAGGATGCATACAAGTCATGTAAATAGTTCAACAAGGCTTGCGGTGTGGCACTGGGATAGGGGCGTCCGTCTTGGAGGGCTACTCCTACTGTGTGAGCGCCCATTGAACGCCACGCGCTGGGGCTTTTGCCGAAAAGTGTGATCTGGCCGCTGGTGGGAGTGCGCAGTCCTGCGATTGTTTCAAGCAAAGTCGACTTACCGGCTCCGTTATTGCCCACGATTGCTGCCGTACCTGGACCGAAATCCAAGTTGATCCGCGAAATGCCACCGCCACCGGGGTAGGTCAGGCACAGGTCCACACAG
This sequence comes from Actinobacteria bacterium UBA4426, assembly GCA_002390705.1. GTDB lineage: Bacteria > Actinomycetota > Actinomycetes > S36-B12 > S36-B12 > UBA4592. Next base: position 21,463 of record DGQA01000004.1, on the reverse strand, counting down.
CGGATAGCAAGGGCTGTGTCGGCGGCTGTAGCTGGTTCGTCAGGCACGTGCGCAGTCTAGACAAGGATTCGAGCGGCCCCGCACTTGCGCATTTTAGGGAATTAGGCAACAATTCTGTTGTGAAATTCCCTGGAGGTGCCGCTGAGCGAGTAGCCCGAGTCCTGCTCGAGGTTGGCGCAGCCACGGCCGTGGAGGTTTCCCACACATTAGAAACCTCGGTCCAGGCCACACGCAGGTCCCTCTCTACACTTCTGGAGGCAGGTTTGGTGGAGTCCCATCAACGCACTCCATTTGGTCCCACTCCGACCCGTGGGCGGGGCAGGCCCAGCGTCACCTACTCGCTCACTCCCTTGGGTCGAAGCGCGTGTGATCAAAGTTACGACGACCTGGCATTGGAAAGTCTTCGCTTTATTGACCGCACATTTGGCCGATCCGCAGTGCGGGCGTTTGCCGCAGAGCGCGCGGCGCGAATGACAGCAGGGGGAGGCCTTCTTTCCATCGTTGATGTCCTCAATCGTGAGGGATACGCGGCCACTTTAGAGCCGGCATTGAATGATTCGCACTCCAGTCAGTTATGTCAACACCACTGCCCAGTGGTGTCGGCCGCGAGTGAATTTCCCGAATTATGTCAGGAAGAAACCAACGCATTTAGTCAGGCTTTGGGTCAACACGTGACGAGATTGGCAACGTTGGCCCAAGGCGACCCAATTTGTACAACATTGATTCCCCAACAAATTACACATAAAAAGATGAACGTAAGTACACGCACACTCACCCCGCGGAAAAGTCGAGAGGTAACAACATGAGTACAACTATCCCCAACGCTAAGATTGAGACCGCCAAAAGCAAGGCGGCCAAGCGTGAACAAGACGCGACCATTGAGTCCCTCGCAAATTACGATTATGGCTGGAGCGATGACAATGACGCTGGAACGAATGCGCGGCGAGGCATCAACGAAGAGGTAGTCCGTGACATCTCAGCGAAAAAAAGTGAGCCGCAGTGGATGTTGGACCTACGTCTCAAAGGCTTAAGACTGTTCGAAAAGAAGCCGATGCCACATTGGGGTTCGGATTTAACCGGGATTCATTTTGACACGATTAAATACTTCGTCCGCTCAACCGAGAAGCAGGCAACAGACTGGAACGACCTTCCCGACGATATCAAGAATACCTACGACCGCTTGGGGATTCCCGAAGCGGAGAAGCAGCGCCTCGTGGGTGGTGTAGCCGCTCAATACGAGTCCGAAGTCGTGTATCACAATATCCGTGAGGATCTTGAGGAGCAAGGTGTCATCTTCGTCGACACCGATACAGCGCTCAGGGAGCATGAGGAATTATTTAGAGAGTACTTCGGGACAATTATTCCAGTAGGTGACAATAAGTTTGCTGCGTTGAACACCTCAGTGTGGTCCGGTGGATCGTTTATCTATGTCCCTAAGGGCGTGAAAGTCGACATTCCATTGCAGGCTTACTTCAGAATCAATACCGAAAATATGGGTCAGTTTGAACGTACGCTCATCATTGTCGACGAAGACGCATACGTGCATTATGTTGAAGGATGCACGGCGCCCATCTACTCCAGCGACTCACTTCACTCGGCCGTGGTTGAGATCATTGTTAAAAAGGGTGGTCGTTGTCGTTACACCACAATCCAAAACTGGTCGACCAACGTATACAACCTGGTCACCAAACGCGCGGTCGCCCAAGAGGGTGCCACCATGGAGTGGGTGGACGGAAATCTTGGCAGCAAGGTAACGATGAAGTACCCAGCCGTTGTTATGACGGGTGAGCACGCTCGGGGTGAGACCCTCTCGGTTGCATTGGCCGGACCAGGTCAACATCAAGATGCTGGCGCCAAAATGGTTCATGCTGCGCCACATACTTCCTCGTCAATTATCAGCAAATCCGTTGCACGCGGGGGCGGTCGCACTAGCTACCGCGGATTGGTAAAGGTAATTGAAGGATCACATCACTCCAAGAGCACGGTAAAGTGTGATGCCCTGTTGATTGACGACATTAGCCGATCAGACACCTACCCCTATGTAGATGTCCGCGAGGATGACGTCCAGATGGGCCATGAAGCAACAGTGTCGAAGGTGAGTGCGGAGCAGCTGTTCTACCTCATGTCACGTGGCATGAACGAAGATGAGGCAATGGCCATGATTGTTCGCGGTTTTGTTGAGCCCATCGCCCGTGAGCTGCCCATGGAATACGCAATCGAACTCAATCGCTTAATCGAACTCCAAATGGAAGGGGCTGTTGGGTGACTGCTCCCACCGTCGCACCGGCAACAGATCTCGCACCTCGCATCTTTTCTCGCAATATTGACGATTTTGACGTACCCCACGGTAGGGAAGAAGAGTGGCGATTCGCGCCTATCAAGCAGCTCGCTCAATTTTTTGAGCCGGCCACGTGGGGGAGCGTAGGCGTCGCAGGGGGACACGGTGCGTTGGTCGAGCATGTTGACATCAACGATTCTCGGCTCTCCCAAAACTGGATGCCAACCGATCGCCCCAGTGCGATCGCGCGGGCAAAGGCAACACACGCAGTACTGATCACAATTGCTAAAGAATCGATTCATTCCTCTCCGATTGTGGTCAATCTTGAGAATTCCGGAAAGAATAGTTATCTGCACGTTGAGGTCCATGCTGGTGCATTCTCCAAATCACAAGTGGTACTCATGCATGACACAACGGGAAACGTGAACGGTTCAATGCTCTCAATAGTCGGAGATCAAGCTGACCTCACCATGCTGTCCGTGATTGATGCAGACCTTCCAGTGACGCAGCATCTTCATTGGTTTACCGAAGTTGGACGCGATGCAAATTTTCTCGGATTATCCATAACGCTGGGTGGTGGCGTGATCCGCACAGTTCCGATGGTCACGTATCGAGCCCCAGGGGGCAAGGCCCAAATGCTGGGCGCTTTTCTACTGACTGGTCACCAATTCCAAGAGCACCGGATCTTGGTTGACCACACCGAACCACACTGCACGAGCAACGTGATCTACAAAGGTGCACTCAGTGGTGAGGGGGCGCACTCAGTGTGGATCGGTGACGTGCTTGTGCGACGAGAAGCGACCGGGATCGAGACTTACGAGCTCAATCGGAACCTACTGCTCACGGACGGCCCGCGAGCCGACTCGGTGCCTAACCTCGAACTAGAAACCGGTGATGTGATCTCGGCTGGACATGCGAGTGCCACAGGTCGTTTTGATGACGAGCAATTGTTTTACTTGCAATCACGTGGCATCCCCGAGGCGCTCGCTCGCCAGCTTGTCGTGCGGGGGTTTTTTGTTGAAGTGTTGAACAAAATTGACGACCCTGACCTGAGGGATTCGCTGATGCATCGGATCGAGTCGAAGTTGGGGATCGTTGACCATGAGTGACCCACGCCAAATCGGCATTGTGTCTGACGTTCCCCTGGGGACCGCACGTCAATTTGAAGTCGGTGATGACCTCATTGTAGTTGTCAACACCCCTGAAGGATTGTTTGCAATTGAGGACCGATGCTCACATGCTGACGTCGCTTTGTCCGAGGGTGAAGTGGACGGATGCCTGATCGAATGCTGGTTGCACGGGTCAGCGTTCGATGTTCGTACCGGCGTGCCCACTTCGCTGCCAGCGATCACACCGGTGAAAACTTTTTCCATTTCTGCCGATTCCGCTGATCCCAATAGTCCCATTTACCTCACGAAAGGCACGACTCAATGAGCAAGCTGACAATCACCGATCTTCACGCCTGCGTCATCACAGACGAGGGTGAAACGCCAATTCTCCGCGGGGTTACTCTCGTTGTGGAATCAGGCAAGACCAACGCGATCATGGGTCCCAATGGTTCGGGAAAAAGCACCTTGGCGTATGTCATCGCCGGTCACCCCAAGTACACGGTTACTTCAGGGTCGATTGATCTTGATGGTGAAGATGTTCTAGCCATGAGCGTTGATGAGCGAGCCCGGGCGGGTTTGTTCCTGGCCATGCAGTATCCCGTGGAAATTCCAGGAGTTTCTGTGTCAAACTTCCTCCGCACCTCGATCACTGCGCTACGAGGTGAAGCGCCAAAACTTCGCACGTGGACCAAGGACATGAAAGCAGCCATGTCTGAACTGCAAATGGATCCAGCGTTTTCCAGTCGCAACGTGAATGAAGGTTTCTCTGGCGGTGAAAAGAAACGCCACGAGATCTTGCAAATGGGCCTGATGCAGCCAAAGATTGCTGTCCTTGATGAAACTGATTCCGGTTTGGATGTGGATGCCCTGAAGGTTGTGAGCGAGGGTGTTAACCGTTTCAAGGATCAAAATGACGCCGGAGTACTTCTCATCACGCACTACACTCGCATTTTAAGGTATATAAAGCCTGATGTAGTGCACGTGTTTGTTGACGGGAAGATTGTGGCAACCGGAGGGCCTGAGCTCGCTGAGGTTCTCGAAGCAGACGGTTACGAGAGTTACACGACAGCGGCGCGTGCGTAATGTTTGATATTGCGAAAGTCCGTGCGGATTTCCCGATCCTTTCGCGTACCGTTCGGGGAGGGCCGCTGGTCTACCTTGACAGTGGTGCGACTTCACAGAAGCCTTTTCAAGTGCTGGATGCCGAGAGGCATTTTTATGAGAACTCAAATGCCGCCGTACACCGGGGGGCGCACGCACTAGCCGAAGAGGCCACTGACGCATACGAGGGTGCTCGAGAAACAATCGCAACCTTTGTCTGTGCAGAGACCGATGAGATTGTCTTCACTAAAAATGCTACCGAAGCAATAAACTTGGTTGCCTATGCATTTTCCAATGCAACGGACAAGGCTCGCCAAGGAATTGAAGTTGATCAGCGGTTTGTAATTGGACCGGGAGATTCAATCGTAGTCAGTGAAATGGAGCACCATGCAAATCTGATTCCTTGGCAGGAGCTTTGTTCAAAAACGGGGGCAAGTCTTCGCTGGTTCGGAATAACCGATGAGGGTCGCCTTAACATCGAATCTGGGGTGATCGACTCAACAACAAAGATCGTGTCGATTGTGCACCAGTCAAATCTTCTGGGAACTATCAATCCAGTGCGTGAAATCATGGAAATGGCTCACGCCGTAGGAGCTCTGGGCTTGGTGGACCTTTGCCAGTCGGTTCCCCACATGCCTGTTGACGTTGTTGACCTCGGTGCGGATTTTGCTGCATGGAGTGGACACAAAATGCTCGGACCAACAGGGATCGGGATCCTCTGGGGTAAGTCTGACCTGCTCAATTCCATGCCGCCATTTCTCACCGGTGGATCCATGATCGAAATGGTCAACATAGACCACAGTACCTTTGCGCCAGCGCCCAAGAGATTTGAAGCCGGGGTTCCCATGGTGGCGCAAGCGGTGGGATTGGCACGTGCATGCGAATACTTGACCGATCTTGGGATGGAAAACATTTTCACACATGAACAAGAATTGACGGCCTACACACTCGCCGAACTCGCTAAGTTACAAGGTGTGCGGGTGATTGGACCGACAGACATGGTCGAACGTGGCTCCGCTGTCTCATTCGTTGTAGATGGAATCCACCCGCATGACGTGGGTCACTTAATGGATTCGAAGGGGGTTGCTGTTCGGGTGGGTCACCATTGCTGTTGGCCAACTTGTCGTCGGCTAGACGTCCCTGCAACCACCCGTTTCTCCACTTACTTATATAACGACAAAGCCGATATCGACCAGGCAATTTTGGGAATTATGGCGGCCCAAGATTTCTTTGGGTCGGCACCTAGGGTAAGCGCATGAGCGAGGATCTATACCAAGAGATCATTCTTGATCATTACAAAAACCCCCGTGGTAAAGAGCTCAACGTGACCTCACGTGGTCAAAGCCATCAGGTAAATCCAACCTGTGGCGACGAAGTCACTGTTGACGTTGGGCTAAACGCCGACGGAACCCTCCAAGTCGCTTACACCGGACAGGGCTGTTCTATTTCTCAGGCGAGCGCCAGCGTGATGAGCGAGCTCATTAATGGGAAAACGCCGGACCAAGCCGCGCCGATTCAAGCTGCCTTCATGGAATTAATGCGATCAAAAGGACAATCCGAACCTGATGAGGAGCTTCTCGAAGATGGGGTCGCTTTCATAGGTGTGTCGAAGTTTCCGGCTCGGATCAAGTGTGCACTCATCTCGTGGATGGCCCTAGCCGACTCTCAAATAAAGGCCCAACTAACAACTGAAATGAGGTAATCATGGCCGTAACCGACGAAGATGTAATTGAAGCAATGAAGGATGTCATTGACCCGGAATTGGGCATAAATGTTGTGGACCTCGGATTGGTGTACGGCGTGACGGTGGACGAGAATAACAGTGCCACAGTCGACATGACCCTCACATCCGCCGCTTGTCCACTCACCGATGTGATCGAAGATCAGACGCGCTCTGCCTTGGATCCGATAGTGGCCGATTTCAGGATCAACTGGGTGTGGATGCCGCCTTGGGGACCTGACAAGATCACAGATGATGGTCGAGACATGCTTCAGTCACTTGGGTTCAACATCTGATTAAGCCACAACTCGCTCAGGCTAGACTGGGGCGGTCATGATTGCCGCTTCCGAAATTGAGTTGCGTGCTGGATCCGAACTTCTCCTCTTGGCACCCATGCTTAGGGTGGATAAAGGAGATCGGATTGGTCTTGTCGGTCGAAACGGGGCTGGGAAGACGACTTTGAGTCGAGTACTCGCGGGCGAAAGTGCGCCGGCCGGAGGCGGAATTAAGACCACGGGGACGGTGGGCTATCTGCCACAAGACCCACGAACGGCAGACCCAGATCAGTTAGCTCGCTCTCGGGTGCTCAGTGCCCGCGGGCTTGACGCAGTCTCGCTACGGATGGCCAAAGCGGCTGAAGCACTGGCGATGCCAGGGATTAACGCCGAGGAGTTTGACAAATCAGGGGAGCGATACAACCGGGCTCTCGATGAATTCGAATCTCTGGGTGGCTACACGGCCGAATCTGAAGCGGCAACTATTGCGGCAAGTATCGGCCTTGATGAAAGGATCTTGAGTCAAACACTGGGAACCCTCTCCGGTGGGCAGCGTCGGCGCGTCGAACTGACTCGAATTCTGTTCTCCGACGCTGACGTTTTACTGCTGGACGAGCCGACCAACCACCTTGATGCAGACTCAATCCGTTGGCTGCGCAAGTATCTTGCGGCGTACGAAGGTGGATTCATTGTGATTAGCCACGACACGCAGTTGCTGGAAGACACCGTGAACAAGGTATGGCATCTTGACGCGAACCGTCAGGAAATTGACCTGTATTCAATGGGATGGAACAAATACTTGCTGGCTCGGGAGACTGACGAGAAACGGCGTAAACGTGAACGTAGGAATGCTGAGTCCCAGGCGGACACTCTGCGCAAACAAGCGGAAAAAATGCGGGCAAAGGCGACAAAGGCCAAGGCTGCGCAGTCAATGTTCAAGCGCGCTGATCGGATCTTGGCTGATACAGCGACTGAGCTCAAGAGGGACAATGTCGCAAAGTTGCGTTTCCCAACGCCTAAGCCCTGCGGTCGGGTTCCCCTCATGGCGGAGAACCTTTCACGAAGCTACGGCAGCCTTGAAGTATTTACCGACGTGGATCTAGCGATCGACCGGGGGAGCAAGGTGGTGATCTTGGGTCTCAACGGTGCGGGTAAAACCACCATGTTGCGCATCCTCGCGGGTGTGGATCCACCCGACACAGGTTCACGTGAATTGGGACACGGTGCGATCGTGGGTTATTACGCCCAAGAGCACGAGACTTTGGATCCACATGCAACCGTGTGGGAAAGTTTAGCTTCGGCCGGTTCCCACCTTAACGACACGCAACAACGAACTGTCCTAGGTTCATTCCTTTTCCAAGGAGATGCCGTCCACAAACCAACCGGAGTCCTTTCGGGCGGGGAAAAAACTCGTCTGGCACTCGCCTGTCTGGTGGTGTCGGGCGCAAACGTGCTTTTATTAGATGAGCCAACAAATAACCTTGATCCTGCCAGCCGGGCTGAAGTTCTCAATGCGCTCGCCCTCTACGAAGGCGCAGTGGTTCTGGTGACACACGATCCGGGCGCGGTTCGGGCGCTCAACCCGGAAAGGGTGCTGATCCTCCCTGATGGGGACGAAGACTTGTGGAGCCAAGATTACATAGAGCTTATTGAGTTAGCCTAGGTTCATGGAAATTCTGACTGAGCTAGCTGCCGACACATTTAATATAACCCTCAACGATCCGGAGCGGCGCAATGCGCAGACCCCGCAGACCTGGGATGAGTTGTATGACATTAGTCAGTCCATTCCTAAGGGTGCTCGATTCATTGTGTTACGAGGAAATGGAAAATCCTTTTCCGCTGGTTTGGATCGCGCGATGTTCACTCCTGAGGGGGTCCCCGGCCAGCCATCCTTTATTGAGTTGGCCGACCGTAGTGATGCTGAACTGGACGACACGATCGCCCATTATCAGCGCTTTTTTCGGGTTCTACGGGACCTACCCCAAATCAGTATCGCGTTGGTTCAAGGTCACGCCATTGGGGCGGGATTCCAACTTGCGCTGGCATGCGATTTCACAATCGCCGAGCCCGACACTTCGTTTGCCCTCAAAGAAAGCCAGTATGGGTTGATCCCCGACCTTGGTGGAACTGTCAGGTTCACAGAGATTCTTGGCTACCACAAAAGCCTTGAGCTGATCGGAAGCGGTCGAATTATTCCTGCCCCCGAGGCACTGGAATTGGGCTTAATCACGAAGATCAGTGATCATCTTGATACCGGGCTAGAGCAATTGTGTTCGCCATTGCGCTCAGTGCTGCCGGAAACGCTGATTGACACTAAATTACTTCTGTCGGGAATCGCTTACGGCGAAGAGCCTTGGGTGGCCGAACGACGCGCCCAATCCAAACGCTTACGGCACCTGCACGCTCTCATGTCGCAGCAGTAACTATTAATTAGGAGACATCGTACGTGTCGATGGAAAATGCTTGGCTAATGTATCGCTCTTTGACCCGAGATCCATCGGTTAAAGAAAACAAGATTAGTCGCAAGACCGTTAAACGAATTTTAGGCTATGCACGGCCATACAAAGCCTTAATTACATTATTCCTTGTCACGTTAGTGTTCGCTGCGCTGTTGAGCGTCGCGCAGCCGCTCCTCTTTCGACGAATTATTGACCAAGGAATAACGCCAGGCAATGCATCACTCGTGACGTGGACGGCCATTTTCATTGCGATGTTGGCGATCGCAGATGCGACACTTGGGGTAATCAGCCGCTATTTCTCAACGCGCATTGGTGAAGGTTTGATTTTTGACTTACGCAATCAGGTGTACGATCACGTGCAGTCCCAAAGCATCGCCTTTTTCACTCGTGCACAGACTGGCGCACTGATCTCGCGACTCAATAATGACGTAATTGGCGCTCAGCAGGCGTTCACGTCAACGCTCGGCGGTGTGTTGGGAAATTTTATTTCTCTCGTGATTGTTCTTATCACCATGTTTGTACTCTCGTGGCAAATCACACTTGCATCTTTACTGCTCGTGCCTCTTTTTCTACTGCCTGCACGATACATGGGTCGACGATTGCAGGCAATGACGCGAGAGCAGATGAGCGTCAACGCGGCAATGAGTAATCAAATGACCGAAAGGTTTAACGTAGCGGGTGCTCTTCTCGTAAAGCTCTTTGGCCGTCCCAAGGAAGAGTCCCAGGTTTTTAGTGATCGAGCAAGAGTTGTGCGTGACACCGGCATCCGAATCGCGATGGCGAACCGCTGGTTTTTCACGGCACTAACTCTGGTAGCAGCCTTGGCCACGGCACTTACCTATGGTCTCGGCGGTAACCTGGTGATTACCGGCGCAATTTCACTGGGCACCCTGTTGGCCTTAGTGGGCCTACTGGCACAACTGTACGGACCACTCACTGCCATTTCAAATGTTCGAGTAGACGTAATGACCGCTCTGGTGTCATTTGATCGCGTCTTTGAGGTGTTAGATTTAACGCCTCTTGTTGTCGAATCAGGGCAGAGTCACGAACTCCCCGATGGTCCGCTCTCGGTGTCCTTCAATCACGTTGACTTCACTTACCCCAAGGCCAGCGAAGTGAGCCTGGCATCGCTTGAATCCATCGCGAGGCCCGATTCTGATGGGGGAGAGGAACCCGTCTTGCGCAACGTCAGCTTTGATGTTGCCCCTGGAACGTTGACCGCTCTTGTGGGTCCTTCAGGCGCCGGTAAGACGACAATAACGGCTCTGCTCGCCCGACTCTACGATCCATCGAACGGCTCGGTCCGCATTGGTAATGCTGACGTGAAGGACATCAGCTTTCACTCCCTACGCGAGGCCCTTGGCGTTGTTACCCAAGATTCGCACCTCTTCCACGATACGATCGGTGCAAACTTGCTCTACGCTAAGCCTGAGGCGAGCCGGAAACAAGTGGAGCAGGCGTGTGTGGACGCTCAAATCTGGAGCATGATCACTGCGCTGCCCGATGGGTTGGACACTGTCGTCGGAGACCGTGGATACCGTCTCTCCGGTGGAGAAAAGCAAAGGATCGCCTTGGCGCGTCTGCTGCTTAAATCACCTCGAGTAGTGATCCTCGATGAGGCGACAGCGCATTTGGACAGCGAGAGTGAACGGGCGGTGCACCTGGCTTTAGACAGCGCGTTGAGCGGTCGAACGTCCGTCGTGATCGCACACCGGCTGTCCACTATTCGGGAAGCAGATCAGATTCTTGTTGTAGTTGAGGGAGAAATTGTGCAACGAGGTACACATACCGAGCTGCTTGCACAGGGCGGAATCTATTCAGATTTGTATGAGACCCAATTCACTCGATAGTTGTGTGGGCTTCCCGGCGTAAGAAAACAAACCAGCCAATAATTGCGACAAGGGCAAAAAGAATCCACTGCACGGCATAGGAAATATTCTGCGTTTCATCAATGTCCGGTAAAGGGACAATCACCAATTCCTCTTGGCCCGGACTCACAGATATCAATTGCACAATTCGATTGTCGACCGTCGCGTTGCTCACCGTGGCGTTAAGTTCCTCCTTGGACATCTTGGCTATAACTCCCCTCGGTAGCCCGAAGACATTGTCCAGTGGTGCTTCAAAGTATCGAATCGCCCCGGTGATTGCGATTTCCCCGGGAGGAGCGGGCGGGATTAACGGCACCTCTGTCGCGATAGTTGATGCCCCGAGCCACCCGCGCAGCACCCATGTGAGAACGCCGGTATCAACGCCAGTCTGCGCGATTAAGGGTGTCATCACCCAGTAGCCATTACCGCCATCGAGTGGACGCTGGCGCACCAGCTGCGTCTTGTCATCAACAAATGTGCCGGAAATCCGTACCCGAGTGAACTCGCCGAGATCGGTGACGTAATCAACTTGGTCCAGAACCTGCGCCTGTGAAATTGCGATGCGCTCGACACGGCGCTCATCGGCGCGATCCCATTGCCAGCGGCTCAGCAGCCCAAATCCGATTATGGCCAGCACAACCAATGCGGTGAAACTCAGCCATCGACGGGTCTTCACAAGAGCGAGCACACTGCAGCCTAATCCACACGCGTTGACACGCTGAGTATCGATCGGGTGGCCGACCCAATACGCTGATAATTACTGCACACCAAGCGTGTTGACTCAAGCTGATGAAGAGTTCGAGTCGAAAAGCACATTTGACTCACATCGGGCACTGCGCGAATAGGATGATTCTTATTGCTCGAGTGATCGAAAGTTGCGCCGGTGGGACTCCTGGGCTGACGCGGCAGTGGGCAAAGCAACTGGGACAACACCCATTGCCCCCGGTGCATCGTTTTCCCGACCAGCATTTGCGATCACGACAGCCAGATAGGGCAGAACAACGGCCCCGGCGATAAATATCCACTTGGACCACCCGGGGACAACAATGGCAGCCAACACGCAACCCGTCCGAATCCCCATTGAAATAAGGTATTTGCGGGTGCGCCCCGCCTGCTCATTGCTCAAAGCACGGTTAGTCGCCGTAATGGTGTAAACCTCAGGAGCCATAGGACTAGCCTAAGGCAAGAAGGCAACATGCGCGATCTGATTTAAGGAGCTTCATGACCGACCGCAGCTACGCGATTGCCACATTGGTGGGCACTTCGCCTGAGTCAATAGATACCGCTGTTCGTAATGCCGTAAAACGCGCGGGAGAGATACACAAGCACGTTGATTGGTTTGAGGTGGATCAAATTCGTGGATATGTGCGCGAAAATGGGGTGGATCATTTCCAAGTCACAGTCCGTGTGGGTTACCGACTTGAGGACCAGTGAGCGAGCGGGGCGGTTTGGCTTTCATCACCGGTGGTAATCGAGGGATTGGAGCCGCGACCGCCCAAGCTTTGACCGACGCTGGTCATCGGGTGGTGATTGGGTCACGCTCAGGTCAAGGCAGTGAAATCCCGGGTGTCCCTAGCGTCACCATCGACGTAGGAAATGGTGAATCGATTGAGAAAGCCATTACGCAAGTAGAGCAGACCTATGGCCCGATCTCAATCCTGATTGCCAATGCCGGGATCACAAGAGACTCCCTGCTGATGCGCATGCCAGATCAAGATATTGAGGAAACTATTGCTACCAATTTGGTCGGCTCAATCCGACTAGCACGACGCGTCCTGCGCTCAATGATCAAGGCACGAAACGGTAGAATCGTATTCATGTCCTCTGTTGTTGGATTACTTGGCAGTGCTGGACAGGTCAACTACGCGGCCTCTAAAGCTGGGCTCATTGGTGCCGCTCGCTCGTTGACGCGTGAGGTCGGAAGCAGGGGGATCACCATCAATGTTGTTGCGCCGGGATTTATTGACACCGATATGACGGCGGCGCTCGACGAGGACGCGAAGTCCGCAATTTTGGGAACTATTCCGGCAGCACGTTATGGTCAGCCAAGCGAAGTTGCACGGGTTATTGAGTTCCTTGTGTCCGATGCCGGCGCGTATATTTCTGGCGCAGTTATCCCGGTTGATGGCGGTCTAGGAATGGGACACTGAGGAGAGTGCAATGCTGCTAAAAGACAAGAACGTGCTGATTACGGGGGTTCTCACCGACCAATCGATTGCATTCCATGTGGCCAAAATGGCCCAAGAGCAAGGCGCGAATGTCGTCTTGACTTCATTCGGACGCACGATGTCGCTGACGAAGCGCAGCGCAGCGCGACTGCCAAAACAAGTGTCGATCGTGGAACTTGACGTGACCTCCCAAAAGGATCTGGACGCATTGGCGTCCCGGGTGGGCGAGCATGTGCCGCATCTGGACGGAGTGTTGCATTCCATTGGATTTGCGCCAGAGAGTGCCCTGGGTGGAAATTTTCTTAATACATCGTGGGAAGATGTGGGAACCGCGATTCACATTTCAACTTATTCTTTTAAGTCATTGGGCGTAGCGTGTCAGGATCTATTAGTACCGGGATCTTCGTTGGTTGGCTTGGATTTCGATGCGAGGGTTGCCTGGCCCACCTATGACTGGATGGGCGTGGCTAAGGCGGCGCTTGAAAGCACCTCTCGGTATTTAGCCAGGGACTTGGGTCCACTTGGTGTTCGGGTGAATTTGGTTGCTGCGGGCCCAATCCGGACCATGGCCGCCAAAAGTATTCCCGGGTTTGCAGAGTTCGAAAACTTGTGGGAGCAGCGCGCACCGCTGGGGTGGGATGTCACAGACCCGACAGCCGCTGCTCAAGCGTGTGTGGTCCTGCTCTCGGACTGGCTACCTGCGACGAGTGGCGAGATACTGCATGTCGATGGAGGCATGCACTCACAAGGCGCCTAGATCTTGCCATCACGATCAGATCTGAGTATTTCGTCCCGCGTGATCCCTAGCAAGTAAAGAACCGAATCCAAGTACGGCACATTCACAGTGGTATCCGCACGTTCGCGCAATACATTTTTAGCATTGAAAGCGACACCTAGACCAGCCTGTGAAATCATGTCGATGTCGTTTGCCCCATCGCCGATCGCGATCGTGCGTCGATTCGGAATGTTGAACTCTTGGGCAAAATGCATCAGTGCCTGGCGCTTGCCTTCTCGGTCCATGATGGGGTCCAACACATTTCCGGTGATCACGTCGTCAATGACTTCCAACGTATTGGCCCGAACGGCGCTTACGCCTAACTCACGTGCGATCGGCTCGATCACATTGGTAAAACCACCGGACACCAGAACAATCTGGTAACCGAGACGATTAAGGGTGCGACACAAGGTACGAGCACCCGGAGTCAGTGTTATCAATTCTCGAGCTTGCTCGATTAGCCCGGCGGGCGCGCCGGCCAGCAGCGACACGCGCGCACGTAATGCCTGCGTGAAATCAAGCTTCCCACCCATCGCTGCGGCAGTAATCTCGCTTACCGCCGAACCAACGCCGGCCAAATCGCCCAAAATGTCAACAACCTCGTCCTGGATCAACGTGGAATCAACATCCATCACTACGAGATACTGTCCGCGGGCCTCCAGTGCTACGTCTTGAACAGATATATCCACACCGCAACGCACTGAGACTTCGGCCAAGGGGCGACGCAAGATTTGGTGATCGCAGCCGGAACCTTCCAACCTAATTGCCGTCACGGGGTAGTCGGCAATCCGATGAATCCGATCCAAGTTCCCACCATGTTGCGCGATCGTTGAGGTCACAATGTTGATGCATGCAGGGTGCAGCGGAGCTCCCATCACAATCACCTGGAACTTTTCACGGGAAAGATCGGCTTCGAATGCCACTCCTGGACGCGTCGTAACTTCCATGTTGCGATAACTAGCGGCGATCCTGACAGCTTTACGGACCTGATCAAGTACACCGGGCGCATCTGAGTCAGTAACGCTGGGATCGAGTTCGAGGGCTATCGCCAGAGTAAGATGTCCACGCACCACCAACTGTTCCATGTCCACTACCACAACGGGTGCACTCGCTACCGCTTCAAATATGTCACTCGTAACTCCAGGAGCGTCGATTCCATTAACTGTTATGAGTAAGGTGCGATCAATCACGGGGCCAGCCTAAGTCCCTCGAAGGTCCCAAATGTTTCCACGGTGTCAATCTATGATGGACAGATCAAGATGTGTTCTGTGACACCGAGGAAAAGGTCTGTGGGTGAGATTTTTGCGTCAAGTACTCATGGTTGCGTCACTTACCCTGCTGTTGATCTTGGCTGTGGCGCTAGCGGGGGTAGCCGCCGGTGTGAACACCTACTTTGGATCCGATGGGGCGGTAACTGCTCAGGGCCCGCGTATCGAATTGGACGAGTTGGCATCGTGTACGAACATCGTTGTCGATTTGGATCGGATTGAGATGGCGCTGCCACAACAGTTAGCCATCCTGCCCGGTCCCGAGCAAAAGTTACGGATTTCCACGGAACCACAGGTCACGATCAGTGCAGTTCTGCTCCCACGGGAGGAAGTCGATGCGGTGCTATTGGGGTTCAATACCTGCCTGATGAACTTGGATTCCCAGAACTGGTCAATCACGCGCAGCGCCGTGGGGCAGCCGTGGTTGCAAGTAGACCAAGTCGCCGGTCGAACCGATATCACCAGCGGTGAATCCGTCGCATTTGATATCGAATCAGTCTTCAATTCGACATTGATCATTGAATTTGAGAAACCTGTCCCGTCGATTTCGACATTGCTGCTGGACGCTGAGGTCCGATACCCCGGTGCACAGAGCTGGGCACTGTGGTGCACGATCGTCGCCTCGCTAGCGCTGGTGCTGTCTGTGATCCTCGTAGTGACTGTTATCGTGAAAAATAGACAAGGGTCGCGATCGATCGAGGTGCAATCATGATGCCATGGCGGCCCTGGACGATCCCCAATGCTGTGAGCCTGCTGCGGCTCCTCGGTATCCCTGTTTTTTTCTACCTACTCCTCAATGCGGAAAACTATTTCGGGGCCCTGTGTGTCCTGGTTATCGCGGGTGCGACCGACTGGGTTGACGGTTACTTAGCCAGGAGACTGAACCAAGTGAGCAGGCTTGGAACCCTACTCGATCCGCTCGTGGATCGTCTCTACATCGCCGCGACCCTTGTCGGTCTAGCCATTGCCAATTTGATTCCGTGGTGGATGGTAATTGTGATTGCACTGCGTGATGTGGTTTTGCTGGCCCTGATCCCATCATTACGATCATTAGGGATTTCGGCGCTTCCTGTAACCTATGTGGGCAAGGCTGCGACGTTCGCCCTTCTGTGGGGATTCCCTCTGATTCTGCTCGGTGGACTGGATTCCACAACAGCCATCGTGATGGCTTCGGCAGGGTGGGGCTGTGCCCTGTGGGGGACGTATCTCTACTGGTGGACCGGCGTGCGGTATTTTGTTCACACTCGCGAATTGCTACAAGCAAATAGCCCTAACGGATAGGCTGCAACCATGACCCCAGATGAATTGTCGTACACCGCAGACCACGAGTGGTTGCGGCTTAATGACAGCGGCAACGCAGTGTTTGGCATTACCGATTACGCCCAAGACTCATTAGGGGACATCGTATACGTGGCCCTTCCGGCAATTGGCGCGGAATTAAAGGCCGGAACCTCGTGCGGTGAGGTTGAATCGACCAAAAGTGTGAGTGATCTATTCGTGCCGATTGACGGTACAGTCGTGGCAATTAACAGTGAACTTGAAGCAAACCCAGAACTCGTAAATTCGTCGCCGTATGCGCAGGGATGGCTTGTTGAACTTGAGCCGGATGCACCACAGCAAATTGACGATCTGCTCAGTTCAACCGACTACAATGCAATTATCGACCAGGCCTAAGGACGTCATCACCATGAAGTGTGCCGTGTGCGATCAGGATGTGTTGCGCACTGATCGATTCTGTTCGGCATGTGGAGCGCCGGTCGATATCGATTTGGGTGGGATCGGGATCGAGCACACGGGAGCCCTCACGTCAATAGTGTCCACGGGCACAGGCCCGGTGCCCGTGGGTATGGGGGTACATAAAGATCTCGGCAGCGGCGCAGCCATGTTGGTTGTGCACCGAGGGCCGGGAGAGGGAACCGAGTACGCCCTTCCGAAAAGCAGCGAAATTATTGTTGTCGGACGCGCTGAAGAGTCTGAGGTGTTTCTCGACGATGTAACGGTGAGTCGGCGGCATGCTGAATTCCGTCACGGAGCGCAAGGTTGGAGCGTGCGTGACCTGGGAAGCCTTAATGGCACTTATGTGAATCGAGTGCGAGTTGATGATCAGCAACTTCGCGGTGGAGACGAAGTTCAGATCGGAAAATTTCGCTTTATCTTCTTGGTAGGCGTCGAGGACTGATGACCTCGCAGGCCGAAAACACATTAAGCATCGGTGAAGTGCTCAGCATGCTGAAAAAGGATTTCTCTGACGTCTCCATTAGCAAAATTCGTTTCCTGGAAACGGAAGGTCTCATCAGTCCATCTCGTACCGCTTCGGGTTACCGCCGTTTCGACACTCACGACGTTACGAGACTACGGTCGATCCTCACTTTGCAGCGTGATCAATACCTGCCACTTAAAGTAATAAAAGATCAGCTTGACACTGATCAGGTACAAGCTGGACTTGCTGCACCTGTCGCGACCGGACTTGGGGTGCGTCCCGACGATTTTCGTGCGGGCGCTGGCAAGATCAGGCTGACGCGGCTGGAGCTGGCCGAAGAAACTTCGTTGCCCGAAACCCTGATCGCCGCTTTGGAAAAAGACGGCTTGGTGTGGACGAGCGCGGCGGGGCATTACGACGAGGATGCAGTTCAGATTTGTATGATCGCGGCTAAACTTTCCGAATTCGGGGTCGAGGCACGACACTTACGTTCATTCAGGGTTGTGGCTAATCGGGAGTCCGGTCTGGTTGAGCAAATCGCGACACCTTACTCCCACCCGCGCGACCATGATGGGAAAGCTCGCGCACAACAAACTGTCCGGGAATTGGCTTCCTTGTTCGTGCAATTGCATGCCGCATTGCTGCGAGCCGAGTTGATTAGGTCTGGGAGTGGCTGAAACCAGGTAGAGGGCTTAGTCTGGGCACATGATTTTGGTTAATGTCGCCGGTGTTCGAATGGAGATGCCCTCCAACACGCCAATTGTGTTGCTGAACGAGACTCACGGGAGCCGTTACTTACCGATTTGGATTGGGGCAGTGGAAGCAACGGCTATCGCATACGCCCAGCAAGGGGTAACCCCTCCTCGACCTATGACCCACGATCTTATTATTGAATTACTCGACGAACTTGGTGCCCAACTCACGGGGGTCCGCATTACTGCGCTGACAGATGGTGTTTTCTTCGCCTTCCTCGACCTAACGACAAGCGGTGGTGTTGAGCGTGAATTGAGTGCCCGGCCCTCAGACGCCATCGCATTAGCTCTACGGGTCGATGCCCCTATCACTGTGTCAGCCGAGGTATTGGAGTCCGCTGGTGTCGCGATCCCAGAAGAGGCGGAGGGGGAGTCACAAGACCAAGTTGAAGCTTTCCGGGAGTTCCTTGACGGAGTATCGCCTGAGGATTTTGAGCTCCCCGAGTAGGTTGCTCGACATCACCTTCAGGTTGAGACTTCTCCTGCGGCTTGTCTGGCGTGTCGGATAGCATCACGCTAAGGGCTTGCGTAGGTTCGAGCCCTATTCGTAGGAGGATATTGTGACTGGCGAGAATATTGGTGCATTTGTGAACTACCCGGTTCAGCCATCTATGTTTGAGGATCTAGATGTTCCGGTAGTGCCATCTGGCCTGGGGTACCGCGGGCCCACCGCCTGTTCTGCGGCTGGCATAACGTACCGCCAACTCGACTACTGGGCCCGAACCGGTCTGGTTGTCCCTAGTGTCAAAGGTGCGCACGGATCTGGCAGCCACCGCCTGTACGGCTTTCGAGACATCCTGATCCTCCGGATCGTCAAACGACTCATTGATACGGGCGTGTCACTGCACAATATCCGGTTAGCCGTTGAGCATTTAAGTTCACGCGATGCCAGCGTTCTCTCGAGTTTGACCATTATGAGTGACGGTGCAAGCATCTACGAGTGCACCAGCGCTGACGAGGTTGTGGATCTGGTCCGGGGTGGGCAAGGAGTGTTTGGCATCGCTATTGGCAGCGTGTGGAAAGAAGTCGAAGGTAATTTAGCAAATCTGCCGGGGGAGACGCCCGAAACCGGATTAGTTCACATACAAGGATTGGACGAACTCTCAGAGCGTCGCGCGGCGCGCGTAGCCGGTTAGTCGTATACTCTGGGTACTAGCTGCTCGTTCTCTAGCGGGAGAGAGTGAGTTAGGGCTTGTAAAAGTAACTGCTTTACAAACCTTTTCGCACCGCCGAAGGAGCAAGGCCCCACCAAACTCTCAGGCACATGAACCGCTGGAAGAACAGCTAATCTGAAAAGTGACCTCAGGGTCGCACCGAAGGTGAAAGCCGCCAGGAGGCGGTGAAACTCTCAGGTAGGGGTAACCCTAAGAACAGATGGGGTACTCATCAGTACGCCTACTGACCTTTGGAGAGCCGCATGAACCATTCACATTTCGTTGATCGCCACATTGGACCCCGCACACCTGATGTGAAACACATGCTCTCGGTTCTGGGCTATGAAAGCCTCGAAGTCTTCACTCAAGCCGTCATCCCAGAAATTATCCGGTGGAATGACGCACTTAATCTGCCTGAGGCGTTAGCCGAGCATGAAGTCATTGCAGCGGCCCAAACACTTGCACAAAAGAACACCGTTGCAATGAGTGTGATTGGGATGGGCTACTACAACACCCACACGCCAGCTGTAATCAAGCGCAATGTGTTAGAAAACCCTGCTTGGTACACCGCGTACACGCCCTACCAACCCGAAATTTCCCAGGGCCGACTAGAAGCACTCATTAATTTCCAAACCATGATTGAAGACCTCACCGGGTTGCCCGTTGCAGGTGCTTCACTTCTCGATGAACCAACCGCTGTCGCCGAAGCAATGACTTTGTCCTTACGTCATGGGAAAAAGGGGGCCAAAACAATTCTTGTTGATTCCGACACGCACCCGCACACACTGGCGGTTCTCAATACTCGTGCCGCGCCCATGGGAATCAGCATTGAGTTGTGGGATCCCAGTAACCCGCTGCCGGTAGATGATTACGCCGGGGTCGTGCTCAGCTACCCGGGATCATCGGGAAATATTCGCGATATCGGGCCGATCATCGAAGCGATAAAGGCCACCGGCGCTTTAGCCATCGTCACCACAGACCTATTGGCCCTGACCTTGATTGAGGCGCCTGGCGCACTCGGTGCGGACGTTGTGGTGGGTTCGGCGCAACGCTTTGGCGTCCCCATGGGTTTTGGCGGACCACACGCAGGATTCATGTCAGTTCGATCAGGACTTGAGCGAAGCCTGCCCGGGCGACTCGTCGGAGTCAGCATAGATGCTGATGGCGCACCCGCTTACCGTCTCGCGCTTCAGACCCGCGAACAACATATTCGTCGGGAGAAAGCGACAAGCAATATCTGTACAGCTCAGGTGCTGCTAGCAATTGTTTCCGGAATGTATGCCGCCTACCACGGCCCAGACGGTCTTACCGCGATTGCTCGTCGGGTTAACAAACTCACAGCCGAACTTGCAGCCCATGTGACGAACAACGGTTACGAGCTCGGGTCCACGTCTTTTTTTGATACGATCACCATCCATACGACCCAGGCGAGCGTTCTCGCCGACAATTTGGAAGACTCCGGGGTCAACGTACGCCGAACCAACGCCGACCAAATTGGTATCTCACTAGATGAAACCTCAACTGTTGCAACGCTGGGAACAATTGCATCGGTTTTGACGCCGAACGTACCGTTGGTCAGCATTGATCAAGAATTCACGTGCATTCCCGATAGCTCGAGTCGCATAACGCGCTTCCTGCAGCACCCGGTGTTTAACACCTACAAGTCTGAAACCTCGATGCTGCGGTACCTGCGCAAACTCTCGGACAAAGACATCGCACTAGACCGCTCGATGATCCCATTGGGTAGCTGCACCATGAAACTTAACGCCACGACCGAAATGGAACCAATCACTTGGTCCGAGTTTGCAAATATCCACCCGTTCGCACCCCTTGATCAAGCACAGGGGTACGTCGAGTTGATCCGCGAGCTTGAGGGTTTTCTCGTTGAGATCACCGGCTACGACGCGGTGTCACTGCAACCAAATGCGGGCAGCCAAGGTGAGTTTGCTGGGCTTCTCGCCATCAAGGCATATCTGGAAAGTATTGGGCAACCGAACCGAGATATTTGCCTGATCCCTAGTAGTGCGCACGGAACGAATGCTGCTAGCGCCGTCATGGCCGGGATGCGGGTTTATGTTGTTGCCTGTGACGAAGAAGGTAATGTTGACGTGGCAGATCTTAAGGCCAAACTAGAGCAGCACGCGGGTGAAGTTGCCGCTCTCATGATCACCTACCCCTCAACCCACGGTGTGTTTGAAACAGCAGTCTCCCAGATCTGTGAACTCGTTCATGACGCCGGAGGCCAGGTGTACGTCGATGGAGCAAATCTCAATGCACTCGTCGGTGTTGCAAAACCGGGAAAGTTTGGAGCCGACGTTTCACATCTGAATTTGCAC
>DGQA01000006.1 GCA_002390705.1 Actinobacteria bacterium UBA4426 | reverse complement strand
CTGAGTAATCACAATCCACGCATGGCACCCCGGGGGGGGTTACTGCACGCACCGCGCATCGGATCGTTGTCTTATTGTCAATTAAATTCGCACCCGATTGCCCATGCGCGAAGCCTCGTCGTGTCAATTCCCGTTAAAGAGATCGCTGGGACCATAGAGTATTATTACATCACACACTGTGTTTCTGGGAAGGATCTAGTGATGACTGAGGACTCTGGGACGCCAGTCCCCAATCCCGCTGACACTTACGTGGTGAAAAATAAAATGTCAGGGGTTCCGGGGCTGGTGTTGGGAGCCATCTCCCTGTTCGTGTCAATCGTTGGATTTAGCCTGGTTAGCATTCTATTCTTGGCAACGAATGAATCATCTTTATCTTTATTCACTGATTCAAGTGTCGAAGAAATCGCAGAAGACCAAGCTTCTCAAGATGACACGACGGGTACCGGGGACTTGTACGCTCCCCCGGAGAATCTCGGCCGACTCATTGACCAAGTCCGTGCCAGCACGGTAACGATCTTGTGTAAAGACAGTCAAGGATCTGGCTGGGTCGTTTCACTCGACGGGGTCGGAGACGATGCATCAGAGGAAGATCGAGAACTTGATCGTAAATACCCGAATGAGGTGATCACTAATCATCATGTGATCGAAGAGTGCGTGGACGAACCAACCAGTGTGCGTGCTCGAACTGGGGCCGAAGAGTACGACGCGTACCTGTATTCGTGGGATGAAGAAAACGATTTGGCACTCGTCGCGATCACCCAGGACGTCCCTTTTTTGGAAGTGAGCAAGAAACCAGAGCCAGGGTGGTGGGCGATGGCGGTGGGAACTCCGTATGGACTGGAAGGTTCCGTTTCGATCGGCAATGTCATGAATATCGAGGATTTCGAGGTGTACTCCACTTCACCACTTAATAGTGGAAACTCCGGTGGTCCAATGGTCAACTCCCAAGGAGAGGTTATGGGCACAAGCACGGCCACCCGCATCGGTGAAGAAGACCCTCAAGACTGGAATATCGCTGTCGGCTCCCCCGCTTTATGCGTCGCACTGATTTTATGCGATGAAGATGATCCTGTATTTCTTTGGGATTAATTGCTTCCTAGTAGCTCTGAAAAAGTCAGACTAGGCAGCAAAGGAAATCATGTGAAAGTAAACAAAGTCCCGAGACAAGGGTTAACCATGTCCCGGGACTTGACAACGGAGCCGCCTCAGGGAATTGAACCCCGGACCTACGCATTACGAGTGCGTTAGGACCAGGAAGAAAATCAAGGATTGGTTCTGATTCGAGTAACACCCAGACACCTGTGGTGTCACCCCGATGTACCCCGTCGCATGAAGAATGTTCGAAAAATGTTCGCACTTTGCAAAACTTAATTCCCTAACTTGAACCGGGGGTTGTTAACAACCGACTCCGGCCACATATATATGTAAGCCTGCCAAGAATGTGAGTAATATTTATGCTAACAAAATATGCCAAGTCACCCCCAGTCACGATTTTCAGGTGCGGCAATGCGGGCACTCCAAAGGCTTTCTTCCTTTGCCTCTCGCTCGTTCAAAAGCCTTATCACAAGATTTATATTTTGAAATTTCTATACTCGGCTGTCATCATGGAGTTTTTTTTATCTCTACCGGCTGCGTGTAGGCAAGAAGACGCACCAGAGTTGTTGGGTCGACGATCCTAATATTCAATGCTTCTGCGTCTTTCGCCTTATTCCCATGCACCGTGTCATCAAAGACGAGGAGAGTTGTCTGTGCCGAGATTTTACCAGTGACTCTTAAACCACGTTTTAATGTTTGCCTTTCCAAGCCAGCGCGATGTCATGACCGGGAGTGCGCATGGTGGTAACCACCACTTCACCAGCGAGAATCAGGATAATGGGGCTCCCACAGCAATTCGGTCAACGTGAATTCCTGCGGCTCCGGATCGAAACCGAACAGTTGTACGTTATTTCGTAGAAACGCTCACTTAGAACAGTCCAACTACCGCGTTATTGACAACATTGATTTTTTCACTGGATGGAACCTTTGGTAGTCCGGGCATGGTCATAACGTCTCCGCACACCATGACAATAAACTCGGCTCCGGCTGCAAGTCGTACTTCGCGAATATTGATGCTGTGGCCGCTGGGGGCACCACGCAGAGTGGGATCGGTCGAGAAGGAATATTGGGTCTTCGCGACACAGACGGGGAAGTGGCCGTACCCGGCAGCCTCCAGCTCTTTGATCTGGGTCCGGATCTTTTTGTCGGTGGTCACCTCCGAGGCACCATATACCTTCTGCGCGATTGCTTCGATTTTGGCAAAAAGGGGCAACTCGTCCTCGTAGACGAAAGTCATTGAAGAGGGAGTTTCACACACCGCGACAACTCTCTCGGCGAGCTCGGCTGCACCGGCGCCGCCTTGTGCCCAGTGGTCGGCAAGGACAACGTCAGCACCCAGTGCTTTCACCCGGTCTGTGAGTAGTTGAATCTCTGCAACGGTGTCAGTTGTGAACTTATTTATTGAGACGATCGCGGGCAAGCCATACACTTCGCGCACGTTGCTGATATGGCGTTCTAGATTCACCAGGCCGGTAGATAGCGCGTCAAGGTCCTCATCGGTCCCGCTATCGCACCCTCCGTGGTATTTGAGGGCGCGCACAGTTGCGACGATCACAACGGCGGAGGGACACAAGCCGGATTTTCGGCATTTAATATTAATGAACTTTTCGGCACCAAGGTCGGCTCCGAAGCCAGCTTCGGTGACAACGTAGTCGGCAAGTTTCATTGCAGCGGTGGTAGCGATCACGCTATTGCAGCCGTGGGCAATATTGGCAAATGGACCACCATGGACAAAGGCTGGAGTGTTTTCAAGGGTTTGAACAAGATTGGGCGCGAGCGCATCTTTGAGTAACACGGTCATCGCACCTTCTGCATTGAGATCACGAGCGGTGACCGGGCGACGATCTCGGGTATAGCCGATCACGATCTTGCCCATGCGCGCCTTAAGGTCTTCAAGGTCAGTTGCCAGACAAAAAATCGCCATAATTTCAGAGGCGACCACAATGTCAAATCCGTCAGAGCGAGGGAATCCGTTACCCGGTCCACCCAGAGCCACAGTGATGTCGCGAAGTGCTCTGTCATTCATGTCAACAACGCGCTTCCACGTGATGCGTCGGACATCAATGTCAAGGGCGTTGCCGTGGTGGATGTGGTTGTCGATCAAGGCTGACAGTAGGTTGTTTGCGAGTGCAATGGCGCCAAAATCCCCCGTGAAATGAAGATTGATGTCTTCCATCGGGACAATCTGGGCCTTGCCACCACCCGCAGCGCCACCTTTCATGCCAAATATCGGGCCCAAGGACGGCTCACGCAGACACACTATTACGTCTTTACCAATATGACTCAAGCCATCAGCCAAACCCACGCTGGTTGTTGTTTTGCCCTCGCCAGGGGGAGTCGGGCTAATCGCGGTGACTAGCACGAGCCGAGCATGTGAATTTTCCGGCAGATCTGCAATATAGGACAAGTCAACTTTAGCCTTGTAGTGTCCATAGGGTTCGATATTTTCGATTGGGATCCCAAGTGTTGATGCAACATCGCCAATTGGCTTCATCGTGGCAGCCTGAGCGATTGCTATATCGGAGAGCATCTGTGGGTCCTTTAGGTTGGAGGGTGTGCACCGCTAAGACTTGGCGACGTGAATTTCTTGTAACATCATGGCATTACTTAAGTCACGTCGCCGCCAATGATGTAGTCGGCGTGACGTCGTTAGATCCGACTCGCTTAAGAATAGCTAAGCAAAGATTGCTGTGACTTGAGTAATGGCTATAAGAAGAGGAACGAGCGCTACAACGACCCTGAACAGGCCGAATGGAGCTTTTTGCTGGTACTCAACCCACTTGGAATCGTCCGTTCCAAAATCTTGACTTATCACCTTCCACTGCTGAACACTGTTGTCGAACCCCAACAGGACCAACAGATTAATGCCAACGATAAAGACTGTAAGTGCCGTCTGATGTGCTGCTCCAAGGTCACCTGATGTGCTCATCTGCAGCACCCATGCGTTCGCTACAACGAAAGCAAGGAAAATGATCGCGAAGGTGAGCGCAGTGCTGAGATCTCGCGAGGCTTGGATTTCTTTGGATTCCATTTAGTTTTCTCCTAGGTTGATAAATCGCGGGTCGCGATTGGCCAGTGAATTCTTAACTGCCACACAATTACTTTCTCTCCCTAAAAACGTAGCATGTGCATCCACGCGAGACAACTTAAATTGGGATACCCGAGACGATTCACAAAGCACTTCTGATGCAACCCAATCTGCGACTATTAGGCGCTGCCGAAGAAACTTTCGCACACAAACCTACCCAAAATGTACCCATATCCACGGAAAACAAGCCAAAAACGTGGAGCCGCCTCGGAGATTCGAACTCCGGACCTACGCATTACGAGTGTGTTTGGACCGTGCATAGAATCGCAGACTATGTCTGATTCGTGAGAAACCCAGAAGTGTTCAGTGACGATGAATACGCTTATTCGTACTAGAGGGGGTCGGGTTCATTTTGTGTTGCTTTTGGCATGGTGGGCGAGTGCGCTATAGGCGCGATTAGCCGTGCGGGGAAAACCGGCAAGAACCTGTGGGTCAGGATTAACAGTGGCCCTGCCCCACAGTATGTAGGCTAGGCTGGCCAGTCATTGAAAGCGTAGAGTTTTAACAAATAGGAGAATCTATGTCGAGTGAATATGGAACAGTCATGGTCGCCACCCTTGCGGTGCCATTTGAAGAATTTGAGTCAGGACTCCATACCCTTGAGCCGCCTGCGGGGCGACGTCTGAGCCATCTAATGAACTCCGATGATGGAACGACCGTGGTAGGCGTTTTCATATTCGACAGCAAAGAAAGTTACCTGGCACTTGCTGACAAGCCCGAACAGGCCGAATGGTACGCCACCAATATTGCGCCCAAAATTGTAGGCGAAGCCGTCTGGCATGACGGATTTATCACCAGCGATTCCTAATACTGGCGCCATCGCCTGTTGCTGGGTCTGCTTAAGTCACCGGTGAAGGTTAAGCCCCAAACACCAACCACAAGAACGACCCCTTTGGTTGGTGAGTTAGTTCCGTGTTGCGTTTTATGACTCCATCGAACAGCTAAACCGGTCTAGCAGCGAGCGTATTGCCATTTGCGTGTCTGTCCACTGGCCTTGAGGATTCGAACTGGCGGACCTACGCATTACGAGTCCGTTCAAACTCTCACCGATGAAGTACGTGCATGGGGTTACGTGAGGGAAGTAGTGTCATCTAGACACATCTAGAAGCACCTAGTCTCACCTTGAATGGTTCCTAAATGGTTCCACCAGTTATGGACAGAAAAAGGGCACGTTCAGCGGACCCGGCTGCACGGACTGTCGTTAGGAGCAATACAAAGGACTAACAGGAAATGGTCACACGCATTACGAGGGCGTTCAGACCCTCCTACATTAAATATCCGCATGGCGATTCGTGAAGGAAGTAGTGCCAGGTAGATACTTTCAAAAGCCTCTAGTCCGATGTCTGTGGCATTTTAAGAGCCCGTTTGGACTTTACATATTTTTAATTTTGTCCCAAATATACAAATACAAGGTCTACTCTTAGGTTATTGTCGAAATACAACTTATTAATAAGGGAAAGACGAGCCCGTGTCATTAAACGCGACAGCAATTCCTAATCATGTTCCAGCTGAGCTGGTATTTGACTTTGACTTCTACTCCACCCCAGGACAATTTAGTAACCCACAACAAGGTGTCTCAGAGTTGCTACATGGCGGAGCACCACCAATCTTTTACACCCCGCACAACGGTGGGCATTGGGTGGTTTCGCGCCGAAAAGATTGTTTGGAAATGCTCCGAGACCACGAGCGCTTCCCTGTTGATCCTCAATATAATCACGATCGCCGCAACAATCCTGTGCGTTTTTTGGTCAAAGACTACGATCCACCTGAGCACACGGAGATGCGCAATCTCATCAATCCAGTTTTTGCGGTTGATGCGATCCGGAATCGTGAACCTCTGATCCGAGAGGTCGCGACCAGTTTAATAGATGCCATCTTTGATCAGGGCCAGTGTGAATTTGTGAGTGAAGTTGCTGAGGCGTATCCCGTAGAAATTTTCTTACGGATGGTCAGGGCACCGTTGCACTTACGGCAAGACATGCTCGACCTCGCACACAAGTTTTTTCGCAGCCAAGACCCTGCTGCTGCTCGTGAGGCCATGACTGACCTAGGCAAGATTTTGACCGGTGTCATCGAATCAGCAAGAGCTGATCCCGACGAAAATGACATGTTAAGTCGACTTGTAGAGGGTGAAGTGTCAGGCCGCCCACTAACAGACGACGAGATTCTCGGTGGTGCCATCTTCGTCTTTCTCGCTGGACTTGACACAGTCACGGCGATGCTCTCTTTTGTCATGAAATATCTTGCTTCAAATCCAGACCAATATCAACGACTAATTGATGAGCCTGAGATTCTCCACGGTGCGACAGAAGAGTTAATCAGGGTGAGTGGGGTTGCTCAACCTGAGCGTGGAGTAAAGGGAAATTTTGAACACAATGGGGTCCAATTCAAAGAGGGAGATCGACTAATTTTTCTGATCCAGATTGGGGGAATGGATCCGGAGGCTGTGGAAAATTCTCAGGAAGTCGATTTTGATCGTGCAAGAAAATCACACATGGCCTTTAGCTCAGGGCAGCATCATTGCTCAGGGGCTGGGCTCACCCGAAGCGAAATTGAGATCTTTCTTGAAGAATGGACGAGACGTGTCAAATCCATGAGCTTGACTCCAGGTTCAGAGATACGGGCGGCAGGGGGTCGAGTGTGGATGCTCGAGAAATTGCCACTCATCTTGGCCACAAAATAACTGCACCACCAGACAAATTCAAGTGCAGTTGCCAGTGCAAGTCGTTCTAGTCCACCTGCTCAGTTAACCCTTTTTGGGCGTCAGCAGTGACATCTATTACGGGATTCGAACTCCGGACCTACGCATTACGAGTGAGTTCTCATCCCTCATGCACTACTCGATTACACGAAACCCGTGAAGGATCGAGTACCACCAAGTTGCACCGGGATGCATCAAGTTACATGAAGAATGTTCGCAAAATGTTCGCAGTTCCCAACTCGCCCTTACCGCCATCTTGACCCGGGGTTGTCAATAGCCAGCCTGGGGTGCATATGTATGTGACACGGTTCGGGTTGTGGGTGATATTCCCAAGGATCCAACCTTGGCACTGCTCCCTAAAATGGAGACGGCCTAAGACACACACACCAACCCACCACCTCACCCCTGCCTGGCACTGCGGTCTTTCGACCCAGAGTATGGAGTTGAGATGTCTACGCTCCTGGACGTGCACGCGCACTGTGAGGTCGGCGGCATCGCGCAGGTGGATCTGGACCGACGCGCCCATCAGTATCAGAGCATCCTCGACCTTGCGGCCATGGCCGTTGAGCTGCTTGCCGTCGCGGACCGGCGTCGTGACCGGCAGGTTCAGCGTGATGTGGGATCCCAGGATGCTCGGTCGGCCACTCAAGTGATGTTGCGCCGTCTCCATGCGGGTCGGGTGTAGGCCTTCCGATCCTACGCCTAGATGAGCGACCTGCCTTCCGAAATCTGCGGAGCCTTTAACCGGCTCAGCGCC
>DGQA01000037.1:80424-82941 GCA_002390705.1 Actinobacteria bacterium UBA4426 | reverse complement strand
AGATCTCTCTGGTGCGAACTTGTCGGATGCGAACCTTTCGGGCGCCGATGTGACTCGCGCGAACCTGAAGGGCGCAACTCTGTCAGATATGGACCTCACTGACGCGGATGTGACTGGCGTGAACTTGCCTGGCGTGGACCTGAGAAACGTGAAGTTGGCTGGCATGGACTTGACCGGCGCGAACTTGACCGGGGTGGACTTGACCGGTGCGAACTTGTCGGAAGCGAACCTTTCGGGCGCCGATTTGACTCGCGCGAATCTGTTGGGTGCGACGTTGTCTGGTACGGATCTCAGGGGCGTCAACTTGAACGGCACAACCCTGTCTGGGGCGGACCTGACACGCTCGAACTTAATGGGCACAAATCTGACCGGTATGATTTTGACCGGCATTGAACTGTCTGGGGCGGATCTGAGACACTCAAATTTATTGAGCGCGAACCTATCCGGGGCAAACTTATCGGGTGCGAACCTAACTGATGCACACTTGACGGATGTGAAACTGTCTGGTGCGAACCTGTCCGATGTGAACCTGAAAGGGACAACCCTGTCTGGCGCACACTTGATCGATGCGAACCTAACTGATGCAAAATTGAGGGGTTCAACCTTATCTGATACAGACTTTACAGGCGTGAAGTTGGAAGGTGCAGACCTATCCGACGCCGACCTGAGAAACTCGGAATTGATTGGTCTGGACCTGTCCGGGGTGGTGTTCACCGGCGCAAACCTGTCCGGCGCAAACCTGTCCGGCGCAAACCTGACTGGAGTGGATCTGGCCCACACGGATTTGTCTGGTGCGAACCTTGCTGGTGCGAACCTTGCTGGCGCGAACCTCACTGGTGCGAACCTCAGACAGTCCAATTTCACAGGCATGGTCCTGACCGACGTGAAACTTTCCGGTGTCGATTTGACCGGCTCGAACCTTGCTGGCGCGGACCTGACTGAGGTGAATCTGACGGGTGCAACGTTGATAAACGTGGATTTGTCTGGCGCGAACCTGTCCGGAGCAAACTTGACTGATGTGAGCCTGTCTTGCGCGAACTTGACGTCATCCAACCTGTCTGGCGCAAACTTGTCCGGCGCGAACCTCACTGGTGCGGATGTCTCTCACGTGATCTTGACAGATGTGGATTTGACGGATGTGAATCTGTCCGACGTCAATTTGACGGATGTGAATCTGTCCGACGTTAATTTGACGGATATGAACCTCACTGGGGCGGATCTTTCGCACACGGACCTAAGGGGCACGTGCCTGAAGGGCGCGAGCCTGAGAGGCGCGAGCCTGAGAGGCGCAAACTTGATCGGCGTGGATTTGTCGGGCGTGGACTTGACCGATGCGAGCCTGACGAATGCGAACCTGACGAGTGTGAACTTGACGAATGCGAACCTAACCCGTTCGGATGTTTCCGGCGTGCGTCTGTCCGGAGCACGCCTGACGGGTGCAACCCTGTCTGAGATAGACCTGACCCGAGTAAACCTGTTAGAGGTTGATCTGTCTGGAGTAAACTTGTCGGGCCTGATTTTACCAGGAGTAATCTTGACGGGCATGAACCTCGCAGGCGCCGACCTGTCGAGCGCCGACTTGTCGGGCGCCGACTTGTCGGGCGCTGACCTGACCGATGTGAATCTGACCTACGTGAACTTGGCCAATGCGAACTTAATGGACGCGAACTTAAGCAATGCGCATCTGTCTGGGGCGGATTTGACCGGCACGAACCTAGACAATGCGAACTTAGAGAGCGCGAACCTGCTTAGCGCAGCCCTTTTAGGTGCAGATTTGAGAAACACAAACCTGACTGGCGCGGACCTGTCCGGCGCGGACCTGATGGGAACGGATTTGAGAAATACGAATCTGACCGGTATGGACATGGCCGAGACGAACTTAACCGAGGCGAACCTGAGAAACGCAAATCTGAAAGGCGCTTATCTAACAGGTGCGATCCTGTCCTGTGTGAATCTGTCCGGTGCAAACTTGACCAACGCGAATTTGACTCGCGCGAATGTGACTGGTGCGAGCTTGACCGACGCGAGCTTGACGGACGCGGAACTGACGGACGCGGATCTGACCAATGCGAACCTGTCCGACGCGTGCATGTCTGGCGCCAATGTGACTGGGGCAATCTTGACCGGCACGAACTTGACCGGCGCAAGTTTGTCGGAGATGGACTTGCGTAACTCGAACTTGGCGGGCGCGACGCTTTCCGGCGCCGACCTAAAAGGTGTGAACTTGACCGGCTTGGACTTGACTGGCATGGACCTGATCGGGGTGAACTTGTCTGGAGCCGACCTGACCCTTGTGAGCACGATCGACTCAGATCTTTCCCGCGCGAATCTGAGCAATGCGAACCTGTTCAGTGCGAATCTCAGCAGTGCGAACTTGTCCGGCACGAATCTGATCGACACGGACCTGTTCGGCGCGAACCTTACCAATGCGAACTTGACGGACGCGAATCTGTCCAAGACGGACCTGTCTGACGCGAATCTGACTGGCGCGGTCTTCGTGGATACGGACCTGAGAGG
>DGQA01000037.1:0-80303 GCA_002390705.1 Actinobacteria bacterium UBA4426 | reverse complement strand
ACGGGAGCGGACCTCACTCATGCTCAGGGTATCGAAAGCAGTTCGTTGAGCGGAGCTGTCATACACAAAACCAGAATGCCAAATGGAATTATCAGTAAGACCGGCACCCGAAAGCCTGAATGACTGTGTACCGGACAAACTTGCTCGCCGCGAACCTGACCAATGCGAATCTGACCTAAGCGAACTTGAACCGCGCTGACCTGCCGGCCATACCTGCTTTGTCGGCTCTCGCGTTGGCCAGGTCCGCACACTCGAGTTCCGGGTTGCACATAAACGACGTAATTCAAGGGCGGTGAAGGAATCTAAGCTGTGACGGGCCTGTGGTGGCGACCGCAGAAAGTGTGAGACGATAAAAGCTCATCTCCAGGGCGCTAGGCGTGTGCCTTGCGCGAGTGACTACGCCACTTCAAAGAGGCAGGGAGAGGTGCGGCGTGGCGTAACGTGGTCGGCAAATTGCAGGCTAACTATCCAGTGATGGCGCGCCAGGTGAGGAGATTAATGATTCCTCCGAACGTGACTGTTCCGACGGCGAATAAGGGGATAGGAATAATGCTGGCGGCGATGGCGAAACGACTCCAGAGGCGTTGTCTCTGACGGAAGTGCAGGCTCACCAGCCACGTAAGGACCAAGGGATACATCAAGATTCCAAGTATCCGCGTGTGGTCGTGAAGAGCGATTGGCAAAGTAAAAGAGGCGAGAAGGAAGATAGCCACCAAGGACCAAGACCGCCGCTTAACTATTTCATTTTTGCGCAGATGTATGAGCCACAAGATTCCAAGAATGCTAAAGAGCATGGCCGGCATGACCAACGCGAATTTATAGACATTGTCAAATGGATTAGCCAGAATTAAATCAATCCGCGAAGTTGCTCCGGCCCAACCATTCACAACGGCCTGAGAAATGAGTAGCATCAAAATAAGAGGCGGCGCAGCGGTGGCACCAAGTTGGCTGCGATCCTGCAGACGAGCAGAATCTCGAGTGAGGCGAGTGCCGATGTGCATGAATTCTCTGCCAGAGAGCCCGGGCGTGATGCATACCTAGTTGATCCCTGAATTACGTTAGGCGCACAATTGGCGCAATCGATACGGTAGAACTGATGACGGCTGAAGGGTTCTCATTTAGCATTCCAGTAGAAAGCTTTCTTTCTGCTGGATCGCGAGCGAGATTTGAGGAGAAATTGATGGGCTTGTTTGGCAAAAAGGTCGGCAGATACGTGATCAAATCGAGGGCAAACCTCAGTGGCGCGAACCTGATTAACACGAACCTGATTAACGCGAACCTGACTGTCGCGAACCTGACCGGAGCAAACCTTTCCGGTGCGGACTTGCGCATCGCGGACTTGTCCTCAGCAAACCTGTCTGGCGCGAACCTGACCGGAGCGAGCTTGTCTGGTGCGAATCTGTCCGACGCCGACCTGTCTGGAGCAAAACTGTTACGCACGAATCTGACTGGCGCGAAACTAAACAACGCGAACCTGACCCGTGCGAACCTGACCCGTGCGAATCTGACTGACGCAGATCTGTCCAAGGGCATGGTTGTAGCGAACCTCACTGGCGCGAACTTGACCCGTGCGAATCTGACCGAAGCATTCTTGATCGGCGCGGTCCTGACCGGCGCTACTCTAGATGGCGCTATCTTCCATAACACAACGATGCCTGACGGAAGCATCAACAATCCCACGCCATAGGAGCGCGACCGAGATGCAAGGAGTAATTGATGGGTTTGTTCACGAGAAAAGTTAATGGTTACCTGATCAAGCCGGGGGCGAACTTGACACTCGCGGACCTGTCTGGCGCTAACCTCATGGGGGCGAACCTGAACAAGGCGAACCTAAGCAACGCGAAACTGTTGCGCGCGAATCTCACCGGTGCGACCCTGAGTGGTGTCGACCTGAGGGGCGCCGACCTATCTGGCGCTTTTCTGCCTCACGCTAACCTGATGGATGCTGACCTTAGAAATGCGAACTTGTCCGGTGCGACCCTGTACCGCGCGAGCTACGCCCGCGCGAATCTGCGTGGCGCGATCCGGACCGGTGTCAACTTGTCTGGAGCGAACCTGTCCGGTGCGAACCTGTCCGGTGCGAGGCTGGCCTACGCGAACCTGACAAGGACGGCCCTAGGCATGGCGAACCTGACTGGTGCGGATCTGACGGGTGCGGATCTGACTCGCGCAAACCTCGTCGGCGCGAATCTGTCGGGCGTTGACCTGTCTCGTTTACTCTTATTCGATACCACCATGCCAGACGGACGCATCGCCTTGGACATAGGGACCCTCAGAGATTTCAGATGGTGAGGTTCTGGGGGTATTGAGGGGATACCACTGGGCACAGGTAGATCTCTAGGAAGGTCAAACGAATTGAGTTAGTGAATGGTGTACCCGCCGTCGACTATTAGATCAGCCCCATTGATCATGTCTGCACTTTTGGAAACAAGAAATAGTGCACTGGCGGCAATCTCATCGGGTTGGGCAAAGCGGCCAGTAGGAATCAGCGCCTTAGCTTGCTCGCCTTTTTGACCAGACCACGCCTTTTTACCAAGTTCTGTGAGAACTATTGTTGGGGAAAGCGAATTAACAGTTATTCCTTTGCCGCCCCACTCCAAAGCAAGAACTTTGGTGAGTCCGATAACACCGAACTTGCTGGCGCAGTACGCAATATGTTGTTCTATCGCAACGCTGCCCGCTTGGGAGGCAAGGTTCACGATTTTTCCGTTGCCTGATCAGAGCATGTGATTACCCACTGCCTGGCACATATAGAAAGTGCCGGTGAGATTAACGTCAATCGTTCGGATCCAAGCGTCTTGAGAAATCGATTCGGCAGGGTCAAGGGCAACGATCCCAGCACTGTTGACCAAAATATCGATCTGACCCATCGATCCAATTATGTTGTTCACGCATTCGTTGACAGCTGAGAGTTTCGAAACATCACAAGAAAATGATGCTGCCATCTCACCAATTCCTTGAGCGCTGCGGGTAGCGGCGTCAATGCAGAGATCGACTACAGCAACTCTCGCGCCATTTTTTGCAAGCAAATGAGCAACGGCTGCTCCAATACCGGAAGCGGCACCGGTTACCAGGGCGACTTTTCCGTGGAGTGGGACAGTGATGTCGATCTGTATGTCACTCATTTCAACTTCCTAATCTGCTTTCGCGACGGTTTTAGCGGTTTCTTCGCTTAAGGTGATCCTGGCAACTGTAGTCTCAATGTAAGAAACTTAATCTCAGTGATAGTCCAACCACTCATCTAAAAGTTTCCTTGCCAGTGCAATCCCCGCGTCCACGCCCCGCACACGCCGGCAGTGTTTGCCCCAGCGCTTTCGCAGCGCCGCTGGTTTCAAGGAGGGCAGTCACCGCGTCTCAA
This sequence comes from Actinobacteria bacterium UBA4426, assembly GCA_002390705.1. Classification (GTDB taxonomy): domain Bacteria; phylum Actinomycetota; class Actinomycetes; order S36-B12; family S36-B12; genus UBA4592. Next base: position 76,945 of record DGQA01000037.1, on the reverse strand, counting down.
CATGATGGCCCCGTGTCCACGTGGTTCTCTGTTGTCGCTGTCATCTCAGTCGGGGCCTTGACGCAGTGGAACCTGCGGGCACTCTTCGGGTTGATCGGCGGTCTCGCGGTCGCGTACTTCGCGCGGCGTGCGGCTGTACGCCGTCAGCATCCGTAGGTGGATCAAGCCGCGACGAGTCGCCTGAGCCCGTCGAGGTGACCGGACGCGCGATCCTCGTCGCGCGCCTGCTCAGCCGGACGCGAAGACTCGCCCGCGAACCTCGCCTACGTACTGCACGGGCATCTGGTTCACCGCCTGGGCGCGAATTGCTTCTTGCTTCTCGCGGGCAACATTGGCCGTCTCCTCATCGGGGTACACCGTTACGACCTGCATGGATCGTTCGGCGGTCTCCACGAAATGCACGCTGACCGCACCTAACGCCATGATGCCGGGGACGAAGGCGCTCCTGACGGTCTCTTCGAGCTCGTCGCTCAAGTCTTCGGCTGCTGTCCACTGGCTGATGACACAAAACATGCGAACTCCTCCACTCGTTCAAGCGCGGCTCGCTACCCGCTTCCTGCCATTATTTCCAACAGCAACAACCGTGTCAACGAGATTGCGCTAATTCTGAGTGACGAAAGCGTGAAGCACGCCCGGGTTCGCCCTGTGTCGTTCCGCTGCTGCTTCACGCAGTTGCTCCCCGTTCGCTTCACGGTAGGCGCGGTTGTATTCGCGTTGACAGTCCCGGCACTCTGGTCGGAAGCCGTCTCGGGTGGTCTTGTGCCGAGGGAACGCCTCGAGTGGCTTCACCTCGCCGCGCTTCGTGCACGCCTTCTCCACGACGTGGCTCACGCTCCTTCACTTGTCATCGCTCGAGGTCGATTTTGCGCCACTTGTGCGCCACTTGAGTGTCAGACGCCTCCATCTAATGGTGTCGTGGCGAGTGATCCGGAAGCAATAGTGAACCTCATCGCCAGCATCCTCCGGCCGGTTCGCGCTCACCGAGAAGCCTCTCGCCTGGAGGAAGCCACCCAGCCGGAGCTCCGAGCTCTGACGCAATTGATCCTCGAGCATGCTGTCGGGCTTCGCCTGGCCGTTCAGGTGCGCGACGAGGATCGGGACGGCTCGGCTCATCGGCCGAGGCACCCCAAACAGACCAACTGCAACGATTTCCCGCAACGCGCTTGCAGGGGGGCGTGGATCCATCTAGCGTGTCTTCTATGACGAATGTAGAAGTAAAGAGTTTCGACAGTGCTGGCATAAAGAACGTTCTCCCGGATGATCTCGGCGAGGCCGCCATCGTGGAGTTCGGCGACGTGAAAGTGACGCGCATGCGTATCAAGCCTGGTTGGCGCTGGTCGCACCACATCAAGCCGATGGTGGGAACTGACTCATGTCAGGTCCGTCATCTCGGTGTAGTTACCCAGGGCCGCGTTCGCGTGGTCCACGATGACGGAACGGAAACGACGTACGGAGCCGGAGACGCCTACTCGGTCATGCCTGGACACGACGCGTGGGTTGAGGGAGACGAGACCGTGGAAGGTTTCGAGTTCGGGGGAAGTTGGGCGGACCAGCTCTGACCCGCAGGTGGTCCGCGTCGGGGACTCGTCCGACCCCGGACAGGCGGACGAATCCTTGGGTCGTGGCTAGGCTACTGCGGTGGAGAAGGAGAGCGAATACGACGAGAAGCACGCCCAGTTGTACGTAGGGAGAATCGATTTTGATCCGCACCGGTTGATCTACGCGACCATCATCTTGATGGTCGCACTGGCCGTCTATAGCGAGGAAGCCGAGCCGTGGTCCGGTGCGCCGTTCATGGACCTCATGGTTGTCGTATTCGCGCCGTTGACGGCGCTGTCCCTCGCGCACGCGTTCTCCGATGCGCTCGACGTGCAGATTCGCACAGGTAAGCGCTTATCGGCCAAAGAGCGCCGACACCTACTCGGCATCGCCGTGCAGTACGTCGCGGTAGGGATACCCGTGGTCGTCCTCGGGCTGGTGTTGTTGATCGTGGAGCAAGATCCCCGCGCCGTGGTCCTCATAGCCGAAGTCCTCGGTGTGGCCAGTTTGTTCTTCTGGGGGGCTTTCGCCGCCCGCCGCTCCGGGCTTGCGCGCCGGAGGCAGTGGCAGTGGGGGACGATCTACGGACTCCTCGGCGGCGGCATCATCCTCATCGAACTCGCCTTCACCCACTGACCCTGTGCCGTTCATCGCGCACTGTCGGTGAGCCGTGAAAGCATCGGCCCATGGATCCCGCCGCTCCCGGTGAGACAGATTCGCCCGATTTGCTCTTACGCAGCAGAGGCCGAGAGGACATCCGTGAAGGTCAGTTCTTTACTCGGCATCAGAGATGGGACGTCGAGAACGTCTCCTTCGAACCAGTCCTCATCCGAGGCGACGGTAGGGTACTGATCCAACGTTGCGTAGAACTCCTCCGGACTCACGGAGAAGGTCGCAGCGAACGCAATCTTCCAGTCCGGCTCGGTCAACTTCGCTGCCTGGAAATCCTTCAAGATCATTTCAAAGGCTCGGGCCTCGCTTAGTCCCTGCGCCTCCTGCAACTCTTTCGCGAGCGCTAGGACCATAAAGGTGGAGGTGTTGTAATTGATGTCCAGGTCACCGTCGACGTACTCTTCGAAAGCCGCCGGTTGACTCAATCCAGACGCCATGATCGGAAAGAGACCGTTATCGAATTCGCTTTGTCCGTATTCCTGCTGTGAGTAGAACTCCTCGGCGACTTTTGCGCCGCCCTCCCACAACCAGGTGGGCGCGTCATTGTCTCGCGTGAGGCCCAGCTGATAGACGTGCCAGTACTCGTGCACGATGACGGAGTACCTATGCAAGCTGTCGTAGGTCAAGTCATACTCGGGGATCTCCAGAACCATCCAGGTTTCCGATCCGTCGCCGGAGATACTCGCGCCCTGCATGTCGGGTTTCTCAGGGAACGGATTCTCAACGGCGCCATTCCACGCGTAGATGTTCATCGGTGACGACATCTCCGGCACATCATGCACGCACGCCGGAACCGGGGCCCATTCATTCAGGTTCCCCATGATGGTGGTGAATTCTTCTACCCACTCGCCGGGCAGGCTGCTATCGAGGTTGTATGTAAAGGAGAAGTCGCCTTCGGCGTACGGAGTGGACGTATCGCACTGCTCGTCCGAGCCGCTGTAAGACCCGGTACCGCAGCCGCTCACCATGACCATGAGCACACCCCCGACAACGCCGCCTGCGCGTCTCATTGCCGGTCGAGTCTTTTTCACGCGAGAACTCTATCTGAGGTTGCGGAAGTCGCTCGCTGAATCTTCCCGCGGCTCACTGTGGTCGTGTCGACCATCAATCGCGTCCTCTTGTACTCGCCAAATGACCGAGTCGAGACGAGTGTTGGCCAAGAAATACATGAGATCGGAAATTCCATTGCGCAACTGTTCTGGTGTGTAGTGACCGAGAGTGTTGACGCAGCAAGGATACGCGGCCGAATCGCGCATAATCGACCTCGAGCGATGACAAGAGAAGGAGTGTGATCCTCGAAACCCGTTGCGCTGCAATACTTATCACTAGTGGGCGATACAGGAATCGAACCTGTGACCTCTTCCATGTCAAGGAAGCGCGCTAACCCCTGCGCCAATCGCCCGGTGAAAAGATTCAATTTTTATCGAGGTGGAGACGGGATTTGAACCCGTGTAGACGGCTTTGCAGGCCGTTGCCTCGCCTCTCGGCCACTCCACCAGAGGGGCTACACGCACAAGCGTAACCCTTCGAGCGGACGACGGGATTCGAACCCGCGACCCTCACCTTGGCAAGGTGATGCGCTACCAGCTGCGCTACGTCCGCATGCCCACTGACTGACGCCCGTGAAGCGAGGTCACACACTATCTGACCGCGGATGGCAGACCCGAAGCGGAGTGTTCTAGGCGGTCGGGCAGGCTATTGCTATGGGTGAGACGCGGGGGGCATCGGCGAGTGGGTCCTCTGGGCCGATGGCGCGTTTTGGCGACGAATATGCCTACGACCTGCTGGAACTGAGCCACAACATTGAGCAAGTAGAGGCTGGCGGTCGCTGGGCCGTGATGATCCCCTATTCCGGTGTGCCCATATTTGCGCGTTTTGGGGCGTGGGAATGCCAGCCGCGGAAATCAACTATCGGCGTATGGAAAGGGGTTGATAGTTCAACTTGGACAAGTTCAATGGACAGTACGTCCTACAAACAGGCCGTAGATCACACGCGAAGGGCGATTTCAAGGGGTGAGGTGTACCAGGCCAATATTTGCCGGATCAAATCCAATGGGTGTGATTCCGATGGCGATATTATGGCTCTAGATGCGCTTCTTGTGAGCGAAAATCCGGCGCCATGCTCGGGAGCCCTGCGTATTCCCCAAGAGGGAATTCACATCGCTTGCGCGAGCCCTGAATTGTATCTCGCCCGAATGGGGTCCACGTTGATCTCGAAACCGATTAAGGGAACGGCTCGTTCTGCCAGCGGATTACTGGAAAAAGACCGAGCAGAGAACATTATGATTGTCGATCTGGTGCGTAATGACCTTTCCCGCTGTTGTGCTGTCGGAAGCGTACAAGCTGTGGATCTACTCGAGGTTCAGGCGCATCCAGGTTTAGTGCACTTGGTCTCGACAGTTCAGGGGGAGGTTGACTCGGGGAATGGTTGGGCGCAAATAATTGAGACTTCCTTTCCACCGGGATCGATTACCGGTGCACCAAAAATCGCGGCGATGGAAATCATTGAGTCACTCGAGACCGAAGAGCGCGGCCCCTACTGCGGAGCATTCGGCTGGATCGACAGCGACAATCACACTGCGCGCCTTGCAGTCGCAATTCGTACATTTTGGATTGATGGCGACGGGCTCAAATTTGGTACAGGTGCTGGCATCACCTGGGGATCTGATCCACACCGTGAATGGGAAGAGACGCAATTGAAAGCTCGCCGTCTCACCAAAATAGTGGAGCAAGATTCGATGGTGGTGTCGCAATGATTCAATGGCAGGGCGGAGAGTGGGTCGAAACGACTGTGATTGAAGCCAGTCACGAGGTTGTCACGGGTCAAGGCCTATTTGAGACGCTTCTAGTAAGCGATCAGGTTCCGCAGTTCTTCAAATTGCATTGGGAGCGGCTGAACAATTCGTGCGAAAAGCTAGGGATTCGAGGGCCTGCCTTTTCAGATATTCGGGCAGGTTTTGATCAGTTACTTGATGGACGAGTCTGTGATCGTGGGCGATTACGCATAACCTTGTTTGGCGACCTCCCGAATCAGCTGTTAATCATGTCTTTGGTTGATGTTGAACCGTGGCCAAGGAGCACAAGCGTGATCATTTCTCCATGGACTCGCAACGCGAACTCGGCAACTACCGGGGTGAAATCAGTGTCCTATGCGGAAAATGCGCTGGCACTGAAATGGGCAAAAGACCGGGGTTTTGGTGAGACGTTGTTGTTCAACAGCACTGGGCATCTTACCGAGGCAGCCACCAGCAATATCTTGGTTGTGCTCGACGGGGAGGTTGTAATGCCGCCACTGCATTCAGGTTGTCTTCCGGGTATCACGCGGGCGTTAATAGGTGAATTCGGGGTGCGTGAAGTGGACATTGATGCCAGCGGGCTTAATCGCGCCTCAGCTGCGGCACTGCTATCGAGTACGAGAGGAGTCCAATCCATTCACTCAATAGGCGAGCGTGAGCTTGATGTCTCACAAGCACCCCTTCGACTGGTCATGAATTCCTATCGGGCCCAAGTGGAGCAAGACAAAAAAAACTGGGCGAGACCCCCGAAGGAATCCCGCCCAGTCTGAGTCGTGGCCCTTAACGGCCGACGTACTTGCGAGATGTCTTAAATGGTTCCCATTGACCGGAAACTCCCCGCGCAGTCCCCAACACAATACAATTTCCTTTGCTCTTGATACGTAGGGTTACAGATCCACTGTCCGGATACAGCAACTTGCACCGCTTCTTAGTGTTTTTCTTGACTTTCCAACTGATGTTTTGCCCCGCATCAGTGTCGAGCACATTGGGGGACTCAAGGACTAAAACCCGGCCTACCTTTACCCGACCCGAAGGCGGCGCGGCGATTGTTGCCGTCTGAATCCCCGGCACGAGATTGACGTTGTAACTGAAAGTCACACCTGAGTAGCCACCGCCACCGGCTGATATGGCTTTCAGGTTACATGTTCCAGAGCCTGAATTAACCTTAAAGTTAAGACCTTTGACCTGGCACGGACCCGTCTCAGTAAGCGTGACGGCAGCACCGGAAAGGGTACTTGCGACGAACGTGAAGTTGGAGCCGTTCCCCATGTTGTAAGTTCCTCCGTTTGTCCAAGTGCCCCAACCCGGTTGGGTGAGTGTGATCACGTCAGAGGCAGTGGCTGCGCTCACTGTGATTACCTCAGAAGTTGAACCCGAGCCGCCAAGGTTCGTTGTGTAACTGGCACCGAGAGTGATTTGGCCCGCGGCGTTTGGTGTCCACGTAAATGATGCGCTTCCGTTGGTGATCGGGATCGAAGCACTGATGGGGGCGCCATTCACGGTGAAACCGACAGAGCCAGCTGTGGTAACCGGGTAGACGGTTGCCGTCAGCGTTACGGGTGACCCCACACTCAAGGTAGGTGGCGCGGAAATTGAAATCGTACTGCCACTTGGTGTCGTGATCACCGAATCTTGGTTCGATGACGAACCTGTTGCAAGAGTGCCCGCGGCGGGCACAAAAGTAGCGATGAAGTATGCGGTGCCAGCAGTTTGGGGCGTCCAACGGAAATATGCGTAAGACTGACCGGCACCAGGTCCGTCAGTCAGACCCATCGTGGTGATGGTCGCATTGTTAGCATCCGATATTCGGATTTGACCGCGCGGATTGTAGGAACTTCCACCTGCGCTGGTGACAGTTGACGTGATGGTGATTGGCGTACCAATAATTGCGGTATTAGGAGCGCTGATCGCCGTTGTGGTAGCTACAGTGGCGCTTATCGTCAGAGTCACCGTGTTTGTATCGCATACACTCGTTGACACATTCGCGACGCACAGCGAGAGTGTCTGAGCACTCGATTGCGTGGTGAAAGCGAATGTGGCGCTGGGGTCACCCAGGCCGATATTTTGGCGGCTTCCGTACTGTGCTCCAGTGCTTGGATCCAGAAGCGCCATATTTCCCGCAGAAGGGGATGTCGAAGTGAACGCGACCAACTGTGAAACGGTCGCGGTCGACGGACCGGTGAGGACGCCGTTCGCTCGCGCCGCCGGACTGGCAATAGCGATTGCTCCGGTAACGAGGGTAAGGCTGGCCAGCACACCAACGGTGCGGCGCAATGCAGACAATTTCATAAAAGGCTCCTTATGCTCACACCAAAGCGGCGTGTAAATTGATGACACAACACAATATCTCGAGAAAGTCTGATTCTTGTGCATTTGAGCCCGCGTTGCCGGCGCAAAATGGAGGATCGAGTCACTGACGCTGCCGCTAAGATCATGGTAGTACGGTTAGGTGCAGTTTCGGGCGATTGGCTCAGTGGTAGAGCACTCGCTTCACACGCGAGGGGTCACTGGTTCGAACCCAGTATCGCCCACCGAAATCTGATTGTTCAGCCGGAAGATTGTAAGGGAGTTCAGTGCAGGTAACAGTGCGTGAAGGCGATGACGTGCTTTTACACGACTTGGAGGCTGGCTCAATCGGGAAGGACGTGTTCCCCAAACAGTCGGGGATGGTCGCGGCGGTCGTAAATGGAGTAAATGTTGATCTCGACACGGAACTACGCGATGGGGATGAAGTAAGGGGCGTGCACATCTCCTCCGCTGAGGGATTGGCAATTTTGCGACACTCGGCTGCACACGTGGCCGCACAGGCCACACAGAAGTTAATTCCCAGCGCAAAACTGGGCATCGGCCCTCCCATAACCGATGGGTTCTATTACGAATTCGATTTGCCCGAATCCCTTAAGCCAGAGGATTTGCAAGAAATTGAGAAGCAGATGGTGTTAATCATCAAAAGCCGCCAACGGTTCCGCCGGCGGGTAGTTACGCGGGAGCAAGCACTCGCGGAGTTGGCTGACGAGCCGTACAAATTGCGGCTGATCGGTGCGGATTCCAGTACCGAGGTGCTTAACCCCGACGTAATGGAAGTCGGCGGATCTGAACTCACGATCTACGACAACGTTGATGCCAAGACGGGCGATACCTGTTGGAGTGACCTGTGCCGTGGCCCACACGTTCCAGACACGTCCTATATCCCGCAAAACGCCATCAAGGTCATGCGGTCCTCTGCGGCCTACTGGTTAGGCGACCAAAAACAGGAGTCGTTGCAGCGCCTGTACGGAACAGCGTGGCCGAGCAAAGAGGAACTCCGCGGATATCTGGATTTTTTGGCAGAGGCGGAAAAACGTGACCATCGCAAACTAGGCACAGAACTCGACCTGTTCTCATTTCCCGAAGAAGTCGGATCAGGATTGGCAATTTTTCACCCCAAGGGCGGCATTGTTCGGCGGGTCATGGAGGACTACTCGCGCAAGCGACATGAGGAAGCGGGATACGAGTTCGTAAACTCGCCTCACATCACGAAGAGTGCACTTTTTGAGAAATCTGGACACCTAGATTGGTACTCGGACGGGATGTATCCGCCGATGCATTTGGACGCCGAGTTTCACCCTGATGGTCAAGTGAAGCGCCAAGGGGCTGACTACTACCTCAAACCGATGAACTGTCCCATGCATAACCTGATTTTTTCTGCCCGAGGTCGTTCGTACCGCGAACTTCCCTTGCGATTCTTTGAATTCGGCACCGTCTACAGGTATGAGAAATCTGGGGTTGTGCACGGGCTCACCCGCGCGCGGGGTTTCACCCAAGATGATGCACATATTTACTGCACGGTCGAGCAGCTGCCACAGGAACTTGATTCGTTGTTGGACTTCGTGCTTGGACTGCTCCGCGATTATGGGTTGACAGATTTCTATTTGGAACTGTCCACCAAGAACCCCGACAAATGTGTGGGAACTAATGAAGAATGGAGCGAGGCGACCGAATTTCTCCGGCTTGCTGCCGAGAAACAAAATCTTGAACTGGTTTTAGATGAAGGTGGTGCTGCGTTTTACGGCCCAAAAATTTCGGTTCAAGCACGCGATGCGATTGGACGCACCTGGCAAATGTCCACAATTCAGGTGGATTTTCAACTGCCGCAACGTTTTGATCTCGAATACCAAAATTCTGATGGAACAAAGCAACGACCGATTATGGTACACCGGGCACTATTTGGGTCGATCGAAAGATTTTTTGCTGTCTTGCTGGAGCACTACGCGGGCGCCTTCCCGCCGTGGTTGGCTCCAGTTCAAGTCATGGGCATACCCATTTCCGACGAGCACGTTGTCTACCTTGACGGGGTTGCCGGGCAAATGCGGGCGCGCGGCCTTCGTGTCGAAGTGGACTCGTCGGATGATCGTATGCAGAAAAAGATTCGGAACGCGCAAAAGCAAAAGTTACCGTTCATGGTGATCGCGGGAGATGATGACGTTGCCGCTAACGCGGTCTCGTTCCGCTATCGCGATGGAACTCAGAAAAATGGCATTCCAATCTCCGATGCAATTGACGAGATTGAGCGAGCCGTAATCGATCGAATTCAGGTGTGATGTGACCCAGTCGTGGGATCGGATTTACACACCGCACAGATTGGAATATCTGCGCGCCGCAGTCACAAGTGAAGAATGCCCTTTTTGTGCAGCGCCCGAACTCAATGGGAGCGACACACTAGATCTTGTGGCCCACCGGGGTCAATTGGCTTATGTCGTTTTGAATTTGTACCCGTATAACGCTGGGCATTTATTGATTTGCCCGTATCGACATGTGGCGGACTACACTGAACTGACCAATGCCGAACGTGATGAAATCTCGCGGCTCACTCAAGAATCAATGCACACGTTGCGTGCCATTTCGGGTGCGCAAGGCTTTAACCTCGGCATGAATCAAGGATCAATCTCAGGAGCCGGCATTGCCGCACATCTACATCAACATGTGGTGCCACGATGGGGAGGAGACGCGAATTTTATGCCGATCATTGGTGAAACAAAGGTGCTGCCGCAGTTACTCACTCAGACGCGTGATCAATTACAAGAGGGCTGGATTTCATCTCACTAATCAGGCGGCCAGCATCGAGCATGGGCGTGGTTTGGATCCGGACAATCTCGCCTGCTTGAGCGTTCGGTCGAATTTTTCCGTCGAGTCCATGAATTGCGCTGACGTGGACAGAAATGCTATCGGCAAAATATTCCCCGCGGGTAATTTCTCCCCGCCAGATGCGGGCTAGTCCGTCACCGAGCGAGGTGGCGAGAAAATTTTGGGGGAGCACTCGGCTGGGTAGCCACGCTTCGAGCTCCAAATCCGCGGCGAAATCGATCACTTCCGCGATCCCAATCGAATCTTCGACAGCAAAAACTGGAATAATTTCTCGACGAGCAGTGGCGTTGAGGAGTTCTGCGCGCAGCTGCTCGCTGGATTGGACACCATGGGCCAGGATGTCATGAATCAAATGGTCATCCGTGCTAGTGACGACAACCGCCGTGGTGAGCGCCTCAAGATGTGAACCGATCAAATCGAAATGAGGTTGCTCAAGTGTATGCGCTGAGACCGATTGTCGCGGATCACCGAGCCTGATCTCCAAATTGATAAGATCAAGAATGCCACCCACTTGTGAATCTACACCGGCGTCTGACTCGCGCATTACTGGCAACGTGAGTGCAACTGCGTGGTGACGCGAATCCATTACGCGCGAGAGCACCGCAAGAGTCTCATCGAAGTTAGCAGTTATCGAATTGAGGCCCGTGATTGCGACCATGAGTGGGTGATGGTGCGCCACTTCTTGGGCCAGCTGGACGGTTATTCCATCGATGCCCGACGCGCTGTCAACGGTGAGCAAAGCAATGTCCGCTCCCCACGCAAGAAAGGAGCCGAGCTGTGCTGGATCGAACTTATTGGGTTGGGCAACAATGGAAATCAGATTCGCGCTTTCACCAAAAGTGATGGAAGGGTCAGCGTTGTTTGGCGCAGCGTTAGCCGGAAGCGTAAATCTCCTGAGCGCGCCAATCCGCTGAGAAAGTAACTGAGCGAGCGCTGAATCAGTCGCGAGCACTGCGATTGATGCATTGATTGACACGGTTGGACGGTAGCATTAACTCGATGCTAAACAATCCCAGAGCACGCACCGCGGTTAAAGGCATGCTGGACCCGCCTGCCAAGCTTTTGTTGCGGCTGCATATCTCACCCGATGCGGTAACGGTGGTCGGGACGCTGGGAGCGGTGGCGTGTGCCGTTCTTTTAATTGCTGACGGCAATTTTATTTTTGGTGTGTTCGGAGTCATGGTATTCGCCGTCGCGGATTTGCTTGATGGAGCAATGGCGCGGATGAATGGGTCTAGTGGACCGTGGGGAAACTTTTTGGATGCATCCCTCGATCGAGTGGTGGACGGTGCAATATTTGGTTCGGTCGCTTTCTGGGCGGCAACGAATGGTGAAATGTGGCTTGCGGGGGGAACTCTGATTGCGCTGGTGGCGGGACAAGTCACGAGTTATGCGAAGGCGCGGGCTGAGGCAGTCGGAGCGCAAGCAAATGTGGGAATCGTTGAAAGAGCGGAGCGAATTATAGCAATTCTGGCGGCTCTATTACTTTCCGGGATTGGAGTTCCATGGGTTCTGGACATTGTGGTCTGGGCATTGGCAGTGTTGGGTGTTGTCACTGTGGTTCAGCGATTTATCCACGTGCGCAAGCAGCTCAAGCCACACCCTGAAACTCCGTAGGGGCGCTCGAACATGGCGATGCGAAGATCAGTTGCGGACTCGGCAACAAATTGGGCGTTCACGGTCGGATGGGCGGCAACGAAGGGAGTGCCAGAAGCAGTAGCTCAGCAGGTGTTTCGCACCGGGGCGGACGCTTTATGGTGGCAGGACGCCGGTGGAGTGGAGCAACTGAAAAAAAACTTGTCCAGGGTTCGTCCAGATCTTGGTCCCACCGAGCTCAACAAGCTCACGCGAGCTGGAATGCGCAGTTATATGCGGTACTGGTGCGAAGCTTTTCGACTGCCGAAAATGACACCAGCGCAAATAAATGGCCGTTTCGAGTTGCGCGGCGTTGAATTATTGGACGAGGCGCTAGACAGAGGGAGAGGGGCTCTTATGATTCCCGGACACATGGCTAATTGGGACCTCGCTGGCGCATGGGCAGCGTCTCGATACGGCCAGTTGACCACTGTTGTCGAACGATTGAAGCCGGAGAAGCTATTCGACCAATTTATGAGCTACCGGCAGTCATTAGGCATGGAGGCACTTGCCCTAGGCAATCCCGATGTTATGCGAAACCTGATTGATCGATTGCACTCTGGAGGGCTGGTTGCGCTGCTCGGGGACCGGGACATCTCGCGCAGTGGCTTACAAGTGGAGTTTTTTGGTGAGGCGGCATCATTTCCTGCCGGTCCGGCAATGCTGGCTTCGTTGACTGGTGCGCCGCTGTACCCCGTCACAATGCACTATGAAGGCTCACGCGCCATCGGTGTTGTACACGATCAAATTGAAGTCCCGCAGTACTTGCCCAAAAGTGAGCGGGTAGCTCACATGACACAACAGGTTGCGCGAGCCTTTGAAGTGGGTATTGCGCAACACCCAGAGGATTGGCACATGTTGCAAAATATCTGGCTCGAGGACCGGAGCCCGCGGTGACCATAAGGCGAATCGGAATCGTATGCCCGTATTCATGGGATGTGCCTGGGGGAGTCCGAAGTCACGTCGCAGATCTGGCTATCACTTTGCAAGGCAGAGGCTACGAAGTCAACGTATTGGCGCCGGTTGAAGACCCCGACACGCTACCCAAATACGTAGTCAATGGCGGTCGACCCACAGCAGTGTCCTACAACGGGTCGATAGCACGGCTGAGCTTTGGAGTGCGCGCTACGCGTCGAGTGCGCCAATGGATTCGTGACGGCGACTTCGATGTAGTGCACATTCATGAACCAGTTGCGCCGAGCTTGTCGTTACTCACTTGTTGGGCGGCGCGCGGCCCATTGGTTGCCACTTGGCACTCCTCGCACGAGCGTTCTCGGATGCTGTCTGCTGGATACTACGTGGCGCAGACCGCAATGGAGAAAATTCGCGGACGGATTGCCGTGAGTGAGGCTGCTCGGGAAACTCTCGTGGAGCATATTGGTGGAGATGCTGTCTTAATTCCAAACGGTGTTCGTGTAGCGGACTTTCGAGACCAAGAAAGCTTCGCAATTGAAGGAACCCAAAGGATCCTATTTTTAGGACGAATCGATGAGCCCCGTAAAGGGCTTGAGGTACTGCTGAGCGCATTGCCCCAAATTTTTTCGGCTCTTGATCGTTGCGAAATCCTAATCGCAGGGCCCGGGGATCCGCGCGAATATGAGGAATTTCTTGATCCACAGTGGCGTGATCGGGTGAGTTTTGTGGGGGCAATCTCGGACGAAGAAAAAAGACGAACCTTGAGTCAAGCCGATCTTTACGTGGCCCCGCATATCGGCGGGGAGTCCTTTGGAATTGTTCTTGCCGAAGCGATGGCGGCGGGCACGGCCGTTGTGGCATCTGATTTGGCTGCATTTGATCGAGTGCTGCAATCAGGGAAATCTGGCAGGCTATTTCCGGTCGGAAATGCTGAGGCCCTGGGTAGCGCAGTTGTTGAAGTGTTGACCGACCAGCATCAACGCACAATGCTGATCGAGGCTGGAAATGCCCGCGTGATGGATTTTGATTGGGAACGGGTAGTGGAAGATGTGATTGCGGTGTACGAAGCAGTCCACCTTGCAGGTGAGAAAGTCGAAGAGGATTTGCGGGGGCAGATTGTGGGGCGTTTTGCTGGTAGGAAATCGCGAAATTACGAGGAGACGCCATGAAAGGTTGGGTAATTGGCTTGTCGGTATTGGCCATCTTGATAATATTTTTCACCCTCTATTTAGGTATGACGGCCGGCAGGATAGATCGACTGCATCGGCGGATTGATGTCGCTCGACTCGCACTTGACTCGCATCTGTTGCGTCGGTCGGGAGTGACCCTGGAACTGGCGTCTAGCGGGTACCTCGACCCCGCATCGGCCGTGCTCATATCTGAGACCGCTCATGCCGCTCGATTATCAACGGACCTCTCATCCACCCAACGTGATTCGGCCGAGTCAGAACTGACCGCGGTACTTAACGCGGTGCTTGATGTTGAAGCGGTGGAAATGATCGATGATTCTCTCGGTGGTCATGAGATCCTGGAAGAATTCGCCGCTTCGGCGCGTAGAGTGGAACTTTCCCGGCGCTTTCTCAATGACGCAGTTCGAGCATGTGTGCAGCTGCGGAAGCAACGTTCTGCCCGCTGGTTCCAACTTGCCGGGCATACGCCTGTCCCGCAAACCCGCGAGATTCATGATCACGTTGTTTTCTCACAGCGCAGTTAGCCACGCAAGCGTTGATTGCACGACTGGGTGGGTGAGAATGCCGACGCCCATGGTTTCGTCTATCATTGGGTTACTTATTAATAAGACTCGTGAGTCGAGCGCAATCTTTGAGGACGGTCACCATGGAAAATGAGGTCAGCACCGGAACCGGTCGCGTCAAGCGTGGCATGGCCGAAATGCTTAAGGGCGGCGTGATCATGGACGTGGTAAACGTGGAGCAAGCCAAGATCGCTGAGGATGCAGGAGCGGTGGCGGTTATGGCACTCGAGCGGGTACCAGCAGATATTCGCGCAGAGGGTGGCGTGAGCCGTATGTCAGACCCAGACATGATTGACAAGATTATTGCCGCGGTGAGTATCCCTGTGATGGCGAAGGCCAGAATCGGCCATTTCGCCGAAGCGCAAGTTTTGGAGTCCCTCGGCGTGGATTACATTGACGAGTCGGAGGTGTTGACCCCCGCCGACTACTCCAACCATATTGATAAATGGAAGTTTACAGTTCCCTTCGTGTGCGGGGCCACAAATCTCGGTGAGGCACTGCGGCGTCTCACGGAAGGGGCGGCGATGATCCGCTCAAAAGGTGAAGCGGGGACGGGAGATGTTTCCAACGCTGTTACTCACATGCGAAAAATTCGTTCCGAGGTTATGCGACTGTCCTCAATGTCTGCCGACGAGGTATTCGTGGCCGCAAAGGAATTGCAGGCCCCCTATGACTTGGTTGCTGAAGTAGCCCGGACTGGGACTTTGCCGACTGTTCTCTTTACCGCTGGAGGAATCGCGACTCCGGCAGATGCAGCAATGATGATGCAACTTGGTGCCGACGGAGTTTTTGTGGGAAGCGGGATCTTTAAGTCTGGCAATCCTGCTGAACGTGCAAATGCGGTTGTACAGGCGACAACACATTTTGACAACCCTGACGTGGTTGCGAAAGTGAGCCGTGGGTTGGGCGAAGCCATGGTGGGAATTAATGTCGCGGACATTCCCGTGCACCATCGACTTGAAGACCGTGGCTGGTAGAACTTCATGTCGTCAGTTCCCGTAATCGGGGTGCTGGCCCTTCAAGGCGGGATTCGTGAGCATCTTGATGCTCTTGCCAAATCCGGGGCTGAGTCTCGACCAGTAAAAACCTCGGAGCAGCTTCACGATGTTGACGCATTGGTTATTCCGGGCGGGGAGTCGAGCACAATTGAAAAGTTGGCTCGCAAGTCTGAAATGTTAGAACCGTTGCGCGAGGCCATCAAGGGGCGGATGCCGATTTTTGGGTCCTGCGCAGGGATGATTTTGTTAGCCGACCGCGTGGTGGGGGCAATTGAAGGGCAAGAGTCAATTGGTGGCCTAGACATAACAGTGGAGCGCAACGCATTTGGTAGACAAATGCAGTCATTCGAGTCCGGCATCGCCATCATGGGGATTCGTGATTCACAGCGTGATTTTGATGGTGTTTTTATTCGTGCCCCGTGGGTGCTTGAGACGGGGAACGGATGTGAAGTAATTGCACGGATATCATCGGGACCTCATGAGGGTAGGATCGTTGGCGTCCGCAGTGACACTATGTTGGCAACGTCGTTTCACCCGGAATTGACCGCGGACTATCGAGTACACGAAATGTTTGTTGAGATGGTGAGGAACTTATGAGTGGGCATTCAAAGTGGGCGACTACTAAGCACAAAAAAGCGGTAATTGACGCTCGCCGCGCGAAGCTTTTTGCCAAATTGATCAAGAATATTGAAGTCGCGGCGCGACAAGGTGGGGGAGAGGTCGAAGGAAACCCCACACTTTTTGATGCGGTCCAAAAAGCGAAGAAAAACTCAGTTCCATTGGACAACATAGAACGCGCAGTTAAGCGAGGCTCGGGCGCTGAAACAGGGGGAGCCGATTGGCAAACCATTATGTACGAAGGGTACGGACCTGGCGGCGTGGCTGTTCTCGTTGAATGTTTGACGGACAATCGTAATCGTGCGGCATCTGATGTTCGTATCGCCATGACTCGTAACGGAGGTGCAATGGCAGACCCGGGAAGCGTCTCTTATCTCTTCGCACGTAAAGGTGTAGTGATTGTGAACAAAGTTTCTGAAGGGCAAGACGTCACCGAAGATCGAATACTTAACACGGTGCTGGAAGTCGGCGCGCAGGAATTAAATGACCTGGGAGAAGCCTTTGAAATTGTGTCCGAGGCCACAGATTTTGTCGCCGTTCGGACTGCTTTGCAGAAAGTAGGAATCGATTACGAATCAGCGGAAGCAACATTCGTCCCGAGCATGACGGTGCCACTAGATGAGGCTGGCGCAACTCAGCTTTTTCGCATGCTCGAGGCACTCGAGGATAGTGACGATGTTCAAAACATCTACGCGAATTTTGATGTATCCGACGAGATACTGGATGCGATCGGTTAGCCGTGAGCGTGGAATCTGTCGGCAAGCAACTGCGTGGTTGGGATGCGGCGACGTTTCGCACAGCCAGCGGCGATGCGTCTATGCGTTCCACGGTCGTTGCAATGGCGATCTTGGAATCTGCACCCGACTGGCAACGGCTACGTGCACGGATTGAGCGGCTGACGCTTTTCGTTCCGGAATTACGCATGCGACCGCTTCACTCACTGGTGGGATTTGCCTCACCGCGCTTGAGCATCGATCCGGATTTTGATTTGGATTTCCACGTGCGTCGCTATCGACTGCCCGAAGGTGGTGGTTGGAAGGATTTGCTCGCCGATGCGCGTCGGCTTAGTTTGGGTGATTTCGATTACAGTCGTCCACTATGGGAAGCAAGCCTGGTCGAAGGATTGCCAGATGGTCACTCGGCATTCCTGCTCAAACTGCACCACTCCATTGCCGATGGCGCCGCAACGGTCATGATCGCTCTCACTCTTTTCGAACTTGCTTCAGAGACAAATTTAGAAGAACCCGTACCGCCGTCCGCCCCGGTCGGCGCGGACGTGAGTTGGCAAGAACTGTTAGTTGCCAACTCGAAGGACAACATGGCTCGAGCAGCGGGGGGCGCAAAAGGACTGCTGGGAACCGCCCTGCGTTTAGCGAAAACATCGCTCACCGACCCTGCGCTTGCACTCGAAAAAACAGTGGAAACAATCGGCTCGATCACCCGGGCGACAACGGTATACGACGCACCACTGTCACCTTTATTGACAGGGCGCGGCACCACGTACACCTTCGGAACCTTGGAATTTCCGTTTGATCAAATCCGTCAGGCGGCTAAGTCCCACGACCTCAGTGTCAACGACGCCTTCATGGCAGCGGTTATGACGGGAATGCAGGCGTATCACGAGCGTCACGGTGCGACCGCTGAGTCTTTGCGGGTAAATGTGCCCATCTCGCTCCGAGGAGATGCGGGAGATCGAAGTGGGCAGGCGGCGAACGCTGTGGCCATCGCTCGGTTCCCCATGAATATCGCCAATCAGTCGACGGTGGAACTCATGCAGCAGGCCCACGACTTGGTGGCCAAGTGGAGGCGGGAACCAGCTATGCGGCTCGCGGATCCGCTGGCTGAAGTGAGTTGGTTTGTGCCCGTTCCGATGCTTGCTTCAGTAGCGAGGGCTTCAGACATAACAACCAGCAATGTTCCCGGACCCCCGATTCCCATTTATCTTGCGGGAACCCGCATGATCGCCGTGTATCCGCTCGTCGCAACGATCGGGGCGGCGGTCAATGTCACCATGGTGACCTACGATGGCAAGGCGTTTATCGGAGTCTCGACGGACGATCGTGCGATCACTGATCACGCAGATTTGATGCAGGATCTCCGCGCGGGCTTCCATGCAGCGACCCTGTCGGGCGATACCCTTTAAGGGCACCAAGATTCGTGGGGATTGTGAGCTCTTCACAGGAAAGTTCGAGCGAAAGAGGATTCATGCGCGTGCTGGGAATCGATCCAGGGCTCACCCGTTGCGGTGTAGCTGTGATTGATGGTCTACCAGGTCGACCCGTGACGGCGCATTTTGTTGGGGTGATCACCACAGCATCCGATAGTGAACTTGCTGATCGTTTGGCCGTCTTGCACGACGAGCTCGTAGTGCTCATCGACAAATATTCCCCTGATGCTATTGCCATTGAGCGGGTTTTCAGTCAGCAGAACGTCCGCTCGGCAATGTCGACGGCGCAGGCGGCCGGCATAGGGTTATTGCTCGCTGGCCAGCGGGGAATTCGCGTCGGGATGCACACTCCGACCGAGGTGAAGGCCGCGGTGACGGGAAACGGTCGGGCCGAGAAAAATCAGGTCGCACTGATGGTCACCAAAATTGCCCAACTCAAAGCGGTGCCCAAACCAGCGGATGCGGCGGACGCCTTGGCGATTGCCATCACCCACGCGTGGCGATGGAGTGTGGCAGCGAAATACGAGGCGGCTAGGAAGGCGATGTCGAAGTGATCGCATTTATCCGCGGTGAAGTGTGGAAGACCGGCGCTGATTTTGTCGTGGTGGATACCGGGGATCAAGGCGTAAAAATATTGTGTCCTGCGTCGAGCGCCAATGGTATGCGGGTCGGAGATCCAGTGTTTTTGCACACGGCACTGGTTGTGCGCGAAGACTCGTGGACCCTTTATGGGTTTGCAGAGGAGGCGCAATGTGAGATGTTTGATCTCGTGCAAACCGTTTCGGGTATTGGTCCACGCATCGCTCTTGGTGTGGTCGCGACCCTTTCGCCAGATGAGTTCGCTCACGCCATTAGTTCAGAGAATTTACATGCGTTGACGTCGATCTCAGGGATAGGCAAAAAAGGTGCGTCGCGGATGGTCCTTGAACTAAAAGACAAGGTCATGCCAATAAGTGCAGGAAGCTTATCGAGTGCGCACACCAGGCGCGATCAAGGCTGGCGGGTTTCTGTTGGGGCTGGTCTGGCATCCTTGGGATGGACCAGCCGAGAGGCGGAAGCGGCTATGGATTCAGTTGCGCAAAACTTTCCTGACCTGATTGCGGTGAGCGATCCTGATGTGAGCGACTTGCTTAAGGCATCCCTTCGATCATTGGACCGCTCATGAGCGAGCCACTAGTTTTTGCTGAATCGAGTGAGGATGACTTCGACGTTGAAGGGGCCCTGCGACCCACCACATTGGGTGAATTTATTGGCCAAGACCGGGTCAAGGCGCAATTGGGCCTCGTCCTCGAGGCTGCCAATCGACGCGGGGGAGTGTGCGATCACGTACTTCTTAGCGGGCCTCCGGGATTAGGCAAAACAACTTTGGCGACAATTATTGCCACTGAGTTAGGTGCGCCGGTGCGATTGACTTCGGGTCCAGCTTTGCAGCATGCTGGCGACGTCGCAGCTGTTCTTTCTAGTCTGCAACCTGGTGAGGTTCTGTTCCTGGACGAAATTCACCGAACCGCGCGGGCGGCCGAGGAAATGTTGTACCTTGCAATGGAAGATTTTCGCGTGGACGTCATGGTGGGAAAAGGTCCAGGGGCCACAGCGATCCCGATTGAGATTGCACCTTTTACTTTGGTGGGGGCAACGACTCGTGCGGGAATGCTGCCATCGCCACTACGAGATCGATTTGGTTTTACAGCGCACCTTGATTTTTATGAAAGTTCAGATCTGGCCACAATTATTGACCGAAGCGCCAGCTTGCTGGGGGTTAAGCTGACCCCTGAAGGTGGTAGCGAACTTGCGGGCCGGTGTCGAGGAACGCCCCGAATCGCTAACCGACTTCTGCGCAGAGTCCGGGATTGGGCTCAGGTACATGGATCTGGTGTGGTCGATCTGGAAGCGGCGCGCAGTGCACTGGAGCTCTACGAAGTTGATTCCTTAGGCTTAGACCGGATTGACCGCGCATTGCTGGACGTATTGATAAATCGTTTCGGAGGGGGGCCTGTGGGGTTGTCGACCCTTGCGGTCTCGGTGGCGGAAGAACCTGAAACCATTGAGTCGGTCAGTGAGCCTTTCTTGGTCCGAATGGGCATGCTCGCTCGAACTCCCCGCGGACGGGTCGCAACAGCTGCAGCCTGGACACATTTGGGGGTGGCTGGAGCGCCCACGGACTCTGTCGGTCAGGAAAGTTTTGATTTGCCCCTGTAAGTGTGTGGAAACGAGGGTGCCGGTAGCCTCTATGCCTATCGAAGGTCCTTGCGGCCTAATTCAAAGTGTCATAGACAATAAGTAGGAGATCCATGGACATCGTGAGCCTCGCCCCCATCCTTTTACTGGGGGTTGCCTTTTACTTCCTGCTGATCCGTCCTCAAAGGAATCGTCAAAAGAAACATGCAGAGATGGTAAGCGCCGTCGCTCCGGGTTCTGAGGTAATGACGACCGCGGGTATTTTTGGGACGGTTAATGCGGTAGGCGATGAAGAACTCAGCCTGGAGATCGCACCGGGGACAGTAATCAGGATTCTTCCCGCGGCGATTTCGAAAGTTATCCCCCCGACTTTACCTCCGATGGATGATGCAGAGTAGATTTCGCTTCGCATGTGGCAGTGATCCTGCCTTCAGATTGAGGTATTAGAGCGCCGCTTTGGGGTGCACCGATAAAGGAGTTCCGTGGCTACACCAGCGAAATCGCGTCCGTGGCGCCTGCTTGCACTGCTCGCCGCCATTCTCGTGGGCTTCAGTGTGTGGGCCCTCTTTCCGGGAACGAGCAACTCGATTCGCTTGGGATTGGATCTACAAGGCGGAACTCAGGTAATTCTGGTCCCAAAGGCGGTTAACGAGGGCGCTGAGATCACTGATGAGCAACTCGCTCAGACGGTTGAGATTTTGCGGGCTCGGGTGAACGGCCTAGGTGTCGCCGAGGCCGAAGTCACGACCCAAGGTTCCGGTGACGGTGCAGCCATTGTGGTGTCCGTGCCTGGACTGAATCAAGATCGGATAGTGGAGCTGGTTCAGCAAACAGCGATGCTGGATTTTAGGCCAGTGTGGAATATCTATTCACCGATCCCGCCCCTCGCCGAAGACGGGACCGCCGCGGTGGCGTCCACTCCGCCTGTACAGGCAACCGAAAATTCGATTGAGTTTCAGGCCGAGCTCGCGGCTTTGAACTGCACTGATCCTAGCGTCACCGCAGGTGGCACACCCGACGATCCAGAGCAATGGCTCGGCACATGTGAGCAAACCGGTGCGACAAAATACTCGTTGCAGCCAGCATTCATTAAGGGAACCAATGTCACAGACGCAACTGCGCAGCTTCCACAAGGCGGCGTCACCTGGGTGGTGAGTCTCGAATTTGATTCCGAAGGCGCCTCGGCGTTGGCTACCGCCTCGACAGAGTTGAGTGCGTTGCCCGAATGTGGTTCAGGCGCCGAGCCGTGTAACGCTTTTGCGATCGTTCTCGATGGAGTGGTTGTTTCGGCCCCTCGGTTTAATGAACCTATCATTGGTGGGCAGGCACAAATCGAGGGCAGCTTCACCGCTCAAGAGGCCAAAGATTTGGCTAATATCCTCAAGTTTGGTGCTTTGCCGATCACGCTAGATCCGGTTGACGTAACGACTATTTCGCCGACCGTTGGAAATGATCAACTTGAAGCGGGTTTGATTGCCGGCGGGATCGGGCTGCTGCTGGTCATGCTGTACTTGCTGTTCTACTACCGAATCCTTGGGATTGTGGCGGGGCTGTCGCTCGTAGTTGCTGGTGGTTTGGTGTACGCAATCTTTGTCGTGCTGAGTAAGACAATCGGATTGACGTTGACGCTAGCCGGTGTCGCGGGGGCAATTGTGGCGATTGGTATTACGGCTGACTCCTTCATTGTGTACTTTGAACGGATTCGCGACGAAATCCGCGACGGCAAATCACTGCGCCAAGCATGTGATTCAGGTTGGGTTCGAGCACGACGCACCTTGTTGGCAGCGGACTTTGTGTCGATCCTGGCTGCAGCGGTCCTGTATCTGCTCTCCGTCGGTAGCGTCCGAGGATTCGCTTTCGTGCTAGGTCTGACTACGCTCATTGACGTTATGGTGGCGTTTTGGTTCACCCATCCGGTCGTCGTGATTCTGGGTCGGTCAAAGTTCATGCAAAGCGGCTCTCGTTGGACTGGTCTTGACCCAAGTCGGCTCGGCGGCATCAGTGTGGCTGACGCACTGGCGGGGCAATCCCNNTCCCGCCGCAAGCGAAGGGACGCATCCGAATGAGCAAGTTGACGGTGATCGGACAACGGCTATACCGGGGGGAAGTGTCGTTCAACTTCGTTGGACGTTGGAAGACTTGGTACATCGTCAGTGGAGTAATTTTGTTGATCAGCGTGGGTGCGCTTGTCGGGCGTGGACTCAATCTAGGGATCGAGTTCAAAGGTGGAGCCGATTTTTCATTGCCTGCAGCAACGTGCTCTGTTGAGGACGCACGGGCAGTGTCACAGGAAGAAACGGGCGCTCAAACCATCGTCACCATAACCGGATCCGGCACCGTACGGGTGCAAACCGAAACCTTGACCCCGGCCGAGTCTTCGGTACTGGCCGGACTGCTTGCCGAGGCATGTGGAATCGAAAAAGATGACATCAAATACCAGGTTGTCGGGCCAACGTGGGGTGCGGAAATTTCTGCAAAGGCACTCCAAGGGCTGGGCGTATTCCTGCTGTTGGTGACCCTGTTCCTCACCCTCTACTTCGAATGGCGCATGGCGCTCAGTGCGCTCGTCGCATTGGCACATGATCTGCTGATCACGATCGGGATTTATGCACTGATTGGTCTCGAAGTTACCCCAGCAACAGTCATTGGAGTGCTTACGATCTTAGGCTACTCGCTGTACGACACAGTAGTGGTCTTTGACAAAGTAAAAGAGAACACGCGAGGAATCACCGGCCAGTCGGTGCTGACCTACAACGAAGCGGCGAACCTTGCGGTCAACCAGACCCTGATTCGGTCAATCAATACTTCGATCGTTGCGCTGCTCCCGGTACTTTCGATCATTTTTGTTGGAGCGTTCCTTCTTGGGGCGGGAACCTTGCTGGACCTCGCGGTTGCTCTAGCTATCGGCATGGCCGCGGGAACCTATTCCTCAATTTTCGTGGCCACACCGGTGTTGGCACAATTGAAGTCAGCCACACCGGAAATGAAGTCCCTTTCAAACAGGGTTCTGGCCAGGCGAGGTCAAGCACAGCGCAAGAATTCCGATTCTGGGCAAGAGAGTGTCGATAAGGGTTCGTTAGTGGGATCTCGCACCCAGGACCCTTCCGAACGGCGACAGCCCCGAAAGGTTCCTCGGTCCAAACGCAAGCGAGGCTAGAGCCTCACTCCCGGGAACACGTCGCGCGTACACTATGAACACGGATCGTGTTGGTTGGGAGGGCTAGTGTCAGAGGATGTAGTTACCCCGGCAGCGATGGCGCCTTCGAGCAGCGGGGTGGTGCCAAGCTCAGAGAGTGGCATTCGATCTCGGTTTTCACGATTGGGGTCTAGTCGGTCTGGGGTCTTGGAAATCGATCCATTGCTACGGACCCTGCGCAAATATCACCCGAAGTCGGATACGAAAGTCGTGGAACGAGCATATGAGATGGCGCGCTATCTCCACCGCGATCAGAAGCGCCGATCGGGTGAGGACTACATCACACATCCGGTTGCAGTGGCGGAAATTTTGGCCGATCTTGGGATGACCTCTTCGACCCTAGCTGCTGCACTACTGCATGACACAGTCGAGGATTGTGGATATTCACTGGATGCACTTCGAGAAGACTTTGGTGACGAAATCGCTTCACTCGTTGACGGAGTGACAAAGCTTGACAAGGTGACTTATGGTGACGCTACTGCAGCCGAAACCGTACGCAAAATGGTCGTTGCGATGGCCCGCGATATTAGAGTACTCGTGATTAAGCTCACCGATCGCTTGCACAATATGCGTACACTGCGATATTTATCTGATGAAAAGCAAGATAAAAAGGCGCGTGAGACACTCGAAATTTATGCACCGCTCGCACACCGACTGGGGATGAACACGATTAAATGGGAGCTAGAAGATTTAGCTTTTGGGACGCTCCATCCGAAAATGTTCGCCGAGATTGATTCATTGGTGGAGCAAAGGGCCCCTTCACGTGAACGAAACTTGAATGTCATCGTGAAACAGTTGAACGAGGATCTCCGCAGCAGCAAAATCAAGGGCCAAGTGTCTGGTAGGCCGAAGCACTATTACTCAATTTATCAAAAGATGATTGTGCGCGGGAGGGACTTTAACGACATTTATGACCTACTCGGGGTGAGAATTTTGGTCGATACGGTTCGCGACTGTTATGCGGCGCTGGGAACTATCCACGCGGAGTGGAGTCCAGTTCCTGGCCGGTTCAAAGACTTTATTGCCATGCCAAAATTTAATATGTATCAATCACTGCACACCACCGTGATTGGCCCCGATGGGAAACCGGTGGAGGTGCAGATCCGGACCCATGACATGCATCGTGCTTCTGAGTATGGTGTGGCAGCACATTGGCGTTACAAGCAGGGATCTGATGTAAAGACAGACGAATTTGCGTGGTTGCGTCAATTGGTCGATTGGCAGCGTGAGACCGAGGATCCGGGCGAGTTTATGGACTCCTTGCGATACGACTTGGGAACCGGCGAGGTTTACATTTTCACACCAAAGGGAGATGTTTTCTCGCTGCCCATTGCATCAACGCCCGTGGATTTCGCCTATTCAGTTCACACTGAAGTGGGTCACAGGTGCGTTGGGGCGCGGGTTAACGGCAAACTCGTACCCCTGGAATCGGTGTTACAAAATGGCGATGTTGTCGAGATTTTCACGTCCAAATCAGAGGGTTCGGGGCCTAGTCGAGACTGGCTGAATTTTTGTGTGTCTGCGCGCGCCAAGAGCAAGATCAAAGCGTGGTTTTCCAAGGAGCGGCGCGAGGAAGCCGTGGACAACGGCAAGGACCAGATTGTGCGGGCTGTTCGCAAGCAAGGTTTGCCTTTACAGCGCATGATGACCAACCAAGCATTATCGAGCATTGCCGCGGGGTTGAATCAAGCCGATGTCACCGCGCTGTACGCATCCGTAGGTGAGGGTCGGATCTCTGCCCAAACAATTGTGGCACGGCTCATTGACGTGTCTGGTGGAGTGGACGGGGCAGCCGACGACACGGCGGAGGCGATCCGACCAACGTTTCACACGCCCACGAAGTCACGCAACCACGATGTCGGTGTTGTTGTCGATGGGGCTGACGATGTGTGGGTGAAATTGGCACGGTGCTGCACTCCGGTACCGGGTGACCAAATTTTCGGGTTTGTTACCCGCGGCTCAGGGGTTTCGGTTCATCGAGGTGATTGCGTGAACGTCGATTCGTTAAAGGCGGAGCCGGAACGGCTGGTGAATGTCACCTGGTCACCCACCCCTAATAGCGTATTTTTGGTCAACATTGCTGTTGAGGCACTTGATCGGTCCCGGTTGCTCTCTGATGTGACGAAGGCGCTCTCCGACACTCACGTAAATATTTTGAGCGCCTCAGTGTCTACCACGCGAGATCGAATCGCGACATCTCGCTTCACGTTTGAAATGGCTGACCCGAAACATTTGGGGTCCGTGATCAAAACTGTCCGTGGGGTCGAAGGTGTGTTTGACGCTTATCGGGTGTAGCGGTTTCTCGCTGTTAAGAACTTAGATCTGCGGCAGTGTTTTCTACCGCCCCGAGCAGTGCCCGAAGACTGTTGATTGAGTCCTCAAGTTGAGCCGTCGTTTTCGTGTCTCCGGCCGCCTTTGCTTGCTCTAGTTGACGCTCGTATTTGGAGAGACCACCAGCGAAAGCATTGGCGGTGTCTTCTGCTCGAGCTAAGGCTTGAGGATTAGTGCGAGTCCATTGCTTTTCCTCAACTGTCCGGAAGGCATCCTCGACTTTTTTCAGACGTGAATCTAATCGTGCGCGGTCCTTTTTGGGCAGTTCACCAGCCTTCTCCCATGCGAGTTGGAGCTCGCGGAGTTGGAATTTCTGAGTCTTCAGTGCCGTCAGGTCTACGGGTAATAGAGCTTCCGCCTTGACAATAAGTTCTTCCTTCACAGATACATTGGGTCGCAACTTCTCCTCCTCGGCTGCTTCGCTCGCTTTGAGGGTGTCAAAGAACTCGTCCTGGGCAGCCTTGAAGCGTTTCCATAGCTTATCCTCGTCGGCTCGGCTTCCCCGTGGCGCTTTTTTCCACGCATCCATCAGGTCCTTGAACTTTTTGATTCCCGCTTTGGGATCAGTGGTACCGAGTGCGGCTTGTGCGCGAGTGATCAGTTCACGTTTGACACTGAGGGCTTCCTTGCGCTCGGCATCTAATTCATGGAAATGCGCGCGACGCCTTTTATCAAATGTTGTGCGAGCATTACTCAACCGCTTCCACATTTCTTGTTCCGCATTTCGATCCACGCGGGGGAGGGTCTTCCACTCTTCTACGATCGCACTGTAACGCTCCGTGGTCGACTTCCATGAACTTGATCCGGACATCTTTTCGGCTTCCTCAACAAGTGTGACTCTTGCGGTGCGAGCGCTCTCCTTGAGAGCCGCCTTACGGGCCCGTTCGGTGACCCTTTTCTGATCAATCAACACGTCGACATCGGCGCACATCTGCTCGAGAAACACGATGTCACCGACAAACGAGCGCCCGGAAAGCGCTTCTCGCACCCGCTTCACCACGAGCGTGGCGGCGTCGGCCGAAGTCTTGCTTTCGTTGATTCGGGTTTGGATTACCTCGATTTCTACTACTAGGTCGTCGTATTTGCGCGCATAGAATGTGAGTCCGTCTTGGGGGCTCCCGGCCGCGTATTGACCGACTTCGACTTCGCCCTCTGGGGCCTTGAGGAACACCGTGCCATCTGCTGTGACTCGGCCCCATTGGGATGCCTGCGAAATTGCGGCCCGGGCAACCGGCTTTAGGGATAACGGCGTGGGGGCTGTGACGGATGCCGGCGTGGGGGCTGTGACGGATGCCGGCGTGGGGGCTGTGACGGATGCCGGCGTGGGGGCTCCTGCGTAGGCTTCTGTGGGCGAAAGGGCCTCAGGGTTGAGGGTCGAAGGAATCGGAACTTCATTCATGGCGGGCCTTTCGCGGGAACCAGGTTGGTCGGCTGCAAAGGTTGCAGCACTGTCGTTGCATGTAAATCGGTGATAACACTACTTTCCTACATTTGTGAAGCTTTGCCTCGGTTTCTTCCCTAATGTTAGGAAACTGTTGCAGTATTGATAAACATTGGCTGTGCAGGAGGGCCGTCGGTGAGGCCGTTTTCGACCCCTACCGCGGCCAGATCTTGAATTATCCCCAGACCGCTCGTCACCGAGCCCCAAATCGAGTATCCGGGCGGCAGAGACGTGTCGGCATAGACAATGAAGAATTGCGAACCGCTTGTCCCTGGACCAGCATTGGCCATTGCGATGGTGCCGGCTGGGTAATTGGCGTCTTCCCCCCCAGGGAGGTTCTCGTCCTGCACGGAATAGCCGGGGCCACCGGACCCATTGCCGGCAGGATCCCCGCATTGCAGGACATAAATACCTTCGGTGGTGAGTCGATGACAAAAAGTGTTGTCATAAAAGCCACTACTCGCGAGAAATGCTTCCGAAGCAACCGTCACTGGGGCGTTTGGGTCCAATGCAATTTCGATCACGCCACAGTTCGTGTCAAGTGACAACGTGGTGGGAGTGAAGTCCAGCGCCTGCGGGCCCTCAGGATATGAAATGTCGTTCGCGCGTGGTGTGCCTGCCGGAGTGCAGTCCACAGGGATGCCTGCGTTCGCAGTTTCGGAGGCGGCGGATTCTGTTGGAGCCTGACTTGCCTGTGATACCGGGAGGGAATCGTTGCTAGTGGCGGAGAAGACTGCAAAGCCGATGCCGGCAACAATCAAGGCGATGGCTACAACGACGGCGGTGACACGTTGGTTACGCTTTGCGCGATGAGCTCGCTGGGCGCGTTTGACTTGCTGGCGTTCGAATTTTGCTCGAGCAAGGTCTCGCTCACGCTTCTGACTACTCATAAGTCGGCTCTCCATCGGTTCATAATCAGGTTGTTGTGATGCAACTTTTTTTAGTTCTGGTTCAACGAGGTGCCTAATAATACCCATGGCTAGGCTGGCACCCTTATGTTGATCAAAGGTTTTCCCGCCGGCTCCTGGTCTACCAATGCTTATGTGGTGGCGGCGGGCCCAGGCGAGCCGGCGATCATCATTGATCCAGGTCAGGATTCTATCGAGGGAATCAAGGAGATTATCCGTGCGCACCGGCTTGCGCCCGCTGCAGTTATCTTGACCCACGGGCATATTGACCATATTTGGAGTGTGGCCCCCGTAAGCGCCCAGTTCGCGATCCCGGCCATGATTCACGGCAAAGATCGATACCGTCTGGCAGATCCGGCCGGAAGTAGTTTTGCGGCCGCGCGGGAGCAGCTACTCGCCATGACGAAAGGCGAATTGGAACTGACTGAGCCAAGTGATGTTGAGGTAATTGAGGAGAACAAGTCCTTGAATATCGCTGGCGTGGATTGGGAGTTCATTCACGCACCAGGTCACACGGAGGGCTCAATGGTGATCAAAACGCAACATAGTGGTGATCTCATCGCTTTCACCGGTGATGTTCTTTTCGCCGGATCAATCGGACGCACTGACCTGCCAGGTGGGGATGCCCGGGCTATGCAGGAGTCGCTTGCTCGCGTGATTCTCCCACTGGCTGATGACACCTTGGTGTACCCCGGTCACGGGTCCGACACAACAATTGGTGCGGAGCGAGCAACCAATCCATTCCTGAGCACAGGTCGGGGGCTGTAGACCATGGAAGCTATCAATGCACCCAAAGGCGTTCCAGATTATGTGCCTCCCCGCAGTCGAGACTTTTACACGGTTCAAGAGCAACTGAGCGCGCCCGCCCGGCTGAGCGGTTATGAGTACATTGAGTTGCCGGTTTTTGAGGCAACGGAGCTCTTCGAGAGGGGCGTCGGTGCCAGTACTGACGTGGTACAGAAAGAGATGTACACCTTTACAGATCGCGGTGATAGATCAATCACGTTGCGCCCTGAGGGAACAGCCGGAGTAATGCGTGCTGTCATCGAGAATCGACTGGACAAGGGCTCGCTGCCCGCCAAACTTTGGTACCGGGGCCCGTTTTTTAGAGCAGAGCGCCCCCAACATGGCCGGTACCGCCAGCTACAGCAGGTCGGGGTAGAAGTAATTGGATCAGTTGACCCCATTATTGATGCTGAAGTAATTGCAATTGCCGACCAGGCATATCGTTCACTTGGGCTACGAGATTTCCATCTGGATCTCACTTCCCTTGGTTGCTCGAAGTGTCGGCCTACTTATCGAGTCCTGCTGCAGGAATTTCTCTCACGGTGCGAGCTCGACCAGGAGACTCGCGCTCGAGCCGAACTCAATCCGTTACGGGTGCTGGACGACAAGCGAGAGGTTGTATTGACGCAACTCGTTAGTGCTCCACTCATGATTGATTCATTATGCGAGCAGTGCCAACAGCACTATGACGAGGTGCGCAAATTCCTACGGGTTTTTGGAGTGTCATGGAGCGAGGCGCCCCGCATGGTTCGAGGGCTGGACTACTACACACGTACGGCCTTCGAGTTTGTGCACCCGGGTCTTGGCGCCCAATCTGGGATTGGTGGCGGGGGCAGGTACGACGGGCTGATGAGCGAACTGGGTGGGGCTGAGCACTCGGGGATTGGATTTGGCCTCGGTGTCGATCGAACCCTTCTTGCATGTGAAGCAGAAAAGCTTGTCCCGCTGCGCAAGGGTATTCTCGATGTGTGTGTAATTCCCTTGGAAGCCGAAAGTCGCACACAAGGTGTTGCACTCCTGGTTCTCCTCAGGCGAGCGGGGATAGCGGCCGATATTTGTGTCGATAATCGGAGTATTAAAAATGCCATGAAAGTGGCGAATAACACCAATGCACCGTTCGTGCTCATTCTAGGCCCTGATGAAATCCAGACCCAAAGCGTGATCATCAAGGAAATGTCCAGCGGTGATCAACATTCTGTGCTGGCAGAGCCCACAACTTTAATCCCACGGTTACAAAAAATGTTAAGCACCCTTAGAGAGGAACAATCTTGATTCGCACGGCTGAAGCAGGTGCACTCAATAGCGCAGACATCGGACGCGAAGTGACGTTGGCAGGTTGGATCGGCAGCCGTCGCGATCATGGCGGAGTCGCTTTCCTCGACCTTCGCGACTCAACTGGTGTGGCGCAAATAGTTGTGCGCGACACATCCGTGGCCCATGACTTGCGCGACGAGTACTGCATTGCAGTTACAGGAACGGTGCAGGAGAGACCTGAAGGTAATGCAAATCCGGATTTACCTTCCGGTGCGATCGAAGTCATCACGACCAATTTAGAAGTGCTGTCCACGTCTGCGCCGCTGCCTTTCCCCATTGATGACCGAACGACTGTGAGCGACGAAGTGAGGTTGCGGCACAGGTATCTGGACCTGCGTCGCAAGAGTGCGGGGGATATTTTGCGAATGCGTTCGCATGTCAGTCATATTGCGCGCAGTGTTCTTATTGATCAGGAATTCATTGAGATTGAGACACCTACATTGACCCGCTCCACTCCCGAAGGTGCGCGAGACTTCTTGGTCCCTGTGCGGTTACAGCCGGGCAATTGGTACGCCTTGCCACAGTCGCCGCAACTATTCAAGCAGCTGCTCATGGTTGCGGGCATGGAAAAATATTTCCAGATTGCACGGTGCTATCGCGATGAAGATTTCCGGGCTGATCGCCAGCCAGAGTTTACTCAACTTGATATCGAGATGAGCTTCGTTGACCAAGACGACGTGATGGCGGTGGGCGAGCA
This sequence comes from Actinobacteria bacterium UBA4426, assembly GCA_002390705.1. Taxonomy (GTDB): domain Bacteria; phylum Actinomycetota; class Actinomycetes; order S36-B12; family S36-B12; genus UBA4592. The sequence continues at coordinate 45,878 of DGQA01000037.1, read as the reverse complement.
GGTTATTCGTTCCCTGTGGCAGGGGATCTTGAAATACGAAATTGGTGACATCGCGCGAATGACGTATTTCGAGTCGATGCGTCGTTTTGGAAGCGACAAGCCAGACTTACGTTTCGATCTGGAGCTCGTGGATCTAACCGAATTTTTCGCTGACACGCCGTTCCGAGTTTTTCAGGCGGATTACGTGGGAGCGGTCGTGATGCCCGGTGGCGCGGATCAGCCTCGTCGAACATTTGACGCATGGCAAGAGTGGGCCAAGCAGCGTGGCGCCAAAGGTTTGGCGTACGTCACGGTCACAGAGGAAGGCCTCGGTGGCCCAGTCGCCAAGAATCTGAGCGATCAAGAACGCGCGGAGTTAGTTACTACAGTGGGTGCCCAAGTGGGGGATTGCATCTTTTTCGCCGCGGGACGTACTCCAGATTCTCGGGCATTGCTGGGCGCCGTGCGAAACGAAATTGCTGAACGCCTCCACTTGATTGACGAAAGTGTGTGGAGTTTTGTGTGGATCATTGACGCTCCGATGTTCGAAGAAGTTCAAGACGACACTGGGAAATGGGTGTGGACAGCGGTGCACCATCCGTTCACCTCACCCAATGGCGATTGGATCAATAAGTTCACTGAATCACCTGGACAGGCACTTGCCTGGGCATACGACCTTGTGTGCAATGGCAACGAAATTGGTGGTGGCTCAATCCGTATTCATCAGAGCGAAATCCAAAGCCAGGTATTTCGAATTTTAGGACTCGATGAGCAAGAGGCCAATGACAAGTTCGGGTTCCTACTCGAGGCTTTTGCATACGGGCCGCCACCACATGGAGGCATCGCATTTGGTTGGGACCGGATTTGTATGTTGCTCGCGGGTGCTAATTCACTGCGTGATGTGATCGCGTTCCCTAAAACCGGTGGTGGGCAGGACCCACTTACCGGTGCCCCTACGCGGATCACTGTGGCGCAGCGCAGGGAGGCTGGCATTGATGCACTAACGAAAAAGAGTGGCTCACAAGAAATTGAGTCCCCGCAAGCGATTCCCTCGCCGAAGTAGGGACGTTTGGACACGACTTATGGTTAACCGGTGAGTCTTTTTGAACAGGGCCCGACAGGACCTTTGGCTGTGCGGATGCGGCCACAGGGCTTCGAGGAGCTGGTAGGTCAGAGGCGAGCACTCGCGGATGGAAGCCCATTGCAGTTATTGCTCACGGGAGCCGGTTCGGTATCAGTGATTTTGTGGGGGCCGCCGGGTTCGGGTAAAACTACGATCGCACATTTGATTTCCCGCCAAACTGGGCGAAAGTTTCGTGAGCTTTCGGCCGTCAGTGCGGGGGTGCGTGATGTGCGCGAAGTTATCGAGAAGGCACGTGAGGATTCGAGCCTGTATGGCACGCAAACGGTTCTGTTTATTGACGAGGTACACCGATTTAACAAGGGGCAACAGGACGCGCTACTGCCCGCAGTTGAAAACGGTTGGGTGATCTTGGTTGCTGCAACAACTGAGAATCCAAGTTTTTCAGTTGTATCACCCCTGCTTTCTCGAAGTGTTGTGGTCGAATTGGAACTCCTTGATCAGAGTTCGATAGCGATAGTGCTCACGCGGGCAATGCAGAGTGAGCGCGGATTAAATGCAAGCGTCACTGCAAGTGATGAAGCGTTGGTTGCACTCATCGATGCCAGTAGCGGTGATGCGAGACGAGCCCTGATATCGCTCGAATCCGCAGCTCATGCGGCGCTAGCGCGTGAAAGCACGAAGATTGAAGTAGAGGATGTAGAAAATGCCATTAATATCGTGGCGATTAACTATGACAAAGATGGCGACACGCACTACGACGTGGTGAGCGCATTTATCAAGAGCATTCGGGGGAGCGACCCTGATGCGGCGCTGCACTACCTTGCTCGAATGTTGCATGCCGGTGAAGACCCACGTTTTATTGCTAGGCGCCTGATGATTCTCGCCAGCGAAGACATTGGTTTGGCTGCATCGGGGGTGTTGCTTACTTCGGTTGCTGCCGCCCAGTCTGTTGCATTGGTGGGGATGCCAGAGGCGCAGATTATTTTGGCGCACGCCACGTTGGAGGCGAGCCTGGCCCCAAAATCCAATAGTGTGGTGAAGGCGATCGGTGCGGCGATGACAGATGTCCAACGTGGACGGGTGGGTACGGTGCCGGCCTATCTGCGCGATGCCCACTATCCCGGGGCTTCTGAATTGGGGCACGGACAGAACTATCTCTACCCCCACGATGAGCCCAGCGGAGTGGCGCCACAGACCTATCTCCCCGAAGAATTACTGGATGCGGGGTATTTTCAGCCCACCAATCATGGAGCCGAGGAGCGACTCGGGGCGGTAGCAGATCGGCTTCGTAGGTTACGCCAGGGCGAATCGCTAGACTGAACCATGCGCAGAATGGTATGGATGACTTTGGGCGCCGCAGGAGGAATCCTCGCCTACCGCAAATTGGAAGAGTTGGCGAATGAATCAGTAGATAAAGGCCTCGTTCTCACCGTTATGGACGCCGGGAACTCTGCTAAGTCGTTGGCCGTGGGTCTGGGGGATCAGTTTGTGAAGCTGCGGGGCGGGGACAATTCTGCTGGCCCACCCCAAGATTCCATAACCTAGTCAATCCGTACCCGCAATAAAGGAGCAAGTCACATGGATTCCGCGCAAATTCGGGCTCGATTTCTCTCTTTCTTTGAGAAACGTGGGCACGAAATCGTTCCTTCGGCGTCTTTGATCCTGGACGACCCAACGTTGCTCTTTGTCAACGCGGGCATGGTGCCTTTTAAGCCGTATTTTTTGGGTGAGGCTCCCGCTCCGTATTCACGCGCCACGAGCGTACAGAAAGTCGTGCGAACTCTTGACATCGAAGAAGTCGGGAAAACGACGAGGCACGCCTCATTTTTCCAGATGGCGGGTAACTTTTCCTTTGGTGATTATTTTAAGGCGGAGGCGATCCCGCTTGCTTGGGAGTTACTCACCGGTTCAATCGAAGACGGCGGATACGGATTCGAATCCCAACGACTATGGGTCACTGTGTACCAAGATGACGACGAAAGCGAGGCTATCTGGCGCGATGTCGTGGGTGTCCCACCGGAACGCATTCAACGGCGTGGGATGGAAGACAACTACTGGTCCATGGGTATCCCCGGGCCGTGTGGTCCTTGTTCAGAGATCTACTACGACCGCGGCCCTGAATTTGGTCGTGAGGGTGGACCCATTGCGGATGAGAATCGATATTTGGAAGTGTGGAACCTAGTCTTCATGCAATTTGAGCGTGGCGAAGGAGCGGGCAAGAACGATTTCCCAATTCTTGGGCCATTACCTGCGGCAAATATTGATACCGGTATGGGTCTTGAACGGATGGCCGCGATCTTGCAGGGTGTCGAGAACATTTATGAGATTGACACGACGCGCGGGATCTTAGACACGGCGTCTGTACTCACCAGCACTGTTTATGGAGCGGCAGAGAGCGACGATATTGCCTTGCGAGTTGTAGCTGACCATTCACGAACGTGTATTTTTCTCATTTCTGACGGAGTTATCCCGGGCAATGAGGGACGCGGCTACGTTCTGCGCAGGCTCATGCGCAGGGTAATTCGCAATATGAGACTTCTCGGGGCGGTTGAACCGACTCTGCGCACCTTGTGCGACTCGGCCATTGAAGTCATGGCTCCCCAATACCCCGAACTTAGTGAGTCACGGGAACGAATATTGAGCATCGCAGCAGGCGAGGAAGCTGCCTTCGCTCAGACTTTGAGCACGGGAAGCGTGCTTTTTGATACCGCCGCGCTTCAGACGAAGAAATCTGGCGGCACAATTATTTCCGGTGAGAAGGCTTTCGCACTACATGACACTTATGGGTTTCCGATCGATTTAACGATGGAAATGGCGAGTGAAGCAGGGTTGCAGGTTGACCGAGAGCGCTTCACTGAACTTATGCAAGAGCAGCGCAGTCGGGCTAAGGCAGACTCCATTGCGCGCAAAAGTGACTTCGCTACTTCCACCGCGTACAAGGAAATTCTGACTGTCGGTGGCACGACCGAATTTACGGGATACATGGAAAGCATGACAGAGGCTCACATCACTGGCCTGGTTATTGACGGGGTCTCGGTGCCGGCAGCTGGTGTAGGAGATAACGTCGAATTAATTTTGGACCGGACGCCTTTTTACGCAGAGTCGGGCGGACAGTTGGGCGATCACGGTGTGATCACTTCAGGCTCGGGGGCATCACGTGTGGATGTCTACGACGTGCAAACCCCGGTTGCGGGTCTGTTCCTGCACCGTGGTCGGATCGTCGCCGGGGAGTTTACGGTGGGTGAAACGGTTATTGCTTCGGTTGATATTGAACGAAGAAAGGCAATTTCACGGGCTCACACAGCAACGCATATGGTGCATCGGGCATTTCGTGAGCGACTTGGCGAGACTGCGACCCAAATGGGTTCGGAGAATTCTCCTGGGCGATTCCGATTCGACTTCCCCAGTCCCGAGGCTGTTTCGCCAGCGGTCTTGCGCGATGTTGAGCAGTACGTGAACACAATGTTGATTGAAGATCTAGCGGTAACTGCGAGCCTTATGTCACAGCAGGAGGCCTTGAACATGGGCGCAATGGCACTCTTTGGAGAAAAATATGGCAATGAAGTCCGCGTGGTGTCCGTGGGTGACTGGGCGCATGAATTGTGTGGGGGGACACATGCGCAGCGCACTGGAGCGCTGGGTCTTGTGTATTTCGTTGGAGAGGGTTCGGTGGGCGCAGGGGTTCGGCGAGTTGAGGCGCTGGTGGGTGCAGACGCATACGAGTTTGCGGCCAATGAGCACGTTTTAGTAGGTAAACTCACGTCGATGCTGAAAGTGCCGGCAGATCAGCTAGCGGACCGACTCGAGTCGACGATTAGCGCGTTAAAAGCGGCGGAAAAGGAAATTGCTGAAGGTAAGCGTTCGGCTCTGCTCAATAACGCAGACAGCATCGTCGGTGAACCAGCACGTCACGGAAGTTGTGATTTGTGGGTGTTCGGGGCTCCCGACGGTTCTGATGCCAGCAGTCTGCGCGAGTTGGCACAGCAGGTGATTTCCCGGGCGGGCAATTCATCGGTGGCGGTTGCGTTCGGAACTGTGGTCACAGGCGATAAAGTTTCGGCGGTCATTGCGGTAAATGATGCCGGGGTGAGAGCAGGATACTCAGCTCAACATCTACTTCGTTTGGCACTACACGAACTTGACGGTAATGGTGGTGGCAAGGACAACTTTGCACAAGGAGCAGGGACTAACAGTGCCGCACTTGCTGCGGCGGTGGCGAGCGTGGAAGCAGCGTTGGTGGCCCAATAGCATGAGTCGAAGCAATCAACGACGGGTGGGATTTGACGTGGGAACCGTCCGCATTGGTGTGGCAACTTGCGACATTGACGCGATCCTGGCCTCACCACAAAGTGCAATTAGTGGTGGTGAGGGTTCCATTACGGCTGCAGTATCGATCATCAACGAATATGAGCCATGTGAGATTGTGGTGGGGTTGCCAAGCAATTTAAGGGGAGCAGATACTGCTTCAACGCACACTGCACGCGATTGGGCGCGCCAACTTGAGCAAAATACCTCGATTCCAATTATTCTGGTTGATGAAAGATTGACCACCGTGCAGGCGTCGAGTGCGTTGCGCGCAGGTGGCCATAATTCCAGGCAGATGCGTAGTAAGGTCGATAGCGCTGCTGCTGCAATCTTTCTTCAGTCCTACGTCGATACATTGATCCGCACGAAAGGTCCGCTGGAGTGACATTCATTGATGAGATGCTCAGCGACGAGCAATTGCCGCCATCTCGTAACAGCAATAGTGTAGGCAAGCGGGTTGTCATAGGCGCGGGTCTGATGGCGCTCATTGCCATGGTGTTCGGAATTTACTCACTATTTGGTGGCACCGTTGAAAGCAACGACTACGTGGGTGTTGGTGAGGGATCAGTCACCGTGCTCGTGAGCCGAGGAGACAGTCTCACCGAAATCGGAAGAACTCTCCAAGCTGCCGATGTTGTCAAGTCGGTAGAAAGTTTCACTTCTGCGGCGGCGAATAACGCCCAAAGCGCATCAATCGGCCCGGGTCAATACGCGTTGCGGATGCAGATGAGTGGCGAGTCTGCCTTACTACGGATGCTGGATCCTGAATCTCGGTCGGAATCAAGATTGGTTTTGCCGGAGGGCCTGCGTTTAGGCGAAACAATCACTGTGGCTTCCACGGCAACTGGTCTGCCGAGCGAGGACTTTGATCGAGTACTTCAAAACCCTGACCTCCTAGCGCTGCCAAGTTGGGCCGAAAACCGGCCAGAAGGATTCATGTTCCCGGCCACATACGATTTGGCGGGAGACGAAAATGCGGAGTCAATTCTGAATACTTTGGTTAAGCGCTTTAATGAATCGGCGAGTGTCATTGATCTAGATGGTCGGGCAGCGCAGGCGGGGCTTAATCCCTATGAAGTGCTGATTATCGCCTCGCTTCTGGAAGGTGAGGTCGTTCCGAAGGATTTCGCAAAGGTTGCGGCGGTGGTCTACAACCGGTTGGAGGCTGAGATGGCCTTGCAGTTTGATTCCACAGTCTCGTATGCGCTCGGGCTGGACGAGCTGGAACTTTCAGCAGATCAATTGGAGAATGATTCGCCATACAACACCTATGTGAACACTGGACTACCGCCAACTCCGATCAATTCACCTGGGGAGGCGGCCCTTGAGGCTGCGCTGGCGCCTGCAAAAGGGAAGTGGCTGTATTTTGTGACCATCAACCCCGACACAGGCGAGACGAAATTTGCCAAAACCTACGACAGGTTTCTTAAATTGAAGGCTCAGTATCGCGCCTACCTAGATTCACGGTGACGACTGATTGAGGCGATCACACGATCACAGGATGACAGGATGAACATGAAGGCAGCAGTCCTTGGGTCACCCATAGCGCACTCACTGTCACCAGTGTTGCATAACGCGGCCTATCAAGTACTCGGGATTGCCATCGAGTACACGGCTATCGACACATCCATTGCGCAGCTAGCAGGACGAATTGCCGAACTTGATGCTGACCATGTGGGCTACTCACTCACCATGCCTTTGAAACTGGATGTTCTCAATCTCGTATCCGCGCGGTCATCTCTGGTCGAACAGACCGGTTGCGCAAACACCGTGTACCGAAACATGCACGGTGAATGGGCGCTGGAAAACACCGATGTTTTCGGAATCTCCCGCACAATTAGGCGAGCGGGTATTGAATCAGTCGATTCGGCCATCATTATCGGGTCAGGCGCGACTGGCCGAAGCGCACTCAGTGCCCTGGACCATCTGGGGGTACGCGAGGTCACATGCATTGCACGAAATCGAGATTCCGCGGGGCGGATCCGTTCACAAGGCGAGGCACTTGGAATTCAAGTCGAGTGGGCTGATTTCTCCGAAGAAATTTCGCTCACCGCAGACCTAGCAATCAGCACAGTCCCCGGTAGCGCGCAGGACCAGATCGTGAGCAAGATTGGTGCACGGCAAGGCCTTCCCGCGTTGTTCGATATCTCTTACAGTCCATGGCCTAGTGTTCTGGGCAGCCATTGGAAAGAGCACGGTGGTGGAGTAGTACTGGGTGGGATTGAGATGCTCCTATGGCAAGCATCAATCCAAGTTGAACTTTTTACCGGCTTGCCGGCACCAGTAGAGGCTATGCGGGCCGCCTTGTCGAACGGGTTACCCACAACCTAATTGCGACCCTTGAGTAGTTGGGAAAACGCGCACAGAATCCTGGTATGGACATCGGGGCACCAAACACTCTCACTTACCTTGCTTACGTCGCCACATGGTCGTCGTTCGTCGCGACAGCAGCCATGCTTTCACGTGTCGACTTTAGAGAGCACCGACTGCCCAACACCCTAGTCGCGACCGGGTATCTGTGCGGTCTACTGGGATTCACCATCGCCGCCTTCTCCCGAGGGAACTTCACAATTGTCACCAACGCAGTTCTTGGGTCGCTGATCACTGTCCTTGGGTACCTGATGATTCATCTTCTCGGCGGAATGGGGATGGGTGATGTGAAATATGCCGGGGTAATCGGATTGTATTTGGGGTCCCTTGGCTGGACGTATCTCTACCTCGGCGCGCTGATTTCATTCGTGGGAGCCGCGTTGTGGGCTCTGCCACAGATGGTGAGCAAGCGGGGAAACCACAGTGTGCCCTTCGGACCATTTATGGCCCTTGGGGTACTTGCATCCGGATGCATTGCAATAGGTGTGACGGCGGGTGCCTAGGCCGTATCTGACAGTATTAGCCCATGGTGTCGCGACTTCGTTGGTTAACTGCTGGGGAATCTCACGGACCTGCCTTGACGGCGATCATTGAGGGTCTGCCTGCGTCATTTCACATTACTACGGCCGACTTAGACCGCGATCTAGCCCGCCGGCGACTTGGTACCGGCCGTGGTGCCCGGATGAAATTTGAGAAAGATGAAGTGAAACTGTTGGGGGGTGTGCGACACGGGCTCACAATGGGGGGACCCATAGCGATACAAATTGGTAACACCGAATGGCCAAAGTGGGAAACGGTGATGAGTCCGGATCCAGTTGATCAGCAGGACCTCGAAGGCGTTGCGCGAAATGCCCCCTTGACCCGACCAAGGCCAGGCCATGCGGACCTCGCCGGGATGCAAAAGTTTGATTTCACCGAAGCACGACCGATCTTGGAGCGCGCAAGTGCTCGCGAGACCGCCGCACGGGTTGCGCTGGGAGCAGTTGCGCGCGCCTTTCTCGAGCAGTCCGCTGGCATCACGCTCGTGTCTCACGTGGTGCAAATTGGATCGGTGACCTACACCGGCCCCACTCCCACCCCGGAGGACGCTGCCCGCATCGACGCCAGCCCGGTGCGGTGTTGTGATGCCGAGGTGAGTTCCTTAATGGAGAAAGAAATTGGTGCAGCCCACAGCGATGGTGACACTTTGGGTGGTGTCGTCGAGGTGGTAGCAATGGGCCTTCCGCCGGGATTAGGTAGTCACACGCACTGGGATCGTAGGCTTGATTCTGCTTTGGCTGCGGCCCTCATGGGAATCCAAGCAATAAAGGGTGTTGAAGTGGGGGACGGTTTCGATTTGGCGGGAATTCGCGGGTCACTTGCACAAGACGAAATATTTGGCGACGGTGACCAAGTGCGTCGCAATAGCGGGAAGTCTGGGGGAACTGAAGGCGGGATGAGTACCGGCGAACTGTTGCGGGTGCGTGCTGCAATGAAACCCATTTCGACGATTCCCAAGGCTCTACAAACAATTGATACAGCCACGAAAGAAGCCGCAGTCGCGATAAATCAAAGGTCTGATGTGTGTGCGGTACCGGCAGCTGGTGTGGTCGCCGAAGCGATGGTCGCCTTAGTACTCGCTGAGGCTATCTTGAACAAGTTCGGTGGAGACTCGTTGTCTGAGTGCCAGCGAAATATTCACAGTTACTTGGAAAATCTCGCCATCAAGATAGCGCCTTCGGCGCAGTAGGTACTCATGACTCCGCGGGCAATTCTTATTGGCGCACCTGGTGCAGGAAAGACTACGGTGGGCGAGTTACTCGCTCAGATCCTAGGTTGCGCTTTTGCGGACTCGGATCAATTGGTTGAAGTGAAACATGGCGTGCCCGTCCCTGACATTTTTGTGAGACATGGTGAGGCCACGTTCCGAGATTGGGAGCACGCGGCAATAACGCAGGCCCTTACGGGATTTGATGGCGTTTTGGCCTTGGGAGGTGGATCAGTCATGGATATGGATACTGCAAGGCAATTGCGGGAAAGCGGTTCACCAATATTTTGGTTAGAAGTAAGTAGCTCGGTGGCGTTTCGTCGGGCAGGTCTATCGGCTCCGAGGCCTCTGTTAATCGGAAACGTGCGGGCAAACTTGGTGGCTTTGCTCGAAACACGCACCCCGGTCTATGAGGGCTTGGCCACCTCGAGAATAGACGTAAACACTCTGGATCAGTCTGAACTTGCCCATCAAATCGCTGACCAGCTCTCAGGTGGTGCGCAATGAAACGTATCCACGTTGAGGCTGAACGCCGATACGAAATATTGATCGGACGCGAGCTCTTTGGTGAATTTGAGGAAGCAGTCTCGGACGCGGGCAAGGTAGCGCTCATCTACCCGAATGCAGTGCGAGTGAGTGCCGAATTCCTGCAGAAGTCATTGGAAGGCTTTGGTAAGCAGGTGGTTCTGATCGAGATACCGGATGCTGAAAATGCCAAAACAACCGCAGTATTGGAGCACTGTTGGTATGTTTTAGGGTCGTCCGGTTTTACGCGTTCGGACATGATTATCGGTGTAGGTGGGGGAGCGACAACCGACTTATCTGGTTTTGTGGCGTCAACTTGGTTGCGAGGGATTCCATGGATCGCTGTCCCTACGACACTACTTGGAATGGTGGACGCTGCTGTTGGCGGAAAGACTGGAATCAACACCGACGCTGGAAAAAATCTGGTCGGCGCATTCCACAGCCCGAGTCTGGTCGTAATAGATGTCAATCTGTTGGCGTCTTTACCCGACATCGATCTGCGCTCTGGGCTCGTGGAGGTGGCCAAAGTAGGGCTGACCAGTGACCCGTCAATACTCCGAACCATTGTGACCGAACGAGATAATTCATTTGATGCGAACAAAGAAGTCGTGACCTCTCTGATTGAGCGAGCGATTGCGGTAAAATCGGTAGTGGTCTCTCAGGACTTTACGGAACAGGGTGGTCCGGATTTAGGCCGAGAAGTACTCAACTACGGACATACCTTCGGACATGCGGTGGAGAGGCGTGAGAACTACCTTTGGCGTCATGGAGCTGCAGTGTCGGTTGGCATCATGTTTGTGGCCGAACTGGCTCACATCACCGGAAGGCTTTCCAAGGACGATCTCCAGGTCCACCGTGATGTGCTCGAGATAATCGGTCTGCCGACGACTTATCCCGCCGGACACTGGGAGGAATTACTCTCCACGATGAGAATCGATAAAAAGGCCCGTGGCGGTTTATTGAGATTCGTTGTCCTTGACGGAATTGGAAAACCAGGAATTTGTGAAGGCCCCGATCCGGCACATCTTTTCTCTGCCTATAGCAACCTGTCCTCGTACAAGGGGCAGTGAGATTCACTAGGCTGACCACATGTTGCACAAGGTTCTGATCATCAATGGTCCCAATCTGAATCGTCTGGGCACTCGGGAGCCCGAAATCTATGGAAGTGTCAGCTACGCGGATCTTGTGCGTATTGTCGAAGAAGGGGCGATCGAAATGGGATTGGCCGTTGAGCTGCGTCAGAGCGATAGCGAAAGTGAAATAATTGGATGGCTGCACGAAGCGGCTGATGCACAGCTGCCCGTGGTCATGAATCCCGCTGCATTTACCCATTACTCGTACGCCATAGCTGATGCCTGCGCAATGCTGGTCGCACCCTTAATCGAAGTCCACATCAGTAATCCGGGTGCCCGAGAAGAATTTCGTCACCATTCAGTGGTCACCCCGGCGGCGACTGGGGTAATCGCGGGTTTTGGGCTGGACTCCTACCTATTAGCCCTGCAAGCCATGTCGCGACTACTGTTGGCCAAGGCTTAGAGCGAGCGCGGTAGCTACACGGTTGCCGATCTAGAGATAGGGCACTGCGGTGGCAACCAGTAACGATTTGAAGAACGGCATAGTGCTCAGTATCGACGGGCAATTGTGGACTGTCATTGACTTTCAGCATGTCAAGCCTGGCAAAGGCGGCGCCTTTGTTCGGAGCAAGTTGAAAAACGTGCTCAGTGGAAAGGTTGTTGACCGCACATTCAACGCGGGAGCAAAGGTGGAGACCGCATCTGTGGATCGCAGGGACATGCAGTACCTCTACCGCGATGGTGACGACTGGATATTTATGGACAACATCTCATTTGAACAATTCCCGGTACCCGATGCTGTGGTGGGGGAGAGTTCACGCTATCTGCTAGAAAACCAAACTGCTCAGGTGGCGATATATGAAGGCAATCCCATAATTGTGGAACTGCCGGCGTCTGTGGAAATGATGCTTACCTACACCGAGCCCGGACTTCAGGGTGACCGTTCAAGTGGTGGCACAAAGCCGGCAACCCTGGAAACCGGCGCCGAGATTCACGTTCCGCTTTTTATAGATTCGCATACAAAGGTAAAGGTTGATACGCGAGATGGTTCATATCTTGGACGAGTGAACGACTAATGTCGGCTCGCGCAAAAGCTCGCAAGCGCGCTCTGGACATTATTTTTGAAGCGGAGTCAAAAGAAGTACCTATTGAAATGGTTTTGGGGGAGCATGTGCGGCGCCGTGAAAGTGACGGGGATCCCGATTTGAATCCATATGCAGTTGAACTGGCGCGTCTGGTCGCATCAAATCTGGGACAGATAGACGGGGAAATTACTGCTCATGCACAAGGGTGGACGTTGGAGCGAATGCCTGATGTTGATCGTGCCATTCTGCGACTCTCGGTGGCGGAATTGATGTGTATGGCTGACACACCGCACGCCGTGGTGGTAAGCCAAGCTGTCGAGTTAGCCCAAAATCTTTCCACAGACGAATCTGGGTCGTTTGTTCACGGAGTGCTCGGAGCCGTCTCTCGCTCGCTCGATGCCGCGAGCGCCGCAGGTTAGTAATCAGGGTTCACGAGCAGTGTGATTTCCCCCGGATCGGTGGTCTTTTCGCCCAAAGTCGCACTCACAATTATTTCGTAGCCACTTCCCGTCACGGCATAGACAACAATCGTGTCTGTCGTGAGATCAGGTATCGGTTCCACGGCAAATCCCTCTTCCAACTGTGCCAAATACACCTGTTGGGCCCCGAATACATCACCTGCGATGGACCAGGTGCCGACAGCCGTATTTTCATCAATCACAGAAACTGAAATCAGGGACCCTACGGGGGTGGGAACGTGTATCGGCCAGTCCGTGGGCAACATAAGGTCGATTCCCATGGCTAGTTGATTCCCAGATCCGTCGCCCAAAGGACTACCATCGGGAACCGAGGTTTCGAAACGATTTCCCAGGTCACTAGATGTGGTGGAATCGGGTCCACTTGAACACCCACCAATTCCGACTGCAACAACGAGTGTCGCCGCTACCAGCGCAGATGTTGTGCTCGGGTTCACCGCTTCATTATGTGCCCCGGGTCGGATTTGAACCGACACTGGACGGTGTTTGAGACCGCTTCCTCTACCGGTTGGGATACCGGGGCTAGGGGGCATAACCATACCGATCCACGCACACGCCCTAGCCTTGCCCTATGTGCAGTACGGAGTCCAAGTCAGACGTGGATCGGTCAGCGGACTTGCGGGTCTTGATCGCCGAAGATGAGGCCTTGATCCGACTGGACTTGGCCGAGACGCTCACTGAGCTGGGACTTGTAGTAGTCGGGGCGGTGAGCAATGGGCAGTTGGCGGTTGATTTTGCCCGGGCATTGCGGCCGGATGTAGTACTGATGGATGTATCAATGCCCATTCGGGATGGAATCAGCGCCGCCCAGGAGATCATCGGTTTAGGCATCGCGCCAGTGGTGCTCTTGAGCGCCTTTTCGCAGAACGACCTGGTTCGCAGTGCTGCAGAGGTGGGAACATTTGGCTACTTGGTGAAGCCTTTTACTGGAGTGGAGGTTCGAGCCGCGTTGGTTCTCGCCCGCGCTCGCTGGCACCAGTTAGTGATCTTGAATGAAGAGCTGGCCCGGCTTCGGGCCAGAAATGACGCGTCGGGGTTGGTAGATCGGGCTAAGTTAATGCTTCAGGAGTCAGGAATGAGTGAGGAAGAGGCTTTTGCTACCCTGCGCAGTTCAGCCATGGATCAACGGCTCACTATCGCCGAAGCAGCCGCCCAAGTTGTCGGCTAAGGGGCCAAAGCAGCGCGAAAGGCGTAACGGGAACGTTATTGAGGTCACATTCCTATCACGAAGTGGTAAATACCCGTGACGCGCTTTGTGTCAGCAGGCCATCGGGCCTAAGGTAGGCCCTTGGTCTGGGTAACCAGATTTGTTATCGGTGATAACGCACGTTGTCACCTTTCTTTTAATCAAGGAGAATGCATGAAGCGCACTATGGTCCTCAAGACCGTGGCTGTACTTGGTGCGGCATCCCTTGCTCTCGCTGCTTGTAGCAGTGACAGTGGAGATGCCGACGCTGGTGCAACCACAGAAGAATCGGCCGAAGCAACGGCCGAAGAAGCACCCGAAGAAGCACCCGAAGAAGCCGCAGCAGACGAGTGCGTGAGCGCCGCTCTGGTGTTGGGTTCAATGCTCCCAGCAACCGGTGACCTTGCATTCCTCGGCCCACCCGAGTTCGCAGGCGTTGAAATGGCTCTTGAAGAGATCGACGCCGCAGGTGGCGTTCTCGGATCCCCAGTTACCTACATTGAGGGTGACTCCGGTGACACGACCACAGATATTGCCAGCCAGACCGTTGACTCACAGCTCGCTCAGGGTGTCAACGCAATTATTGGTGCTGCCTCGTCCGGTGTGTCATTAACGGTTATTGACAAGATCACGACCAACGGCGTGGTTCAATTCTCACCAGCCAACACGGCACCCAACCTCACAACCTATGAGGACAATGGCCTGTACTTCCGAAATGCGCCTTCTGACGTACTTCAAGGTGCAGTGCTTGCAGGCAAGGCCATTGATGCAGGAATTGCCAACATGGCAACAATCGCGCGTCAAGATCCTTATGGTGAAGGATTGGCTGCAGCTGTTGTTAAGGACTTCACCGCCGCAGGCGGAAATATCACGAGCGCATTGCTTTACGATCCTGCTGCTCCCTCATTTGAGGCCGAAGTAGCTGAGATTGTGGCTGGCGCACCTGAGGCTGTTGTGGTCGTTGGGTTTGACGAGTCCACAAAGCTCATTCAGGAGATGATCAAGCAAGGAGCGGGACCAGACAAGATTCAGCTTTACCTGGTTGACGGCAATGCATCGACAACAGCATTTGCTGAGTTCCCTGCAGGTACCATGACTGGAACCGTAGCTACGTTCCCATCTGGATCAGTGGACGTAACAACGTTCAATGATCGCATGTTGGCGTTCGATCCAAGTTTGACGGACTTCCTTTATGGCCCACAATCATTTGATGCGACCATGCTTATCGCGCTTGCTGCGCATCAAGCTGGCTGTGCAGATGGCACGTCAATTGCAGCCAACCTCATCAGTGTTGCTGGTGATGGTGGGGAAGAGTGCACAACGTATGCAGATTGTGTGGCTCTGATCGATGCGGGAACCGCGATTGATTACATGGGAGTCAATGGAGGCAGCGACTTCAATCAGTACGGTGACCTTCTCGAAGGAACCATTTCCATTAACGAGTACACCTCAAACACTGAGTATGAAGAAATTGGTTCGCTAACGGCTGTTGTTCCAGAGCCGTAAGAATCACCAAATATCGACAGAATTGTGGCCCCCAACCTCACGGTTGGGGGCCACAATTTTTACAGCTCCATGCACCTGCGCTCAGCTAAAGAAAAAGTACATATGGCATTGTTAAAAGGCTGTGAGATTCTCTTCTCTCACATGAGAATTACGCTTGAGCGAGAGTCCCCAGGTACAGCTCAATGACCTTGGGATCATTCGCGAGAGCATTACCCGTCCCCGTGTAGGCATTTTGCCCTTGATCCATGACGTATCCACGGTCCACAATCTGCAGGCAACGGGCGGCATTTTGCTCGACGATGATGACGGTAACTCCGGTCTGGTTTATTTCCTTAACACGGATGAATACTTCGTCTTGCAACGCTGGGCTCAAGCCAGCACTTGGCTCATCGAGCAGCAGAACGCTGGGAGCCATCATGAGAGCGCGGCCCATGGCCACCATTTGGCGTTCTCCGCCAGAAAGGGATCCAGCCCTTTGTTTGCGCCGTTCACCCAAGGTAGGAAATAGGCTGACAACTGCGTCAAATCGCTCATTGAAAGACTTGGGGTCCTGATACGAGCCCATCTCTAGGTTTTCCTCAATCGTCAGTGAGGGAAACACGTTGTTGTTCTGGGGCACGAATCCAACTCCACGGCGAACAAGTTGATCCGCGCGTAGATTGGTGATGTTCTCGTCCCGAAGTGTGACCGAACCCTTGTTGATGTGGACCAGCCCAAAAAGTGCCTTGAGCAAGGTTGATTTCCCAGCGCCATTGGGGCCGATAATCCCGACAAGTTCTCCTTCGTGGGCAAACAAGTCCGCTTCATTAAGAATATTAACCCCGGGAAAATACCCGGCGAGCAGTTTGTCAGCCCGAATGAGCGCTCCAACAGATTCTGACTCATGGATTTGAACAGGAGTTGCAGGTGATGCGTGCGAGCGCCCAGCGGCATTGGTGTCGATCTCAGAATTGAATTCTTGTGCACTATTGGGGCTGCCCGGGGGTGTGAGGTCGCTGGCGTGGCTGGAATTCATGAATTGCCTCCTTGGGCTTCAGGGGTCAAGGACTCGCCGTCGTCGGTCAAGGCGCTACCGTGGTGCGAACCAAGGTAGGCCTCAATTACCTGCTCATTCTTCATTACTGCGCCGGGAGGGCCCTCAGCAATGATCTGACCCTGGGCCATAACAATCACCCAGTCGCTGATGTCATGAACCATGTCCATGTCATGCTCCACAAATAGCACCGTGGTGCCTTCTTCACGGATGTTCTTGATATGTCCTAAAAGACTCTGAGTGAGAGCAGGGTTGACGCCCGCCATTGGCTCGTCCAGCATCACAATTTCAGGGCCCACCATCAACGCACGTGCCATCTCAAGCAACTTACGCTGACCTCCGGATAGCGAACCGGCAAAGTCATCGACCTTTTCATGGAGGTTGAACCGCTCCAACAATTCCAAGGCCCGCAAGGTGTTGGCTCGCTCCTGGCCCCCCCAGATAAAAGGCAAGAGGGCTTGAAATACTCGTTCCCCGCTTTGTCCATTTGCGCCCAGCAGCATATTGTCCATGACGCTCATTCTGGACAAGGCCTTAGTCAGCTGGAAGGTGCGCACCATGCCCATGCGCGCCAGTCGGTATGGCGCTAGGCCGGCAACGGACTGATCATTGAAAGTCCAAGTTCCACCGTCTGGTTTGTCAAATCCGGTCAGTAGGTTGAACAACGTGGTTTTACCCGCTCCATTGGGGCCGATCAGGGCCGTAATGGCGCCGCGCTGGATTTCCACATGAGCCACGTCGACAGCCTTAAGCCCGCCAAATTGCCGACTCACATGATCTACAATCAGGATCGGATCCGGTTTGGATGCCCCCGGAATTTGGGGAACGTCACGCAACGCCTCCACAGCGGCCGCATGACCTGCAGCCATATCCTCGGTTTTAGCGTGCATCTAGGGCCAACTCCCTTCGGTCTCCAAATATTCCTTGCGGCCTAAAGATCATGAGTAACATCAAGCCCAGACCCATCAACATAAACCGCATGGAGCCAACTTGCTGTGCAGCAAGAAACTCAATGTAGCCGTTGTTAATCAACGCGTACAGCAGCTCGCCAAATCCAGCCAGTAAGAACCAGAAGATAATTGAGCCAACAATTGGCCCGAAAACACGAGCTGCCCCGCCCAAAAGAAGAATGGTGTAGACGAAGAATGTCACGTCAGGCTGGAAGGTGTCCGGCTGCACGGATTGCTTAGCAACAGCCCACAAGATTCCGCCAAAGGCCGCAATAGCGCCACCGATTACTAGCGCTTGCAATTTATAGACGAAGACATTCTTGCCCAGAGACAAAACAGCGGCCTCATCCTCGCGTATTCCCTTGACGACTCTGCCCCAGGGGCTGCGCACCAACCCCCACACCAGCAAGGTTGCCAGCAATGCGAGTCCCCAGCCCACTATGACTACCCAAAGATCCTGCCGACTCCAGGTAAAAACAGGAAGCGCGATATCGGCTGGGAGAGGGTTGAGGTCGTGAAACTGGCGCCCGAGCTTGCCATTGAGTCCCTGGGCACCTCCGAAAACATCCTTGAAGGCGATGGACCGTACTACCAGTCGCAGCAACTCGCTTGCCGCAATCGTGACGATGGCAAGGTAATCTGCGCGCAACCGAAGGGTTGGAATCCCCAACAATAGAGCCAATAACGTGGACACAACCATGCCCACAACGATCGCGAGCCAAAGGCTCAAATCGAAAGTGAGAACAATTACACCAATCGCATATGCACCAGCAGCCACGAACGCAACTTGCCCAAAGTTCAGCAAACCCGTGTAGCCGAACTGCACATTTAGACCAATTGCTGCAAAGAGATAAATGAGGGCTGTAACACCAAATGCCTGGGTGATGGTGAGTGAGAAAATTTGCATGTAATCCATTTAGCTCAACCCACCCTTTCTTTTCTTCCCAACAATCCCTGAGGCCTCACCATCAAAATCAAGATCATGAGAAACAGTGCACCCACGGTTTTCATCTCTGTGGGGATAACTAACGTCGTCAACTGTACAAAGACGCCCACCACCATCGAACCCACGATCGCACCATAAATGGTTCCCAATCCACCTAAAATGACAGCGGCAAAAAGCACCAAAAGTACCCGTTGCCCCATATTCCACACTGAAGTTTGCGTCATTCCCAAATAAATTCCCGCAAATGCGGCAAGCCCCGCACCAATAGTCCACACCACCGAGATCACCCGCTCAACATCAATCCCAGTGGCGGACGCTAGTGCCGGGTTGTCTGACACTGCCCGCGTCGCCTTTCCTATCCGGGAGCGTTGCAACCACGTGACTGTGGCCATTAGAGCAATGACCGCGAAAAGGCCTAAAATCAAGGCTTTAGGGGTGGTATTAAATGGGCCAATCTCAAGTCCGGGTTGGCCAGCAAACTGTTCATAGCTTTTTTGGCCACCTCCGAAGAAGAATACGAGGGTGTACCGGAGCAATATTGCCAGTCCAATACTTACAATCATGGCAGCAATCAGGCCAGTTTTGCGCCTTCGCAGTGGCCGCCAGAGTATCCGGTTTTGCCCCCAACCAAACACGAAGGCACAGAAAACAATCGCGATGGGAGCGGCAATCATGATGTTCAATCCTGCTGTGTTAAAGACCAAGGCGGTGAACGCGCCGAGTGAGAGTAGTTCCCCCTGTGAAAAGTTCGTTAATCCTGTGGTTCCAAAGACCAGATTCATTCCCACCGCTCCGAGGGCTATCATCAAGCCGTACAGGATGCCGTCTAGCAACAGCTGAATTACCCGCTCGGTCGATCCCGACTCGACGCTTACAATCCCAGAATCGCCGCCTTCTGACAGGCCAATCAGAATCTTCTTGTCTCCTCCCAGGACCAGAAGTGAACGGCTTGCGTCGTCCTCATTATTCAGGGTGATCCCCGCGGGCAAGGTCGTTACATCTATTTCCACCAAATAAGTCCCACCCGCTGGCAGCGGCACCGTAAAATCACCTTTGTCATCGGACGTTCCGGAGGTAATCACCCCGTCCGCGTCTGTCGCCGTAATCACAACTCCGACTACCGGTTCGCCCCCGGGTGTGCTCAGAGTTCCGATAATCCCAGACTCGGCCGCGCTCGCGGGGGAAAAGCTTCCCGTGATCATGAAGGCGAAGGTGGCGAGGAGTAGAACTCCCATTGCTAGTCGAGCGCGTTTAAGCACGTGTGATGACCTCCCGGTCTCTTTCTCATCGTGGCCTGGATCAATCTATGACTCCACTTCACACTCCCCCAGACCGTGGGAGGCAAGTAAGCCTTCGTGAACGATACCCGTATCCGAGTGGTAAACACAGTCATTTCGGAGAAGTAGTGGGATTGTTACCGACTTGTGCGCGTTTCAGGCCCGTGCTTACCCCACTTGGTATTGGGGGAACAAATGCACATGCGCCATTGGGTCAGTTGCGAATCTCGCGAGCCATTGCCGTCAAACGTGCGGTGCACACACGTTGACCTTGTTCATTGCAAATAGTGATGTCACTGGTGAGTACAGTCTTCCCGGCACTAATCATCGTGGCGACACCCGTGACAAGACCATCTCGGGCTGCTTTGTGATGGGTGGCGTTCAGGTCAATGCCAACCACGAGCACGCCCTCTCCTACCAAATGGTGTGCAGTAACTCCCGCGGCGATCGAGCCCAATGTCTCGGCTAGGACCGCACTTGCGCCTCCATGTAGGAGGCCAAATGGCTGGGTGTTCCCGTGAACTGGCATGGTCCCCGTAATTGACGCTAGACCTTGGGCATCCACGCTCGCACCCGTAATCACAATTCCCATGCGCTCACCCAGAGCGCCTATCCCGATAGCCTCGACTTCCGAGGTGACATCGGTTGATCCCGGTTCCATAAACTTCGCCATAGTCGCAAATCCTAGGGCTTCGAGGGCAACTAGTATCGGGCTATGGCGCAAAATCGATTACTTCTTATCGATGGTCACTCAATGGCGTACCGAGCGTTTTATGCGTTGCCCGCTCAGAATTTCAACACGACCTCGGGCCAGCCCACAAATGCTGTGTACGGGTTCACGGCAATGCTGATCAATTTGCTGAAAGAGTTTGACCCCACGCATATTGGTGTGGCATTTGATGTATCCCGTCGAAGTTTCCGAACTGAACTGTTTGCCGACTATAAAGCGAACCGTGCTCAGTCCCCAGATGAATTTAAGGGACAGGTTGAACTGATTAAAGAGGTTTTGGATGGCATGGGAATCCGGCGTGTGGAAAAGGAAGGCTACGAAGCGGACGATCTTCTCGCTACTCTCGCCACCCAAGCAACCGTGGCTGGATTTTCTACCGATATTGTTACGGGAGATCGGGATTCCTTCGCATTAGTTTCCCCGCATGTGACAGTGCTACACCCCAAAAAGGGTGTCTCGGATCTGGCCGTGATGACAGAAGAGGCTATTGAGGTCAAATACAAATTGACCCCGAGCCAGTACCCGGATTTTGCGGCACTGCGGGGGGATCCAAGCGACAATCTTCCAGGGATTCCGGGGGTGGGCGAGAAGACCGCCCAAAAGTGGATCAGTGAATATGGTTCATTGAGTGCGTTGGTTGAACGGGCAGACACTGTGACTGGAAAAGTCGGTGTCTCATTGCGCGACAATATTGCTCAATTGTTGGTTAATCGTCGGATCACTGAACTGGTGCGCGATGTCCCACTTGATGTGAGTGTAAATGACCTCGATCGCCGGACATTTTCACTCAGCGATCTGAATCAATTGTTTGATACCTTGCAGTTCTCGGCACTGCGCACGCGTGTGGCCGCGCTGCCCGGTGCGGTGCAGCCAGAACCATCTGAAAATGCTTCAGACCCAGGTGTGGAGATCCCCCCCGAAATCAACCGAAAGGTTTTCCCAGAAGCCGCACTGCAGGATTTAGAAAGTCTTGACGGTCCCATTGCAGTTGCGATACAGGGAGAATTCGCGAATGGGTCTGGCTCCGTGAGCGCCCTTGCGGTGTGTTCAAGCCATCAGATACACGTGGTTCACAGTGCCTCAGCGCAGCAAAGCACCGCGCTTCTCAAATGGCTTAGTACATGTATCAATCCGATAACTCTCCATGACGGAAAAACCACCCTGTGGGCACTTGCCACCGCGCAGATTGATATCTCTCAATGTAAAATTCAGATGGATACAGCGCTGGCTGGCTATCTGATCGATCCGGGCCAACGGTCCTATGAATTGACTGACTTGGTGCGGCGTGAGCTCGGTCACAGCCTTACCGCGCCGCAAGACCAGTTGTCGATGTTCGGTGAAAACGATTCTGTGACCAACTTGGTTCAGTCGGCGACGTTAATTTGGGAATTAGGAAGGGTGTTATCACTTAAACTCGCGGAATTTAAATTGGAGCCTCTTTTGGTTGACATAGAAATTCCGACAGAGGTCGCACTGGCGCAAATGGAGCACGTTGGTATCGCCGTTGACTCGCGTGGACTGGAGGTTTTATCAACTAAATTTGGTGAGCAGATGCACCTAGCTGAGTCGGCGAGTTTTGAATTGGTGGGCCATCAATTTAATTTGGCATCGCCGAAGCAGTTGCAAGAAGTACTGTTTAGTGAACGTGGGTTGCCTAAGACTAAGAAAATAAAGACCGGTTTTACGACCGACGCAGAGGCATTAAACAGCCTCTATGCCCAGACAAATGACCCGCTCCTGAAGCACTTGTTGGGTTGGCGTGAAGACTCCAAATTGCGCCAGACGGTCGAGGGGCTTATTCCGTTAGTTGACGGCCACGGACGGATTCACACCACATTCCGTCAAACAGTGGCTGCCACAGGTCGGCTCTCGTCGATGGATCCCAATTTGCAAAACATTCCGGTGCGAACGCAAGCAGGGAGACGTATCCGCGCGGCTTTCGTGGTGGGTGAAGGTTTTGAGTGTTTACTCACCGCTGACTACAGCCAAATTGAGCTGCGAATAATGGCGCATTTGTCACAAGATGAAGCCCTGATTGAGGCATTTAACTCTGGTGAGGATCTACATGAAAGCGTCGCACGCAAAGTCTTTGATGTAACTGAGGTTACTCCCGATCTTCGGCGGCAAATCAAGGCCATGTCTTACGGGTTGGCGTATGGACTGTCACCGTACGGTCTGGCAGCGCAGCTTGATATTTCAACAGAAGACGCCAAAATCATGATGGAGGACTATTTCCGGCGATTTGGCGGTATTCGTGCGTATCTTGCCGATGTAGTGGAAGTAGCCCGAGGCAAGCTGTACACCGAGACGATGTATGGCCGTCGGCGGATGCTCCCCGACCTGGTGAGTGAAAATCGGCAGCGTCGGGAGATCGCTGAACGGATGGCTTTGAACGCACCAATTCAGGGCAGTGCCGCCGACATCGTCAAAATCGCCATGCTCAAGGTCGACCAAGCCCTGCAAAAGGCTCGATTCCAATCCCGGTTGCTCTTGCAAGTCCATGACGAACTTGTGCTTGAAGTGGCAACAGGGGAGCGAGAGGCCGTAACGCAACTAGTCAGTGAGCAAATGAGATCTGCTGCTGAACTGCTGGTGCCGCTCGACGTCAATGTGGGAACCGGCCCCAACTGGGATGCCGCCGCCCATTAAGAATTGGTGAACTATTAGAATCACGACGTTCCACCCGTTCGGGGATCAGACCTAGAATCCTCACCAAAAGAGCGTGTGGACAACCACAACATCTATCCACCGGAGCCACTTTCTCCATGACTACACCAATCGAAACCTCAACCGCACCCCAAATTGCCATCAATGACATTGGTACCGCCGAGGATTTCCTCGCGGCAATCGACGCCACAATCAAGTACTTCAACGACGGAGATCTCGTCGAAGGAACGGTGGTTAAAGTCGACCGAGACGAAGTGCTCCTGGACATTGGCTACAAAACAGAGGGTGTAATACCTTCCCGAGAACTTTCCATTAAGCACGACGTTGACCCCAGTGAAGTGGTGTCCGTTGGTGACAGCGTGGAAGCACTCGTTCTCACAAAAGAGGACAAAGAAGGCCGCTTGATTTTGTCCAAGAAGCGCGCACAGTACGAGCGCGCATGGGGCACGATTGAGAAGATCAAGGAAGAAGATGGCGTTGTCGAAGGGCTCGTGATCGAGGTTGTCAAAGGCGGCCTGATCGTGGATATTGGTCTGCGTGGCTTCCTGCCCGCATCACTTGTTGAAATGCGCCGCGTTCGTGATCTTCAGCCTTATATTGGCAAGACCCTTGAGGCAAAGATCATTGAACTTGATAAAAATCGGAACAATGTTGTACTTTCTCGCCGGTCGTACCTAGAAAAGACGCAAAGTTTGGTACGCCAAACATTCTTGAATCAACTGCAGCGGGGTCAAATCCGTAATGGCGTTGTATCGAGCATCGTCAATTTTGGTGCATTCGTTGATTTGGGGGGCGTGGATGGTCTCGTTCACGTGTCCGAGTTGTCTTGGAAGCACATTGACCATCCTTCCGAGGTTGTGCAAGTGGGCGACGAAGTCACGGTTGAAGTTCTCGAAGTTGATATGGACCGCGAGCGCGTGTCGCTTTCGCTCAAGTCAACTCAAGAAGACCCTTGGCAGCACTTCGCTCGTACCCACGGGATTAACCAAGTTGTTCCCGGTAAAGTTACGAAGCTAGTGCCATTCGGTGCGTTTGTCCGAGTTGACGAAGGTATTGAAGGCTTGGTACACATTTCCGAACTTGCCGAACGTCACATTGAGATGCCCGAGCAAATTGTTCAAGTCAATGACGACATATTTGTCCGAGTAATCGATATCGATCTCGAGCGCCGCCGCATATCGTTGTCACTTAAGCAGGCAAACGATTCCTCCGACGCACAAGCTGTTGAAGAGTTTGATCCTTATCTATACGGCATGGCACCGGCTTTCGACGAGGCGGGCAATTACACAGGGCCGGCCGGATTCGATCCTGAGACGGGTGAATGGAAAACCGGATTTGAGGAACAACGTACTGAGTGGGAGCGCGAATACGCCGAAGCACATGCGCGTTGGGAAGCGCACCGTAAGCAAATGACTGAGGCGAAGCAGGCCGACCAAGCCGCCGCGGTCGATTCGGGCGAGGCGAGTGCCTACTCATCTGATTCAGCGTCTACAGAGGGAACCTTGGCTGCCGATTCCTCTCTCCAGGCCCTTCGGGACAAGCTCTCCACCGATTAATTTCGTGGCTGACCACATGCCTTTTGTCGTCGGAATCACCGGAGGCGTTGGCTCGGGTAAGTCAACTGCAGCGTCGTGTTTGAAAAAGCATGGCGCTGTCGTGGTAGACGCTGACGAAATTTCACGCACCCTCACCAAAAACGGGTCACCAGTTATCGCGGAAATTTCCCAGGCCTTCGGAGCTCAAATCCTTCATGCTGATGGTTCCCTTAATCGCTCTGCGCTCGCGGCCCTTGTTTTTAGCGATTCGAAAGCGCTAGAAAAACTCAACGCGATTATGCACCCTAAAATTCGCATGGAGGCTATTCGGCAAATTGAGGCGTGCGCGATAGATCAAATAGTGGTGTACGACATGCCATTACTGATTGAGACAGATTCAGTTGCGTTGTGCGATGTCGTGATTGTGGTCGATCTTGACACCAAGGAACAAATTGAACGGCTCGTTAAGAATCGCGGAATGAGCCACGAAGAAGCCGAAGCGCGGATTCGAAATCAGGCTACCCGTGAACAGCGCAATCTGGTAGCTACCTGGGTAATCGATAACAGTAAGACGACGAAAGAATGTGAACAGGAATGTGCTTCGGTGTGGCTGGGCATTGTGGAGCGCGCAATTGAGGCGCGATCGTGACTCGGCCGATCACAGATCTCACTCGAACAGTTGCTCCATTTGAGGTGATTTCACCGTTTCAACCGGCGGGGGATCAGCCAACGGCGATCGAGGCACTCGTTAAGCGGATTCAATCCGGTGAGAAAAATTCCGTTCTTCTGGGTGCAACTGGCACCGGTAAGAGTGCTACGACGGCGTGGCTCGTGGAGAGACTGCAAAGGCCGACATTAGTCATGGCTCCGAATAAGACACTTGCGGCGCAACTTGCCACTGAATTTCGGGAACTGTTGCCGAATAATGCGGTTGAATACTTTGTTTCTTACTACGACTATTACCAGCCAGAGGCATACGTCCCACAATCTGACACGTTTATCGAAAAAGACTCCACGGTTAACGAGGAAGTCGAGCGGTTGCGACACTCGGCGACGAACAGCCTGCTCACCCGGCGTGACGTGATCGTAGTTGCCACGGTTTCCGCTATTTACGGCCTTGGTACACCGCAGGAGTACGTGGATCGGATGATTCGGCTCAGGGTGGGTGAGGAATTTTCCCGCGATTCGCTGTTGAGAAGTCTGGTAGGGATTCAATACACCCGAAATGACATCGCGTTTACCCGTGGAACATTTCGGGTTCGGGGCGACACCGTGGAAGTTTTTCCCGTGTACGAAGAGAATCCAGTCCGGATCGAAATGTTCGGTGATGACATTGAACGGATGATGACCTTGCATCCGCTCACCGGTGAAATCCTCACGCAGGACCAAGAGATGTATGTGTTTCCCGCAACACATTACGTTGCAGGTCCAGAGCGTATGTCCCGAGCAATTGGTGAAATCCAAGTCGAGTTGGACGAGCGCGTTGTCGAATTTGAAAAACAAGGGAAGCTTCTTGAAGCTCAACGCATTAAGATGCGCACGACGTTCGACATCGAAATGATGCAGCAGGTCGGTTTTTGTTCAGGGATCGAGAATTACAGCCGCTTTATTGATGGACGCGATGCGGGCAGTGCGCCGCACTGCCTGCTCGATTATTTCCCCGAGGACTACCTGCTCGTCATCGATGAGTCGCATGTAAGTGTGCCTCAAATTGGAGCCATGTTTCAGGGGGATGCCAGCCGTAAACGCACACTGGTGGAGCATGGATTTCGATTACCTAGTGCAATGGACAATCGGCCTCTCAAGTGGAAAGAGTTCGAGGAGCGAATTGGGCAAGCAGTCTATTTGTCGGCCACCCCCGGACCCTACGAACTTACGGCTGTGCAGGGCGATGTGGTTGAGCAAGTGATTAGGCCAACAGGACTGGTGGACCCCGAGGTTGTGATCAAGGCGACCAAGGGTCAAGTCGACGATTTAATGCACGAAATCCGCATTCGCGTGGACAAGAATGAGCGGGTACTGGTAACAACATTGACCAAGCGGATGTCGGAGGATCTGACAAATTATTTGTCTGAGCATGGAATCAAGGTGGAATATCTGCATTCTGAAGTTGACACGCTTCGTCGCGTAGAACTGCTCCGGGATTTACGCCTAGGGGTCTTTGACGTTCTCGTGGGCATTAACCTTTTACGCGAGGGACTTGATTTGCCTGAGGTATCTCTTGTCGCGATTCTTGATGCTGATAAGGAAGGCTTCTTGCGCTCGGGTACGTCACTAATCCAAACCATCGGGCGTGCTGCAAGAAATGTGAATGGCGAGGTTCACATGTATGCCGACAAGATCACCGCCTCAATGGCCAAGGCGATCGACGAGACGAATCGTCGTCGAGCAAAGCAAGTCGCCTACAACAATGAGATGGGTGTAGATCCGCAACCGCTACGAAAGAGGATCGCGGACATCACCGAACTGCTGGCTCGTGAGGAAGAAGACACAGCAATCCTGATAAGCCGTGAGAAGCCACAGACCAAAAGGCACACTCCAAGCGGCGACCTGGTGGTGTTGATTCAGGAGCTGACTGACCAGATGCGCGCGGCTGCAGGGGAATTGCAGTTTGAATTGGCTGCTCGTTTACGTGACGAGATCACTGATCTTAAAAAAGAGTTGCGCGCAATGCAGTCCGCCGAAGCCAATTAAGGCATGGAAACTTCTCTTGCTCTTTGGCTAGTCACGATTGCCGGAATAGTCGCGCTTATGGCGGTTGATTTTTTTGCAATTACCCGCACACCGCATGAGGTCAAGTTCAAGGAAGCGATGTGGTCTTCGATATTTTATGTTGGTGTCGCGATTGCGTTTGGTGTCTTCATCTACCTGTGGCAGGGCTCTCAATACGGGACGGAATATTTTGCCGCCTACCTGGTCGAGAAGTCACTCAGTGTCGATAACCTGTTCGTTTTCATTATAATTCTCACCCAATTTTCTGTTCCATTCAATCTGCACCAGCGGGTTCTCTTGGTGGGTGTTGCTCTCGCGATTGTTTTGCGCGGAATTTTCATCGCCATTGGCGCGAGTGCCCTCGCCTTATTCTCGTTCACCTTCGCAATTTTCGGAGCGATACTGGTGTGGACAGGTGTACAACTTATGCGACACCGTAATGATGAGCCTGACCCACGTGACAACCTCCTAGTCCGGATTGTTCGAAAGCGGTATCGATTCTCGGAGGCCTACCGTGGCACCTCGCTCTTCATCACGGAGAACGGACTGAGGTATGCAACGCCGCTCTTGCTCGTAATGTTCGCCATTGGCACTACAGATCTGATCTTCGCACTTGATTCCATTCCGGCAACGTTTGGAGTTACGCAGGAGCCCTATCTGGTCTTCACCGTAAACGCATTTGCATTGTTAGGATTACGAGCTTTGTACTTCTTATTGCGCGGGCTGTTGGACAAGCTGATTTACTTGTCGCTAGGCCTGTCAATCATCTTGGTCTTTATTGGACTCAAACTCTTCTTGACCTATTTCCATGAGTTGAATAACTCAATTCCGAAGATTTCCACCAATGCCAGTCTGGTCGTGATCACCCTAGTGCTGGTTGCCGTCTTTATGGCTTCGGCGCTCAAAATTAGGTCAAACCCAACAACCGGAGATAATGCAAGTCCAGCCACTGATGACGAGGTGGACGAAGAAAGCTGAGGCGTGCAGTCACCAACCTCTGTCCAGCCATTCACCTAGGGAGCCTCGTTCTTTTCCCACGTGTGTATCCGCGCCGTGACCCGGATACACCCACGTTGTGTCGGGCAGTGCATCAAAAACTTGCGACTGAACAGCACTAAATAGGGTGGAAAAATCTTCGGGGGTGCTTGTTTTACCCACGCCTCCCGGAAAGAGACAGTCCCCTGAAAAAAGATGCCCGTGACCGAATGGGTCCTGGTATATGAACATGCTCGCGCCGGGAGTATGTCCACCAGTTGTGATCACCTGCACGGTGACAGCGCCGAATGTCACTGTTGACCCTTGCCTTAGCGCGTGATCTGTATTGACACTTATCATTGTGACGTCAGCAGCGGGAGCGTATGAGCGTGCTCCTGTCGCATTAATCACCTCGGCGAGTGCTCCCCAGTGGTCGGGATGCCCGTGGGTGGTGAGAACTCCCATCAGTTCCCCATGCCCAATCAGGGTAAGGAGTCGATCTGGCTCGGCCGCAGCATCAATCAGGACCTGCATGCCCGTGTTCGTGCAACGCAACAGATATGAATTGTTATTGAAAGAACCTACGCTGATTTTGCTGATAGTGAGCTGTGGCAGCTTTCGGATCTGGGCGGGACCTCCGACGGTCGTGTCTCCGATATACATAGGCACCATGCTACCCATTTCGGAACGATCCACGCGGTGTCAATGTGCGCCGGTTCCCACAGATGCCCAATCACCGTGACTCGCCTAGGATTGACGGGCTAGATAAACGACATTGCATGCAACACAGGGAAAGAGTCAGAGTGGACAAGTTAGTCATCAGGGGCGCTCGTGAGCACAATCTTAAGAACGTGTCCGTTGACCTTCCGCGGGACGCCCTGATCGTTTTCACGGGTCTTTCTGGTTCCGGAAAGTCAAGTTTGGCATTCGACACAATTTTCGCTGAGGGCCAAAGGCGATATGTGGAAAGCTTGTCCGCTTACGCGAGGCAGTTTCTCGGACAATTGGACAAACCTGATGTGGACTTCATTGAAGGGCTCTCTCCGGCGGTGTCGATAGACCAAAAGTCAACCTCGCGAAACCCTCGATCCACCGTAGGGACGATTACGGAAATTTACGACTATTTGCGGCTTCTCTTTGCCCGCATTGGCAAGCCACATTGTCCACAATGTGGCGACCCAATTGCGAAGCAAACACCACAGCAAATTGTCGATCAAATTCTTGAATTTCCCGCCAAGACTAAATTTCAAATACTCGCGCCACTCATCAGGGAGCGCAAGGGGGAGTACCTCGAGGTTTTTAAGCAGCTTCAAGCAGACGGCTACTCACGGGTCCGGGTTGATGGTGAAATCTATTCACTAGATGAAGTTCCCACCCTCAAAAAGCAGGAAAAGCACACGATTGAAGTAGTTGTCGATCGTTTGGCGGTCAGCTCAGGATCACGACAACGCATGACTGATTCGGTTGAAACCGCACTCTCGCTCGGACACGGTAACGTGACATTGGACTTCGTCGACCGCCTAGCGGGAGATCCTGATCGGGAATTGACACTGAGTGAACACCTCGCCTGCGTCCGGGACGGATTGTCATTTGAGGAATTGGAGCCGCGCTCTTTTTCCTTTAACTCGCCATTTGGTGCATGTTCGGACTGCTCTGGGCTGGGTGTGACACGGGCTGTTGATGTAGAATTGGTAATCCCAGACTCCGCCGCATCGTTAAATGAAGGTGCAATTGCCCCATGGTCGCGCGGCACCGTCAGTGAATATTTTCGAAGGCTACTTGAGTCACTCTCCGAAGAAATTGGGATTGACCTCGACACCCCGTGGTCAAAACTCAGCGCCAAGAACCGTAAAGCGATTCTCTATGGTACCGATGTGCAACTTCATGTGAAGTTCAAGAACAGATACGGACGTCAGCGTTCCTACTACACAACTTACGAGGGGGTCGTGAACTTTATTTCGCGTAGACACGCTGAGGCAGACACGGATTCCTCTCGCGAAAGATTTGAAGGCTTTATGCGTGAAGTTCCGTGTGAATCCTGCCAAGGCACCCGACTTAAGCCCCTGACACTTGCGGTTACCGTATCTGATCATTCAATCGCAGAAATTGCAGCTTTACCCATCAGCGGGGCACGAGATCTGCTTGCAACATTGAAGCTTTCTGCGCGCGATGAAACGATTGCAGCCCGAGTGCTCAAGGAAGTGAACGAGCGGCTGCAATTTCTGGTCGATGTCGGTTTGCATTATCTTTCACTTGAACGGGCTGCCGGGACGCTTGCTGGCGGAGAGGCACAGCGGATACGACTTGCGACTCAAATTGGATCGGGTCTGACGGGTGTCCTTTACGTGCTTGATGAGCCCAGTATTGGCTTGCATCAGCGGGATAATGAGCGCTTAATCGCCACGTTGATCCGATTGCGCGACTTGGGGAACACACTTATCGTGGTCGAGCACGATGAGGAAACGATTCGGAGGGCGGACTGGATCGTTGATATTGGGCCCGGAGCTGGTGAGCATGGTGGAGAGGTTGTTGTTAGCGGCAAGTTCGCAGATTTGATCTCATCTAAAAACTCGGTGACGGGAGCCTATCTGTCGGGGGCAAAAAGCATTGCCGCCCCGAAAGTTCGGCGCGGACAGGAACGTGGGTGGATCGGGGTCAGGGGAGCGAAAGAGCACAACCTCCTTAACGTAGACGTTGACTTCCCATTAGGGAATCTCTGCGTTGTGAGCGGGGTAAGCGGGTCCGGTAAGTCAACCTTGGTAAATGACGTATTGCTCAATGTTCTTGCGCGAGAGCTCAATGGCGCTTCAGTTGTTCCCGGCAAGCATACAAAAGTTACTGGGCTAGAGAAAGTAGACAAAGTTGTCCACGTTGATCAAGGGCCGATCGGTCGCACGCCGCGAAGCAACCCGGCGACGTACACGGGTGTTTTTGATCATGTGCGCAAACTGTTTGCACAAACCCAGGAAGCAAAGATTCGCGGGTATCTGCCGGGCAGGTTTAGTTTCAATGTGAAAGGTGGCCGCTGTGAGGCCTGTAGTGGCGACGGCACCCTAAAGATCGAAATGAACTTCTTGCCTGATGTGTATGTACCGTGCGAAGTCTGTCATGGAGCGCGATACAACCGCGAAACCCTCGAAGTACATTACAAAGGAAAGACAATCGCCGAAGTTCTCAATATGCCAATCGAGGAGGCGAGTGAATTTTTTGCTGCGATTCCGGCAATTGCGCGACACCTAAAAACTTTGGTTGAGGTCGGCTTGGGCTACGTCCGCATGGGTCAATCAGCTCCAACCTTGTCCGGCGGTGAAGCGCAGCGCGTGAAACTTTCTGCCGAGCTTCAGAAGCGGTCGACCGGGCGCACGATCTACATTCTGGATGAACCCACGACTGGGCTCCACTTCGAAGATATCCGCAAGCTGTTGCTGGTTCTACAAAGTTTGGTGGATAAGGGCAATAGTGTAGTTGTGATCGAGCACAATCTAGATGTGATTAAATCGGCGGACTGGGTCATAGACATGGGGCCGGAGGGCGGCTCTGGCGGTGGCCAGGTTGTTGCCCAGGGGACACCGATCGACATTGCGGCTGTTCCGGAAAGTCACACTGGAAGATTCCTGCGCAATATGAAACTAAAGGGGTAGGGCGCGGCAATATGAAGAGACCGGGTGCAGACGTGGCGGAGGTTCTCCCCGAGGCTCTAGGGCAGACCATAATATTGACTCGATCAATTGCTCACGCACCAGCGAGAAAGTCAGTGTTGGCCTGGGAATGTTGGCCTGGGTGTGTAGTCGCTAATGGCTGACCCTTCGACCTACCGGCCCGCCACCGGGACGATCCCGGTGGGCCCGGGCGTGTATCGCTTCCGCGATGCGCAAGGCCGGGTGGTGTACGTGGGCAAAGCAATCAACCTTCGGTCGCGGCTAAACTCCTATTTTCAAGATTTCAGCGCCTTGCATCCACGGACTCAAAAGATGTTGACCACGGCCTGCAGTGTCGACTGGCTCACCGTAGGCAATGAGGTCGAAGCACTCGTTCTGGAATACTCGTGGATTAAGGAATACACCCCGAGATTCAATGTTCGCTTTAGGGACGACAAAACCTACCCTTACTTGGCGGTGACCGTGGGTGAAGAATACCCCCGGGTTGCAGTTGTCCGAGAAGCGAAGCGAAAAGGCACTCGATACTTTGGTCCCTACACGCAGGTGTGGGCGATCAAGGCGACCCTTGAAGAGCTGATCCGAGTGTTTCCGGTTCGCTCGTGTCGCAACGGCGTATTTAATCAGGCGAAGAGGAGCGGTCGCGCGTGTCTGCTGGGATATATCGACAAATGTAGCGCCCCCTGCGTGGATCGAATCTCGGTTGAGGACTACAACGGACTCGTCGATCAGCTGATGAGATTTCTTAGCGGTCAAACCCGCGAGTTTGTCGATCAGATCAACCAACAGATGCAAAATGCGGCGGATATTGAGGATTTCGAGTCAGCGGCAAAGTGGCGGGACCGATTGGTTGCGTTGGAGAAAGTGCTGGAGAGAAACTCGGTGGTTTTTGAAGACTCTACGGACGCCGACCTCCTTGCCTTCTATTTCGACGAACTGCACGTAGGTGTTCAGATAATTCACGTGCGGGTTGGGCGAATTACGGGTGAGCGGTTTTTCGTCGTGGAGCGCATCGAGGAACTTGACGAACCCGGGTACGTTGAACGCATCCTTACGCGCGTGTATTCCGACATCGCGACGGACGGGGTCCCCAAGGAGGTTCTTCTTTCGCGTTTACCGTCAAATCAAGCGGCGCTGGCCAATTGGCTAGTAGGTGAACGAGGATCAAAAGTGGACTTGCGCACGCCTCAAAGGGGCGATAAGCGGGCCCTGATGGCCACGGCCATGGAGAATTGCGAGCGAGCACTCACGAAATCGAGACTTGAAAAGAGCGCAGATATCACAGTCCGGACCCAAGCCCTCAATGACCTCCAAGAGGTCCTCGAGCTACCCGAGCCGCCCCTGCGAATCGAATGCATCGATATTTCCACTCTGGCTGGGACAGAGACTGTGGGGTCACTGGTCGTTTTCGAAGACGGACTGCCAAAAAAATCTGAGTACCGAAAATTCATCATTAAAGGTGACCGTAAAGATGACCTATCCAGTGTGTACGAAGTCGTGAGTAGACGCTTCAAAGAACAGTCGCATCTACAGGATTCACGCTTTGCCTA
This sequence comes from Actinobacteria bacterium UBA4426, assembly GCA_002390705.1. Lineage (GTDB taxonomy): Bacteria > Actinomycetota > Actinomycetes > S36-B12 > S36-B12 > UBA4592. Next base: position 12,511 of record DGQA01000037.1, on the reverse strand, counting down.
CCAGCCGTCACTTTTGGTAATTGATGGAGCTGCCGGACAGGTGAAATCAGCTATGAATGCGCTTCGTGACTGCGGGGTTTCCGTGCCGGTGGTTGGATTGGCTAAGCGGCTTGAAGAAGTGTGGGTTGTCAATCAAGTGGATCCGATAATTTTCGCACGTAACAGCCATGCCTTGCATTTACTGCAGCGAGTGCGTGATGAAGCGCACCGGACCGCGATTTCACATCACAGACAGCGACGCAATTCCACATCGTTGCAGAGTCAACTCGACGATATCCCAGGCGTTGGACCCGTATTGATTAAGGCACTATTGAAGGCTTTCGGCTCTGTGAAGAAGGTACGTGAGGCCAGTGCATCGGAGCTGTCCAGTGTCCCAGGAGTCGGGCTAAAAATGTCCGAGGTAATCTGGAAAAATTTGCATCCGGAAGGTTCTTGACAATTACGATAGCGTGGAGATCAGGAGCTTGATGATTGCCGGATTACACATTGGGGAAGGGCGTTCATGTCGGGTGCAGACTTGCAAGACTCAGAGCTGATTGTCCTCACCGGAATGAGTGGTGCCGGTCGCACTACGGCGGCGCGAGCACTCGAAGATGTCGGCTGGTTCGTTATCGACAATATCCCACCGACCTTGCTCTTGGAGGCCCTCGAGTTGGCGAGTGACAGCTCCGATATCAAGAAAGTCGCGGTGGTGGTGGATACACGCAGTCGGTCACTTTTCGCCCAACTGCGCTCGGTGATGGCTGATTTGTCACTGCACGTGGGCAGTGTGACGACAGTGTTCCTGGAAGCGACTGACGAGAGTTTAGTGCGACGTTTTGAGTCATCGCGCAGGCCGCACCCTCTGCAGAACGATGAAGGATCCTTAGATCACCGGATAATTGATGGGCTCGCGCGCGAGCGCGAAATTTTGGGTGAAATTAGAGCGGTAGCAGACCTTGTTATAGATACGAGTTCGCTAAATGTTCATGATCTACGTCGTCGAATCGAAGCGGCATTTGATTCTGATGGGGAGAGTGATTTCCACGTCACGGTGGTTTCTTTTGGTTTTAAGTACGGAATCCCGGTGGATGCAGACATGGTCGCCGATGTGCGATTTTTGCCAAATCCTTTTTGGGATGAAGATCTACGTCAGCTCACCGGCAGGGACCGAGCCGTATCCGAAAATGTGTTGCAGGGTTCCGGTGCACAAGATTTTCTCACTCACTTTCAAGAGTTGCTGGGCACCATGCGTGAAGGTTATTTGCGTGAAGGCAAGAGGCTCGTCACAGTCGCGGTAGGTTGTACCGGCGGTAAGCATCGAAGTGTCGCTATGACAGAGGAACTCGCCACCATGTTGGGTGAAACGGGTCACCGGGCGTCGGTGTTTCATCGGGACCTTGGCCGTGAGTGAATCGAATACACTCGGTCAAGTAGTCGCATTCGGTGGCGGGCACGGATTGTTCTCCACGCTACGCGCAGCCAGAGCATTACTCGATACGGACGCAATAACGAACTTAACCGCTGTCGTGGGCGTCTCGGATGACGGTGGCTCCAGTGGAAGAATCCGAAAAGCATTCGACGTTGCCCCGCCCGGTGACTTGCGCATGGCTATCACGGCGCTGTTACCAAACGGCCCAATGGGTGATCGCATTGGTGCGGTTCTACAACATCGCTTTCCCAGTGGCGAAAGCGAAAGTGGTCTCGAGGGTCACGTCGTCGGAAATGTATTGCTCACGGCTCTATGGAACGAAGGCGCATCGACCCAGCAAGGGCTTGATCTTTTGGGGTCATTCTTTGGAGTGCGGGGGAGAGTTCTTCCGTGTAGCGCTGAGGCAATCGATATTGGTGCGGAGATTGTTGGAATAGATCCCCACGATCCAATAAGCACCAGAGAAGTGTGCGGTCAGGTTGCGATTGCGACGACGAGCGGGCGCGTTGCCAAAGTCTGGATTGAACCAAGTGATCCGCAGGCGAGTTTAGAGGCAATAGAGGCCATCAACCAAGCTGAGATTTTAATTTTTGGTCCTGGGTCATGGTTCACCTCAGTCGTTCCGCCCTTACTGGTTCCAGGCATACGAACGGCAGTAGTCCGAAGTTCGGCTCGGCGGATTTTGATCATGAATTTGTCGGAGCAAATTGGCGAAACAACCGGATTTACCTCGGCGGATTACGCGAGGTCGTGGCTCGCGCTTTTTCCAGATATTTCTTTAGACGGAATAATTTTCGACTTAGATCAAAATGAAGGCGCGGGACAGTGCGAACAGGCAGCGCAGAGCCTGGGCGCCAAGTCGTTTAGGATGAAGGTCGCCTTTCACACCGCAACGCACGATCCGGACAAGTTGGCCGATGCTTTGCGCTTTGTAGCGCAAGAATTAGGGAGTAAGTAATGGCAATGACCTCCGAGGTGAAAGACGAACTTAGTAGGGTCGAGGTGACCAAGATGTGTTGCCGCAAGGCTGAGGTGTCAACAATATTGCGGTTCGCGAGCGGGCTGCACATCATTAATCGAGCCATCGTTGTGGAGGCAGATCTTGATACAGGCTCCTCTGCTCGTCGGTTGCGCAAAGACATTTTTGAAATCTACGGTCATGACAGCGAAATTGCACTGGTGCAAGGAACAGGAATCAAGAAAGGTACTAGGTATTTAGTACGAGTAGTAGTCGGTGGGGAAGCGCTCGCTCGCCAGACAGGAATAGTCGACGCGAGTGGGCGACCAGTCAAGGGACTGCCGCCGACGATTGTGGCTGGCGCTTTGTGTGACTGTGAATCGGCGTGGCGCGCGGCGTTCTTAGCCCATGGATCTTTGACCGAACCGGGCCGTTCGTCGTCTTTGGAAATCACCTGTCCCGGTCCTGAGTCGGCCCTTGCTCTGGTTGGGGCGGCACGTCGTTTGGGCATTGCCGCCAAGTCTCGCGAAGTCAGAGGGGTAGATCGAGTAGTGATCCGTGACGGGGACGCCATTGGAGCCATGCTCACCAAGCTTGGGGCACATGAGGCCATGATGGCCTGGGAAGAACGAAGGATGCGTCGTGAAGTTCGGGCTACGGCTAACCGACTGGCAAATTTCGATGACGCTAATTTGCGTCGCTCAGCGCGAGCCGCGGTTGCGGCAGGTGCGCGGGTGCAGCGAGCGTTAGAAATTTTGGGCGAGGAAGTACCCGATCACCTCGTGGTCGCGGGGCGACTACGCATGCAGCATCAACAAGCAAGCCTTGAGGAACTCGGCGCCTTGAGTGATCCGCCGATGACCAAGGACGCGATTGCTGGGCGGATTCGGCGTTTGCTGGCTCTGGCAGACAAAAAGGCTCAGGAGATGGGAATTCCCGACACCGAAGCGACAGTCACGTCCATCGAGGTTCAGCCGTAACATTTCGGTAACTTGGAATCCACTATATTTGTGTCCCAGAACACATTCATCCGCGGAATCGCACATAGTGGTAGAGACAGCGTCATTCAGCAATATATCGAAGGAGTATTCGGTGAAGGTTGGCATTAACGGTTTTGGTCGCATTGGTCGCAATTTTTTTCGCGCAATTGAGGTGAGTAACGCGCACGTTCAGGTTGTGGGTATCAACGACCTGACCGACACTAAAACTTTGGCGCATCTGTTGAAGTACGACAGCATTTTGGGTCGGTTCAACGGAACCGTTGTCGCAGAGGATGGTGCGATAGTTGTTAATGGGATTCGGATCCCCGTATTTGCTGAGCGGGATCCTGCAGATCTTCCTTGGGGAAAAATCGGGGCTGAAATCGTAATAGAATCTACAGGGTTTTTTACCGACGCGGATTCAGCTGGCAAGCACATGACCGCGGGTGCCAAAAAAGTGATTATCTCCGCCCCGGCCAAGGGTGAGGACATTACGATCGTCATGGGGGTTAATGAAGACAAATATGATCCCGCATCACACCACATTATTTCTAACGCATCGTGCACAACCAACTGTCTAGCACCAATGGCCAAAGCAATTGATGATGCATTCGGCATTGAGCGTGGACTCATGACCACGATTCACGCGTACACCAATGATCAGAGCCTCCTCGATTTTCCACATAGTGACTTGCGACGCTCGCGCGCCGCGGCGGTGAACATGATCCCCACAAGCACGGGTGCTGCCAAAGCAATCGGACTAGTCATGCCGCACCTCAAGGGAAAGCTCGACGGTTACGCGATGCGAGTTCCTGTCCCGACCGGTTCAGCGACCGATCTGACCGTTGAGCTACGAACGGCGGCAACCAAAGAAGAAATCAATGCGGTGGTCAAAGCAGCAGCCGAGGGTCCAATGCAGGGCATCTTGCAGTACACCGAGGACCCAATCGTCTCGACCGACATTGTGACTGATCCATCATCATGTATTTTCGATGCCTCTCTGACCAACGTCAATGGAAACATGGTGAAGGTTCTTGGCTGGTACGACAACGAATGGGGATACAGCAACCGGCTTGTTGACCTGGTGAAGTTTGTAGGTGCCAAACTCTAGTGCGTACTTTGCACGAGCTTGATCTGTCAGATTCGACGGTGGCCCTTCGCTGTGATTTCAATGTTCCACTTAACGTAGATGGTGAGATCACCGATGACTTGCGGATAGTTGCAGCGCTTCCCACGATTCGCGCACTGCGTGAATCAGGCTCACGGGTTGTGATTCTCGCGCACCTTGGTCGTCCTGAAGGTGTGCCGGTTGCCGAACTAACCCTTGCCCCGGTTGCCCGTCGATTGTCCGAATTGTTAGGAGTGCCGGTAGAGTTTTCGGCTGGGCCCCGCACAGACCCCGGCGTAATTGGCAACCTCACATCGGGTCAAGTAGCACTACTTGAAAACGTGCGTTTTGATCCGCGGGAAACCAGCAAAGATTCTGCCGCTCGGCTCGAGTTGGCTCACACCTGGGCCCACTGGGCTGATGCCTACGTCAGTGACGGTTTTGGAGTCGTGCATAGGAAGCAAGCCTCTGTTACCGAATTGGCGTCACTGGTGCCTAATGCTGCTGGACTACTTGTAGCTCGCGAGAGCGAAGTGTTCGATCAGCTTCTCGCAGGGGCGGAGCGGCCGTACACCGTGATTCTGGGTGGGAGCAAAGTCGGTGACAAACTCGGGGTGATCGAGTCGTTACTCCCCAAAGTCGACAATCTACTTATTGGTGGCGGGATGGCTTACACATTTTTGCTGTCCATGGGCTTGGAGATTGGTGATTCCATTTCCCAACCGGGTTTTGTGGATGCCACACACGGATTTCTCATGCAGGCACAAGATCTTGGTGTGAATTTGAGACTTCCGGTGGACTTTGTAGTAGCCGATAAATTTGCCCCTGATGCCATTACTGCAATTGTGGATCGGGACTCAATCCCGGCCGGTCACATGGGTCTGGACATTGGCCCGCGGACGCGTGAGCTCTACGCCGAGATCATTGGGGACTCGGCCACAATCGTCTGGAATGGACCAATGGGGGTATTCGAGATGGAAGCCTTTTCCGGTGGCACACTGGCGATGGCTTCTGCAATGGCCGATTCACGGGGATTCACGGTGATCGGTGGGGGAGACTCAGCCGCAGCCGTTCGGATTCTTGAGGTTGATCACAATAAATTTGACCACATCAGCACTGGTGGGGGGGCCGGCCTAGAATTCCTTGAAGGCAAGAAGCTCCCCGGTCTCACCGTATTGGAAGGTAATAAATAAATGGCACACAGTGGGCCCCGGATGCCGCTCATGGCAGGCAATTGGAAAATGAATATTAATCACTTCGAGGCCATCGCTTTAGTTCAAAAGTTGGCGTTTGCACTTAATGAAGAGGATTTTGAGGCGGTGGATGTGGCCGTGCTCCCACCGTTCACGGACTTGAGATCCGTGCAAACACTCATCCTCGGTGATAAATATGATATCAAGTACGGAGGTCAGGACCTCTCGCCGCACGAAAAGGGCGCGCATACCGGGGACATTTCTGGCGCCATGTTGGCCAAATTGGGCTGTACCTTTGTCGTGACTGGGCACAGTGAACGTCGAGCTAACCACGGGGAAAGCAGCGAAGTCGTTAATGCCAAGACCCAGGCAGCTTTGGCCAATGAGTTGATCCCCATCGTGTGTGTGGGCGAATCCCGTGAAATCCGTGAAGCTGGTAGGACAATCGAATTCGTGCTCGAACAGGTGTCCGCGTCTCTTGCTGGCTTTAGTGATGAGGCGATCGGTGAACTGGTAATCGCCTACGAGCCGGTGTGGGCGATTGGCACCGGCGCCGTCGCGACACCAGCGGACGCCCAGCAAGTGTGCTCGGCAATCAGGCAGCACGTGAGTGAGCAGTGGAGTTCAGGATCGTCCAATGCAGTTCGCATTCTCTATGGTGGCTCAGTAAAGGCGGATAACGTGGCTGCGATCATGGCCCAGACAGACGTCGACGGCGCGCTAGTAGGGGGAGCGAGCTTGGACCCCGACGAGTTTGTGGGGATTATCCGGTACCGGATGCACCCGGCCGACCTGTAACTGCCTGATGGGCATATCCTTAAGGCCGTGTTTCTCCCCGTAATCGAAAGGTCTGAACTAGGTAATGCTTAATGCCTTGACCATCGCGCTAGCCGTGATTTTGATCATCACCAGCGTTTTACTCATCGTTCTGATCCTGTTGCACCGCGGTAAAGGTGGCGGTCTCTCAGACCTGTTTGGTGGCGGAGTGAGTTCCTCGGTTGGCGGTTCGTCAGTGGCGGAAAAGAATCTAGACCGGTTAACAGTTGGGCTCGGGCTGATCTGGGCCGCGTCGATCGTTGCCGTCGGGCTTCTTGTGCGCACCGGTTCATAGCAACCTTCATATTTTTCACAATTACATCTCTTTGAGGAGTTAATCATGGCCGGTGGAAGTGCAATTCGCGGGAGTCGAGTGGGTGCAGGCCCAATGGGTGAGGCTGTCCGGGGAGAGGCGGCGCCTCGTATTTTTGTGTCGTTCTGGTGCAGTCGCGCACACGAGTCAAAGCCCAGCTTTGCTGTTGAAGCAGAAGTGCCTGACACATGGGACTGTCCACGTTGCGGCCTCCCCGCAGGACCCGACAAGGAAAATCCGCCCATTCCTCCGAAGGTTGAGCCGTACAAGACTCACCTGGCATATGTGAAAGAGCGACGCACTGAGAAAGACGGGGCAGCAATCCTTCAAGAGGCTATCGATAAGTTACACGGGAAATAGTTGGTCTGTAAGAGCGTAAACCTCTACAGCTTCAATTCCGCGGGCCGGCGTGCGTTCAATGGAACCACTGGCGTCCATAATCGTCGTGAGAGCATTTCGTTTATTTTCGCCACCCACAAGTAGCAGCGTGCAGTCTGAATGATTCAGAGTCTGGTAACTCAGCGTCACCCGAACGGGCGGTGGCTTAGGAGAATCGAGTACCGGCAGCGCGACCTCATGCGAATGCAGCTCTGGCCGCCCGGGAAATAGGGATGCGATGTGCCCATCCGGCCCGACACCCAATACCACAAAACAGAATCGCGGCGGTGATCCATTCTCACCAAAACTCAACAACTCGTGCGTGTATCTTTCAGCGGATCTTTGGGCATCGGCAATGTGGTCACTCGGGGCTACCCGATGAATATTTGATTCGATGAAATAATCTCCCAGAGCTATATTGATGTCACGGTCATTGCGGTCAGCGTGACCGGATGCAACAAATCTTTCATCTCCCCACCAAAAATGTGTGTTCGCCCACACAGCCTTGGGAATGCTCTGCGCGACTTGTGAAAGTCTACGCGTAATTGACATTCCGGTGCTCCCGCCGGTGAGCACGACGTGGTGGGACTGCGCGGGATCGGAGTCGACCAAATCCTGGGTAAGCATTGCCAGCGTGTGATCCACCAGGTTGTCACAGACGAGGACTTCAGGTATCACAGGCCCACCTCGGCGTACGTGCGGATGACCCGTCCGTACACGTCATCTGGGTTGAGTCGACGAAGCTCCTCATTGAGTAGCGTTGTCAGATCTCGTCTAGGAAGTGAGATGAGCGCATCGGGCACGCCACTACGAACTAGTGTCGCAGTTACTCCATCGGGCCGAGTGATCGCCATCTCGCCGCGATTAGTTGATAGGTGAATTGATTGAATCCCTGATTGATCTGTCCACTCAATATCTACGCGAGTCCTGAGCCGGATCTGAAGCCACGTGGCCAGCAAAGCAGCACTGGGATTATCGCGTTCGGCGGTGATGGTTCCACCAGAGACTGCACCGATGGGTTGATCAAATGCGGCAGCCAAGATGGAGCGCCACGGGGTCAGCCGCGACCATGCCAAATCAGTATCTCCTGGGCGGTATCCGCGTCCACGTTGGACTAAGTCAGCAAGTGGATCAGCACTGTTGGCTGTATCTGTGATCCGCCGTTGTGCGTGGCGCCCGATTGCGCTGTCTGCAGGTACATCCGGTGCGCTGGCGGGCCAATAAGCGACTACAGGCGTGTCCGACAGGAGGAGTGGAATCACAACGGAGTTCGCGTGTTCGGCCAGCTCCCCCCTCAATCGCAGAACCGCGACTTCGCCTGGTCCGTCGTCACCTCCGACAGCGATTTCTGCATCCAGTGTGTGCCCACCGCCACTTGGTTTGGGAATCACCGTGATAATGCGCATGGGATGCTGGCGGGCAGCAAAAACCGCACCCGAGGTTGCATCAGACTGGTGTTCCTCGTCGGTGAGGATCAGCATGGTCAGCACCATGCCCGTTGCTGTTGAACCTTGCCGGTGTCGTTCAAACAAGATTGCGGCGGCCACAGCCCCACCGCTGGTGTCCTCTAAACGGATCATGGTCGCCGCCAAGTGCGCCCGTCACACGCAATCATGTGATCGGAGGACGCTGGACCCCAACCGCCGGATGCATATTGCTCCGGTTCCCCGCGGCTATCCCAATGCTCAAGAATCGGGTCCAGGATCTTCCAACTCAGTTCCACCTCTTCATGGTGCGGGAAAAGAGGCGGATCACCGAGAAGAACATCGAGAATGAGTCTTTCATAAGCCTCAGGACTGGTGTCGACAAATGAGTCGCCGTATTGAAAGTCCATTGTCACATCGCGCACTTGAATTGAACTCGTATCGGGAACTTTTGAGCCAAATCGAACCGTCACACCCTCATCCGGTTGGATTCGGAATACGAGGGTGTTATTACTGAGCTCCTCGACCGAAGACGAGTCAAAGGGTAGGTGCGGTGCACGCTTGAAAATTATGGCGACTTCGGTGACCCTTCGTCCGAGCCGCTTGCCGGTGCGTAAGTAAAACGGAACACCAGCCCACCTGCGGTTTTCCACATTGAGGCGCATGGCCGCGAAGGTGTCGGTGGTTGAGTCCGCAGCGATCCCAGCCTCCTCCAGAAAACCGCCCACCGGAATGCCGCCCTGCCATCCACTCGCGTACTGGCCGCGTGAAGTGTGTGCGTCAATGTCAGCGGGGACAGTCACCGCGCGTAACGCCTTTTCCTTCTCGGCTCGAACGTCGTCCGCGCTAAACGAAAGTGGTTCCTCCATGGCGGTGAGCGCTAGCAGTTGCAAGAGATGGTTTTGAATCACGTCGCGGGCTGCGCCGATCCCGTCGTAGTAACCGGCGCGACCACCAATCCCGATATCTTCGGCCATAGTGATCTGCACGTTGTCAACATAATTGTTGTTCCAGAGGGGTTCAAACATCGCGTTGGCGAATCGGACCGCCAAAATATTCTGAACGGTCTCTTTTCCCAAATAGTGGTCTATGCGAAAAACACTGCCCGCCGGGAAGACACTGTCCACCAGTCGATTGAGCCTTTGAGCGCTTTCCAGATTGTGACCAAAGGGTTTTTCAATAACGACCCGGCGCCAGGAATTAGGTGTGGAGCTATTCGCCAGTCCCGAACTTTCTAGGTTCTTGAGCACGTCTGGGAATAAGCCAGGTGGAATAGACAGGTAAAAGGCGTGGTTGCCTTGAGTCCCCACGGTGTGGTCGAGTTCAGCGACCACTTCTGCGATTCGCCCGTACGCAGAAGGGTCAGCGATGTCGCCATCGACGAAACGAATTCCGGCCGCCAGTTGCTTCCATGTGTCTTCACGAAAGGGTGTCCGAGCATGTTCTTTCACGGCGTCGTGTACGACCTTGGCGAAATCCTGATCCGCCCAGTCGCGACGGGCGAACCCAACGAGGGCGAATCCTGGTGGCAGTAGCCCTCGGTTGGCGAGGTCATAGATTGCTGGCATTATTTTCTTGCGACTAAGGTCACCCGTCACTCCAAAAAGAATGAGGGCACACGGCCCGGCAATGCGAGGAAGGCGCTGATCCTCGGGATCACGCAGTGGGTTGAGGTATTCGGGTTCAGGCACGTGCAAGTGCTTTCGCGACCGTGTCAAGCAGTGACATCCAGGCTTGCTCAAATTTGGCGACCCCATCAGACTCAAGATCATTGCACACCGATGTTGGGTCGATGCCAAGCTCTGAGAGCTCTCTCCAGATTGATTCAGACGCGCTGATGGTTCCTGAAACTGTGTCACCCAGAAATTCACCGTGATCGGCCACGGCGAAAAGGGTTTTCTCGGGCATCGTGTTCACGCAGCCCGGTGCAACCAAATCAATTACGTATCGGGTATCGGAGTAGGTGGGATCCTTTACCCCGGTCGAGGCCCAGAGCGGGCGTTGTGGGCGTGCATTAGGCAGTGCCTTCCAGCGCTCGCTTGAGAGTACATCAATATAGGCGCCCCACGCCAGACGTGCGTTTGCGATGGCGGCTTGTCCCATTAGTGCCGTGGCCCTCTCGCCGCCACGATCTGCCAAGAGTGAATCGACAGCGGAATCGACGCGGCTGATGAAAAAGGATGCGACCGATTCAATACTGGACGTGTCGTGCCCACGTGTACCTGCGAGTTCAAGCCCAGACAAATATGCATCCATGACTTCCACGTATCGATCCACGGAGAAAATTAGGGTGACGTTAACGCTGATCCCACGACCGATGACCTCTGTGATGGCTGGCAAGCCTTCGCTGGTTGCCGGAATCTTGATCAATACATTCTTTCGATCTACTAGGTTCCACAATTCCTGAGCCTCGGCGATTGTCGCGTCGGTGTTACGTGCGAGTCGGGGATCAACTTCAATTGATACCCGCCCATCAGTCCCACCGGACTGCGCAAAAACATCTGCGAACACATCACATGCGCTTCGCACATCGTCGGAAGTCATTACTCTGACGGCGTGCTCTGCGTCGGCGCCAACTTGTGCGAGATCCACAATCTGCGAAGCGTAGGCATCAGCGCTGCCAGCGATAGCGCCTTCGAAGATAGACGGATTGGTTGTTACCCCGCGTACACTGTGAGTGGCGACCAGTTCCTTGAGATTACCACTGGTGATGCGTGTGCGAGTGAGGTCATCTAACCAAATACTGACCCCTGCTTTTGTGAGGGTTTCCAACACCGAATTCATGATTACTCCAAACTGATTTGTGGGCTTCTAAGTATTGAGGGTTTTCAATGCAGCCGCGACGACGGCATCGGGCGTGATTCCGAACTCGGTGAAAAGCACCGGCGCGCTGGCGCTCGCTCCAAAATGGTCGAGGCCTACCACTTCACCACTGGCACCCACAAACCTGTGCCAGCCCAATGTCGCTCCCGCTTCCACTGCAACCCGCGCGGTGATACGCGGCGGCAAAACTTGATCACGATAGGCCTGTGACTGCTGGTCAAACCATTCAATGCACGGCATGGAGACCACCTGCACCTGCACGCCCTGTAAATTGAGGGTTGCCCTGGCAGCAAGAGCAACGCTGACCTCGGAGCCGGTGGCGATTATTATCACGGTGGGATCTGAGTCACTGACAAGTATATATCCGCCTTGAGCCACACCTGCGGCAATTTGCGAGGACTCCTGTTCTAGGTGGGGGAGATCCTGTCGCGAGAGAATTAGCCCAACGGGAACGCGGCGCTTCACATTCTCAACCCATGCAGCTGCAGTTTCTTTTGCATCGGCTGGCCGCACCACACTCAAGCCCGGGATGGCCCGTAATGACCATAGGTGTTCCACGGGCTGGTGGGTGGGGCCATCTTCACCGAGTCCAATTGAGTCGTGTGTCATTACATAAACAACTCGCTGTTCCATTAGTGCTGACAAACGAATTGAAGGCTTACAGTAATCTGTGAATATTAAGAAAGTTCCACCATAAGGAATAAATTTACTATGAAGTGCAATACCGTTCATAATTCCGCACATTGCATGTTCTCTTACTCCATAATGAATGTAATCACCATTAAAATCGCCAGGTTTAATTATATTATGATACTTTGTTTTAGTGTTATTTGACCCTGCAAGATCCGCTGAACCACCTATTAAAGTATTACTTTCTCTGGTAAGAGCATCTAAGGTTAGTTCTGAGGATTTTCGTGTAGCTAAACTTTTTGTTTCTTTAATAGAATTCTTTTTTTCACGATCTAAAGCTTTAGAAAAATTATTTTTTAATTGTTCATCAATACTTGTTTTCTTTATTTTATAAAATTTATTCCAGTTTGCTTCAAGCCTAGAGCCTTTGTTACCAATCTTTTTCCATTCGTTCAAAATATTTTTTGGAATTTCAAA
>DGQA01000026.1 GCA_002390705.1 Actinobacteria bacterium UBA4426 | reverse complement strand
GACGTTTCACATCTGAATTTGCACAAAACCTTTTGTATCCCGCACGGCGGTGGTGGTCCAGGTGTAGGTCCCGTCGGAGTTCGCGCGCACCTAGCTCCATTTTTGCCCTCGCACCCCTTGCGTTCTGAATGTGGTCCTACCGGCATGGGCTTTTCAGATGGGGGAGTGGGCCCGGTGAGCGGCGCACCGTGGGGGAGCGCTGGAATTCTCCCCATCCCATGGGCATACATCAGACTTATGGGCGCCGAAGGATTACTGCAAGCAACACAGATTGCGATCTTGAGCGCCAACTACATTGCCCACGCACTCAACGATCACTATCCGGTGCTCTACAGTGGAGCAAACGGGCTTGTGGCGCATGAATGCATCATCGACGTTCGTCCGATCACTGCGGAAACCGGAATCACCGTTGACGATATAGCAAAGCGACTAATCGACTACGGCTTCCATGCGCCCACCATGAGTTTCCCGGTAGCGGGGACGCTCATGATCGAGCCCACAGAAAGTGAAGATTTCGCCGAATTGGACCGGTTTATTAGTGCCATGATCAGTATTCGTGCAGAAGTTGCTCGGGTTGCCAGTGGCGAATGGCCGGCCGATTCCAATCCATTGGTCAATGCACCACACACGGCGCAGTGCCTAATAGATGGAGCCAAGCTGCCCTATTCGGGCGCGGAGGCTGCTTATCCGGCACCGGCGCTTCGGGCTAATAAATATTGGCCGCCGGTGCGCCGGGTAGATGGTGCATTCGGTGACCGCAATTTGGTGTGCAGCTGCCCCAGTGTTGAGGAACTCGCGCGCAATTAGGCGTGGATACGGTTCAGTGACAGCGCACCGCGGGCGACACATGAATCGCACGCCAGAGTTAATTCACGGCACCAGCCACTTGAACAGTTGTAAAACGTGTGACTTTCACCGCCGCAGAAAGCGCACTGACCGATCGGAGCCAGATTTCGTTCGAAATCGACAGTCATAATGTGGGCCACTGTCCCATTCTTCAGGCACCAGCTCGAGTCTATTCGCAGTTCGAAAGATTTTTTTGACTGCCTGATGAACACATGAACGTACGTGTGCCGAGTGTGGAAATGATCAAGTCGGATAGAAAAAAGACCATGGAGACAGGCACTTGGTCTTCACAAAATCGCGATGGTTCATTGCCCGCTCAGACACCTAGATACATTCTAGGTGGATTTATTTTCTGACATAATGTCCATTATCGGTCTAATCTGTCTTCCCGGACGTCGATGGGTGCACACTATTTAACAGAAGCGGCAGAAAAAAGAATCCGATCGGCATATAGCTTGAAATCGTAGGCGAAAATAGGGAGACCACCCCGATCGACAGGAAATACGTGACATATATCCAGCCGCGATACTTCGTTCGCCAGGTGTCGTAAGTGGATTGCTCAGACTCATAAAGTTCAGGGTTCTTGCGTGCGTGGCGGACGATAAGCGTGGTGTTGAGGCTGATTAGCGCCAATGATCCCCAGTAGAGCATGCCCGATCCACCGAGGTCTCCCCCAGCACCGGCCCAGCCAGCCTCAGAATCGCCGTACAGCGCACTGGTAACCGGAAGAAAAGCAATAATGGAGAGCCATGAGGTATTGAGCCAAAAGATTGTGTCGTCATAACCGCGAAGTTCATTCATGGCCCGGTTGTGCGTGAGCCACATAACCGAGACAACGAAGAAAGTGAAGAAAAAGGTGATGATTTCCCCACGATGGTCACCTAGCACTTCCCACACGGTGGCCTCGCCACGCTCAATACTGAGTCCGGCGATCGGAAGAACAAGGACGGTAACCGCAACAGCCACGATCGCATCAGAAAAGTTGATTAAACGATCAAATGACCTTCCCCCTTTAATTTCACCCGTTGCCATGTCCCCAGCGTAGTTGTTTCCGGGTTAGAGTTCGGTTGTGAGCGAACCCTCCCCTGATTTTGATAAATTACTCGATCCATCCCTAATGGCAGATGCACCCAAGGAGGCGAGTGCTCAAGAGCGAATAGCGAAAGCCTCTCGGATTGCTCAAGGCAACGAAAGATTGAAACGTCAGGGTGAAATATCCGACGGAGTCGGAAAACCGAAATTCGGACGGACACGAAAAAACGCACCTTGGATCGCGATCGGTATTGTCACCGGGATCACAATCGTCCTGCTGGCCCTCGTGGCCCGCTAGTAATTGGCCAATTCTGTCCACATCAGGGAACCTAAGCCCAGTTTCCACCGTCTGAAGACCAACGAACCAATGGTTGGTCGGTAAGGCTAGGAAGGGGCACATCATGATTGAGACCTCTATGCGTGGGACACGTCTGGGGGCATTGAGCCTAGAACGCGAGGATACGGTTCCCCCTGCGGAGCGGGTCGCGGTCCTCTACGTATGTTCCCACGGACACGAGTCCCTCATTCCCATCTCAATCGAGGCGGAAGAGATTCCCACCGAATGGGACTGCCGCTGCGGCGGCGCGGCGATTCGACCAAATTTTGAACCTGGGCCCAAAGCACCGATTCGCTACGTGCGATCGCACTGGGACATGTTGCTTGAACGACGCACACTCAAAGAACTTAAAGCGCTCTACGATGAACGAGTCGCGTTACTGCACGCAGGCGAGCTGCCCCGCTCGGCCTAATGTTGTCGGCGAATAAATTCGCTCTCTGTTTTAGCTCTGAATACTCGGAGGTCCTTCGGGGCCTCCGTTTTCCGGTTGAACAAAGGTCTCCTCATCGATTACCATTCCCCGAATCACCTCACCATCTACATAGGAAGCAAACTCACTCCCAGTGAAGCCGGCACTGCCAAAGCCCGGCATGCGGATCATTCGGAGGCCAATCCAGGATCCGAGCGCTCGAACTACCCGATTACCGATCGGAGGGATCAACAGGATCAGACCGATCAGGTCAGTTGCGAATCCTGGAATCATTATCAGTACACCTGAACCACACATGAGTGCTGAAGAACGAGCAACTTGTGGTTTGTTCTCGTCAGCTGTGGTGACGATCACAGACGCCTTCGCGGCTGCATTTCGTATCAGTGCGGCACCGATAGGAAATCCCGCAATAATCAAAAGCATGGCGATTGCCCACCCTGTGATACTGGCAACCCACCACAACAACAACAGTTCGATCAGTGGGTAAGCAAACAGCACTATTCTTCCCCGGATCTTCATTCGCTGAACCCTCGACCTTTTGTCAGCAATCCCTTGGCTTTATTCACGCGGCGGTCGATTCCCCACACGGTTACTCGCCAGAGCGCTTCGGCAACAATTTTCCGACTCATTTTACTATTTCCCACTTCCCGCTCGATAAACGTGATCGGAACTTCAGTAATTACTAATCCGCGTTGCGTGGCACGCCAAGCAAGATCAACTTGGAAGCAATAACCTTGGGATGCGACTTCGTGGAGGTTGAGGGAACGCAAAGCCTTCGCCGTGAAAGCCCGGTATCCACCAGTGGCATCTGCGATGTCTATTCCGAGCATAACCTTTGTGTAATAGTTCCCTCCCTTGGAAAGGAACTCCCGATTTTTGGACCAATTTTCAGTGCCACCGCCCTGCACCCAGCGAGAGCCAAGGACCAGGTCAGAGTATTCCAAGGCCGCGAGCAATGTGGGAAGTTGCTCCGGTTGATGTGAGCCGTCCGCATCCATCTCGACGAGAACATCAAAACCCTGTTGCAAACCCCACGCAAACCCGGCGAGGTAAGCAGCTCCCAAACCACCCTTACCCATTCGGTGCATTACATGGATTTGCGCGTGATCGCTGGCCCACTCGTCCGCCACTTTGCCGGTCCCGTCTGGCGAGTTGTCGTCCACAATCAACATTTCGACCAAGGGAACGCTGCACTGAACGCGTTCCAGGATTTTAGGTAGGGCATCTAGCTCGTTATAAGTCGGAATAATGACCAAGATACGGTCAGGGCCGGGATTAACGGGCTCTGGACGCGCACTCACCCCTTTACCCTAACTCCTTCGCCCACGTCGTTCCCGGATCGGGATACACACCAGAACTGCCACAACAAATAGGCACAGCAGCAATTCAAGGTAGGGGCCCAATCGTGCCCCAGGCGTCAGATTTGCTCGCGGTGCCACCTCGACAACAAATGAACCCACGTCACCATCTTCAAGAATCGGATCAACGCTGCCACCCGGTGTGATCCTGGCGCTAATACCGGTGGTAGCTGCCACCACAACTGTGCGATCGTTTTCAATTGCTCGCAGCCGTTCAATATTTAACTGTTGTAGCGGAAGGGCTGTACCCGCATAGGTTGCATTGTTCGTTTGAACTACCAACACTTGCGCGCCTTCATTGATAACTCGATTCACGACCGGATCCACCGCGACCTCAAAGCAAATCAAATCCCCCAAAGTCACTCCACTAACCGCAAATAATCCTGGTTCGACACCATGAGCGAAATCCCTAGGAACCCGCTCATAACGCGAAATTAGTTGTGTGAGAACACTCCGAAAGGGAATAAATTCGCCAAATGGCACCGGCGCGTTCTTGATATACGTTTCACCGGGACCAGTACTTGGACCCCAGAGGATCCCCATGTTGTACACCTCGTTCTGCGGATCGGTCTTAGACTCGACTACCGCACCTACAAGAATCGGTACACCAATTGCTGTGACCGCTTGATCAATTAAGGCCGCCGCATCGTCCTCAACGTAGGGATCAAGGTCTGAAGAGTTCTCCGGCCAAATCACTATCTCTGGCTGGGGTTCTTCCCCGCGCTTTACCTTCTGGGCAAGTTCAATCGTGTGTTTTACGTGGTTGTCAAGAACTGCCCGACGCACATCCATTGCACCCATGCCGGTCTGAGGGGTTCCACCTTGGACAACACCAATTGCAATTGTTGAAATGTCTCCATTGGCGTCTGTAGATGTGGACGCATTGCTCAGGGTTATCGGAATCAGAAAACAAACAATGACAAAAAGTACGAGTACAACCTTGGCCCGTATCGATGCGAGAATAAATATGGCGACGCAGGCCACTGAAATTGCGACAACGATAAAACTCAATACCGGAATTCCACCGATTCGTGACCACAAAGCAAGGGGTGAGTCTGCCTGACTAAATGCCAATCGAGCCCACGGATAACCACCGAATGGATAGCGCCCGCGCAGAAACTCTTCTAGGACCCAAGCAGAGCTAATTGCCAATAAACCAATCGGCCATGAAATCGTCTGTCGATAAATCGCCCGTGAAATGATCGAAATCACGATTCCGACAGCACCGATCCAGATGGCCAAATAGAACGATAAAATCCAGGTCGCGTCCACCCCCACCACCGTGAGCCACGTGTGTTGCGAGAGAAATGCCACGAACCCATAAACGAAACCAATTATTGCGCCAAGTTTCTTTGTCTGATTCCACGCCAACGCCGAAAAAATCGCAACCGAAATAGGTGCACACCACCATTGGCCCGGTGTCGGATAAGCCAAGGCCAGTAACCAGCCCGACAGTACGGCCAACAGAAGACGCACACCGATGCTCAATGAATTACGGGGCATAAGTACTAATCCGATCTGCAAAATTTTCACCTGCATAGGAAACCGCGCCAGCCACGATCGTACACACGTTCACCGGGATCTCGGGCGCGGTTGAACTACCTAGATCAGGCACAGACACTGCCACTGCTCGCGGCTCCGAGCCCTGCTGGGCAAACCGTGAACCGTGAAGGCCACCCTGGAATTCTTGGACGTGTGAGATCGCTAAATGCGCGGGGGCTCCAACCTCGATCACGCCATGGGAGTCAAAGTGTGCTCCCAGTGCTCGCCAGCCGGAACGGGTGTGCGCCGTAAACGCTGCATCTGCGCTCATGCGTTCTTGTGGATTGTGGTGGTGCATCGCCGCGTGCACGGCAGCCCACGGTGTGTTGGGTGTCACTGGTGAATCTGATGAAAAGCACACTGCAGCTCCATCGGCATGCAGGCTCCCCCAACGATTCATGTGGTGGGAGCGCGTGCCAAGTCGAGATTGATACATCCCCCCCGGATTCCCCCACCACGCATCAAAAAGTGGTTGCATGCTGGCGGTCATGCCTAACTTTCCCATCTCCCTCACCCCTGATTCAGAAAGCATCTCAGCATGCTCAAGTCGATGTCGCAAACTGTGAAACGCTGGATCAGGTGCAGGCCCGGCAGCGATTCGCGCACCCGTCAGCGCAATTTCACACGCCTGGTCCCCGATAACATGAAAGCCACCTTGGATCCTGGCCTGTGTGCACGCTCTGAGGTGGTCCGCGACCTGTTCAGCCGTGAGGTAACCGGCGCCGGTATTTTGTGGGTCATCAGAGTACGGTTCCTTCAAAAAAGCGGTGTGTGAACCAATCGCGCCATCAATGAATAGGTCCCCTCCGGCACCAATTGCCTTTAATTCACGCACAATGTTGAGGCTGTCCTCGGTGAGCAGTTCTCCCCAGTACATGGCGACTTTCGGCAGGTTCGATCTCGATGACAACTCATGCAAGGATGAGGCATCAGAGTAGCTACTGATGTGTGGACCTGCCATCTCATGCACGCCGACAATCCCCTGACTCAGGGCATGATCGAGAAAAAGTTCTTGTGCGGTCTTACGTTGTGAATGGCTAATAGATCCCAGAGCGAATTTGCGTAATGCACCATGGGCTAGTTGGGTGACTACTTCTTCTCCGTAGCCCGCCAAATATTTCGCCTCTGGACATTGGGCGATCAGCGAGTTGGACACTAATGCTGAGTGAACATCGATCCGACTCAGATAGACGACACTGCCCCAGGTAGCTCGATCGATTTCTTGCCTCGAAGGGAGTTGCGGGTCCGCCCAATTACTCTGATCCCATCCGTGACCCAAAATTGTGGCACCGTTAACATGTTGTGCGTAGTTCGACAGTAAGTCAAGGAATTCTTTTTTGTGTGTGACTTGCGTGAGGTCCAGCCCACCGAGCGTGAGTCCGGTGCTCGTCGCATGGACGTGGGCGTCAACGAATCCCGGGGCGACAAAATGTCCCCCAGCATCAATGACAGTGTCGGCTAATTCCATGTGCCCTGCAGCCACGTCGTGGCCCCCGATCCACACAATCTCTGCGCCGTCAATCAGCAGTGCTGTGGCGTGAGGACTACCGTGTGAATAGATCACTGAGTTTGTGATCAAGGTGAGTTGTGACATTAACCCACAGGCTTTGACAAAGCACGGGAAATTACCACTCGTTGAATCTGATTAGTGCCTTCAACAATCTGGAGAACCTTGGCCTCACGCATGTAGCGCTCCACCGGATAGTCCTTAGTGTATCCATTTGCTCCAAAAATTTGAACCGCGTCTGTGGTGGCTTTCATCGCAGCATCAGATGCTGACAACTTAGAGATAGCCGCTAGCGAACCGTAATGAAAGTCGTGGTCGAGGCGCTGGGCTGCATCAAGATAAGTACTGCGAGCCGACGCAATCGCTGTGGCCATGTCGGCCAGCATGAAACCAACTCCTTGAAACTGGTCAATAGCCTGACCAAATTGCACTCGGTCTCCTGAGTATTCGATCGCCGCATCGAGTGCAGCCTGGGCGAGTCCAACGGCACCGGCTGCAATACCAAGCCGGCCAATATCTAGGCTGGCAAGTGCGATCGGGAATCCTTGACCTTCTTGACCAATCAGATGTTCACTAGTGAGTACAACGTCATTAAGGTGAACAAGTCCCGTAGGGGAAGCGTTTCCCCCCATCTTGTGCTCAGGTGTTCCGAACTCAAGCCCTGGCGTGTCTGCGGGAATATAGAAACAAGATATTCCGCGCGTTTTCTCAACCCCCGTACGCACCATTACCGTGTAAAAATCTGCGATTCCGGAATGTGTAATCCATGCCTTTGTCCCATTGATTCGATACGTGTCGCCCTCTTTCACGGCATGAGTGGTCATTGCGGCAGCGTCTGATCCTGAGCCAGGTTCGCTCAGACAATACGCACCTAATGTTTCGCCGCTGAGAATCGTGTCCTGCCAGCGTTCTTTTTGGCCCACTGTCCCAAATTTGATCAGCGGGGCGCAGGCCAAATGGTGGACACTCATGCTCATGCCCACGGTGAGCCAGGCCCGGGATATTTCTTCAAGGACTTGGAGCGAGACGGTGTAAGGGACTTTTGCGTCTCGATCATTGTAAATAATCTCGGAGTACGGCAAGGTCAGTAGTCCCAACGCTCCGAGTTCGCGCATAAGTGCACGCGGGAATTCTCCCCGATCTTCGCAATGGGCGGCGACCGGTGCCAGCTTCTGGTGGGCAAAGTCCTGCGCCACTGTCAACAAATCAGAGTCCCGCTGGGTCTGCACGAGTCGGGAGACGCTGTTCCCGATCCAATTCAACATGTGCTAGCTCCCGATAATGACAAGATCACGGGTTTGCTTATTTACCGACTCGGGGCCATCTGGAGTGCAGATCACGATGTCCTCGATCCTCGCGCCGTGAACGCCTTCGATGTAGAAGCCCGGTTCGATGCTGAAAATCATATTGTTCTGGATGACTGTCGGATTATTTTCGCCCAGATATGGTTCCTCATGGGTCTCTAAACCGATCCCATGTCCGGTTCGGTGGATGAAGTACTCCCCCAGTCCGTGGGTCGCCAGTTCATCGCGGCCCGCTGCATCAATATCGTGACTCACCGCGCCATGGGATACGGCGTTAGTGGAAAGTTCCTGTGCCCTTTGCAAGATTGAATAGCGCTGCCTGAATTGTTCGCCCGGGTCGCCCATTGAGTAAGTCCGAGTACAGTCGCTGCAGTAGCCACTGGGCATCGTGCCACCGATATCTACCACTACTGGATCCCCCGGTTGAATTACTCGATCACTGAGCTCATGATGGGGACTCGCCCCGTTGGGGCCAGAGGCGACAATTACGAAATCAACACGTGAATGACCTTCGGACAAAATGAGATCGGCAATATCTTTTCCTACTTCCTCTTCGGTACGTCCGACACGTAGGACGTGAGGAATTTGCGCATGCACCCGGTCAATTGCTGCAGCAGCTACTCGCAGGGAGTCAAGTTCGGTGGGGGTTTTGAGAATTCGGATGGCACTAATGATGGGAGCGGCTAATTCAATTTTGGCTTGCGGGAAATTTTCTGAAAGTTTAAGAACTCGCTCAGCCCACATGTGGTTGTCGACAGCAACTCTTCCTCCGTTAAACCCAGATCTTTGCCCAATGATCTCGTATGGGTTCGCACTCTCGGCCCAACCAACTACTTCCCAGCCCAGATCACCAAAGGGGCTCGCCATCGCCGTTGATACTTCCAAGCGAGGAACTAGTAGGAAGGGATCTATGTGGGGTTGAAGCACCAAGGCCGTGATGCGTTCAAGCGGGATCGCGTTGTAACCGATCAAGTACCGAAGATCCGCACCTGGCGTGACCAGCATGAGCTCAACGCCGACTTTTTGCATGTGAACTTGCGCTTGGGTTATTCGCTTTGTGTAGTCCGATGTCGCAGGCATGTACACAGATTAGCCCGGATGCCATACTTTCGCCGTGAGTGGACCTCTTTTGATTCTTGACACGGCGACCCTGTATTACCGCGCGTTCTATGCACTCCCGCTTAAGATGACGGCGCCTGACAATAGTCCCCACAATGCGGTGCGTGGCTTTTTGGCAATGCTGGCCAAGCTTATTGTGATTCACCAGCCCAGCGGGCTAATTGCCGCCTGGGACAACGACTGGAGACCGCAATGGCGGGTGGAGCTGTTGCCCAGCTACAAAACCCACCGGGTTGATTCGGATCAGGGCGGGGAACAGGCCCCAGACACACTGTCTCCACAAATAGATGCCATTGCCCAGATCCTGGACGCCTTCGGTATCGCCAGGGCGGGGATCGACGGTTTTGAGGCCGACGATGTCATCGCTTCGGTTGCGGAACAATCTGGCGGGAATTGCCTTGTGGTGACGAGTGATCGAGATCTGATCCAGGTCGTCAACGAACGTGTGTCACTACTTCTCCAAGTCAGCGGGGGCGTCGAGGGATGGCCAACTCTGGATCCGGTGGCTATTGAGGCGAAGTACGGTGTGTCTCCCTCCGACTACCTGGCCATGGCCGCCTTACGCGGCGATCCAAGTGATGGGCTTGCGGGGATCGCCGGAATAGGTGATAAAACCGCCTGCGCGTTGATCAACGAATTTGGAAGCCTGGACTCACTCATTGGCGCAGCGGCGGCCGTGACATGCGCAAAGCCACTGACACCCCGACTTGCTCAGCGGATCACCTCAGGTGCACCATATCTTGAATCAGCTCTCGCGGTCATAACTGCCGAAAAGCGGCTTCCGATACATCAATGGTCCGTTGATATTCCCTACGAACCCGTTGATCCACACGGCCTCGAAGCGCTCGCGGTGAGATGGGGAGTGGAGAAGTACGTGGCCGAATTGCTTCAGGCTGCACTCGGATAAGAAATTATTCCCCGCTGACACAAATCAATGGCCGCAACCGCGTTAGCGTGCAGATCCGAGTCTTGGGGCGTGACCGCAACGATTTGGCCCAGTAAATCGATTACTTGGCGCACCCAGCGTACAAAATCACCGGCTGTCACATCGTTACTTGTCAGGATTTTCATGAGGGTTGCGCCCTTCGCCCAGCGGTACAGAGCCCAGGCGAGTCCCGCATCAAGTTTTCTGCTTTCGTGAACCTTATGGTCATGCTCAATGCCCTCAACCTGTCCCCAAATTTCATGAATTTCGTCGAGCGCCTTCTGGGTCGGGCCACCAGGCACCGAGGGGGCTTCATCTGAATCGCCACGCCGACTTTCATAGACAAAGGTGGAACAGACCGCCGCGAGAGAAGCAGGATCAAGTGGGTCTAACACACCGCCCACAATAGTTTGAGCAATCAACAAATCATTTTCGGAATAAACCCCCTTGAGTAAATCCCCGCGGCCGGTTACCTGCCATTCACCCTGTGGGCTTTTAGTCAGGTAGTCGAGCCCAGCCAACACCTCGCAGAGGCGATCGAATCGCCGGGCGATCGTATTGGTCCTCCCCTTCATTCGAGAGGACACTTCTTGATATTGGCTATGCGTTTTTTGATACCGCTCACCCCAACGGGCGTGGGCTTCGCGCTCATCGCAGCCATGGCAGGGGTGGGCCCGCATTTGATCCCGCAAGTCCTGGATGATCGGGTTAACTTCGTGCGATTTCTTCCCGCGCCTCTTTGGATCAGCAGATCTTTGACCAATCTCGCGAACCTGGGACGCAAGGTTCTTCTTCATGCTTGTATCACGTGACGAAAAACTTTTTGGGACTCTAATGCGTCCGATCGGCGTGAGATCCACGAGCGCATCATGGTGATTAAGTCTGCGCACCTGAAGTTCCCCAGTAACCACCATGGGACGCGGTTCAACCTTTGAGCTATTGATCGCAGGCGCAACAACAACCGCAGGTCCAGCCTTCTTGCCCGCGGCAAGCACGATTACGTCCCCGACCTTGAGGTTTCGCAGCTGCGCATCACCCAAGTCGCGACGTTGACGCACTACTTGTCTACTGTCTTGGCGTTCAGCTACCGAGATCTCGTGGCGCAATAAGCTGTACTGCTCGAAATCACCCAGATGGCACTGCATGGAATCCAAGTATCCAGCTTTCGCGTCATCAAGTTTACGAAGCTCAGCTGCTAGTCCAACAACGGATGCATCCGCCTGAAATTGGGCGAAAGAGGTTTCTAACAGCTCCCGCGCGCGCTCGGTTCCCATCGAGCCAACCAAGTTCACGGCCATGTTGTAGCTGGGTCTAAATGAGGACCTGAGCGGGTAGGTCCGCGTGGACGCCAGACCTGCGAGCGATTTTGGGTCAAGGTCTTGCTGCCACAGCACAACTGCATGGCCTTCGACGTCAATCCCTCGTCTGCCGGCCCGCCCCGTTATCTGGGTGTACTCCCCCGGCGACAGGTCAACGTGCGCGTCACCGTTCCACTTGACCAGGCGCTCCAAAACGACCGACTTAGCGGGCATATTGATACCAAGAGCGAGGGTCTCCGTTGCAAAAACGACTTTGAGTAGGCCCTGCTGAAAAAGTGATTCAACAATTTCTTTGAACCGTGGCAAGGCACCGGCATGATGAGCCGCAACCCCTCGCTCAAGGGCGTCAATCCAGTCACTGAAACCCAATGCAGCCAGGTCCTCGTCGGGGATATCCCTCGTCGACTCCAAGATCTGATTGCGAATCATTTCCCGCTCGACCGAGGATGTCAGTCGCAGACCAGAACCAAGGATTTGCTCAACTGCATCATCACAGCCAGCTCTACTAAAGAGGAAGTAGATGGCTGGCAGTAGGGCTTCAGACTCAAGTAGCGTCACCACGTCACTGCGCCGCGGGGTCAAACTTGTGCGCCTGGGCGCGTTACGACCGTTACTCCCGTACTTGGAGCGGCTTCGGTGCGATGCTGCGTGGGAAGAGGTTCGAGCTAGTGCGGCGAGTTCGGGGTTGACTTCATGTTGTGAATCATCAATAAAAAGGTCGTAGAGCCTTTTGCCCGCCATAACATGTTGCCACAGCGGAACCGGCCTGATTTCCTCAACGATCACCTCCGTTTTGCCGCGGATCGTGGCCAACCACCGACCAAATTCCTCAGCGTTGCTCACGGTCGCACTCAACGCGATTATGGTTACCGAGTCTGGTAAATGAATGATGACTTCTTCCCACACGGCGCCTCGTGAACGATCCGCCAAGTAATGAACCTCATCCATGACGACAAATGAAAGGCTATGTAGCGTTGTCGAACGCGCATACAACATATTGCGCAAGACCTCGGTGGTCATGACAACGATGGGAGCTTCCCCATTAATGCTGTTGTCACCGGTTAACAAACCCACTTTTTCTGAGCCGTAACGTTCCACTAACTCGGAAAATTTTTGGTTTGAGAGCGCCTTAATCGGGGTCGTGTAAAAGCATTTGGTCCCCGAATTCAAGGCGTGGAAGATGGCGAACTCTCCCACCACTGTCTTACCTGAACCCGTGGGCGCGGCCACTAACACGCCATTGCCGGCTTCGATTGCGCGCACGGCCTCTAGCTGGAACGGGTCAAGATCAAATTTGTAGTCAGCGGTAAACGGACCAATTAGGGTTTTGCCATCTTGTGCTCGTGCCCGAGAGGCGGCGTACTTTTCGGCCGCAGAAGACATGCTCACAGCCTATTGCCTGTGAGAAAGCCTGCCGCTCAGGCACGCATGTAACCGAGACGCTAAATCGAGTCTGGTTCCAGAGGGGAAATCTCGTCGTCTTCGAGTTTACTGAAATCAGTGTCCGGGGACTTGCGGGCGCGCCTTCGATCGTTCAGGAGGGAAATGCCCACAGCCACTACTACGAGCGCCAAGATCGGAGTTGCCAGCAATAGTAAGTTGATCGGGTCGCCGGTGGGCGTGGCCACTGCTGAAAATATAAACACGGTGAAGATGATCCAGCGCCACCACGAAAGCAGCCGCTTTCCTGAGAGAATACCTGCAAAATTGAGAAGGACGATAAGCAGCGGTGTGAGGAACCCAACCCCAAACACCAATATTGTTCGTAAGAAAAATGACAAATACTTGTCGACTGACACGATATTTTCCACATTTTCTGGAGTGAAACCCAGCAGGATTTCCAGTCCGAAGGGAAGCACCAAGTATGCAAGAGTAATTCCTGCGGCAAAAAGGGGTGAGGCAACTGCGGCAAAACCGATTGCCCATCTGCGTTCATTGCGGTGTAGCCCGGGCGTGACGAATCTCCACAACTGGTAGAGCCAGACGGGTGCACTCAATGCGAGGCCGGCCACGGCCGACACTTGAATTTGTAAAACGAACGGATCGGCAACACCGGTGAGGGCCAGGGTTACGTCTTGACCGCTATCGGTTGCTGCTGCGATAACGTCAGTAAAAGGCTTACTGAGCCAGATGAAGATTTCGGCGTAATAAACCCAACCAATCACCATCCCAATGACGATGGCGATTCCACTTTTAAACAGACGTGAACGTAACTCTCGCAGATGCGCGGTCAGCGGCATGGCCGCGGACTCCTGCTTTTCGCGCAGCGCCACCGGCCCTAGCTAACGATCATTCGGCTCAGCAGGTGTGGTTTCTGCAGCCGGAGTGGGAGTGTTCGCCTGTGACTCAGAAGTCGTGACTGGTGGGTCAATTTCCTTGTCGTCCCCATCCGAGTCGGATCCGGTCAAACCCTTTGTCTCTGCCTTGAAGATTCGAAGTGAGCGGCCAAGGCCGCGTGCGGCATCTGGTAGCCGCTTAGCACCAAACAAGAGCAGGATCAAAGCAACAATAATGAGCCATTCCCAGCCCTTAAGATTACTGAACATGTGATCCCCTTTTCGCTCTACTGATGTTGGCCCACAAAATACTAGACCGCAATTGCATCCAAGTCTATGTCAAGCGTGTGCCTTCTGCCCATACCGTACGTGGACTTTAGTCCTGCGTGCGCAACCGGATCGCAGATTGAGTGACAATTTCGTGAATCTCACGGGCTATTTCGGGGGGATCCACTAGCGCGGCAGCCCCACCCATCGAGAGGACCCACCGAATGAGCCACTCTTTGGATAAATATGGCACCTGAATCAGGATTTGCCCCTGGTCGGCGTCCCCGGCCGTTAATGGCGCGATGGTCACCCAAGTTTCCTCAGTGACCCACGAGATCGTGGACTCGATCCGCACCAGCGCGAACGGTGCCTTCGACAGATCCGTTAAGCCGGTTACCTCGACGGCAATTCTTGGTGGCACATGTTCCAAAGGTGCGAGCAGACTCAGGTTCGAGATTCGGTCGAATCGAAATGAACGGATTGCCTCGGCTTGATCACACCAGCCAGCGAGGTAAAGAAAGTCGTCCACGCTGAATACTCTGACCGGCGAAACCCTTCGATGGGATAGGTCATCTTGGGCCGAAGAATAGTCAAAACTCAATCCAAGATTTTGGACGAGGGCATCTTCGACCAGCTCACCTAATGCGATCTGCGCCGGCTGTGAAACCTCCAGAAGGTGGGATCCATTTCCACTCACGTTCTCTAGTTTCCCGATCAAGCGATCAATCAAAGCCTTCTCGTTAACCGCAGGAATCTGACTCATGCGGCGCAGCGCAATCGCCAATGCAATGGCTTCCTCAGAACTGATTCGCATGGGTAAGGCGAGTGTTTGCGGATCGTAGACCCAAATTCGATCGTCGTCCCAAAAGTCAATGTCAACCAATTGGTCAGGTCCGTACCCGGGAAGGCCGCACAACACTATTTGCCACAGGTCCTTTGTGAGGGTGTCAACGCTGATTCCAAAATGTTCTGCCGTCTGCGTCAAGGTAATTCCAGGACGCTTAATAAGCCAAGGAACAAGCGCGAGTAATCGAGGGATTCGATCAGAAATGAGTTCAGACACCTAGCTCACCCTCCGTGAAAGCTGCCTGGTGCCCAGCAACCAGCGCATCGATCGCCGCATTAACTTCGGTCTCCAGCGCCGGCGACTCAATCGACACCACATGGGCCAGCGCGAGTAACGTCCACTCCACCAAATCTGCTAACACGCCACACACTTCGATTCGATCCCCTAGCGCAGTCTGATCTAGACGCATCGAGTTCTTGCGCAACATGGCGCCATGACCTGCAGACACGGTGATCGTGGCGGTGACAAGACCTTCAGACTGCGGAATTTCCATGGTGGGGTGATCCGGCCTCGGCGCACTATGTTTCTCAGCCGTGGTTCGTACTGTGCCGTGAATTCTCGGGAGCTTAAATGTCCTCTGGTCCATTCGGTCCAAGTCAAACCCAATGCAATACCAATTTCCTTGTCGGCAGATAAGTGCCCATGGCTCGATCTTTCGCATGGATTGCACACCCGATCGATTGTGGTACTCGAATTTCACCACCCGTTTCTCCCGAGCAGCGGTAAGTAAGACTGGAAGGGACACATCCTGGGCTTGTAACCGAACTAGCCCTGACAGTTCAGCAGGTGGGGTAACCACATTTTTGCCATATTTCGCTTCGATTTTGCGCAAAGCAGTTTGGGCTGGGGCACTGAGTACCGCCTGATCCCACACTTGGGCCGCTACTCCCAACACGATAATGTCTTCTGGTGATAATTCTAGGTCAACAAATTCGTATTCACTGGGCGAGATTCGATACCCTAAGACCTCACCCAGTGAGTCGCTGACCGTGTCAATGGGTAGACCCATCGATCGCAGTTCGTCTTTATCGCGTTCAAACATTCGCTCGAACGCCTCGTCTGACCGTGCATCTTCATACCCGGCCACATTTTCGCGGATGTCCGACCGTGAAATTGCCCGACGCGTGGACATCATGGCGAATACTAGGTTCAGTAGCCGCTCGGTCTTATCGCGTCTGGCCATATAGAAATGACCTTATCTATTTAACGTCGAGCAGATCGATGATGAAAACTAGTGTGCGTCCCGAGAGTCGATGACCGCCCGACTCTCCGTACGCTAAGGCTGGCGGAATCACTAATTGCCTACGGCCGCCAACTTTCATTCCGGGGATACCCTCTTGCCAACCCGCAATCAGGCCAGAAAGCGGGAAGTTAATACTCTCACCGCGGTCCCACGAGGCATCGAATTGCTCGCCAGTTTCAAAGTCCACCCCCACGTAATGTACGTCAACGGCAGCGCCTGGCGTTGCTTCTGCTCCTGTTCCCAGGACCAGGTCGGTGCTCACCAATTCAGTGGGTGCAGGGCCTTCGATAAAATCAATTTCCGGCTTGCTTAGTTGCGACATGCTTGTTCCTTTTCTGTGAAGTTATGTTGCCGAGGGACTAATCAATTGAGACGAGTTCAACAACGAAAATGAGGGTTTCGTTCGGTTCAATTCCACCGGGAGGATTTACCCCGTAGCCCAAATCTCCCGGGATTTCCAACAGCCGACGCTCCCCGATTTCCATCCCGGGAACACCTTGAGTCCAACCTTCAATGAGTGCGCCCGGCGCCAGTTGGAAGGTTGCCGGTTCACCCCTCGCCCATGAAGAATCAAATAAGGCCCCTGTCGCTTGACCCACCCCGCAATAGTTAACGGTAATGGTGTCCCCAAGAGCCACACTGGCGCCGTTCCCCGGGACCAATTCTTGAGAAATAAGTTCAATTGCCGGGGCTGAATCCGGTCCGACGCTGATCGAAGGTATCGCCCCCTCACCAATCACTAGACCATCGATACGGGTTCCTGCGGGTGCAGTCTCGGAAATCACCGGTGCTGGTGGCACCCCACAGTCATTAATCGAATATGGGCCAACCGTGTTATTGCTCTCGGTAACCTCTGGATCAGCGTCTTGGCTAGTTGAACAACCCACGATAAGAACCAGTGAAGTAACGGCGATGACAGCAGTAGCTAGATTTTTTCTCACTGACACAGGGTACCTACATGGAAGCTATGAGTCGATCAACGCGCTCATCGGTGTGTTGGAACGGGTCCTTAAGTAATACAGTCCGCTGTCCTTGGTCGTTGAGTTTGAGATGCACCCAGTCAACCGTGTAATCCCTACGTCGTTCCTGCGCTCTGGTGATGAAATCCCCGCGCAATTTAGCCCGGGTAGTTTGTGGCGGGTGATCCTGTGCCTTGGCGATCTGCTCGTGGCTCAAAATCGATTCCACCGCCCCGCCGCGCTCAAGCAAGTAGTACAAGCCTCGATCACGGCGAATATCATGATAGGCCAAATCTAGTTGAGCAATCCGGGCGCTTTCGAGAGTCAGATTGTTTTTTTGCATGTATCGGTTTAACAGGCGCAGTTTTATCACCCAATCGATTTCACGGTCGATAAGGTGTAAATCGCCGGATCCGACCGCTTTAATCGAACGCTCCCAGAGCTCCATGACCCGTTGCGTTGTTGAGTCGACCAACTCTCGATGTGCCACGAATTCGGACACCTTCTGAAAATATTCACTCTGCATCTCAATCGCCGACATTTCTCGGCCGTCAGCGAGCTTGACCTTTCGGCTCCCGGTTGTGTCATGACTGATTTCGCGAATTGCTCGGATCGGATTTGCCAGCGTGAGATCTGCCATGACCACGCCAGACTCAATCATCGACAACACAAGGTGCGCGGATACAACCTTCAGCAGATTGGTTGTCTCGCTCATATTGCTATCACCCACGATTACGTGAAGTCGGCGATACAAGTCGGCATCCGCATGTGGTTCGTCTCGGGTATTAATAATCGGGCGCGAACGCGTGGTAGCGCTGGAGACCCCCTCCCAGATGTGGTCTGCCCGCTGGCTTACCGCGTAGGTGGACCCACGCGGAGTCTGCACCACTTTTCCTGCGCCAACGATGATCTGCCGGCTAATCAAGAACGGAATGAATGTCTCGGCCAGGGGTGCGAAGTCTGTGTGTCTATCAAGCAAGAAGTTCTCGTGACACCCATAGGAATTCCCCGCCGAATCGGTGTTGTTTTTGAACAGGTACACGTCTCCATGGATACCCTCCTGGGTCAGGCGCTCCTCCGCCTCAATACCCAGGCCCTCGAGGATCCGTTCACCTGCGCGATCTTGGGCGAGTAGTTCCAAGAAGTCGTCGCACTCGGCAGTCGCGTATTCAGGGTGGGATCCCACATCGAGATACAGCCTCGCTCCGTTTGCCAGGAAAACATTGCTGCTTCTCCCCCAACTCACCACCCTTCGAAACAGGTAACGCGCTACTTCATCGGGGCTGAGCCGACGCTGCCCCTTGAAGGTGCACGTAACGCCGTATTCCGTCTCGATTCCGAAAATTCTGCGCTCCATGCCCACTCCCTTCCTTTACCCAGCCGTTCTAGCCAAGTAGCTCGGTTATGTCATCTTGACTACACCGGCGGAAGCTACGACCCGCACGGCCACGTGTCAAAGTGGCTACCTCCAAGGAATCGAGCCCCTGTTCCCCATCCGGATTCAGCGCGAGTACAGCCGCCCTCACTGTTTCGCCGGCCCCAGACCCAATACTCCAGTTATCTTTCATGACGTTGCCCACATTTTCACTATCACCACCCATGCTGATAAATCCGGCTTCGTCATGTACAGATCCATCAAAAGAGATTCGATACAACTGGTCCAGGTCTGGGCGATCACCCACTTCAGCCACCGCGATTTCTACCTCAAAAGGCTTTGCCGCTTCAATAAAAATACTCCCTAGGGTTTGCGCATACGCATTCGCGATGGTCCGCACAGTCACGTCGCCCCGGTCGTAGGAATAGCCGCGGGTATCGGCCAACCGCACCCCAGCAACACGCAGGTTTTCAAACTCGTTATATCTGCCAACTGCGGCGAAACCAATTTTGTCGTATATCTCTCCGATTTTGTGCAAGGTCCGTGAGGGATTATCAGCAATGAAATAAATCGCATCTTCGGCACTTGCCACGACGACCGACCGGCCACGTGCGATCCCTTTACGCGCAAATTCGGCCTTATCAGCGATGATCTGTTCGGGCGAAACGTAATAAGGCACGCTCATGCTGTCCCGCCTTCAGGAATGAGTGGGGCTCGGGGTCCGTTTGGGCGTGCAGCCCGACGTTGCAGCATCTGCTGGGAGAGCTCGGAGACACGATCGGTGTCTATCTCTCTCACTCCGGTTTCCCCAGCCGTGTAGATCACGGGGAAAATACCGCGACTGATGTCGGGCCCGCCGGTTGCGCTGTCGTCATCGGCCGCATCAAACAGTGCCTCGATCGCTGCCGCAATTGCGTCTTCCTCGCTTTGATTGATTGCATTTATCTTCTTTAGCGCCCCTCGCGCGAACTGGGATCCCGAACCTACGGCACAAAAATCATGTTCCTCATATCGTCCACCGGTCACGTCATAAGAGAATATCCGACCGATCTTCTCGTTCGAATCAAATCCAGCGAATAGCGGCACTACCGCCATCCCCTGCATGGCGAGTCCGAGGTTGGATCGCAACATGCTGGATAGTCGATTCGCTTTCCCATTGAGTGACAGAGGTGTTCCTTCGATCTTTTCATAGTGCTCAAGCTCCACTTGAAAAAGCCGCACTAACTCGATCGCAATTCCCGCGGAGCCCGCGATTCCAATGAGTGAATATTCGTCGGCCGGGAAGACTTTTTGGATATCCCGTTGAGCAATAATGTTACCCATCGTGGCCCTGCGGTCACCAGCCATCACAACGCCGTTTGCATGGCGCAATGCAACAATTGTGGTTCCGTGCGGGGCGACAAGATCTTCCACATGTGCAGAGGCTATGGCGCTGGGAAGTTTTCCCTGATTCACAAGGTGGTGGGAGAACGAAGATTCGGGGTTCACTGGCCGCCCTTTTGAACGAATGACTTGACAAAGTCCTCCGCATTGACTTCTAGAATCTCATCGATTTCATCTAGGAGCGAGTCAACTTCGGTGTCAAGGTCTGCCTTACTTGTTGTCTCAGCGGCCTCGGATACTGGTGCTTCGACGTCTTCGTCACGACGCGGGCGTTTGCTCTGCTGATTTCCATGAGTCGGCATGTGCCTAGCCTACTTGTTAGTCGCGAGAGTGCAATGAATTGAGCAGGTCAGCCGCGGTCTCGCTTTGGTCAAGTAAAGCCTTGACCGAATCACGATTACCCCGCAAGGGCTCAAGTGTTGGTATCCGCATCAAGGTGTCTGCGCCCGTGTCAAAGACCACGCTGTCCCACGAGGCAGCTGCCACATTCTGTGGATACCGTCGAACACACTCACCGCGGAAATATGCCCGGGTATCAATAGGCGGACGTTCCACCGCGGTGTTGATCTGTTCTGGGGTAAATAGGGTCTGCAGCGACCCCCTACTCATTAGTTTTAGCGCGATTCCTCGATCCGGATCAATATCGCTGTATTGCAAATCGATCAAGCCCAACCGA
Source organism: Actinobacteria bacterium UBA4426 (assembly GCA_002390705.1). Lineage (GTDB taxonomy): Bacteria > Actinomycetota > Actinomycetes > S36-B12 > S36-B12 > UBA4592. The sequence goes on along the minus strand of DGQA01000026.1, from coordinate 18,653 downwards.
GGTGAATCCCAATCCAGCGAATCCCGATCTCGGTAGTTCTGCATGAGGTGATATTTGCACACCCAATCGACGTATTGAGCGGCCTGTGAAAATTCCCCGGTACGATCATCGAGTGCATCCAAAGTGGACTGCCACAGTTGCAGTATCTCTTGAGTCTGCGTGTCAGGCTCAGTCCCGGCCTCCAGACTCGCACGGATCGTGTCCAGGTACAAGTACTGAATATCAATAGCGCGCATAGATTTTCCGCTGGCCATGGGAAGCACCTGCTGCATGGTCAGGTCATAGGAGACCTTGCTCATTGATCCAACCGGATCCGAAAGTTCAAATTGCCCGAATTCATCGAAGCCTGACTCAATGAGCGCGAGAATCAAGGACGTTGTTCCCATTTTGAGCAGCGTCGCCGTCTCGGACATATTCGCATCGCCCACTATCACGTGCAAGCGTCGGTACTTCTCCGGATCAGCATGCGGCTCATCGCGCGTGTTAATAATCGGGCGCTTGAGTGTTGTTTCGAGTCCTACCTCGGTTTCAAAGTAGTCGGCACGTTGTGAGATTTGAAACTCCTTGAGGCCACCTTCTTGCCCTTTCCCCATCCGTCCAGCTCCGGTAAATATTTGTCGCGTCACAAAAAACGGCGTCAGCAATCCCACAATATTCGCGAATGGAGTCTGGCGCGCCATCAGGTAATTCTCATGGCAGCCATAGGAGGCGCCCTTGTTGTCTACGTTGTTTTTGTACAGTTTTATCGGCGCACCGTCAAAGGTAGGGGCCGATTTCGCTGCCGAATGCATAATCACCTCACCCGCCTTGTCCCACAGAGCAGCATCCCGCGGGTTGGTTACCTCGGGGCTCGAGTACTCAGGGTGCGCATGATCCACATACAGGCGTGCTCCATTGGTGAGGATTATGTTTTCGAGTCCCAGTTCTTGATCGTCGGTCAACGCGGATGGATCTGCATCCGCACGACTGAGGTCGTATCCCCGCGCATCGCGCAAGGGCGTCTCGCGTTCGTAGTCCCAACGTGCGTGCAACCCCTGGTCAAGCCCCACTAGATGTGCGTACGCGTTCACGATCTGTGAACTGGTGAGCATCGCATTCATGGTGGGGTGGCCCGGCACCGAGATTCCATACTCGGTCTCAATCCCCATTACTCGTTTAACGCTCATGCCCACCTCTTAGTCATCAAGATCCGTAAGGGAACAACTTCTACAGATATTGGCCGGTGTTGGACGCGGTACTGATTGAACGACCAGGTTCAGACCCCTTCTTTCCTTCAATGAGCGTACGAATAAAGACAATGCGTTCACCCTTCTTGCCTGAGATGCGGGCCCAGTCATCGGGATTAGTCGTATTCGGAAGGTCTTCATTTTCCCGGAACTCATCAATACACGCATCAAGTAGATGCTGGACCCGGATACCCCTTTGTCCCACGGTCAGGAATTCCTTAATCGCCGATTTCTTCGCCCTCGCCACGATGTTTTCAATCATGGCACCTGAGTTGAAGTCTTTAAAATACAACACCTCTTTGTCGCCATTTGCATAAGTCACTTCAAGGAAACGGTTTTCGTCCATGTCGGTGTACATGCGTTCGACTGCTCGCGAAATCATGTCCACTGTCGTTGCTTCCCGATCGCCGCCGTGCTCGGCAAGGTCCTCTTCATGTAACGGTAAATCAGAAGTCAGGTATTTGGAAAAGATTGCAGCCGCTGCTTGCGCATCTGGCCGCTGAATTTTGATTTTTACGTCAAGACGACCTGGTCGCAGAATCGCTGGGTCGATCATGTCCTCCCGGTTGCTAGCACCGATCACGATGACATTTTCCAAACTTTCAACTCCGTCAATTTCACTCAAAAGTTGGGGAACGATCGTGTTTTCAACGTCGCTACTCACACCAGTGCCGCGCGTGCGAAACAGCGAGTCCATTTCATCAAAGAAAACAATTACCGGCATTCCTTCTGAAGCCTTTTCTCGAGCCCGTTGAAACACCAACCGGATGTGCCGCTCAGTCTCACCCACGTACTTGTTCAATAATTCGGGGCCTTTGATATTGAGAAAGAACGATCTTCCCTCATCAATTCCGGTTTTTTCGGCGACCTTTTGGGCCAATGAGTTAGCAACAGCCTTGGCGATGAGAGTTTTTCCACACCCTGGTGGTCCGTATAGCAGAATCCCCTTTGGGGCCTTAAGTTTATGTTCGAGAAACAATTCCGCATGCAGGTATGGCAGCTCTACTGCGTCGCGGATCTTTTCGATCTGCTCGCCTAGGCCACCGATGTCCTCGTAGTGAATGTCAGGTACCTCTTCGAGTACCAACTCCTCGACTTCGGCACGAGCGATCTTTTCCACCGCTACTCCATTACGCATATCGCATAAGAGGGTGTCGCCGGCGCGCAGTTTTTCACCGATCAGTGGCTGGCCGATTCTGATCACGCGTTCCTCATCAGAGTGGGCAACGACTAGTGCCCGGTCGTTGTTAATGCGCTCTTTGAGAACGACGATTTCACCGGTTTCGTCGTATTCACGAATACTCACGATATTCATCGACTCGTTGAGCAGGACCTCCCGCCCAAGAACTAAATCCGTAATCTCAATAGTGGGGCTGACCCCCACACGCATTTTCTTCCCCGAAGCCATAATGTCTGCCGTGGCGTCTTCATAAGCGATCAGGATCGTGGCAAAACCGCTGGGCGGCTGGGCGAGCCGGTCCACCTCGGTCTTTAGGGAAACGATTTGTTCGCGAGCGTCACGCAATGTGGTAATTAATCGCTCATTGTGATCACGCGCGGCCGCCAACTCGCCATTTACCCGCATCAGATCCGCGTCTTTGTCCATGTGAACACGCCCTTCCCGTTAGTGACTGCCCCCACACCATAACCCGAAACCACGCTTTAGGCTCGCACAGGCAGTTCTGTCTTACTCCGTTTCACTCACTCCCCCGGGACCGTGATAGTCCTCACCATAAGCGCCAGGTGCTGGACGGCGTTTGCGATCAAGGGATGGGCCATTCATTAATCGTGCGGTAACCAGAAACCCGGTGTGTCCATTCATCTTGTGATCTGGTCGAACCGAGAGTCCATCAAGATGCCAGGTCCGCAACAAGCTTTCCTCGGCACGTGGCTCCGTCCACTTGTTTCGCACCCGAATCGTTTCCACCACACGTGACAACTGGGTGGTGGTCGCGACGTAAACAACCAAAGCCCCACCTGGCCGCAATGCCTGCTCAACCGCGTCCATACATTCCCACGGTGCCAACATGTCCAGAACTACCGAATCAAATTCCCCCGCTGTGGGTTGCCACTTTGGCAAATCCGCAATCTGTAGCTCCCAGGAATTTGGGAAACCGCCGAACCACCGACAGATATTCTCCACCGCAATCTCGGCGAATTCCTCTCGTCGCTCAATGCTCACTACCGACCCGCTAGTGCCTGCACTACGCAATAGCGAACAGGTCAAGGCACCCGATCCGACCCCCGCCTCAAGAATGCGCGATCCCTCGCCGATGTCGCCGAGGCCCACTATTCGAGCGGCATCTTTGGGGTAGACAACAGCGGCTCCTCTGGGCATTGACAGCACGTAGTCGTCCAAAGCAGGCCTCAACACTTGATACGACACGGCACGATCGCTATTTATGATGATTCCTTCGTGTTTGCCAATCATCTCGTTGTGGGCCAACTGTCCACGGTGACTGTGGAAGACCCCATCTGTGCGCAATGTGATTGTGTTCTTATTCGAGCGCGCGTCAATGAGCTGCACAAGATCACCCTCACAAAGTGGGCCTCGGGGTCGAGCTCCCACATCGATCGGGTGCCGTGGAGCAGGGGGATGAACGGGGCGTTTGGCCATGTGAAGACTTTATCTGCGGGGTACATGCGCGTGGTGGTCGCAGTGTGCCCCGTCGGTGTGTACGTACTGAGCAGTACCGGACAGACAACTATGCTGACGCAGTGTTTCCTAGTTCGCTTTCACCGTCGCGCAGCGCCGACTTCCAACAGTGCCCATTGCTTTATCGCTTCAAAACAATCGATCAATTGCCAGAGAAGCCGTCAATCGCTGCGGTTCGTGGAACTCTTGTCCATACAGTTTTGGAAAAGATTTTCGATGCCCCGGCCGGCCAACGGACCTATGATCTCGCTCTTTCTCTTTTCAAAGACGCTCTAGAGTCATTGGGTGAAGCTAAACCTCAGGAGGCTGCTCTCGTACGCGAGCACGCACAGTCCACCGGTAATCAGGAACTTGTCGAGGCGGCATTAGAGCCGATTAAGCCGATCATGGAGACCTATTTTGCGATGGAAGATCCCAATCGACTGGAGCCATATGCGCGGGAGTTGGCCATGAGTGTTGAGTTGGATGATGGCTTCGCTATTAGGGGATTCATTGACCGAGTTGACCGCAATCCGTCGGGTGATATTCGGATCGTGGACTATAAAAGCGGTAAGTCGCCGTCACCCCGATTCGCGGATAAGGCGATGTTCCAAATGCGCTTCTATGGGTTGGCCTGGTGGCGCATCAATGGTGAGTTGCCGCGCATGCTGCAGCTGATGTATCTGGGCAATGGCCAAATGCTGAAATACGAGCCTTCCGAAAGTGACCTGTTGAGCACTGAACGAAAAATTCTTGCCCTTCGTAGTGCCATCACAAAGAGTGCAGAACGAGAGTCATTCACACCGACGCCATCGAAGTTGTGCGGATGGTGCTCTTTTAAGCTTTTATGTCCAGAGTTTGGGGGCACTCCCCCACCGTTGCCAGACCGAGCAACGTGGACCTCAGGGAGCTCTCTGGTGCAGGACAGTCTGAAAACTGCGAGTACCTTAGTTATTAACCAGCATCCAGAGTGACTCAACATCTTGGCCTTCGAGGGTTTTCAGAATAACTGCTCCCGGTATTTCGATGGGTTGCATGTGCGCTACGGCAATCACTTTGGCACCCGCGTTTACTGCTGAAAGGGTGCCCGTGTGTGAGTCTTCAATTGCCAAACATTGTTCAATTGCGATCCCGACACCGGCGGCGGCACTCAAATAGGGTTCTGGGTGTGGCTTGGAGTTGTTCACTTCATCACCTGCCACTGACAGGGTAAACTCTCCCACCGTTTCGCTCATCCTGGACATGACCGAATCGAGGAGTAGCCGCCACGAGGCGGTAACAATGACCGTGGGAATCTTCAATTCATGTGCCTGTCTGACGAGTGCTTGCGCACCTGGCCGCCATTGAATCGGCTCTGATTCAAAAAGCGATCCCACCTCGTGGAGGAGCTCCGCCCCAATGATGGTTGAAGATTGTGCGCCATTGATGTGCAGCTCCATGTAGTCGGCAACTCGCGACAGGGGGCCACCTACGCAATGTCGTTGGTCTTCGACAGTCCAACTATGCCCGTAACGACTCATCAGGCGCTGCTCCGCAATAAACCAAAGTTTCTCTGATTCGAGCAATGTGCCATCGAGATCGAGCAAGAGGGCCTTGGGTGTGATCACACTGAACCATAGTGCGAGAGTGGGGACGTGGACTACTCACTATTGGACGATTCCCCATTTTCCGTCACTGATACCGGTATGGCTTTTCGTTATTCTCCGGCTCGCAATCTCGATTCCGTTCCAATTGTGTTGCTACATGGACTCTCCCAACAGGGGGACTACTGGTTACCAGTAATTGAGTCACTTGGATTAGAGAACGCAATTATTAGTATCGATCTGAACGGACACGGTGAGTCTCGCCGGATGAAATCGGACTACCGGGTTCCCTCGGTAAGCAGAGATTGCATGTCTGTATTGGATCAATTGAGAATTGATCAGGCATGCATTGTTGGTCACTCATGGGGCGCGTCTGTTGCATTGCACTTTGCGGCTAATTTTGCGGATCGAACTCACAGCGTCGTACTCGTTGATGGTGGGGCGTTCACCCCCGCCAATATTGTTGATCGCGGGTTGATTAGCCGAGAAAGACTCCGCGTTGAACTCACACCACCGGAAGGCCCCTTCACGCAATCACAGCTGCGCGCACACTATTTACCTGAGGAACTTGGTCTATCAATTGAGCAACAAGATTGCGTCATGCGCGCAATTGACCGGACATATCAGAATGCTCCGGTCACCGGATTAGTAACCACCATCGGGATTCAAAGGCACATGGCAGTTCTGGATGCATTCCTGGACTACAACCCCGACAGCGACCTGGAACTGATCACCGTCCCCGCTTGGATCCTCGTTGCCTGCGATTTTTATGCGTCCACCGGAGTCGATATCCTGGATGACTGGGCACGCGCTAAGTACGATGCAGATGGCAAAGTTCAGGGAAAAATGAATATTGCCTTACAGCATTGGTACGGTGCAGTGCATGACGTACCACTGTATTGGCCGGGCCGGGTGGCGCGGTTGATCGCACATGCCGCACAGAGACGAGGGGGTGGATTGATGTGATCGAGTTTGAGGACCTCCCGGTTTTGGAGAACCCAATTATGATCTGCGCATTTGAAGGCTGGAATGACGCCGCAGAAAGCGCGTCGGGCGTGATCAGCCACTTGCGCGATAAGTGGAATGCCGAGTTGCTGCTCGAGCTCGACCCTGAAGAATATTACGACTACCAGGTGAATCGACCACACACCTATGTCACGGATTCGGGCGAGCGTGGCATCGTGTGGCCGGGTACCCGAATCTATTCGGCACACGTACCCGAACTTTCTAGAGATGTCGTGCTCGTCGCCGGAATTGAGCCGAACATAAAATGGCCACAGTTCATCCGCGAAATTCTCGGGGTCGCGACTGAATTAGATACCAACTTGGTTCTCACGCTTGGCGCTCTCCTTTCTGACAATCCACACACCCGTCCGGTTCCCGTGTCAGCCACTACAAACGATCCTCAAATGTTGCTCGAACTCGACGTCGAACGCTCCACCTACGAGGGACCCACCGGAATAGTTGGCGCAATCGCCTCAGCCTGTGAACAATTTGGCATTCCCAGCCTGTCCTTGTGGGCTTCGGTTCCTCATTATGTGGGTCAATCTCCGTGCCCTAAAGCGTCACTTGCACTTGTGACAAAGATTGAAGAGCTCCTCGATCTCCCGATCCCACTTGGCGATCTCACCGAAGATGCGCGAGCGTGGGAAGCGGGCGTGAACGAGTTGGCGCGCGATGATGAAGAAATAGCGGACTACGTCGCCCAACTCGAAGAAGAACAGGACACCGCTGAACTACCTGAGGCTTCAGGAGATGCAATTGCAAAGGAGTTTGAACGGTATTTGCGCCGGCGCGAACGTTAGCCCTGACCCCGCAGATTGAGGTAGCGGCTAATCGATACAGCCGTGCTTGGATCAAAATTTGCGGCCAGACTGGGCAACTCGAAAGCCTCGCTGATCCCCGTTGCTACTTGCTTCCCTAACTCGACGCCCCACTGATCGAAAGAATTTATTCCCCAAATTGCGCCCTGTACAAAAACACAATTTTCATAAAGTGCGACGAGCATTCCCAAGGCGAATGGGTTTAGTTCGGGACACATGATCACTGTTACGGGTCGATTACCCGGCATGACCTTATGTGGCACCAATTCTGCGGGGACGCCACTTTCCGCAACTTCGGTGGCATCAATTCCCAGTGACAATACGGAAGCTTGAGCCAGTGCGTTTGCGACCAACATGTTTTGCTGATTCCCCAAATCGTGATCAGCTCGCGCCACCACGATGATGTCACACGACACCGTATTTGTTCCTTGGTGCAACAACTGATAAAAGCTGTGTTGACCATTCGTGCCAGATTCTCCCCAGTAAATAGCCCCCGTGTCGTAACTCACGCTTTCCCCGTCGCTGCGGACGCTTTTGCCATTGCTCTCCATCGTGAGCTGTTGTAGATAGGCCGGGAACCGTTCCAGACACTGCGCATAAGGAAGAACGGCGGTGGTGTGAATTCCTAAAAAGTTGCGGTTCCACACAGCAAGGGCACCCATTTGCATCGCGATATTTGTCTCCCAAGGTTCATTTTGGAAGTTGACATCAGCGCAACGAAAACCATTGAGTAACTCACCAAATTGCCGCGGCCCAATGGCGATCATGGTACTCAAACCGATGGCCGATTCCATCGAGTAACGACCACCGACCCAATCCCAAAACTCGAACATGTTGGAGGCATCGATACCAAAATTTGACACTTCTCGCTCATTTGTTGATAACGCCACAAAATGCTGCGAAACAACAGAATCAGAATCTTGAGCAGTCACAGCATTGCGCACCCAGTCTCGCGCCTGGCGTGCATTGGACATCGTTTCGGCCGTGGTGAAAGTCTTGGATGCGATAATGAAAAGAGTTGTTTCGGGGTCGCACCGCTTAAGAGTTTCCACCAAATCGGCCGGGTCCACATTTGACACAAAAAAGAATGCGATGTTCGGATCAGTGAATGCGCGTAGTGCTTCGTGGGCCATGGCCGGTCCCAAATCAGACCCGCCAATACCAATGTTTACCACTGATTCAATCCTTTTTCCGGTGAATCCTCGCCAGTCTCCGTTTCGCACCCGCTCGGCTAGGACCGACATGCGATCAAGCACCGAGTGCACCGCCTTCACGATGTCAACACCGTCAACAACCAATTGGGAATCTCGCGGGAGACGCAAAGCACTGTGCAAAACGGCGCGGTCCTCAGTCTGATTGATATGAACACCCGCACACATTTCGTCACGTCTGTCCGCGACCTTACGCTCTACCACCAGTGCTTTGAGTGTGTTCCATACTGATGAATCGACCCTTTGACGAGTGAAATCGACCTCAATTTCACCGAGATTGTTTCGCAATTCGCTGCGATCCTGGTGGATCAACTCTGGGATTGGGGCGATTGACGCCCCTGCCAACGTAAGTGTTCTCCAAGCAGGGGTCAGGGTGGGATCGGACACTCATCTAGTCTTGCACACAAGTCTTGTGAACTACTAGCACTCGTGCTTCGCACTAATGAGGAGGATCCGGTATGGACGATCAAAAACTGACTGTGAGCATAGGAATGGTCGGGCTCGGTCGAATGGGTGCCAATCTCAGCCGGCGAGCCGTGGCCGCTGGACATAACGTGCTCGGTTTTGATCGCAATCTCGATTTCGTTTCGGCGTTGGAGCCACATGGGGTGCAGGGTGCTGCCTCACTCGAGGAGTTAGTGAACGCTTTGCCTAGCCCACGCACCGTGTGGATCATGGTGCCGGCCGGTGCGCCTACCCACAGCGTTGTGGACCAATTAGCGAGTTTGCTACAGGCCGGTGACACGATTATTGATGGTGGAAATTCGTACTACCGGGACGACATCGCGCATTCACAACAATTGGCCGCTGCGGGGATTTCTTTTATCGACGTCGGCACGTCCGGAGGAGTATGGGGCCGCGAACGCGGCTATTGCCTGATGATCGGTGGCCCCAAAGAGCCAGTCAATGCACTAGCTCCGCTATGGGATGCCCTAGCCCCCGGCATTGACACCCAAGTGCGCACCGATGACTCTGCTCCACTCCAAGACGCTGAGCGAGGATGGCTCCATTGCGGTCCCAGTGGCGCAGGCCATTACGTCAAAATGGTTCACAACGGGATTGAGTACGCACTAATGGCTGCGTACGCGGAGGGATTCAATATTTTGAAACATGCAAACGCCGGGGCGCACACGAACACTCATGACGCCGAGACCGCGCCTCTTGCCCAACCTGAATTTTATCAATATGAGATCGACATTCCGGCAGTGGCAGAGGTGTGGCGTCGAGGGTCAGTGATTGGATCCTGGCTCCTGGACTTAACCGCATCCGCATTGGCACAAAGTCCCGAACTCAGTGAGTTTTCTGGTCGCGTGTCCGATTCAGGTGAAGGTCGATGGACGTCAATTGCTGCAATCGAAGAAGGCGTTCCCACCCCGGTGCTTACTGCTGCACTGTATTCACGTTTCGCATCCCGGGACAATGATCACTTCGCCCATCAGGTCCTCAGCGCAATGCGCAAAGGCTTCGGTGGGCACGACGAGAAGCAGGACTAAAGGTACACACCGAGCAGGCTCGCACATAGGTTCTTGACCAGTTGTGGCCCACTCGGATCTTGGCCCCCCGAGTGCAGTGAGTCGCGAGCCCAGTTATCAATCGCATCAAGGGCGCCTGGTGTCTGGAGATCATCAGACATCACTTCCCGAACGCGGTCGAGCACACTCTCTGCGGCTCGCGCGCTGGGCAGACTTGTCGCAGCGCGCCACAAATCAAGCCGGGCTTGCGCACCTTCAAGGCCTTGGGGTGTCCACGACCAATCGCTACGGTAATGGTGGGCTAACAACGCCAAGCGAATTGACATTGGGTCTACTCCTTCATGGCGCAAGGTCGACACGAACACCAAGTTGCCACGCGACTTTGACATCTTGTGACCTTGCCAGGACACCATTCCTGAGTGGACGTAAAAGCGCGCAAATGGTTCGCGCCCGGTAATGCTTTCCGCCTGGGCCGCACTCATCTCATGATGTGGAAACTTTAAGTCCGAACCACCACCTTGGACGTCGATTTGATTCCCTAGGTAAGACAGCGCAATAGTAGAACATTCAATATGCCAACCGGGCCTTCCGTGACCTAAAACGGTGTCCCACGCCGGCTCATTGGGCCGCTCCGCTTTCCACAACAGGGGGTCCAGGGCGTTAATTTTACCCGGGCGGATTGGGTCCCCGCCACGTTCGGCGAAGGTGCTCAGCATTTCTTCACGGCTGAGATGCGAAATGGACCCGAACAATGGTGAGTGTTCAATTGTGAAATAGATGTCACCCTCGAGTGCGTACGTTTTCCCAGCCGCCTGCAACCCCAAGACATGTTCGGCGACCTGCGGGATCGACTCAACCGCCCCGATGTAATGCGCAGGCGCAATAACACTCAAAGCTTGCATGTCCTCGCGAAACAGTGCTGTCTCTCGATCCGCGATTTCTCGCCAGTCTGTGCCAGTAGCCACCGCTCGCTCCAAGAGCGGCTCATCAATATCTGTCACATTTTGCACATAATCCACCTGTACTCCCGAGTCAAGCCACGTGCGAATCAGCAGGTCAAAGGCAACATAAGTGTTGGCGTGGCCAATATGCGTAGCATCGTAGGGAGTTATGCCACACACATAAATTTTTGCTACTTCGCCCGGTGCCGTGGGACGCACTTTCTGTGTCGCAGAATCAAATAGCGCCAGGTCGCGTCCAATGCCGGGAAGTTTCGACAACGACGGTTGTGGCCAGCTTTGCACCTTGGCAGCCTATCGGTTGAATTGCCCGGGCTTAGAACACTGGCCACGGAATTGACGGCCATTGTGCTGACGGCCGTGGAAACACTTCAGTGTGCACGAGCTCGGCGATCCGATCTCGTAATTCACCAGACTCAGGTTCTGACAGAAATGGGTCGATTTGTGTCTCGTAATTACCCAGTTTCGTACCGAGCGCTATGAGGTCACTTAGCAGCCTCGCCGGAATCGGGGTGTCCACCCACCCCCACAGTACGGTGCGCAATTTTGGCTCTTCGTGGAAACATACGCCGTGATCGATGCCGAATACCCGACCATTCTTGTCTGCCAACACGTGTCCGGCTTTGCGGTCGGCATTGTTGATCACCGCATCAAAAAGTGCCATCTGGGCGAGTTGTTCGCGGGGGTCATGTGCAAGCGTCACTTCACTCCCGTCTTGATCAATTGCCTGCAAAATCGAGAGCCATCCGGTCGGAACTTCATGCCTGTCAAAAATGTTTACTGGACGCAGTTCATCTACTTCCTCAACCCACTGTTGGACCATACCCGGACCCATGGGTCCCTCCTCAGTCCAGCGAGTCGGAGGGACCAAATCCCAGCCAAGGAGCCCATCAAGATTCGCGGCCGCGACCTCCCGCCGGCACAAGGTGTCCCGGGTGAAATCCCAGAGCGGGCTCTCCCCCGATACGGGCTTGTATACAAACAGGTCCCCTAAATCGTCCCTGCACAGCAAGGAGCCGTTGCTCGCACCCCGCAGTTGACCCATTGGTTCAAGTGAGCCGCTTGCGATTGAGTTAGAGGTCTCTTCGCTTGTACCCATTGGCTCTCGGACAAATATGACCCTCAGGATCGAGTGGTTGTTGACAAAATGGGCATGGCGGGCGTCCGGATTCGGTGACACGGCGCGTTCGTTCGGCAAATGCCCGCGCATAGGCTGCACTGAGCCACACTCTCATTGTGTCGGGGCCTTGTTCTCCGTCCTCACCGAGTTCGGGCACTTCCTCACTTTCTTCATCTATCGCGTGCGCCTCAATCACGACACACGAACTTCCCTCATCCCAGCCCAGAGCCATCGCCCCAACCCGGAACTCTTCAAACAACGGCATGTCAAGAGGATCATTGTCCACCAATTCACTGGGTGCTTTTTGTGGAACTACACCGTTGGGGTCGCGGGTCACATGAACCTCATTGAGCAACTCATCGATGCGCTCTGCCAATACAACCGCCTGTTGTTTTTCAAAAGCGACAGCAGAAAGGGAGCCCGCGGATTTCGCCTGTAAATAAAAAGTTCGCTCCCCCGGCATTCCCACCGTTCCAACAATGAACCGTTCGGGAAGGCGGTATTCAATGATTCTCCTAGCCACCCGCTCCACCTCCCACAGGCGCTTCATCCTTGTTCTTATGTGCAACCGTTACATGTCTACGCGCCTGTGTTCCATCTCCATTTGAGCTCAAAACAAACGGCCTGGTAGCGGTGTAACTCACCACGCTGACCGAGCACGGGTCAGCGCCGATTCGTTGAAATAGGTCAAGATGCATACCCAAGGCATCTGCGAGAATTGCCTTGATCACGTCGCCGTGGGAGACAGCAATGTAGACCGCATCGGGACCCAAAATATCGTTCCACCGGCGAATAGCTTTCACAGCTCGGTACTGCATGCTCGACATCGCCTCACCATTTGCCCCCGGAAAAACAACAGATGCCGGGTGGTCTTGTACGGACCGCCACAAGTCTTCCTGGGCGAGCTCGCTTAAACTGCGACCCGTCCAGTCGCCATATTCACATTCTGCAAGCGCCGACTCAGTGGATACTTCCAGTGGGCCACCTGAGGTGCCCACCAAGGTCGTAGCGAGGCTCTGCGCCGTCTGCATGGTCCGCTCGAGGGGCGAGGAAATCAGGGCGGAGACCTCTAGCCCGGATAACTGCTCGGCAAGTGCCACAGCCTGTTCCACCCCACGGCTGTCCAACTTGATTCCCGGAGCCGTGCCCGCCAAGATACCTTTTTCGTTTGCCTCTGTGCGTCCATGTCGGACCAGCAGCACGGTAGCCATGTCCATAACGTAGTGGTGGCAGACCACGGCGCGCCCCCCATTGTGTGGGTGTTCGCGTGGGGCAGAACCTGACTGGACCGTGCCCCTGGGTCATCGCCTGTGCACCTAAGGAGACAGAACCCCAGTTGCCAATAGCAGCAGCACCACGATTCCGAGCCCCACCCGGTAAATTACGAACGGCGTGTAGGTCCGAGTGGTAAGCCAACGGAGCAACCAAGAAATTACGACTAACCCAACAAAAAATGCAATGACTGTGGCCAGAATCGTTTGGCCCCATGCCACGTTTTGCTGGTCAGAAATCTTCGTCGCTTCATAAAATCCTGAGCCTAAAACTGCGGGAATCGCAAGCAGGAATGCGTATCTTGTCGCCGCAACCCGGTTAAAACCAAGTGCCAGCCCGGTGGTGATCGTGGCTCCGGACCGAGACACTCCCGGAATCAATGCCAATGCTTGGCCTAGCCCAAAAGCTACCGCATCGGGGAGTTTCAACTTTTCGATTGACTTAATCTTGCGTCCATAACGGTCCGCGATTCCGAGCAGGACTCCAAAAAATATTAGGGTGGAGGCGACGAGATAAAGGTTGCGGGCCGTCGTTTCGATTTGGTCGGCGAGCAGGAAGCCAAGAGCGGCGACCGGGATTGTTCCCACGATGACATACCAACCCATCCGGGCATCAAGCTCTTTGCGCAGTACAGGATTTCGCAGTGACCGCGACCACGTGGACACTATTCGCGTGATGTCACGCCAGAAATACACGATCACAGCGAGTTCGGTACCGATTTGGCTTACCGCCGTGAACGCCGCACCAGGATCGGTCCAACCGAAAAATTGACTAACAATAAAGAGATGCGCCGATGAGGAAATTGGCAGGAATTCGGTTATTCCCTGCAGTATTCCAAGGATGATCGCTTCATACCAGGACATGTCAACTATCCGGACAGGTTCGCGTCCAGATCCCCTAGGCCGGAACTTTTATACGCCTCTTTCATGACATGAAGTGTTCCTACTCGCTCCTTTAGGGACCCGGCAAATGAAGCCACACTCAAATTGGTGACGCCTGCTTCAGCATAGGCAGGCAGGCGCTTTGCGATCCTTTCCGGCGGGCCAATCAATGAAGTGGCATCGATGAATTCCATTGGAACGGCTGCAGCAGCGCCCGCATAATCCTTAGCCATGAATCTTTCCTGAATCTCAATGGCTGCATCCTCATATCCCATGCGGGTTGCAAGCTGATTGTAGAAGTTTTTATCACGCGACCCCATTCCGCCGATGTACAGCGCTGAATACGGGCGCACCAAATTCGCACATTCCTCAACATCATTACCGGGGACAACAGGTACCGCGGGCACGACATCGAACCCCTCCATAGTTTTGCCGACCTTCTCACGGCCAGCAATCAACGGCTTCATCAGCTCAGCCGCCTGCTCTGGCGAAAAGAAAATGGCGAGCCACCCGTCTGCTATTTCGCCGGTGAGTTCCAGATTCTTGGGCCCAATGGATGCTAAGTAGATGGGAATATTTTCTCGTACCGGATGGACCGTCAACGTGAGCGCCTTCCCCGGCCCATCGGGCAAAGGCAATGTAAAAAATTCGCCGTCATATTGCACACGCGTTCGAGACAGAGCCATTCGTACTACGTCTACGTATTCACGAGTTCGTTGCAACGGCTTAGTGAATCGCACTCCGTGCCATCCTTCAGAAACCTGCGGGCCAGAAACTCCTAGACCGAGTCTGAACCGCCCTGCAGAGAGGGTGTCCAAAGTAGCCGCTGTCATTGCTGTGTTCGCCGGGGTCCGACCGGGGATCTGGAAGATTGCGCTACCCACATCAATGTGTTGTGTTTGGGCAGCAATCCACGTGAGGACGGTGGCGGCATCTGAACCGTAGGCTTCAGCGGCCCACACGCAGGAATAGCCGAGCCGATCGGCTTCCCTGGCCACTTCCAGATTGTCCGCATCGTTTCCTGCACCCCAATAGCCAAGGTTTACTGATAGTTCCATGGTGTCAGCCTACGGCCTACAATCCCAACTTTCATTCCGCATAGGGCTACGGTTGACACATGCAGCAAAGACCTCTGGGCAATTCCGGTATTCGGGTGGGGCGATTAGCGCTTGGAACCATGACCTGGGGCCGGACAACAGATGAATATGAGGCCCGTGATCAACTTGCTGCGTTTCTTGACGCCGGTGGCACATTAATCGACACCGCCGATGTGTACTCCGAGGGTGTCAGCGAGGAATTGCTGGGCACCCTTATTCAAGAATTTGATTGTCGAGATTCCGTTGTGGTGGCCACAAAGGCGGTCTCGTTGCCCAATACCGAGCGCAGATTCAGTGCGAGCCGTGGGCATCTACTCGACGCCCTTGATCGCAGTCTGAAACGGCTCGATGTCGATCACATTGATTTATGGCAAATGCACGCTTGGGATTCTTACACGCCTATAGAAGAGACCCTTTCGGCGATTGATTCGGCGATTTCCTCAGGCAAGGTGCGCTACGCTGGGATATCTAATTACTCCGGATGGCAAAGCGCGCGCGCCTGCACGATGCAACAGCTTAAGCCGGGGTCTACGCCCTTGATCACTACGCAGATGGAGTACTCACTGCTGGAGCGTGGTGTTGAACGTGAGATTGTCCCTTCTGCCAAATCCCTTGGCATTGGCATTCTCCCGTGGTCGCCACTCGGTAGAGGCGTGCTCACGGGTAAGTACCGGCACTCAATCCCGATTGACTCCCGTGGTGCCAGCGCAGACACGAGTGCCTTTGTCAATCTGTATTCGGATGAGCGAGCAAAAAGAATTGTCGATGCACTTGCTACGGCCGCGCAAGGACTGGATGCTAGTCCCGCGGAAGTTGCACTCGCTTGGCTGCGAGACCGCCCGGGCGTAATTGCCCCCATTCTAGGCGCCCGGACCAATGCCCAATTACTTTTGGCGCTTGGTTCTGAAGAGCTCGTGTTGCCGGACGAGATCACGGCCGCACTCAACGATATCTCTGACCCGCATATGGGATACCCCGAATCTGGCTGGGCGCAGCGCAGGTGATGTCCGGGTGAAACATCAATGACGCGTGTCGAGCCGACGTGGGAGTTTCGGGAAATTTTCTTTTCGCGCGATAGCGATCGTGAGGAAACGAGACAGTTTCTGACCCTGAGAGCTGATCGTGGTCGTTGGGAACTTGACCGCACCAAGATTTATCGTGATGGTCGGAAAAAGGTCCGGTTGCGTCGAAAGGTGTATCGGGTTGAAAAGGCCATGTAGTTAGACCGCTCGCAAGAAGCGATCAAGGGCTCGCACACCGAAGTGCAATCCTTCAATTGGCACCCGTTCGTCCACTCCGTGGAATAGACGCCAGTAGTCCAGGTCTGGTGGCATGCGTAACGGTGAAAATCCGTAGCAGTCGATCTCCAGTCTGCTGAGTGCTTTCGCGTCCGTTCCCCCGGAGATCATGTACGGGACAGCGCGCGCACCGGAGTCTTCTTGGTGTAACACGCTTGCCATCAGGTCAAATGTTGCCGTCTCAAATGTTGACTCAATTGCAATATCACTGCTCACAGCTTCAACGTTGATTCGCTCACCGACAAGTTCACGGATCGTCTGGTCGAATTCGGCTTCAAAGCCGGGCAGTACCCGTCCGTCAATGTGAGCCGTGGCCTCCGAGGGGATCACGTTCACCTTGTAGCCGGCATTAAACATCGAGGGATTTGCCGTGTTTTGCAGCGTGGCACCCACGAGTAATCCCAATGTGCCAATTTTTGACACTAATTCTTCCGTGTTGGTTCCGTCAATCTCGACACCATAGGCGTCACTGAGTTCGGCGAGAAATGCATCGACGGTACGAGTTCGACGAACCGGCCATTGGTGGTCACCGATTCTCGTCACTGCTCGAGCCAGTTCGGTAACTGCATTGTCAGTGTGAATCATGGATCCGTGTCCAGCGCGGGCTGCCGCACGAAGTCGCAGCCAACGGATTCCCTTTTCTGCGGTCTGAATTGGATATAAGCGCAGATCATCGCGTACGGAGATTGAGAATCCTCCTACCTCGCCAATGGCCTCGGTGGCTCCTTCAAAAAGTCCGGGACGATGGTCCACGACCCACGCGGACCCATGCTGCATGCCGGCTTCCTCATCGGGGAAAAATGCGATGATCACATCTCGCCTGGGTCGGATTCCCATCCGTGCCCAATGACGCATTACGGCCAAAATCATGGCGTCCATGTTTTTCATATCTACCGCACCACGCCCCCAAATGAAGCCGTCATGGATTTCTGCTCCAAAGGGCGGGTGGGTCCAATCTGAGGCTATTGCGGGAACAACATCAAGATGCCCGTGGACTACCAGAGCGTCGGCGCTCGGATCAGTTCCGGGAATCCGCAAGTGAACACCTCTGCGGGTATCAGCGGTTGTCACATACACCTCGGGGTCATACCCCACCTCGCGCAATCTTTGCGCGCAATAGTCGGCTACTTCTGCCTCACCCACCGTCTCGGGCGAGTCACCCCAGTTACTGGAGTCGATGCGAATTAATTCTTGGGTAAGGGTTACCACGTCAGTCTCAAGCGCTAACCGTGCCTGTTCACTTAGTGTGTACTCCTGCGTCATGCCATGATCATGCCATCTGGATCACCGCCTGGCATCAGCCTTAACCCAAGTGCTCTATGCGTGAAGATTAGTTCCTCACGTTTCACTCCGGAGTCAGCTTGGCTCGGGGGCCTAGGTATAGTTGTTATCCGCCGCGCAAGCGGCACCCAGTCCGGGTGGCGGAATAGGTAGACGCGCTAGCTTGAGGTGCTAGTGCCCCAAAAGGGCATGGGGGTTCAAGTCCCCCCTCGGACACTCCCCTCTATAAAAAGGGGGTACTTATCCACAGATTTGGTTTGTGGACACACCTCATACTGTTTTGCAGGGGTGTTTCCGCGGGCAAATACTCGACATGTATCCAAAACCTATTAGTTGATTTGCCAACGTAGAAACATGCAAAAGGTGAGACTCTTTTGCGTCTTCTCACAATTGGGCGGGCCTGTTTGAGACGGAGTGTGCGCTACTCCTCGTATAGGCGCATCGCGCGTGGCGATCAGGTGCGCCTACTGTTTTGAGAAACAACCCACTATTAAATCCATATATTTCCAATTCGTCATGCGTTGCCAACTTAACACGGCAAATAATAGCGCTTAGGCATAAGTCCACTTTGTGTCTGATAATCTTTTTTTCTGATGGCTTTTCGTATTCCTTTTTTTTGTTTGTGCGCTGTTCTTTTCCTTGTGGGTGGTAATGCCGCTCCGGCAGCGGCAGATGGCACCTCGTGGTCCGCAGTCGCCGCCGCGGAAGCAAATGCGTGGGTCTCCGTCGACTACGGCAATGGCGTATGGGTCGCCGTCAGCGTTCTCGGCTCGAACCGGGTGATGCGTAGTACCG
>DGQA01000030.1 GCA_002390705.1 Actinobacteria bacterium UBA4426 | reverse complement strand
ATGTGAACATGTGAAACTGCCCCTGGCAGCGCACGTGCGTATGGTATTGCCCGCGCGCTAAAGTGACGCACGGCCCCGGCCTTAGGCACGTAAGCAGACGAAAATATCGCCTACTTCGTCTTTCTCAGAGAAGAGCGCACCGAATGTACAAAGTGGTACCGCCCACGGTGGACTTGGGCGATCTTGAGCACCAGGTACTCGCCTTATGGGAAACCGAAGGCACATTTGCCGCGTCCATGGCTCAAAGCCAGGGTCGGCCTGCGTGGACTTTCTATGAGGGACCACCCACAGCAAACGGGGCTCCGGGCACCCACCATATTGAGGCCCGCGCCTTTAAGGACATCTTTCCTCGTTACCGAACTATGAAGGGCTACCACGTGGTCCGCCAGGCCGGTTGGGACTGCCATGGGCTACCTGTTGAACTAGCGGTTGAGAAAGAACTCGGGTTTTCTGGAAAGAAAGATATTGAAAAATATGGCGTCGCCGAATTTAACGCCAAATGCCGGGAATCGGTTATGCGCCACGTGGATGCATTTACCGACCTCACCACCCGGATGGGTTATTGGGTTGATATGGACAGCGCTTACTGGACCATGGACGCCAATTACATTCAAAGTGTGTGGTGGTCCCTCAAGCAGATCTTCAACGCCGGTCTGCTGGTCCAGGACCATCGGGTCTCGCCGTATTGCCCTCGTTGTGGCACCGGCCTGAGCGACCATGAACTCGCCCAAGGTTACGAAGATGTTGTGGATCCTTCGGTATATGTCCGCTTTCCCGTTACTGCCGGAACCCTTGCCAGCAAGTACTCACATCTTTCGCTACTTGTATGGACCACAACCCCGTGGACCCTGGTCTCGAACACTGCCATCGCTGTCAAACCCACGGCAACCTACTGCGTCGTGTCACATGAGGGACAGCATTACGTGGTGGCCCAGGATTTAGTCAAAGGTCTGTTTGGGGCGCCCGTTGGTGCCGAAGGCAAAGACGGCGAAGACGGCACTACGAGATACCAAATTATGGAAACTTTCTCTGGGGTTGAACTTGAGCGAGTGTGCTATCAGCGACCATTTGATCTGATCGACATTCCCCAATCCCATTTTGTGATTCTGGCTGACTACGTCACCACCGACGACGGAACCGGGCTCGTACACCAGGCCCCAGCTTTCGGAGCCGACGACCTGATCAGTTGCCGTGAGTATGGCCTTCCGGTTGTGAATCCAATCGCTACTGACGGAACATTCATGCCCGATACACCGCTGGTCGGTGGACAGTTTTTCAAAAAAGCCGATTCGACTCTCACTCATGACTTGCGCTCCCGCGGATTGCTCTTTCGTGAAGAACCATATGAGCACTCCTATCCGCATTGCTGGAGGTGCCACACGCCACTTATTTATTATGCACAACCTTCTTGGTACATCAGGACAACGGCTATTAAAGACCGACTCATGACCGAAAACGAGAAGACACATTGGTATCCGGACACGATCAAGTGGGGTCGCTACGGCGACTGGCTTACCAACAACGTGGATTGGGCTTTGTCGCGCAATCGCTATTGGGGAACCCCGCTCCCTATCTGGCGCTGTGGGAACGAGCACTTAACCGTTGTTGAATCCCTTGCCGAACTCGGCGATCTTGCCGGCCAGAAGATCGACGACCTTGACCCGCATCGGCCCTTCATTGACGACATCACGATCCCCTGTCCGCAATGTGAATCAGCTGCCACCCGCGTTCCGGAAGTGATTGATTGCTGGTACGACTCTGGGGCAATGCCATTTGCATCACAGTGGTACCCGAGGCACAATAAAAACGACTTTTCAGCCCAATACCCGGCCGATTTCGTATGCGAAGCAATTGATCAGACTCGTGGCTGGTTCTACACCCTGATGGCCATTGGAACTTTGGTCTTTGACAAGTCTTCCTTTAAAAGTGTTGTGTGCCTTGGTCACATTCTTGATGAAGATGGTCGTAAAATGAGTAAGCACCTCGGGAACGTTCTTGAACCGATTCCCCTGATGGATCAGCACGGCGCGGATGCAGTGCGATGGTTTATGTTGGCAAGTGGATCACCCTGGCAGTCACGTCGGGTCGGGCACACGGCAATCGCGGATATTGTGCGCAAAAACCTACTCACCTACTGGAACACCGTTTCCTTTCTTTCCCTGTATGCGCGCAGCGCCCCCTGGTCACCTGCAGATGGCGCTCCCCCACTTGAACAGCGCCCGATCATGGATCGTTGGCTTTTGACCCAGGCCCATACGCTGAGTTCGCAAGTAGACGCGGCTTTAGAGGATTTTGACACCCAACTGGGTGGGCGCTTGATTACTGAATTTATCGATGACCTTTCCAATTGGTACGTACGCCGAACACGCCGCCGATTCTGGGATGGCGACCCAGCCGCGCTCGCAACACTGCATGAAGCCATTCACATTGTGACTTTGTGCATGGCCCCGTACACACCATTTATCACCGAGCGTGTGTGGCAAGACCTATTCCGGGAAACACAACCCCAGCTACCGCCTTCGGTGCACCTTGCGAGCTGGCCTGAAGAATCACTCGTTGATGCGCAATTACAGGAACAGATGGCCCTCGCCCGCCGGGTCACCGAACTCGGTCGCTCGGCTCGAGCCACAAGTTCGGTCAAGACGCGCCAACCATTAGGGCGCGCCCTCATCAGCGCGCGGGGGTGGAGCGAGCTTCCCGCTGACTTGGTGGCCGAGGTGGCAGAAGAGCTCAATGTGGGTGAACTACTCACTCTTGATGTCTCAGATAGCGCCCTAGTCAGCATTTCCATAAAGCCCAACTTTCGTTCGCTGGGAGCTCGGTTCGGGAAGCAAACACCACTCGTTGCTGCACACATTTCTATGCAGGACGCTACCGAGCTGGTGAATATGTTGCGGACATCTGGCACCGTCGTCTATGAAATCGACGGGGTTGACGAATCTGTCGCAATTGAATTAGCTGACTTGGTGATTACAGAGACCCCGATTCAGGGATGGGCCGTGGCAGCAGATGCCGGCGAAAGTTTCGCACTTGACTTGGAAATCACTCACGACCTAGCTCTCGCTGGGTTGGCACGCGATATTGTGCGCGCCCTTCAAGAGGGACGAAAGAATGCAGGATTGCAGATCAGTGATCGAATTAACGTTACCTGGAGTTCCGACAACGCGGATATCGCCGAAACAATAGGCACGCACGGGGTCGAAATTTCGCATGAGATTCTCGCCCTTACTCTCTCCCAGGTGATCGGACCTGTATCTGGATTTCCCGTACTGGGTTCAGAAAGTGAAATTGAGGCTAATTTTGGAATTGAAAAGGTGTAAGGGCCGAACCTACAATCCGCGAAAGATTCCAATCAGGATTTGAAGACCGATCAGAAGGATCAAAAACCCTAGGTCTAGGGATACCTGACCCAATCTCAGCGGCGGAACCACCCGCCTAATAAGTTTCAATGGTGGCTCAGTAAGCGTGTAAATCCCTTCGACGATGATCAGAATGGGTCCGGATGGACGCCAGTCACGAGCAAATATCTGAACAAAATCAAATACTAAACGCCCAATCAGCACAAGCAGATACAAGAAAAGGATATTGGCGATCCATGCACCGACTGTATTCATTTGATAAACCTAACTTCTCTAACTTTGATTGAAGAAACCGTCTTGGGCCACTTGCGCCCGCGCTTGATCTCCCACATCTACGTTCACCGGTGACAGCAGGAAAACTTTGTTGGTGACTCTTTCGATACTACCCCGGCAACCAAAAACTAATCCAGCTGCGAAGTCAATGATTCGTTTCGCATCACTGTCATCAAGGTCACTCAGATTCATGATCACCGGAATTCCTTCTCGGTATTCTTCACCAATGCGCCGTGCGTCATTGTATGACCGCGGGTGGATGGACTCAATCCGAGCAAAATCAAGATTGCGGGGTGGCGTGGGGCTACTCGGTGCAACATTGCGGCTCGGCAACTCTTGTTCACGGCGGATTGTACGAACACCGCGGGGTTCTCGTACTCGAGATCCTTGTGAACTCTCCGCGCTATCGGATCCGTAGCCATCGGCAAAGCCGCGGGAGGAACCTGCCCGATTGGAAGTGTGAACCCGGGATTCGTATCTTTCGCTGGAATTGTGCGAGCTCCGGGGATCGTCATAGCCCTCGTCGGCGTAATCTTCCGAGTAGGAGTCGTCTTCGACCAAACCCAGATAGACAGCCATTCGACGCACAGAACTAGCCATTTCCGACCCTCTCGTTCCATCTACTAGGGACCACTACGGGCTTGCTGAAACACACCCCCATTGGAGCATCTCCTACGTTACTGCACATCAGGCCTCTCCCCGAGGATCGCGCTACCGAGTCGCACTTGTGTCGCACCTGCCCGGATCGCCTGTTCCAGGTCCCCCGACATTCCAGCGGAGATCATGGTTGCTTCCGGGTTCAATTTTTGAACAAGTGCAGCCGCAACCATCAATTGCCCAAAAGCCGCATCTACGTCAGCACCCATTTCTGGGTGCGGACCCACTCCCATGACCCCGCCGAGGGTTAAATGTGGTGCTTTCTCCAGCTCGGCAACAAAATTAGGGACCACCTCAGGGTTGACCCCACCACGGTTCATCCCTTCCCGAAATTCCACGGGATCGAGGTTCACCTGAATTAAGACTCTCAGATTCTTGTTCGCCTGGGCTGCAGCCCGGTCCAAGGGGATAATCAATTCATGCCGGTCGAGTGTCTCCACCGTGTCAGCCCACCGAGCAATTGAATTGAGCTTCTTACTTTGTAATTGTCCGACCATGTGCCAACTTATTGAATCAGGATTTTCACACTCGCCAAATTTTCTTTTGCCCTCTTGATCTCGGTTTTCACCAAAAGCACGCTGCCCCAGACCGTTTAAGATGTGAATGTCAGATGACGGATAGGTTTTTGAAATCACAAGTAGATCGACTCGTCTTCCTTCTCTTACCTCGTCAATGCGATCATGCGCGGCTTGTAGATTTTGGTCCAATTCTTTCGCTCGAAAGCTGGCGTTCTCGCTCATGACGGCACCTGAGATTCACGCATGGCCACAACTATTCCTTGCCGCCCTGTTCTGGTTTCGCGCCGGTAGGAAAATAGAGTTTCCGGGTTCCCATACGTACATCCACCAACTACTTGTGTCTCAATTCCCGCATTTCTCAATTGTGTGATGACTCCTTCTCGCACATCTATCCCACCAGGTTCGCGCAAAGCAGCCTGAGCCACCTCGCGTTGGGTTGAGGACCGAATCATCTCGCGTCGATCAGTTGAACTGGAGTAACAGACACCACAGATAGCGGGTCCCACGACGGACCGAATGTAGGTTGCGCCTCGTTCCCGAAGTTCCACGATCGTGGCCGCCACCACTCCAGCCACGAGCCCTTTCCATCCACAATGGACCGCGCTGATCAGTGGGGTATTCCCCGCGCGGAATGCACAGAATATTAATGGCGCACAGTCAGCACCCATTGCCACCAAGCCCACCTCCGCGCGGTCGGTAATCAGGGAATCAACGCCGGAGAATGTCCCAGCGCCGTGCACGCGTGCGATCGAACTTCCATGCGCCGCTTGCATGAGCGCTAAGTCCGTTTCTTTCACGCCAACGAGAGCGGCGAGTGAATCGAGATTGCGGGAAGTCGCCAATGGATCATCCCCCACATGCGGGGCGATATTCCCGTAGCTGAATTCGCCCACGCTAGAGCCTCCCAAACGACCAGTGACCGCCCAGCACACTGGACGGTCACTAGGTGCCACCGGCGCAAAAACGCCACTGGCAAGGGGAAGAATCATTTACTTCAAGAAATCAGGGATATCTAGATCATCGCTGGTGTAATCGAATGACATTGCTTTGGGTTCTTGCACGCTCTGTCCAAAAATCGGAGCTTCAGAAATCGCGGTATTTTTTGCCGAGGCTTTCTTAGCCGGTGGTTCTCCACCATCAAAGCCAGCCGCAATCACGGTCACTCGGACCTCGTCTCCCAACGTGTCATCAATTACTGCACCGAAAATAATATTGGCATCCGGATGCGCCGCGTCGGCAACGAGTCGGGCCGCTTCGTTGATTTCAAATAGCCCGAGGTCGCTTCCACCGGAGACAGAGAGCAGGACGCCGTGTGCGCCGTCAATCCCAGCTTCCAATAGCGGGCTGGAAATTGCCTTTTCTGCAGCTTGGACCGCGCGGTCTTCTCCGCGAGAGGACCCAATGCCCATCAGGGCAGACCCGGCCGCATGCATGACACTCTTCACGTCAGCAAAGTCCAGGTTAATTAAACCTGGAGTTGTGATCAGGTCGGTGATTCCACTGACTCCTTGTAGGAGGACGTGGTCGGCCTGTCGGAAGGCATCGATTACTGAGATTTCGCGGTCAGCGAGTGAGAGCAATCGATCATTGGGAATGACAATGAGAGTGTCGACTTCGGCGCGCAATTCTTCAACACCCTGGTCTGCCTGCGACATGCGGCGGCGGCCTTCAAACCCAAAGGGCCTAGTGACCACACCGATTGTCAAAGCTCCGAGGGAGCGAGCCACCTTGGCTACCACTGGGGCGCCTCCAGTACCGGTCCCACCACCTTCACCTGCTGTGACAAAGACCATGTCCGCACCCCGGAGCACTTCTTCGATTTCTTCTAGATGGTCTTCGGCTGCCTTCTTGCCCACTTCGGGGTTTGCTCCGGCACCAAGCCCTCGGGTGAGTTCACGGCCGATGTCGAGTTTGACGTCCGCATCACTCATCAGAAGTGCCTGTGCGTCGGTGTTGATCGCGATGAACTCAACTCCTTTGAGACCCACCTCAATCATTCGGTTCACAGCGTTCACGCCACCGCCACCAATACCAACAACCTTGATTACAGCTAAATAGTTCTGTGGAGCCGCCACGGCCGCTCTCCTTTTCCGTTCATGTCGATGGAAGGGGGTCCATCGAACTCCTGCGCCACAAACCCTCAACCTCTACCAGAGGCTAAGCAAATGGTCCGCTTATGGCCGCGCGGACCTTAGACGGTCCGGATGGTAAAGCGCAAGTCGGAAGTGCCGATTTTCCAAAGTTTTTCGAAAAACGTTCCGTCAGAGGCCTCGATTGACCCTGCATTACGACTTTTTCCGCCCCTTTTCATCGGTCGTGGTCGGCAATTCAGGGGCGCTGACATCGTAAATCTGGGCCCGGCGCGATAACAATGCGTTCAGAACGGTCGCCTTGAACTCTGGCTCATCCGCGCTGCCCCACTTCACGGTGGATCCCGACTTCAGGTCAATTTCAATGCTATCAATCGAGTTAGCACTGATCCGTACGACTTTTTTGGCCAAATTTTTCGGCATAGCGGCAACGACTTTGACCGCCGCAACAAGCGGGGCTCCCGATGCTTGAATCAGGGGTAATCCGTCAAGGTTGGAATAGTCAAAAACAATCCCTTGAGCGTCAACTCCTTGGCTCGCATCCACACCTTCTACCCGCGCTAAGGGAATCCGTAAATCTAGGGCTACTACTACCTCATTGGGCCAACCGCGTCGCACCTCAACAGCTGACACCCACGGAATTTCAACAATGGCTTGGGCCGCTGCATCGGTATCAAGTGTGGCAATCCGGTCATCTATTTTAATCTTGGCGGCCGCTTGCACCTGAGCAATTTGTTCAGCTGAAAGAATTTCCTCACGGGAGCCCACCACTCGAAATTCTTTCACCGCAAATACTTGTGAAAACCACAGCAACCAAATCATGATTCCAGCACTGAGAACTAGTACAGGGATGATCAGCCACCAGATTCGAGCCTTACGTTTTTTCAATTGATACGCGGTGAAGTCCTTGGATTCTGAATGCCCTTTGGTGCTTGTCTTCGCATCGCTTTTTACGGCGCTCATGACATCATGCATTGTCATGACCAGGTTCACGTTCTTGCAATCTTTGAACAACTTCAGCAGCAATCAGACCAATATCTCCAGCACCCAATGTCATGATGATGTCGCCGCTCTGCGCATCCTCCACCAAATCTTGGGCCACCGCTGACCATGAAGGTTCGAAAATTACACACTCGGGAGGGAGGGGGACATTCGTTGCCATAGTTTGCCCGCTGGCTCCGGGGATCGGAGTCTCCCCTGGTGCAAAAACTTCCAACACGATGACTTTGTCGGCCAAGGCAAGTGCGACTCCGAACTCTTGGGAAAATAATGCCGTGCGATAGTAATGATGCGCCTGAAACGCAACGATCACGCGCCCAGGGCCGACAATCTCACGCGCTGTTCGCAGTGTTGCAGTGATTTCAGTGGGGTGATGAGCGTAATCGTCGTACACCCGGACGCCACCGGCTTTTCCCTTAAAATCAAATCTGCGACGCGTCCCGCTAAAGTGATTCACTCCCCTTATTGCCTGTTGCACCGTGTACGACATGCCGATCATCGCAACAAGAACAGCTTGTGCGTTAAGTGCATTGTGATGGCCAAAAACCTGAAGCTCAGCCCGCCCCAAGCGCACTCCCTGATGTGCGGTGTCAAAGCTCCAGCCCGATGCTGACGGCCTGGCATCCACCATGTGAAAATCTGCCTCGGGGTCCTCCCCGTAGGTGCGGATATCAACGCCGGCGGCTAGCGCTCCCTTGATGAGACGAGCCGCACCCGGATCGTCTAAGCACGCCACCACAAACCCGCCTCTATCTCGAATGCCCAGTGCAAAGTCAAGGAATCCTTGTTCGATTGCATCAAATGTCCCCCAATGGTCAAGGTGATCTGCCTCGACATTGGTCACAATTGCAACTGTTGGGTCCAGATACAGGAAGGTGCCATCACTTTCATCAGCTTCAACTACAAACAATTCTCCCGTGCCTAAATGGGCATTGGACCCAGTCTCGTTTAGCTCACTACCGATTGCGAACGACGGATCCGATCCCGAATGTTGCAGAGCGACGGTCATCATCGAAGTGGTCGTTGTTTTCCCGTGTGTTCCCGTGACGGCTATCCCGGTGAATCCGGCCATGATTGCTGACAGTGCCTCTGCGCGGTTCAAAACCCGCTTACCGCGCTCCACGGCCTCGATTCTTTCTGGATTATTTGCAGGAATGGCGGTTGACATCACCACGGTGTCAATTGCATCTACGTGCCTGCACGAGTGGCCAATCATGGTCTCAACACCCACCGCGGCTAACGCGGCAAGACGACGCGAGTCCTTAGCATCACATCCACTGACCCGCACCCCGCGGGCAGCCAGGATTCGGGCAATTCCCGACATGCCGGCGCCACCGATCCCTACAACATGGACCTGACCCAAGTCCTGCAAACTCACGCGAGCCCACTCCTCATCAATTGTGACGATGTTCTTATGGACACGATAACCCCCAAACGGCCAATTCCTTGGCAGCATTAGTTGGGCTCATCTCGCGCCTTGTCTCCGCCATTTTGGTAAGCATTTGATTATCGAGAACCAAAGGCAAAACTTTGCTCACAACCGTGTCCGGGGTAAACGCTGAGTTTTCAATTTCAATAGCTGCTCCCGCGCTAGTCAAAGCTTGGGCATTTCTTTTTTGTTCACCGTTACCGATGGGAAGTGGAACAAAAACTGCGGGAACGCCTACCGTCGCAATTTCGGCAACGGTCATAGCGCCAGCCCGAGCTACAACTAAATCAGCCGCGCAATAGGCCAGGTCCATGCGACTAATGAACGGCACGGTTCGGTACACGACCCCGGCAGAATCGATCACTGGGCCGCTTGCGCCAATATTTCCCGTGCCAACGGCGTGTAAGACACTCACCCCCGCCGCAAGTAGTTGTGGCAATGCTGCCTCGATCGCAGCATTAATAGATTGGGCACCCTGGGAGCCACCGAAAACGAGAAGTACTGGCCCAGTTTTCGGGAGATTAAAATATTCGCGGGCCTTGGCCTGACCTTGATGCCGATCAAGCTCCACTATGTCAGTGCTCAATGGCATCCCGATCACCCGTGCCCCAGAAATGACTCCGTCGAACATCGCGGCCACATGCGGGGTAAGTGTGGCACCCAACTTATTTGCAATCCCGGCGGTCGAATTCGCCTCATGAACGATGATGCACAGACCGAGGCTTTTGGCCGCTAGGTAGGCAGGGGCACTGGCGTAACCGCCAAACCCAATCACAACATCGATTGAGTGTGCTTTGAGGAACCTGCGAGCCAGATGCACTGACGCGATAA
Source organism: Actinobacteria bacterium UBA4426 (assembly GCA_002390705.1). Taxonomy (GTDB): domain Bacteria; phylum Actinomycetota; class Actinomycetes; order S36-B12; family S36-B12; genus UBA4592. The sequence continues at coordinate 3,169 of DGQA01000030.1, read as the reverse complement.
ATTTGGGGGGAAATCTGAAAGCTTGGCCATCGAGCTTACGCGGAAACGGCGCAGAAGGTAGCAGCTCAAGCGCAAGTCCAGTCGGTGGAACCAAATCTGCATCCAGACCGCGTTCTGTTCCCATAATCGTGACGTTTGCCTGTGGATCTAGATCAAGAATGGCTCGGGCAGTGTTTATTGCCGGATACACATGACCCGCGCTACCGCCCGCAGCCAGAACGAATTTCACCATGCACTTTCCATCATTAGCGATTCCTTGGTCATTTTTGACGTTAGCGTCTGCGCATGGCGGCGGCGGTCTGCCGACGCCGAATAATGCGACGCGCGGCCGGTTCGTTGCGAGCACATGCCAGTAACATCCCAATGGCGATCAAAGTAGGAATTAAAGATGATCCACCGTAGGACACTAGGGGAAGAGGCACTCCGGTAACGGGCAAAATTCCCAGTACGGCTCCTATATTAATGACCGCTTGGATCACAATCCAAGAACCCACGCCCGCAGCAGCTAGGCGCACAAATGGCTCCTGTGCATTTTTACTTAATCGGAAAATCGAGAATGCCAAAATTCCAAAGAGAAGCAAGACTGCAAATGTCCCCACCAAGCCTAGTTCTTCGCCAATTACTGGGAAAATAAAATCGGTGTGCGCCTCTGGCAATGAGCCCCACTTCTCGCGGCTGCCGCCAAGTCCGACTCCCCATACGCCGCCAGTCCCCAATGCGTACTGCCCTTGGGTTACCTGCCAACCGAATCCGAGTCGATCCGAATCCGGGTTGAGCCAATTGGCGATCCGTTCCATGCGGTAGGGGGCAGCGAGGGTCAGCACCCACACTGCGATCAGACCAATGCCCCCGAATAGTGCAAATAATCGAAAGGGCACCCTCGCTGCAAACAACACGCCGCACAAGATTGCGGCGAGCATCAACGTGTTACCAAAATCCCCCTCAAACAAAACCAGGATCATCATGAGCCCAGCGATGGGAACAATTGGGACTAAAATGTTTCTCCATGTCGGAACATGCCGATCCTTGCGAGTGAGAACCTCAGCCCCCCACACGACTAGTGCCAGCTTGGCAAATTCACTGGGCTGCAATCTAAATGGTCCAAAAATTTCAATCCAGTTTCGCTGCCCAGCAACTTCGACGCCAAAGATCAGGACACTAACCAGCAGTCCGAACGCAATTGCGAGAAAGACCCAAGCGCTTTTGCGCCAGAACTGAATTGACGAACGTACTGCGAAAATTAGAGCAATTACTCCGCCGACTGCAAATAACGCTTGCCGTTGAGCGAATACGTAGGCGGAGCCGAATACTCGAACGCTCTCCACCGATGATGCGGACAGCACCATGACCAGTCCGAGTGAAAGCAGCAACAGGGCGGATCCCATGATTAAGTAGTAAGTGCTCAGCGGGTGTTCTGCGAGTAACGCGAACCGCGATTTTTTGTAGGCATCGGCGATTTTTTGGAGTCTTCCCGGTGCAGGTCGGGTGTGAAGGGGCATTAGTCGATCAATCCGCCAGTGACCGCGCTTGCGAACAAATCTCCCCGATGTGAAAAGTCCGTGAACATGTCCCATGAGGCACACCCGGGGGCCAACAACACAGTATCTCCTCTTTTGGCCCGCTCTCGCGCAATCTGGACGGCCTCACTCATTGCCCTAGTGTCCCTAGTGGCCAGTGTGATTACTGGGACATTTGGTGCGTGTCGGGTGAGGGTCTCAGCAATAATCTGGGCATCAGAACCCATCAAAATTGCCAATTTGATCCGATGAGCATGGGCCTGCACCAACTCACCGAAATCCTGCCCTTTTGCCAGCCCTCCCGCGATCCAGATGACCGATGGATACGAGGACAAAGACGTGTCGGCTGCGTGCGCATTTGTGGCCTTAGAATCATCGACATATGTAACACCATCAACATTGGCCACTACTGCGTTGCGGTGCGGTGCTGGAGCAAAATTTTGCAACCCCTGTTGTACAGCCGTTGGCGAGACGCGATTGAGATCGGGGGAATCAAATGTTCCGAAAGCTCGGGCCACAGCAGCAGCCGCGAGAGCGTTCTCAATGTTGTGTTCAGCAGCGGGATGAATATCTGACACCAACGCCAACTCTTGGGCGTAGTCCATCCGGTTCGAAATGAACGCCCGATCAACGAGTGCTTTGTCAACCACGCCCAACTCGCTCAACGCCGGAATACCACGCGTAAAGCCAATCGCGCGACAACCCTCTAAGACATCGGCAGCTTCAACCATGGAAATAGTTGCCTCTTCGTGGCCGTTGTACACAGCCGCGCATTGGGTTCGCTCGTAAATTCGAGCTTTAGCGCTCCTATATTGATCAAAATCACCAAAATGATCAATGTGATCGGGGGCAAGGTTCAGACACACAGACGCCCACGGGCTCATTGTGTGAATAAATGGCAACTGCGGAGCACCCACTTCAACCGCAATGACGTCCAGTTCGTCATGCATCACAACCCCAACGAGAGAATGACCAATATTTCCCGCGGCTTCACTGCGAAGCCCAGAGGCGCGCAGAATTGAATCGAGCATCAACGTTGCAGTCGTCTTGCCATTGGTGCCGGTTACGCATAACCAAGGGGCGGCCCCGCTTTTTGAGCGAATTCGCCACGCCAATTCAAGCTCGCCCCAAATCGGGACATTCGCTAGTGCCGCCTGCTGATGGAAAACATGGCCCGGCGGCAATCCCGGGGATGTCACCACCAAATCAAAGTGCTCACTTGGTAATTCAGCGGAACCGATAAAGGTGTGAGCACCTAACGAGCCAAGAATTTCAGCCCGCTCGTTGACCGGATCCGTTGCCGCTGAATCAACAATGCTGACATCCGCTCCCAATTGCATCAAGGCGTCAGTGGCAGCAAAACCCGCGACGCCCAGGCCCAAGACACCCACCCGCAGGGATGACCAGTTCGCTTCCCGCGATGTGAGCTCGTCACACTTTTGCATCAGGCACGGACCCATTCCGCGTAAAAAATTGTCAGCCCTGCCCCAATACACAGGCCCTGAATGATCCAAAACCGCACCACAATTTGAATCTCCGGCCAACCGAGCATTTCAAAGTGATGATGCAGAGGCGCCATTCTAAAAATTCTTTTTCCAGTTAATTTGAAAGAAATTACTTGTACCATTACCGAAACAGCCTCTAGAACGAAT